>JBPOIU010000115.1:0-5082 GCA_052034255.1 Planctomycetota bacterium | reverse complement strand
CTGTCTTCGGCCCCGCTCTGATCGACTCCGTCCGAGAGTCGTCGCGTCCAGCGACGATTCTCGGACGGAGTCGATCAGAGCGCGAGACTACGGCGTCGCCTTCAGCACCGCCGCGAACGCGGCGACCACCGCGGTCGAGCCCCACGCGTCCCCCGCCACGCGCGCCGCGCGACCGCCGCGATCCGTCGCGCCAGCCGCCGCGCGGGAACCGAATGCGACCACCGTGTCCGCCGCGTGCGCGAGCCAGCGCCGCCGCGCGGAAGCCGCGCTCTCGCCGCTTCCGAGTTCGTGATCGAACACGAGCAGGACGCGCGCCCCGAAGCACCGCACCGCGTCGAGCGTGTTCGGATCCTCGCGCCGCGGATCGACCAGGACGACCCAGTCGGGGCGCAAGAGGAACGCGTGGTGCGGCAGTTCGATCGTCGGGTCCCGACTCCGATCGTGGGCAAAGGGCACGCAATCCGCCGCGGCCACGTTGGCCGCGGCCGTGATCGCGCGCACGGCAGCGTCGAGAGCGGCGTGCGGTGCAGCGACCAACACGCGCATCATCGCCTCCGCGGCCCGAGGGATCGCAGACGCTCGTAACACGACGCCACTTCGTCCGCCTGATGGCGCAACGAGAACCGCGATTCCGCGCGCGTGCGGGCCGCGTGACGCAAGCGCGCCAATCGTTCCGGTTCGCGCGCGAGCGACAGCATCGCCGCCGCGAACGCCGCGGGGTCGTCGTCGAGCACGAACCCGGCCTCGTCGTCGCCGACGATCTCCGGCAAGGGTGCCCGTCGCGTCACGAGCAACGGCAGCGACGAGGCCAGCAGCTCGCGCGCGGCGCGACACGACCCGTCGCTGCCGGGCACCAGGAAGAACCCGAAATCCAGCGCGGCGAGCGTGCGCAGGTACTGCTTGCCTTCTTTGTAACCGACCGCGAGCACGCGATCCTCGAGCCCCAGCTCGCGCAGCGGCGCGTGCACCAGCGACTCCGCATGCGTGCCGCGCCCGAGGATCACGACGCGCAAGCGGTCGTCGCGCGCCATCGCCTGCGCGCACGCCGCGATCAACATCTCGAACTTCCGATGGCGCTGGATGCGCGCCACGATGCCGCCGACGACGTGGTGCGGAGCGAGCCCGAGCTCGGCGCGCGCTTCGTCGCGCCATGCGCTCAGTCGCTCCGGCGCGAACCTTCGGACGTCGACCGCGCCCGGCACGAGGAACACGCGCTCCGCGGGGACGGCGCCAGTGCGCGTCACGGCGTCGAACGCGGCCTGCGACGCCGCGACCACGCCATCGGTGAAGCGCGAGAGCGCCAAGCGCGTGCGCAGCGGCGGCGACACGTCGCGACCGCCGTACAGCGACCGCACCACGATCGCGCCGGTCTTCGCGCGGCGTGCGGCGGCGCCGCCGATGAGGTGGTCGTTCAGCAGATGCGTGTGGACGACGTCGAAACGCCGTTCGCCGAGGATCGCCGTCAGGCGCCGCAGATCGCGCCAACCGTTCAGCGGATCGAAGTGTTTGCGCAAGCGCAGATCCGTCAGCACCGGCAGACCGGCCGCGATCGCGTGCTTCTGGACCAAGTTCTCCAGATCGTCGTACGGACAGCGGCCGCACGCGAACGTCACGTCGTGACGCTCGCGCAGTGCCTCGGCGAGCCGCACCGCGGGCTCGGCGGGACCGGTCCATTTCCAATTCGAGAACGCGTGCAGCACGTTCACGGCAGCGTCTTCTCCGCGCGGTCGCGCGTCGTCCGCCAGATGGCGGCGGCGACTCCAGTGCGCCGCAGCAGCGGCAGACTCCGCTTCAGTTGGCACAGCACGCGCAGACGCGCGCGCGCCGGAATCCCCGGAGCGCAGTCGTTCACCTGCGCGAGCCCACGGATCAGGCGCTCCAGCGTCGGAGCGCGACCGAAGCGAATCCCGTCGAAATCGCACAGCGACGCGCGGACGACGCCGTCGCGCGCGCGCAGCAGCACGTTCTTCGGTGAGAGGTCGTGCACTTGGACGCGCGCGGTCCACAACGAGCGCAGCAGCTCCGCGACGGCGTCGGCCCCCGCGCGCAGCAGCGCGTCGCGTCGCTCGCGCGGTTCGGCGAGCCAGCGAAACGACGCCTGCAGCAGCGTCACCGCGTCGTCGTACGCGGTCATCACGAGGACCGAACGATCCGGCGTCTTGACCCAAGCCACCACCGGCGGCGCGGGCACCGCGCGCACCGCGAGCGCGAACCCGGCGCGGTACGCGGCGCCGGCACGGCCCTCGGTCCAGCGCGCACGCAGCGATTTCCGCCGGCCGTCACCGTCGTAGACCTTCACGGCCCAACTCGCATCACCGGCCGCGGCGAGCGCGACCGACGACCGGCGCGCGATGGAGCGCACGTGAGGCGAGCCCGCCGCGAGTGCCTCGCGTGCGCGGGCGATCGCCGCGAACAGCACGCTCTCGTCGACGTTGCGCCGCCGCCAACCACGACAGCCCCCCGCATGCACCGCGGTGAACTCGCTGCTCTCGCGTACGCAGCGCTTGCTGCGGCTCTCGACGCGTGCCGCCTCGCGCTGCGCGATGCGCGCGAGGACGGTGGTCACGAAGCGAGGGCGTGCCGCGGACAGGTTCGCCGCGTCGGCGTAGAGGTCGATCGCCGCGGCGAACTGGTCCTGCGCCAACCCGAAACGCAGCGTGTGCAACAGCGTCGCCAAAGCTTCGGCCCGTGCGGCGACACCGACTCCGCGACCCCGATCCACGCGATGCAGGTCGATCACGACCACGTCACGCGGCTCGCCGCCGCGCAGCAACACGTTGCCGCCGTGGAAGTCACGATGGTGGAACCCGGCCGCATGCATGCGCGCCAGCACACCAAGCGTCGGCGCGAGCGCATCGAGCGCCGCGCTCGGGCTCGCCGCGCCGGAAGCGGCGAGATCTTCCAGGTGACCGCCGAGCGGCCGCGCATTCGGAATTGCCGCCGCGCCGAAGCTCGACGCGAAGTCGGCGAGTCCGATCTCGTCGGGGCCGCCGCCACGCACGGCCGCGGCTCCGACCGGACCGACCGCGAGGAACCACGGTTGCGGCACGGGCAAGCCGGCGACTCGCAGCGCCAGCGCGGTCTCCCACTCGCGGCGCGCGCGGTTGCCGAACGCCAGCACTTTGAGTCGCTCGAGTCCGCGATCCGAAGCGTAGTGCTTCACCACCCCGGCGCCCGCAGGAGTGTCGACGCGCATCACGCGTCGCCGCGGATTCTCTTTCAACACTTCGCCGCGGACGTCGCCGCGCGCCAAGGCCTCGATGGCATCGCGCCCGAGCTGTCGCACGAGCGTCGAGGACGCCTCGAGCGAGAGACCGCGCGCGCCTGGGCCGCGTGCGCCGGCCCACCGTTCGAGTTGTTCCGGCTCCGCCATCCAGGACTGCCAACGGCCCGTCGAAGCGAGCGCGGCCGGTTTCGCCGGAATCGGCTCCCCGCGCTCCGAAAACACGAGGACTCTTCTACCATCCCGCCCGTGCAACGCGCGCTCCGCATCCTTCACGTCGACACCGAACGCACGTGGCGCGGCGGTGAACAACAGGCGCAGAACCTCATGTGCGGTTCGCGGCAACGTGGTCACGCCGTGACGATGGTCGCGCAACCGGGCTCGCCGTGCGCGGCGCGCGCAAGGGACGCGGGCATCGACGTCGTCGAACGCTCGATGCGGGGCGAGTTCGACCTCGGCGCGATCGGCGTGCTCACGCACCTGCTGAAGCAAGACGCGTTCGATCTCGTCCACGCGCACACGTCGCACGCACACACGCTGGCGGCGCTGGCGGCATGGCGCGCACGCAAGCCCTGCGTGGTGTCGCGACGCGTCGACTTCCCGATCACGGGCTCCCCGTTCCGGCGCTTCAAGTACCGCCACGGTGTGGACCGCTTCATCGCGATCTCGCGTGCGATCGGCGACGTCCTCGCGGCGGGCGGTGTCCGCCGTGATCGCATCGCGGTCGTCCACAGCGGCATCGACCCGAACCGCCTGCGCGGCGCCCAGCGCGAACGAGCGCGGCGCGAACTCGGTCTGTCGCCGGAGACGCCGTTGATCGGTTCGGTGGGCCATTTCGCGTGGCACAAGGGCTTCGACGTGTTCGTCGACGCGGCCGCGCGGCTGGCGAAGCGCCGCGACGACGTTCGGTTCGTGCTCGTCGGAGCCGGTGAACTGCGAGCCGACCTCGAACGCCAAGTCGCCACGCACGGCCTCACGAAGCGATTCACGTTTCCGGGCTTCCGCGAAGACGCGCCTGACTGGTTGGCAGCGCTCGACGTGTTCGCCGCGCCGTCACTGATGGAAGGCTTGAACACGACGATCCTCGACGCCCTGTGGCTCGAGCGGCCGGTCGTCGCCGCAAGCGCGGGCGGCATCCCGGAAGCCGTCATCCATCAACGGACCGGCCTCCTCGTTCCGCCGAAGAACGACGAGGCGCTGGCGAACGCGATCGCCCAGCTCGTCGAAGATCGCGAGCAGGCGGAGATGTACGGCCGAGCGGGCCGAGCGCACGTCGAACAGGGCTTCACGCTCGATCGCATGGTCGAGGGCAATCTCGAGGTGTACCAGGCGGTGCTGGCAGCGTCGGCCAAGTGCGCGTAGCCATCGTCTCCACCAAGATGCGAGGCGGTTCGCAGCCCAAGGGAAAGGTGCCACCACCATCCCACAGCCAGCGTCTCTCTCCTTCGATCAGCCAGCCCAACCACCGGAAGGCGCGAACCGCAATTCTCCCTCGGTTCAAAAGCAGCCAGGCTCCAGCCCACTCCATCGCCGAACAGGTCCCAGAGCTCGGCACGTCAGCCGGCCCTGGCCCCGGCCTCTAGTCGCGTAGCACGGATGCGGCGATCCGCGGGCAAAGGGACAGACGGGGGACACATCGGGGACGGAGGCGCCTCCGTCCCCGTCATCTTCGGGGTACCGACGCCTTCAACCGAAGCGATGGAGCGCCAAAGGCGCGAGCCGAACTCCTCCCTCGGTTCAAGAGCCCGCGCGCTCCAGCCCACTCCGTCGCCAGATAGGTCCCCGAGCCCGGCACGACAGCCGGCCCTGGCCCCCGGCCTCTCGCTCGTTCCGCACGGATGCGGCGATCCGCTGATACG
>JBPOIU010000130.1:0-8399 GCA_052034255.1 Planctomycetota bacterium | reverse complement strand
CGTTCGCCGAAGCGCTGCTGTTCCCGAAGCGGCGCCCGCCGCGCGCGACGGAGATGGCCGGCTACCTGCTGGTGCCGCACGAGAAGGCGCCCGAGACGTTCAACGCCGGCTTCTCGATGTACGTCGCCGCGTGGCCGCTGCTGAAGCACTACCCGGGTCAAGACTTCCAGAGCGGACTGTTCGGCACGTGGATGTTCGCGCAGCGTGACGGGCAGGAGCGCCCGCATACGTATTCCGACATCGAGGGCGGGCTCGGCTGGTGGCGCGACACGCGGTTCGCGACCGAGACGCCGAAGTTCATCATGGGCGGCGTCGCGCTCGAGTTCAGCGAATGGGCGAACGGACCAGGCGCGGGCAAAGGCCGCGATTGGAACGAGCCGGCCGGGCACTACGCGATCGCGCAACTCAGTCCGTGGGTGCTGTGGCCACCGGACGGTCTGAACTTGAAGCAAGGCACGGCCGGTGAGCTGTTCGGCTATGGATACTTGCCGCTCCCGTTGACCGAACCGAAGACGACCACGGCCGGCAAGGACGTGCCGACCGGCGACCACAGCTGGACGCTGTTCCTGAACACGGGCAACTTCAAGGGGCCAGTCGCGTTCTTCGTACCGTACTTCTGGTCGAAGCCCACGATCGAGCGACCGGACCTCGCCGGGATCTTCCTCGACTCCCGCCCGTCGGATCCCAATCGCGCCGTGCAGATGGAGACGCAGCACGTGCCGGCGTACACGGCGGTCGACGCGAACGGCGTGGCCTACGCACGCATCGCGCCGACGCAATTCCCGGCGGCCCAGAACGGCGACGCACCGCTGATCCACCGCATGCTCGTGTACTCGAAGGCCGCACTGTGGGATCGCGTCCGGGAGTGGTTCAAGGGCGGGGCCGCGGTGTCCGGAACGATCGATGTCGACGCGTCCGCGCAGCACGAGTTCGAGGGCGGCGGCGACGCGACATGGGAGATCGACCCGGGCCTGACGTCCGATGCGCGCCGCGTGCCGCTTGCGTGGAGGAACTACGCGACGCCGATCGCGTTGGATGCGGCGACGTATGCATACCGCTGGTCGCAGGCCATCGTCGCGAAGAGCAAGACGCTCGTCACGCTGCCCGAGTACTACCGATTGGACAAGGGCAAGAACGGCGAGGACCGCTGGGTCGCGGTGGCCGCGAAAGACGTCCCCGGGGACGTGGGCCTGGCCGACGTCGAGTTCCCGAGCCGCGGAGGCAAGCTGCGCGGCGAGCGCGAACCCTACGTCACGCCGGACGATCCGCAGAGCGCGTGGAAGAAGCCCGGCCCGGTCGCCGGACCGTTCGAGGTCGAACTCGGCGACGGCAGCGTGCTGACCTACGCGTGGTATCGATTCGCCGATCAACCGGCGCTGCAGCACGCGGACTTGACGGCGGCCGAACGCGAGGAGATGCAGCGCCGCGTCGAGCTGATCCATCGGTCATGGACGAAGGACAAAGAGTACTTGCCGCCGATCGCCGTGGGCTCGTTGGCGGACTTGGATCCGGCGCTGCTCGTGAAGCCGCCGAAGGGGCTGGAGGCCGGCTACGTGCCGATCGTGACGCGACAGGCGGCGAAGTGATGCGCGACCGCTGGCGGGACCGCGTGTGCGTGGGTGCGAGATCGGTCGCCAGCGTGGCGACGCGAACGCGCTGCCGCGCCGGCGTGAACTCGGAGTCGTCGTGAAGCTGCGCTCCGATCGCCCGCTCGTGAACCTGCTCGCCGACCGCTTCCGCGAGTTCTGGCGCGAACCAGGCGTCGTGTTCTGGACGTTCGGGTTCCCGATCATGCTCGCGGTGGTGCTGTCGCTGGCGTTCCGCGAGAAGGCCACGGAAACCGTGGATGCCGCGCATCCGACGCGACGCTACGTCGACTTCCTGATGCCGGGTTTGGTCGGCATGACGCTGTTGAACGGCGGCGCGTGGGGAGTCGGCTTCGGTCTGATCCTCATGCGCACGCGGAAGCTGCTGAAGCGCCTGGCGGCGACGCCGATGCACCGGGCGGACCTATTGCTCGCGTTCGTGCTGTTCCGCGTGCTGTTGTCGTTGATCGAAACTGGCGTGTTGCTCGGCCTCGGCGCGTTGCTGTTCTCGACGCGCATCGGCGGCAGCATCGTGGACCTCACCGTGATCGTCGTCCTCGCCGGACTTTCGTTCGCGGGCCTCGGGCTGCTGTGCGCGTCGCGAGCGCAGAATCCGCAAACGGGCAACGGCTGGGTCAACCTCGCGACGCTGCCGATGTTCCTGGTGTCGGGGGTGTTCTTCGAGAGCCGCAACTTCCCCGACTGGCTGAAGCCTTGGATCGAAGCTCTCCCGCTCACGGCCTGCAACGACGCCCTGCGAGCGATCGTCCAAGAGGGAAAGAGCATCGCCGAAGTAGTCCCTCAATGCGGCGTCCTAGCGCTGTGGGGCGGAGTCACGTTCACGATCGCCCTCCGCGTCTTCCGCTGGACGTGACGAGCGGGCCGAAGCGGTGCTCAGGGGCGGGCACACCCATTCCTCCCGCCATGCAAGTAAAAAAAGGCCAAGCGAGCTCCGCTCGCGGTACGAAAAGCGAAGCGCCCCGCGCAATCCCGTTCAATCCCGCGCAATCCCGCGCAATCCCGCGCAATCCCGCGCAATCCCGTTCAATCCCGTTCAATCCCGCGCATTCCCGTTCATTCCCGCGCATTCCCGTTCAATCCCGCGCAATCCCGTTCAATCCCGTTCAATCCCGCGCATTCCCGTTCAATCCCGTTCATTCCCGCGCGATCCCGCGCGATCCCGTTCAATCCCGCGCCCATTCCCGTTCTCCTGCATCCAAGCATCGTCCCCGCGCGAACACCTCTAAAGTCGACCCCGGACACGAACCCGCGCCCCGGAGTAAAGGTGCCCGATCCCGTCCTTCCCCGCATCGCGCGCAGAGATCCGCGCGCCACGCAGGAACTGCTCGATCGCTACGGCAGCCTGCTGTGGTCGATCGCGCGCCGCTTCGCCACGGACCCGGCCGATGCGGAGGACGCGGTTCAGGACATCCTTCTCGACCTTTGGACGAAGGCCGACCGCTTCGATCCGAGCGTCGGCGCGGAAGCGAGTTTCATCACGATGGTGGCGCGCCGCAAACTCATCGATCGCTACCGCCGTCGCGCGGCCCGGCCGCAACCGCAGGCCCTCGACGAGGCGCACGACGTGCCGGCGCCCGAAGCTGTCGCGGCCGCGGATCGCACCGAGGACGTGACGCGCGTGCTCGACGTGATGCGCGAACTGCCCGGTGAACGACGGCGCGTGCTCGACCTCGCGTTGCGGGTCGGACTGACGCACGACGAGATCGCGTCGAAGCTCGGCCTCGCGCTCGGCACGGTGAAGTCGCACGCGCGTCGCGGCCTGATGCAGATTCGCGATGCGCTCGCGCGCGTCGCGACCGCGGGGGCGAGCGTCGCCCGCAAGGGGGATGCATGATCACTCCGCGCCGCGATCCCCACGACGCCAGCGACCCCGAGGATCGCCTCATGGAATTGCTCGCGGGTCGCGCCCTCGGCGATCTGACGCACGACGAAGCGAGCGAGCTCGAGCGCCTGTTGGCCGCGACTCCGGCCGCCTCCACGGAGCTCGACGATTTCGAGCGCGCCATCGGCGCGACGACGCACGCGTTGCTCGCGGCGCGCGGGCTCGAGCCCATGCCCGCGGACGTGAAGGCTCGCGTCGGAGCGCGCTTGCAGGCGCACGTCGCGAGCGAGGCCGGTCGCGCCGCCGCCCCGTCCCTGCGCATCGAGCGTGGCGCGCGGCGCTCGCAGGTCGCGTGGTGGCTCGCGGCCGCGGCGATCGTGCTCGCGGTCGTCGGCTGGTGGCCGCGCCTCGTGCCGTCGGGCGCCGCGATGGAACCCGCGGATTGGATCGTCGCGCAATGGTCGCCCGGACCCGATCCGTTGGGAGCGAGCGTCTCCGGCGAGGTGCGCTGGTCGAACGCGGCGCAGTCCGGCCGCATGACGTTCACGGGACTCGCGAAGAACGATCCGAAGCAGGCTCAATACCAGCTGTGGATCTTCGACAAGGCGCAGAGCGAAGCGACGCCGATCGACGGCGGCGTGTTCGACGTCGACGCCAGCGGAACCGTGACGATTCCGATCGACGCGAAGCTGAAAGTCGACACTCCGTACTTGTTCGCGATCACCGTCGAGAAGCCCGGCGGCGTCGTCGTGTCGTCGCGCGAACGGCTCGCGCTGGTGGCGCCGGTCAAGGCGTGAGGCGCGCGCGCAACTCGCTGTGACAGCGCACGTGCAAGTCGGCGTGGTCCTTCCATTCGAACGCGCCGCTGACGTCGTAGTGGACGGTGAGTACGCGCGCTGCCTTGCCGGCCTTCAAGTCGTAGATGAAGTCGCCGACCATCACGCCGTGCTCGGGCTTCGCGGCGAAGCGATCGAGCAAGCGATGGATGCCGTCCGGTGACGGCTTGAACGCGGCGTCGTCGCGCGTGACGACGACGTCGCGCGGGAAGAACTCGAGCAAGCCCGCGGCGCGCAACGTGACGTCGACGTTCTCCCACGCATTGCGCGTCAGGATGCCGAACGAGTGGCCCCGGGCGGCGAGGTCTTCGAGCAGCTCACGCGCGTGGGGCGCCGGTCGCGAGCGCGCGGCGACTTCGAGCTCCCACGCATGGAGCTTGTCCCACAGCGGTTTCGCGCGCGCGGGCTCCATCGCGCGGAGGTTCTCGAGGATCGGCGTGCCGGGCTCGACGCCGAGGATGCGCGCGATCTCGTCGAAGTCGTGCGCGGCGACCGTCAGCGTGCCGTCGAGGTCGAAGATCCAGCTGGTGCGGGTCGAGAGGCTCATGCGCGGAAGGTAGAGCGCGCGCGACTCCCTGTCATCGCCGCGGTTCCAACGACGGCGGTCGCCTGGATCGAATCGGCGCTCCAACGAGGCTGGGGGGGGGGCGGCCGCGGCATCGTTCGATCCGGACTTCCCGTTTCGCCATGAATCCGGAATCATCCGTCACGTCGTTCGACCGCCTGCGCATCCCGCGCTCGAACTCGACCCGACGAAAGGGGCCCGCATCATGCATCCGCGCTTGGTTCGTTCATTTCTGGTGTGTGCGACGCTCGCGCTCGGTGGGACCGCGAGTGCGCGGCAGGCGGGCGAGATCTGGTACCCGACGACAGTGTTCGGTTCCGGCAAGTTGATGCGTGTGGATCAGGACGGAGTCCAACACCTCTACACCGGGATCAACGCCGCGGCGGTCGCGCCGGCCGGCGGTGGCAAGGTGTTCGTCGCGGACTCGTCCCTCGACGAGATCGCGGTGGTCACGGCGGCGGGTAAGGTCAGCTCGTTCCCGTTCGTCGATCCGCAAGCGATCCTGCGCTGTCCCGACGGCACGCTCTGGGTCCGCGGAGCGAACGTGGGCGGAGCGCAGCCCTTCACGCGGGTCGATGAAACCGGCACCGTCGTCGTCGGACCGATCCAAGTCGGGATCGCATTGGCTTCCGAAGTCGTCGACGCATCGGGTGCGCTGTGGTTGACGGAGATCTTCAACGCCGCGAGTTTGACGCGCGTCGACGCGAACGGCACGGTCACGACCGTGCCGCTTCCCTTCGCGTCGCCCGGGTTCACGACGCCGCGCGTCGAGGCGACCGGTGATGGCACGCTGGTGATCGCGAACGGCACGACGACGATTCACCGCTTCGATCTCGCGTTCCAGCCGCTCGCGCCCGTGACGGCGCCGGCGCCGATCACGGTGGTGTCGCCGGGGCGTGCGCGCACTCTCGTCGCGTACAGCTCGGTCACGAACTCGGTGATTGCGCTGTCCCGATCGGGCACCGTGCTGCGTTCGTTCCCCGTGCCGTGGTTCCCGTCGCCGTCCATGTCGATCTACAACGTCTGGGAGGCGCCCGACGGGTGCTTCTGGATCGATGGCTCGCCGGCCATCTTCCAGTTCGCCGCGGAGCGATTCGACAGCCACGGTCAGTCGCTCGGGAAATACCCGGGTGTCGGCGCCGGTCTCGCGCAAGGGGACATCACCGGTCGCATGCTTCTCGAGTTCGCGCCGTCCTCCGCCGACCTCGACGGCGATGGAGCATCGAACCGTGTCGAGGTCGTCGTCGGCTCGAATCCGCTCGACATGCTGAGCGTTCCCGCTGCGCTCAGCGCGTCCGCATCGGGTACGCCGGGATCGGGAATGCTGACGATTTCGATCCACGCGCCGACGAGCGCGGGTTTGCCGTTCTTCGTCGCGCTGTCGTTGAACGGCCGTGGCGGAGTGAAGCTCGATCCGCCGTATGCGTCGCCGGCGGTTCCGCTCGGGCTCGATCCGTGGCTGACGCTGTCGATGCGCGCGCCGCCGCTGCGGCCCACGCTCGGCGGCGTACTCGACGCAAATGGCGACGCCGCATCGGTGACGAACTTCGGCCCGGCGCTGTCCGGGCAGCGCGTGTTCGTCTCCGCGATCTACGCGACACGTTCCGCCGTGCCAGCCGCGACCTCGCAAGTCACGGTCCAGATGCCGTAACCGGCGCCCGATCGCATCGACGAATGCGCAGGCCGTGCGTCGAGCCCTCGTTCGAGGGTTCGACGCACGGCCTGCGTCGTTCGCGACTCCGAGCGCAGTTCGGTCAGTTCAACCGCTTCACGTAGACATTGGCGAACTGCAGCCGATCGCCGTGGTGCTGCAGTGCGATCGGGCCGCGTGCGGGCACGCCGGGGAGCTGCGCGTTCTCGATGACCGTGCGGCCGTTCAGCTTCACCGTGAGGCGGTCGCCGATCATCGTGATGTGGAAGCGGTTCCATTGGCCCGGCGGCAGGTCAGCGGCTTCCTTCGGCATGCAGCCCGCGCGGACCTCGGCGGACATCGAAGCATCCGTGCGGTAGCCGTAGACCTCGCCCGAACCGGCCGGCCAGCTCCAGATGTTCACTTGCGATTTGTCGTTGCCGCGCAGGTAGATGCCGGAGTCGCCGAAGTCTTCGATGCGCGTCGTCTTCGGCTTCCCGTCGTCACCGACGACTTGCATGCCGTCCTTGCCGAGCACGGGCACGTCGTTCGCCTTGGCCGGGCCGGGCAAGCGCCAGTCGATGATCAGCTCGAAGTCGCGGAACTCCTCGGCGCTCCACAGATGCGTGCCCTTGCCGTCGTAGTCGAGCACCCAATCCTGGACGGTCCAATGGCCGTCGTTCGTCGGATCGGCCTTCCAACCGTCGAGGTTCTCGCCGTTGAACAGCGCGACGAAACCCTCGTCGGCGAGTGCGACGAATTGCGGATCGAGGTTCGGAGTGCCCGGCAGTTCGTGGATCTTCAGATTGCGGAAGTGGACCTCGGAGCCTTCGGACTCGAGGCAGATGTAGCCCTTGCGCGGCGAGATCGAGTGGCCGCCCGAGACCTCTTTGCCGTTCACTTCGAGCTTGATCGAGCCGTCCACACACGTGAGCCGGTAGTGATTCCACTCTGGAGCGGGCTTCGCGCGTTTCTCGCTCGGCAGGCAGCGCTCCCAGCCGCCGGGATGCGGGCGGTCGGGCGTCATGCGCGCGCCGTGGATCGAGAAGATGTCGCCGTGACTCGTGTAGTTCGCGGTCTCGACGCCATCCATGACCTGCACTTCGATCGAGCGCGTGAACGGCTGGCCGCGCGCGGTGATCGCGTCGGACCAGATGAAGAGCCCGGCGTTGCCGCCGGCTTGCAGGTGGCGGTACTCGAGCTCGAGTACGAAGTTCTCGTACATGCGATCCGTGCGCAGCACACCGGTCGGCTGGCCGGTGCAGACGATCATCGAGTCCTTCACGCTCCAAGTGCTGGGACCGCAGTTGACGTTGACCCAACCGGACAAGTCGGTGCCGTTGAACAGCGGCGCGAAGCCGTCCTGGGCTTTCGCCGCGTCGTCGGCTCGCGCGAATGGAGTCGAAAAGGCACAAAGCGTGAGGAGCACGGTGGACGTGGCAGCGACGCGAAGCATGGCAGGCTCCAAGGGGAAGGCCGTGGCGTAGGCGACGGATGATAGGGGTCAGGCCCGGCCAGCACCCGGGCCAGCACCCGGGCCAGCACTTGGGCGCGCGTTGGCGCGTTGGTTGGAGTGGGGCGGGATCCAGCGGCGGCGCGCTTGGCTGCGGGGGCTGACCTCGAGTGCTACCGTGCTCGCCATGTTCGAGCCCGCTCGTCCGGATTGGATCGAGATCCTGCAATCGCCCGATGCGCAAGCAGTCGGCGCTCGGTCGCTCGTCCTGACGGCCGTAGGCATCGAGCACGAGATCCGCCCGACGAGCGACGGACACTCGCTACGCGTCCGCGTCGGGGACGAGCGCGTGGCGCGCTTGCAGCTCGAACGCTGGCAGCGCGAGAACGTCGGCTGGCCCGAGCCGGAGCCGACGATCGAGCTGGTCGCGTCGGGATGGCCGGGCACGTGCGCGTTCGTGTTGGCGCTGTTCGCGCAGTACCAACT
>JBPOIU010000076.1:0-48344 GCA_052034255.1 Planctomycetota bacterium | reverse complement strand
CCCTGTGGATCTAACGCAAGGTCACATACTCACGAGAGTCGTACAGCGGATCGCCACAGCTGCGGCGGACGAGTGGGCCGCCGCTGCGAGAGCCGGTCACGACGTCCCTTGGCGACGGAGTGGTTTTGAACCGCGAGCGTGCGGCCTGAAACCGAGGAAGGGTCGCTCCGCGCCATAGCTCTGCTGAGGTGTGGCGCGTCCGCCGTTTGGACGCGATCGCGCAAGTCGTTGGGCCGTCATGGTGTAGCCCGAACGAAGTAGCCGGCGGCAATCTTGTCCGGCTACCCGGACGAAATAGCCGCCGGCAATCCTGTCCGGGTACCCGGACGAAACTGCCGCCGGCAATCCTGTCCGGGTCTCGGTCACCGGGCACCCCTCTTCGGTTCTCGGGTCCCGGTGATCGGTACCCGAGAGCGCGCACCTCTTGCATCCCAACCAGACCTGGCGCGCTCTCCTGCCGGTCGTGCGGAGCACGATCGCGAGCAAAGCGAGCGAACACGGTCCGCGCCGCGCGGCCGGTCGGCGCGCAGCGCGCCGTCGGTCACCGGGTCTCGGTGATCGCTCACCGGTCACCGATCGTCACTCTCGCCCTCGACCCCAGATCACCGCGTCTCACCCTCGGTCGCACCCGTTCGGTCACCGATCACCCCTCTCGCCGTCGATCCGAGGTCCACGACGTCTCATCCTCGGTCGCACCTCCTCGAACTTCGGGTCTCTCCGCGTGCGCTTACCTGCGTCGACGGGGCGCCGCGCGTAGTCTGTCGCGATGCCCGCGCGCCCCTCACTCCCCGTCGACGCCGTCCTTCGCGAACTCGTCGCGCATCTGCGTGCGGGACGCGACGTGGTGCTCGAAGCTCCGACCGGTTCCGGCAAGACTACGCGTGTGCCGCCGGCCTTGCTCGAGGCCGGGTTGCAGGGCGGCGGCGGAGTGGTCGTGCTCGAGCCGCGGCGCATCGCGGCTCGATTGGCCGCACGGCGCGTGGCGTTCGAGCTCGGCGAGCCGCTCGGTCAACGCGTGGGGTACCAGGTGCGGTTCGAACGCCAGGGGAGCGCGGCGACGAAGGTCTGGTTCGTGACCGAAGGACTGCTGACGCGCCGCCTGCTCGAGGACGAAGCGCTGGACGGTGTGTCGGTCGTCGTGTTCGACGAATTCCACGAGCGCAGCCTGAACGCGGACCTCGGGCTTGGGCTCGTGCGCGAGATCCAGAGCGCGCTGCGGCCCGATCTGCGCGTCGTGGTGATGTCCGCGACGCTGGATACCGAAGCGTTGGCGGTCGAACTCGGCGCCAGCGTGGTGCGCACCGAAGGCCGCTCGTTCCCCGTCGCGATCGAGCACGACGACGCGCGCGTCGAATTGCATGCGGCACAGCGCGCCGCGAAGGCGGTGCTGAAGGATCTGGACCGCAGCGGTGGCGCGCCGGACGGCGACATGCTCGTGTTCCTGCCCGGCGTCGGCGAGATCGTGCGCTGCGCCGACGAATTGCGCCCGGTCACCGATGCACTCGGCATCGACGTGCGACCGCTCTACGCCGAATTGCCGGTAGAGCAGCAAGAGCTCGCCGTGAAGCGCGGTCCGCGACCGCGCATCGTGCTGGCCACGAACGTCGCCGAGACCTCGCTGACGTTGGACGGCATCACGACCGTGGTCGACACCGGCGTCGCGCGCGTGCTGCGCCACGATCCGCGCACCGGCGTCGATCAGTTGTTGCTCGAGAAGATCTCGCGCGCCTCGGCCGAACAACGCGCGGGTCGCGCGGGACGCGTGGCGCCCGGTCGTTGCTTGCGCACGTACACGGCCGGCGAATACCGCGAGATGGCGCCGCGACTCGAACCCGAGATCCTGCGCGTCGATCTGTGCGAGCCGTTGCTGCAGCTGAAGGCGTGGGGCATTCGCGACGCGCGCGCGTTCCCGTGGATCACGGCGCCGCCCGAGGAACGACTGCGCGGCGCCGAGCGACTGCTGCGGTTGCTCGAAGCCACCGATGCCGACGGCGCGATCACGCCGCTTGGTCGCGAGCTGTTGCGCTTCCCGGTCCATCCGCGCACGGCGCGCATGCTGATCGAGGCGTCGCGCTGCGGCGCGGGGCGCGACGGCGCGTTGCTCGCGGCGTTGTGCGAAGCTCCGCCCGTGCTGCGCGGCGGCGCGGTCGCGGGCCGCTCGGACTTGTTCCGCCTCGCCGACGCCGTGCACGCGCGCAGTCGCGACCTCGATGGTCGCAAGCTCGCGGCGATCGAGCGCGAGGCGACGCAACTCGAGCGCCTGTTGCCGCGTGCCGCGGGCTCGAAGAAGGCGACCGACGACGATCTGCTGCGCTGCGTGCTCGCGGGCTTCCCCGATCGCGTGGCGCGACGGCGCGGCAAGGGCGGCAAGTCCGCCGTGATGGCACGCGGCTTCGAAGTGCAGATCGGCGAGGAGAGCGCGGTCAAGGACGCCGAGTGGTTCGTCGTGCTCGACGTGGTCGAGATGAAGGGCGGCGTGAAGGCGCGCGTGCTGTCCGAGATCGCTCCGGAGTGGTTGCGCGAGCTGTTCCCGCACGCGCTGACGCAAGCGACCGAAGGCGAGTGGAACGAAGCGAAGGGCAAGGTCGAAGGCTTCGTGCGCACGCGCTTCCTCGAACTGATCGTCGAAGAGCGCAAGACCGCGAACCTCGATCCGACGGTCGCGGGCGACCAATTGAAGAAGGCCGCGCTGCATCCGCGCATGCTCGCGGAACTGCGGACCGACGCCGTGGCGCGGCTGCTCGATCGCGTGGCCCTGGCCAAGGCCACGATGCCGGACGCGCCGATCCCCGCGCTCGACGATGCCGCGTTCGCCGCGGTCGTCGAAGAGGCGTGCGCGAACGTCACGCATCTCGACGACTTGAAGCGTCAACCCCTCGTCGATCTGTTGCGCGCGCGACTTGGGCCGGGCGCGGCGCTGCTCGATCGGTTGGTGCCCGACGCGTTGCGATTGCCCTCCGGACGCATCGCGCCGCTGCAATTTCGCCCTGGCCAGGCACCACTCGTCGTCGGCAAGATCCAGGAGTTCTTCGGGCAGCGCACATCGCCGCGCATTTGCGACGGGCGGCTCGCGGTGGCGGCGGACCTCGTGTTGCCGAACCAACGCTCGATCCAGATCACGTCGGACCTGGAGAACTTCTGGACGACGCTGTACCCGAAGGAGCGCAAGGAGCTCGCGCGCCGCTATCCGCGCCATCCGTGGCCCGAAGACCCATGGAACGCGCCACCGACGCATCGCGCGTTGCCGCGCAAGCGCTGATCGAAACGCGTTCAACGGGCTGTCAGGCGGCAGGCGGCGCGGCCGGAGGGGACGACGATCGGTTCGACAGCATCGAGTCGAACGACAGCGCACCGGCGCCCATCAGCACGAGGGACAAACACGAGGTCAGTACCAGCATCGCCGGCATGTAGCTGTGTTCGCCGTCGAAGTTCGCCTTGACGCTGTTCCAGAAGTCGCTCATGTCGAGATGAGCCTTCCAGATCGCGACGACCATCGTGCCGGCGTTCACGAACGCCGCCAATCGCGTCGCGAAACCGATCACGAGCAGCGCGCCGCCGACGAATTCACCCCACGCCGCGATCTGCGCCATCAATTCCGGTGTGACGCCGGACGGCAGCGGCAGGTCGAAGGACTTCACGTCCTCGACGAATTTCGCCAGTGCGCCGCCCTCGAACAGCTTGCGGTAGCCGTGAATGGCGAGCATCGAGCCCGCGGCGAGGCGCAACGGAAGCGGAGCGAACCGCGAGAGACCGGACAGGGCCATGCGACGATCCTTCGGAGTGGTAGCGGGTGCCCCGGCGACAGCGAGAGCCCGCTTCCGCGAACTCGACCGTAGTCATTCCAGATGCGCGAACCGGCGAAGTCAGCCAAAAAAATCTAGCCGGATCGCGCGGCTCGCGTCAGCGGGCCGCGGAGCGCTCGTTCCGTCGTCGGCGACGCATCCACAACCAATACGGCACGCACCACAGGACCATCAGGCCGAGGCTGAGTCCGATCTTGATCGACGCGTGCGAATGGGCGCTGTTGCCGAGCAGGACGTAGACGACCGAGCCGGGGATCGTGCCGACCGCGGTTCCGATCAGGAATGCGCCGAGGCTCACCGGACTGACGGCCATCAGCAGGTTCAGCACGAAGCAATTCCCGACCGGCAGGCTGCGGATCAGGATGTTGCCGGTCACGCCGTGGCGATCGATGAACTCGAGCACGCGCCCGAGCCCACGGAAGCGGACTCCGAGTTTCGCGCGCACGAACTCGCGGCCGAGCGCGCGCGCGTACGCGAAGTTGACCCAGCACCCGAGCACGACGCCGATCTGCGCGATCAGCAGCGCGAGCGCGGTGTTCTCGAACAGGACGCCCGCGGCGGCCGCGAACAGCACGCGCGGGATCGCGATCGCGATCGCGATCGCCGACACGAGCGTGAACACCATCGCTGTCGGCACGACACCGAAGCGTTCGACCCAATGGTGCGCCTTCAGCAGATTCGGCTCGAGCAGTTCCTTCAGCGGCGTCAGCGCGACCACGACGATGCACAGCGCGATGACGCCGACCAGTCCCAGCGCCTTGAACAGCGCTCGGGACTCGTTGCGTTCGGAAGCGTCCGTGGCGGACGCGTCTCCCCGCGGCTCGTCGGCGGCGCTGTCGACGCGCGCGCTCTCGACCGCCGCATCGACGTGGGCGGTGTCGAGTGGAGCGCTGCGCGAACGAACGCCGCTCATGACGTCGTCTCCGCGGTCGCGTCGAACCGTCGCGCGGGAACGGCACGCGCACGCCACCAGCGCATCGCGAAGCAGTCGTAGATGCCGCGGAACGCGCGATTGCCGATGCCGTACTTGGACACACCGCTGGTGCGTGGCCGGTGGTTGACTTCGACTTCGGCGACGGCGAAGCCTTGATAACGCGCGAGCGTCGGCAGGAAGCGATGCAGCCCGTTGAACACCGGCAGTTCGCGCGCGACGTCGCTCGTCAACACACGCAACGCGCAGCCGGCGTCGCGGACTTGGTCGCCGGTCACGAGATTGCGGAAGCCGTTGCCGATCCGCGACGACACTTTGCGCACCCACGAATCGTGCCGCCGAGCGCGGACGCCGATCACGACGTCGACGTCGGTCAGCCGTTCGATCAAGCGCGGCAGATCGTGTGGATCGTTCTGGCCATCCGCATCGAGCGTCACCAGCACGCGGCCGCGGGCGGCGCGGAACCCGGTCGCGACCGCGGCGCTCTGCCCGCAGTTGCGCAGGTGGCGCACCAGTCGAACGGCGGGATTCTGCCGGGAGAGCTCGCCGGCGACGCGGGCGGTGCCATCGGTACTGCAATCGTCGACGACGACGACCTCGAACGGCTTGCCGAGCGCGCGGAACACGCCGTCGACTTCGGCCACGAGCGGCGGCAAAGCGCCCTCCTCGTTGAAGCACGGCAAGATGATCGAGTACTCGATCGCGGACTGCTCGGTCGGCTGCATGGACTGGTTTTGGCTTCCGTCCCGGACTCGTTCAGATCGCGGCATTCAAGCGGTTCGCCTGCGCCGGTTCCAATGACGCCTCGCTCATTTGGGGCTCGATCCGGTGCGACTTCGTGTCCCGTCGACCCGCTCGAGGACGACCACGGCATCGGTGCCTCCCACGGCCCGCGCGGGACGCTCGACGACGGTATCCGGCAGCAGGCCCTTCTTGCGCAGCTTCGACAGCGCCTTGGCTTCGGCGACTGCGAGTCGCACGTTCGGGTCCTGTAGCGCGTGCGCGAAGGCTTCCTTGGAGTCCGACTCGCGGCAGTCGAGCCCGGAATAGAAGCGCATCTCTTCGGCGCGGACGTCGAGCAGGGGGACGTACGCGCCCGCTGGAAGTTCGTCGCGCAACGACTGCGCGATCGAACGGGCGGACTTCGCCGCGTCGACCGCCGGCAACACCCCGACCGCGACGACGACCACGGTCAGGACGGCGCCGAATCCGAGGACGTGCGTCGCGCGTTCGAGGCGACCGCCGCGCAGCGCCGCGAAGCCGGCAAGGCACGTGACCGCGGCCACGAGTGGTCCGAGCATCGCGACGACCCACGGCACGTCGATGCCGCGCTCGCGCAGCGTCGGCACGAACGGGCCGACGGCGAGAGCGACTCCCGCGAGCACGATCGACGTGAGCCCGCCGGCGATGGCGATGCGAGTCGACTTCAGCCACGCGCCGCCGGCTTGAACCAAGACGTCGAGTCCGAGCGCGGTCATCAGCGCGAGTCCGGGGAACAACGGGATCAAGTAGTTGCCGCGCTTGCTCTCGACGATCGACAGGAACACGAAGGCCGGCAACGTCCACGCGCCGAGGAACGTCCAGGCGTCCCGCGACGAAGTCGGTCGCAGACGCGCGATCGCGACGATGGCGACGAGCAACAACGGCGTCCACGGCATGAACTCCGCCGGTAGGTCGACGAGGTAGTACCAAGGCGGGGCTTCGTGGTTCCACGCCTGCGTGATGCGCCCCGCGCTCTGTTTGAAGAACAGCTCGTAGCGGTACGCGGCGTCCGTGCGCAGCCACACGGGGATCGCCCAGGAACCGACGACGGCGAGGAGCGTGAGGATGCCCACGCCGAGGAACGCTGGGCTCGTGAACCGGCGCAGGCTGCGCGTCGCGTAGGCGTGTCCGAGCGCGGCGAACAGCGGGACGAGCAGAGCCAGCGGCCCTTTGATCGACGCGCCGAGCGCGATCGCACCGAAGTAGAGCGCGCCGTTCGTGGCCGACTTCCCGCGCCCCTTCCATTGACGCAGCCAGGCGAGCATCGCGGCGCAAACGAATGTGGTCATCATCACGTCGAGACTGACGCGCTGGAACGCCCATGCCGTGCGGAACGCCGTGGCGAGGACGAGCACGGCGAGCAGTGCGACGCGCTCGATCGCGAGGTGGGACGCGATCGATACGAGCATCGCCAGGATCGCCGCCGCGGCGATGACCGTCGGCACGCGGGCGGCCCAGTCGTGGACGCCGAGCAAGCGCATCGACGCGGCGATCAACCAGAACGGCGGGGCGGGCTTGTCGGGGTAGATCGCTCCGTTCAGGTGCGGGACGAGCCATTCCGACGTCGCCAGCATCGTGCGAGCGACCTCGGCGTGACGCGGTTCGTCGGGCGCCCACAGATCACGTCGAGCGATCGTGGGCAACAAGACGACGAGGGCGAGACCGAACACGAAGCCGGGCGAGATGCGCATGGGGCATTACGACAAGCTGCGTCGATGAAGCGTTCATGAGGAACGAACGCGTCGTTCGGTGACGATCTCGTCATTCGCGCATGGAGACCGCGGGCTAGACGCTGCTCGGATGAGGCCGAGAACGTGGATCCATCGGATCGATCCGCGCTCCCTTACGGAACGAACGTCAGCGTGACCGCGTTCGTCGCGACATCGGTGGGCGCGAGTGTGAACGCACACAAATGCAGCGAGAAGCCGGTGAGCGCCGGCAGCGCGAGCGGCGGCAGGTTCAGCGTCGGCGGCGCGACGGACGTGCCGATCCCGCTCAACGTCTGGGCGAAGTTCGCGAACGCGGGCGAGTTCAACAGCGCGAACCCGAGGTTCGTCACCGCGTCGAACTGGATCGGCAGCGGGACGCCGCTCAAGACCGTGCCCGGCGACCCGGGAGTCGCCGACAGCGCCAGCACGACCGTCCGACCCGCGAACGCCGGCCCGAGGTCGATGTCGAAGGGCGTCGACGAGCCGAGGCTCGCGGAAACGTAGCGGGCGGACGCGACCAGCGGCGCGCGCACACCCGGCTGCACCGACATCAGCGCCACGTCGTCGATCGTCCAGCCGCCGAACTCCAAGCCGCCGTCGGCCTTCAGTTCGAAGCGGATCTTCACGGCGGGCTGGCCGTCCGCGAGCGCGGACACGTCGATGTCCTGCGCGGTCCAAGCCGTGTCGATCAGGTTCGACGTGCCGCCTTGCGTGGCGGGGTTCTGCCAGACCAGCGCGCCGTTGACGCGGATGGCCGCTTGGTCGTAGAGCCCGTCCTCGACGCTCAACTGGCGCAGGAACCGCAAGCGCAGGCCCGTCGCGCCCGTCGCGTCGATCGCCGGCGACTCGAGCCAGTTCGACGCGTTCGACGCGTAGTTGCCGTTGAAGTTGCCGATGCCGAGGTCATTGCCGCGCGCGCTCGTTCCGGCGCCAGCGCTCGCGGGGTCGAAACCGCCCTTGCCCTGCGGTGTGCCCTTCTGCCAGTCGTTTTGCACCGCGACTTGGCCGCTCGTCCAACCGTTCTCGCCGGCGGCTTCGAAGCCATCCGTGAACAGCGGCGACGCGGCGCCGACGAAGAACGCGAAGGTCGCTCCGCCGGGCGAGATCGCGTCGGGCAGCCATTGCGACCGACCGAGGTCGTCGGTCGCGAGCAGCCAATACTCGACCTTGCCCTGCGCGACGCCGGGCAATGAGCCGACGAATTGCCCCGGTGTTCCGGACGCGAACATGTTCGCGGCCTGCCACGGACCGCCGTCGACGCGCCACGTCACCGAGCACGTCGCGGGAGCCGCGCTCGTCAGCGACGTCACCTGCAGGCTCAGCGGATACGGTCCGCCGGCGTCCGTCGTATTCGGTAGCCCGCTGTGCGCAAGGACGAGGTCGACCGGCCCTGCCATCGTGGCGGCCGATGCGATGAATGCCTGGGTGATCTTCGTGGCCAGCGTGAAGTCGTTGGCACTGCCGCTGACCGTGTCGTTCGCCGTGTGGATCACCGTCGAATAGCCGGTCAGGTCTTCGAACAAGAACGCCGCCGGGATGCCGTTCGACTGATAGCTCTGATGGTCGGAGGTCCCGGCCGTCAGCACGCCGGTCACGGTCGGCAGCGTCGGGACGTAGGCGGCGGTCACGTCGCGGCAGAACTGCGTCAGCGCCGCGTCGGTGTTGTTGGTCGCGAAGTCGAGGTCCACCGCATCGCCGCTGTTGCGGTGCGCGATCATGTCCATGTTCAGCATGCCGATGACGTCGGCGCCCGCCGTGTTCAGGCCGACGGCATCCGCCGCCGAACCGAGCAAGCCGAGTTCCTCGGCGGAGAACAGCACCAGGCGGATCGTCGCTTCGAAGTCGACCTGTGCCAGCAGCCGCGCGCTCTCGAGGATGCCCGCCGAGCCCGAGGCGTTGTCGTCGGCGCCGGGTGCGCTGGCCGCCGCGCCCGACAAGTTGATCGAGTCGTAGTGCGCGCCGAGGACGACGATGCGTTCGGGATGCACCAGGCCGGTTTTCGTCACCACGATGTTGGGGGCGTACGACGCGTTGAATTGCGCGGTCGTGACGGTCAGGCCCGGGATGGCTTGGAGCTGCTGGATCAGCCAAGTCTTCGCGTTCTGAATGCCCTGTGAATCGGCGCGGCGCGTGCCGTAGCTCGCCAACTGGTTCACGGTGGCTTGCAGATTGGCGGTCGACACTTGCGCGACCAACGCGGAGATGCGCGCGTCGGGCGTGATCGCGGCGAGTGCGCCGGGCGCGTTGCCTCGCGGGTCGACGAACCCACGCGACGGGACGAACGCGGAACGCGTGACCGGTTGCGCTTCGTGCGCACAACGGTGCGCGACGCTCGGCTCCGCATCGCGCGGGACGACGATCAACGCCTGGACGGCAGTGCGGCGCTCGACTCGAGCCGATTCCGGCACGTGATCGAGCAAGGCGACGAGCACGTCGGCGTGCTCCGGCCACGCCCCGTGCGCGCGCGCGTCGTACCCCAGACCGACGAGTTCGGTCACGGCCGCGACATCGCCCTCCGCCACCGCGATCGTGCCGTAGTCGCCGTAGAACGCGACCGACTTCGCCAAGCGCGCGGTGCCGCCCGGGGGCAGTGGACCGACGATCGAGATCAACTCGCCCGCGGGCGAGAGCGGCGCGAGTCCAGCGAGCAGGAACGCGGCGACGAGAATGCGGAAGCTGCGGCGGTGCGGCATGGAGAGCCCAGACGGAGGACGGGGGATGGGGGCGAGAGTCTAACGGGGAGACATCGCCGCGGCAGCCGCCGGACCGGCGGTCGCCGGCGCGCGTGTCACTCCGTCGCATCGTGCGGTGCATCCAAGAGTAGGGCTCGCTCCGTACGTGTTCGCCGTTGCGACGAGGCCAAATGGAACGGCCCGCCAGCGCCAAAATTCGACCTTACGGCTGGCGCAAGTCGGCCCGCCCGATAGAGTTCCTGACTGTGAACGTTTTGAACGTTTTGATGACTGGCTCCCGATGACCAGCCTGCCCGTGTTCCTCGGCTCGACCTGGGCCGTGCTCGCCGTGCTGATGCTGTGCGCCTACGCCGTGGCGCGCCGCTTCCGCGACGCCGGGGTCGTCGACGTGACCTTCGCGTTCGGCTTCGGCGCGGCGGGCGTCGCGGCGGCGATCGCATTCGACGGTGACGCGACTCGGCGCTGGATCCTCGGCGGCTTGTGTGCCGCATGGGGAGCTCGCCTCGGCATCCATCTCGCGTCGACGCGCGTGCTGCGCGGGCACGAGGACGGGCGCTACGCGATCTTGCGCGAGCAGTGGGGCGCCGGGGCCGAGCCGAAGTTCTTCGCGTTCTTCCAGGTCCAAGCACTGCTGGTCGCCGGCCTCGCGCTCGGCCCCGCGCTGGTCGCGCGCCGGCCCGAGTCATTCGGTTCGGCGCAGGACCTCGTCGCGCTGGCACTGTTCGCGAGCTCGGTCGTGGGGTCTGCCGTTGCCGACGCGCAACTCGCGCGCTTCCGCACCCAGCCGGAACATCGGGGGCGGACGTGCCGCTCCGGGCTGTGGGCGTATAGCCGGCATCCGAACTACTTCTTCGAATGGCTGCACTGGCTCGCCTACTGCGCGTGGGCGTGGGGCGCGCCGGGCTCGTGGCTCGCGTGGCTGCCGGCCGCGGCGATGACGTACTTCATGCTCGCGGTCACGGGGATTCCCCCGACCGAAGCCCAGGCGCTGCGGTCGCGCGGCGACGACTACCGCCGCTACCAGCGCGAAGTGTCGGCATTCGTGCCGTGGCTGCCGCGCTCGTCGCGCACCGAATCTCGAACGAACTGATCTCTCGAAGGATGGCCCCCATGGATGCTCTTCTCGATCGCGGACTCGTTCCGGACCGCTTGATCCGCGCGGCGATCCGACGATTGTTGCGGCAGCGCCTGCGCGAAGAGGCCGGCGCGTCCGAACGCGAGGCCGCAGCGCGCTTCGACGC
The DNA here is from genome assembly GCA_052034255.1 of Planctomycetota bacterium. GTDB lineage: Bacteria > Planctomycetota > B15-G4 > B15-G4 > JADJEK01 > JADJEK01. The sequence goes on along the minus strand of JBPOIU010000076.1, from coordinate 37,205 downwards.
GTGGGTGAAGGAATGTTCGAGTGGTCCGATCGCGGTCGAGACCAAGGCCGCGAACGATCAGCACTACGAAGTGCCGGCCGAGTTCTTCGAACTCGTGCTCGGGCCGCGGCTGAAGTACAGCTCCGCCTGGTTCGGCCCCGGAGTCACCGATCTGGGTGCGGCCGAGGACGCGATGCTCGCGCGGTCCTGCGCGCGCGCGCAACTCGCCGACGGGCAGTCGATCCTCGAACTCGGTTGCGGGTGGGGCTCGCTGACGCTGTGGATGGCGGAGCACTACCCGAACGCGCGGATCGTCGGCGTCTCGAACTCGAGTTCGCAACGCGCGTTCATCGAGCGTTGGGCGCGCGCACGCGGATTGCGCAACGTCGAGATCCGCACGCAGGACATGAACTCATTCGATCCGGGTGCCCGGTTCGACCGCATCGTGTCCGTCGAGATGTTCGAGCACATGCGCAACTACCGCGACCTGTTGCGCCGCGTGTCGACGTGGCTGCACGACGACGGCCGACTGTTCGTGCATGTCTTCGCGCATCGCCGCTTCGCGTATCCGTTCGAGACCTCGGGGACGTCGAACTGGATGGGTCGCCACTTCTTCACCGGTGGCCAGATGCCCTCGTACGACTTGTTGCCGCGCTTCGACGAACACCTGGCGTTGGACGAGCGGTGGTGGGAAGACGGGACGCACTACGCGCGGACGGCGGAGGCCTGGCTCGAGCGCACCGACGCCGCGCGCGAATCGGTCCTCGCGACGCTCACCGCGGTTCATGGCGCGGGACGCGCGCGAACGTGGTTGCGGCGGTGGCGCATCTTCTTCATGGCGTGCGCGGAGCTGTTCGCGTTCGAAGGCGGCGCCGAATGGGGCGTCGCGCATTACCGCTTCCGCAAGAGCGTCGCACGATGACTTCGTTCGTTTCGTCGGCGAAAGCAGCGATCCTGCGTTGGTTCGACACGACCGTCGATCCCCCGGCGGCGGGCGCGGAAGCGCGCGTCGACTGGCTGCGCACGCTGCCGTTCCTGTTCTTGCACCTCGCGTGTCTGCTCGCGCTGTGGACCGGAGTCAGCGCCACCGCGCTGTGGGTCTGCGGCGCGCTGTACGCCGTGCGCATGTTCGCGATCACCGGCTTCTACCACCGCTACTTCTCGCACCGGTCGTTCAAGACGTCGCGCGCGTGGCAGTTCGTGTTCGCACTGCTCGGAGCGTCGGCGGTGCAGCGTGGGCCGTTGTGGTGGGCGGCGCACCACCGCCGGCACCACCGCTGTGCCGACGGTCCGGACGATCCGCATTCGCCGAAGGAACACGGACTGCTGTGGAGCCACGTCGGTTGGATCACGTCGAAGAAGCACTTCGCGACCGACGTCGAGCTGGTGCCGGATCTGGCGCGCTATCCCGAACTGCGCTTCCTCGATCGCTTCGACACGCTGGTGCCGCTCGCGCTCGCCGTGCTGCTCTACGTGGTCGGGGAGACGCTGGCGCACGTGGCGCCGGGGCTCGCGACGAACGGTGCGCAATTGGTCGTCTGGGGCTTCGTGGTGTCGACCGTGGTGTTGTTCCACGCGACTTGCACCATCAACTCGCTCGCGCACCGCTTCGGCGGGCGCCGCTTCGCGACGGCCGACGAGAGTCGCAACAACGCGTGGCTCGCCGTGTTGACGCTCGGCGAGGGCTGGCACAACAACCACCACCATTACCCGCATTCCGCGGCGCAGGGCTTCCGCTGGTTCGAGTTCGACCCGACGTACTACGTGCTGCGCGCGCTCGCGGCACTCGGCGTGATCCGTGAACTGCGGCCGGTGCCCGCGGCGTTGCGGCGCGGGGAGCGTCCGGCGTGAAGATCGCGATCGTCGGCTCGGGCATCGCCGGTCTCGCCAGCGCGTGGCTGCTCGCGCGCGAGCACGAGATCACGCTGTTCGAGGCCGACGACCGCATCGGCGGGCACGTGCACACGCATGCGATCCGCGACGAGGCGGGCGCCCTCGCGGTGGACACCGGCTTCATCGTGTTCAACGAGCGCACGTATCCGAACTTCTGCAAGTTGCTGCGCGCGCTCGACGTCGCCGCGCAGGACTCGGACATGAGCTTCTCGGTGGCCGACGCACGCAGCGGCATCGAATGGAACGGCACGTCGCTCGACACGCTGTTCGCGCAACGGCGCAATCTGCTGCGGCCGTCGTTCCTGCGCATGGTCGCGCACGTGATGCGCTTCAACCGCGAGGCGACGGCCTACGCGCGAAGCGGCGATCCGGACCTGCCGATGCGTGCGTTCCTCGCGCGCGGTCGCTACGGCGCGGAGTTCATCCGGCTCTATCTCGTGCCGATGGCCGCCGCGATCTGGTCCATGCCGGAAGGAGCCGTGCTCGACTTCCCGTTCCGGACGTTCGCGACGTTCTTCCTGAACCACGGCATGCTGACCGTCGACGATCGCCCGACGTGGCTCGCGATCCGCGGCGGGTCGAAGCAGTACGTCGATGCGATCGTGAAGCCGTTCGAGACCCGCATCCGCGTCAATGCGCCGGTCGCGCGCGTGACGCGTCATGCGACGCACGTGGAACTCGTCGCGAACGCGGGGCCCGAGCGCTTCGACGCCGTGGTGCTCGCCTGTCACAGCGATCACGCGCTGGCGATGCTCGGGGACGCGTCGCCGCAGGAGCGCGAGATCCTCGGCGCGATCCGCTACCAAGCGAACGACACGGTGCTCCACACCGACGCGGCGTTGCTGCCCCGGGCGAAGAAGGCGTGGGCGAGTTGGAACTACCACGTCGACGGCGAGGCCAGCCCGCGCGCGCGGTTGACGTATTGGATGAACAAGCTGCAGACGCTGCGCAGTCCGCGCACCTGGTGCGTGACGCTGAACGCGACCGAGCGCATAGAGCCCGCCGCGATCCGCGCGCGCATGACGTACCACCATCCGGTGATGACGGCCGCGGCGGACGTCGCGCGCTCGCGGGTCGCGGAGATCGACGGAGTGCGTCGCACGTACTTCGCCGGGGCGTACTGGGGATACGGCTTCCACGAGGACGGACTGAACTCGGCGCTGCGGGTCGGCGCGCACTTCGGAGCGAAGCTCTGATGCACAGCGCGCTGTACCACGGCGTCGTCCACCACGCGCGCAGCGACGAGACGCCGCATGCGTTCTCGTACCGCGTGTTCATGAATTGGCTCGACCTCGACGAGCTCGACGCGGTGTTTCGCGGCCGCTGGCTGTGGTCGGCGAAGCGCCCTGCGCTGGTGTGGTTCAAGCGTGCGGACTACCTCGGCGATCCGACGCTGCCGCTCGCCGCTGCGGTCAAGGAGCTCGTGCGCGAGCGGTGCGGCTTCGTGCCGGCAGGGCCGGTGCGCATGCTGACGAACCTGCGTGCGTTCGGCTTCGTGTTCAACCCGGTCACGTTCTACTTCGCGTACGACGCGAGCGGAGAGCGTGTCGAAGCGGTGATCGCCGAGATCACGAACACGCCCTGGGGCGAGCGTCACGCGTACGCGTTCGACGCGCGCGATCGTCCCGCGTCGTGGACCGTCGGATTCAAGAAGGACTTCCACGTCTCGCCGTTCATCGACATGGATTGCGACTACGAGTGGACGTTCTCCGCGCCCGGCAACGAGTTGACCGTGTCGATGCGGAACCTTCGCGGCGGGAAGCCGATGTTCGTCGCCTCGCTGCGTGCGCAGCGCGTCGAGATCACCGGACGCTCGCTGGCCGCGGCGCTGCTGCGCTTCCCGGCGCAGCCGCTGCGCGTGCTCGCGGCGATCTACTGGCAGGCCGCGCGCCTGTGGTGGAAGGGCGCGCCGTTCTTCGTCCATCCCAAGAAACGCCGGACCGCACCCGCGGGCGCGTGAGGAGTTCCCTATGTCGACGATCGCGAATGAAGTCCGCCGCGCGGTTGCGCCGTCGATCCCACCGCACTGGATCGACCGCCTGCTGAAACCCGCGGTCTTGACGCGCCTGCGCGGACTCGAGGTCGGCGCGTTGACGATCATCGACGGCACCGAGCGTCACGTGTTCGGACGTGCGCTGCCGGATGAGCCCGAGCTGCGCGCGACCGTGACCGTCCACGATGCGGCGTTCTGGTCGGCGTTGGCGCTGCAAGGCAGCGTCGGCGCCGGAGCGACGTACGTGAACGGCGTGTGGGACGCGGACGACCTGGCTCGTCTCGTGCGTGTGTTCGTCCGCAATCGCGACGTGCTGAACGGGCTCGAGCGCGGGCTCGCGCGGCTGTCGTTGCCGATCCTGTGTCACCTGCATGCCCGCAACGCGAACACGCGCGCCGGCGCGCGGCGCAACATCGTCGCGCACTACGACCTCGGCAACGACTTCTTCGCGGAGTTCCTCGACCCCACGATGACCTATTCCTGCGGCATCTTCGAGCGCGGCGACGAGACGCTGGAACAGGCGCAGCGCGCGAAGATCGATCGGCTGTGTCGCAAGCTCGCGCTGCAGCCCGAGCACCACTTGCTCGAGATCGGCACGGGCTGGGGCGCGTTCGCGATCCATGCCGCGAAGCACTACGGCTGCAAGGTCACGACGACGACGATCTCGCCGGCGCAGTTCGACGTCGCGCGTGAACGCATCGCGCGCGAAGGACTGGAGTCGCGGATCACTCTGCTGCTCGAGGACTATCGCGATCTGCGTGGTCGCTTCGATCGCTTGGTGTCGGTCGAGATGATCGAAGCGGTGGGCGCGGACTTCCATGCGAGCTTCTTCCGCACGTTGGCGGAGCGCCTCACGGACGATGGCATCGCGGCGATCCAGGCGATCACGATCCAGGATCAGGAGTACGAGCGCGCGCGCCGTTCGGTCGACTTCATCCAGCGCTACATCTTTCCCGGCAGCTGCATTCCGTCGGTCACCGCGTTGCTCCAGGCGGCGACGCAGGCCTCCGACATGCGCTTGTTCCATCTCGAGGACTTCGGGTCGCACTACGCCACCACGCTGGCGGCGTGGAACCAGCGCATGTGGGAGCGTCGCGACCGGATCCTCGAGCTCGGCTACGACGCGTCGTTGCTGCGGCTGTTCGAGTTCTACTTCAAGTACTGCGAGGGCGGATTCGCCGAGCGTGTGCTCGGTTTGAGCCAACTGGTGTTCACGCGGCCGCGATGTCGGCGCGACCCGATCCTGTCGACGACCGTGCCGCGTGCGATCGCGGCGCCGGCGGTGCTGGCAGGCGCGTGAAGCTCGTCAACTTCGCCGCGTTCCAAGGCGCGTGGTTCGCGTGCGTCATCGGCGCCGCCAAGGGGTGGCCCGGAGTCGGCGCCGCGGCGGGGCTCGCTCTGCTCGCGTTGCATTTCGCCTGGTTCACGCACGATCGGCGCGGGGATGCGATCTTGGCGGCCGTCGCGGTCGCGTACGGCGCGGTCGCCGACTCGCTGGCGAGCGCTCTGGGCAGGATCGATTACGTGGCGCCGCTGCCCGGTGGCTTGGCGCCGGTGTGGATCCTCGTGCTGTGGGCGTGGTTCGCCGCCACGCAACAGCATTCGATGACGTGGCTGCGGACGCGGCCGCTGCTCGCGGTCGCGCTCGGTGGGGTCGGCGGTCCGCTCAGCTACCTCGCCGGCGAGCGCCTCGGTGCGCTGCGCTTCCTCGAGCCACGCGCACAGGGACTCGCGCTCGGCGCGGTCGTGTTCGGACTCGCGACGTACGGTCTCTCGCGGTTGGCGCTGCGGCTCGGGTCAGCACACGCTCGACGAGCAGGCGCTGCCTCCGGTCGCGACGTCAGATGATGCGATCGACCAGACGTTGTTCGCCGCCCGGCAGATTGCCGGCGCTGCCGTAGACCTCGGCGGCTCGCCGCCGGAGCTCGTGCACCGACGCCTCGTACTCGCGGACCTGCGTGCGCGCCTCGTCCAGGCGCTCGCGGTCGGCGCGTTCGCGGCGGCGGCGTTCGCGCAGGCGCTCGGCGCGTTCCTTGCGGCGCGCCGCGATCTCTTGCGCGTCGGGGCCGTCACGTGCGGAACGGATGGAAGCGCGTTCCGGCGATGCCTCGTAGCGATCGATCCGCGCGACGACTTGGGCGCGTGGGTCGGCCTGCTGCGAGGGGTCGGTCGTTTGCCCCGGCGTCGAACGCGGCGGCGCTTGGCGCGCGCTGGTCGTGTCGCGGGAAACGCTCGTCGATGGCCGCTGGATGCCCTGGGTCGAAAAGGAGTCGTTCACGGCGTTCACCGTTGACCACCCGACGGGCAGACGGGGAGGGTCTCCGCGTCTCCCTTCGGCAGTCGTCGGGGGTCGATGCAGTCGAAAATCCGAGGGAACGCACCTGGGCCGGACCGGGCTGCAACTGGCACGATGAATGCTCGAAGCGCCGGAATGCCGGTTTTATGCCGTCTTTGCCTCAAATGGGGTGAGCGGTCTCGGTTCCAGCCTCGTCGGGAGCATCTACGGCATGACTGCACGCTTGGTCGCCTTGATGGCGTTCGTGCTCTTCCTGTGCCTCGGCGCATTCACACTGCTGCTGCAGTCGTCACGCGAGATCGTGATCCGGGAGGCCAAGGAGACGCTGCGCACTGCGAGCTTCGAGACGCTCGATGCCGTGGCGCGCGCGTCGATGGAGATCCGCATCGCGGAAGCGTCGACCGGCGTCCCCGGGCTCGGGCCGTGGCCGCCGCGCCGCGGACGGTGGTGGAGTCCTCTCGCGCACGGGGCGGGCGTCCCGACCGACGTGCCGGGTGTGCATCCGGCGGCCGCGGACATCGGTCTGGCCTTGCCCGGGGTCGCGAACGCACTGCGCATGATCGGGGAAGAGCACGAAGAGGTATGGGTGAGCGGCGGCACGAGAGTCACGACCGGCGAAGCCAAGGACATCGCCGTGGCCGTCGGCGGGTCGCCGCAAGGCGGCGGTGTCGGTCCCGAGGTCGAGTCACGCAAGCGGGTGCAAATGATCGCGCTCACCGGCCGCGGCCTGACGCGATCGAACCTCGCGAAGGGCGAGCGCTTCGAGGTCGAGCCACGGTCGCGGGACGACGGCGCATGGTGCGCGATGCGACTCGACAGTCTCTACGTGACGAACGGAGACGTCGCGGGCGTGCCGCACGAGAACTTCGCAGTGACGCTGGCGTTCCTGCCGGACTCCGCGGCGTTGGTGGAGCACGTCACGCCGGCGAACGAGATCGCGCCGGCCGTCAGCGCCGGCGTCGCGGGCGCGACGGATCCCGGCGCGCGCAAGATCGTCCAGTTCGAAGTGCCGGGCGAGTTCGACTCGATCTTCCGCGCGGCGCAACAGAAGTCGTTGTGGTGGTTCATCGGCGTGCTCGCGGTGGGAACCGTCTTGTCCGCCGGCCTGGCGCGTCGCTTCACCCGACCGATCCGTGATCTCGACGTCGCGCTGCGCCGCCTTTCCGAAGGCGAGCTCGACGTCACGGTCGACGTCACGGGCAAGCACGAGGTCGCGCGCCTCCAAGCGGCATTCAACGCAATGGCGCAGCGGCTCGCGAAGTCGCGCGAGATCGAGAAGGAGCTGCATCGGCGCGAAAAGCTGTCGGCTCTGGGTCGATTGGCGGCCGGCGTCGCGCACGACGTACGCAACCCGCTGCATTCGATCCAGCTCACGCTCGACCATCTCGACGACGCCGCGCGCCCCGGCGACGACGCGCCGGCGCGCGAGTTCGACCGCGGTGTCCGCTTGATCCGCGGCGAGATCGAGCGTCTCGACCGCCTGGTCGAGAACTTCCTGTGTTTCGCGCGTTCCGACGGGCGGCGATCCGAAGCGGTCGATCTCGGCGCGCTGCTCAGCGACGTCGCGAACTTCGTCGCGAAGGAAGCGCAGCGGCGAGGACTGGTCATCGCCGTGGAGGCCGAGACGAGCGGGCTCGTGCTCGCCGCGAATCCCGAATCGTTGCGCGCGGCGCTGTTGAATCTGGTGCTGAACGGATTCGAGGCGATGCATGCGGGTGGCACGCTGACGCTCCGCGCGCGCGCCGAAGGCGATCGGATCGCGCTCGAAGTCGAGGACACCGGCTGCGGCATCGCGCCGGAGGACCAAGAACGCGTGTTCGAGTTCGGCTTCACCACGCGGGCCAACGGCCACGGGCTCGGGCTCGCGATGGTGCATCAGACCGTCGTCGAAGAGCACGGGGGTCGGGTCGGGCTGGCGTCCGCGCCCGGCGTCGGGACGCGCGTGCGCATCGAGCTACCGCGCGAGGCGCAGGTGGCGGGGGTCGCATGAGCGCCGCGCCGACCGTGGACGCCTTGCGCCTGCTGGTCGTCGACGACGAACCGACGCAGCGCGAGATGTTGCAGCTGTTGCTCGAGCGCGCGGGCTTCCGCGTGACGCTGGCGTGCGACGGCCAAGAAGCGCTGCGCGTGCTCGAGCGTCAGTCGTTCCACCTCGTGTTGTCCGATCAGCGCATGCCGAGCATGGACGGCTTGGAGTTGCTCGTTCGCGCCCGTGAGCTGCGTGCGGACCTGCCGTTCGTGTTGATGACGGCGTACGGATCCGTCGAGTCCGCGGTCGCGGCGATGAAGCGCGGGGCGGCCGACTACCTGACCAAACCGTTCACGAAGGACGAGCTCCTGCTGGTGCTCGAGCGCGTACTGCGCCAACGTCGCCTGCAGGCCGAAGTCGAAGAGCTGCGCAACCAACTGTCGGACCGCTCGCGCATGAGCGGCCTGCTCGGGGTGTCGGCGCCGATGCGCGCCGTGTTCGAACGCATCGAACGCGTGGCGTCGACCGACGCGTCGGGGTTGGTGACCGGCGAGAGCGGGACCGGCAAGGAACTCGTCGCGCGCGCGATCCACGAGCGCAGCAAGCGTTCCGCCGGGCCATTCGTCGCCGTGAATTGCGCCGCGATCCCGGAGGCCCTGCTCGAGACCGAGTTCTTCGGGCACGAGAAAGGGGCCTTCACCGGTGCGATCCGGGCGCGGCCCGGCGCCTTCGAGTTGGCGCAGGGCGGCACGCTGCTGCTCGACGAAATCGGCGCGATGCGCGTCGATCTGCAAGCGAAGCTGCTGCGCGTCCTCCAGGAACGCGAGGTGCAGCGCCTCGGCGCCGATCGACCCGTTGCGGTCGACGTCCGTGTGATCGCCGCGACCAGCGAAGATCTCGACGAGGCGATCTCGAATCGGTCGTTCCGCGAGGACCTCTACTACCGACTGAACGTCGTGCCGATCGAGCTGCCCGCGCTGCGGGATCGGGCGGAGGACATTCCGCTGTTGCTCGACGCGTTCGTACGCCGTGCCGCTGCGCGGCACGATCGCCCGGTGCATCGCATCCACCCGGCCGTAGTCGAGCGCTGCTGCGTCTACGCGTGGCCCGGCAACGTCCGCGAGTTGCAAAACGTCGTCGAGCGCATGGTGGTGCTGGCGCGCAGCGAGGAGCTCGGTCTCGACGATCTGCCCGAAGCGATCCGAGCGGCGTGCGACCCTGGGCCGAGCGGGCACGACGATGCGCTGGCGTTGCCGAGCGCTGGGGTCAGCCTGGCCGATCTCGAGCGCAAGTTCATCGTCGAAGCGTTGGCGCGCAGCAAAGGCAGCCTCGGCCCGGCGGCGCGGATGTTGGCGATCAGCTACAAGACGCTGCAGTATCGGGTGCGCAAGTACCGCATCGAGAAGGGCGAGTACTTGAGGCACTGAACGCGCGAGCGCTCGACGAGCGCTCGACGAGCGTACGGACGCCGAGACGCGTACGCACTCCGCGCGGGAGCTGCCTTCATCCGAATCCGAGCGCGCTCCCGATCTGATACACCGCGAAGCTCGACACCCATGCCAGCGTGGTCATGTAGACGAACGTGAACGCCGGCCAGCGCCAACTGCGCGTCTCGCGCGCCATGACCGCGAGCGTGCTCATGCACTGGCACGCGAGCGCGAAGAAGATCATCAGCGACAGGCACACGAGCGGCGTGAACAGAGTTCGTCCATCGGGCCACGTCGCGGCCCGCAGTCGCTCGCGAAGCACCGCGTCCTCCGCGTCCGCGTCGTCGCCGATGCCGAACACGATGCCCATGGTGGAGACGAAGACCTCGCGCGCCGCGAACGCTCCGAGGATGCCGATGCCGACGCGCCAGTCGAAGCCGAGCGGCGTCAGCGCCGGCTCGATCACGTGGCCGATGCGCCCGGCGTAGCTCGCGCGCGTGCGTTCGCCGAGTTCTTCGGCGTCGAGCTTCGCGAGCTGGCTCTCGAGTTCTTCCGCCTGCTGCGGTGCCGCGGTGTGCAGGGCCGTTTCGAGCCCCGCCCGCTCGACGGCGTAGTCGCGGCTCAACGTCGGGTCGCGCGGGAACGTCAGCAGCAGCCACATCGCGACCGAGCAGGCCAGGATGATCGTGCCGGCCTTCGTCATGAACTCGCGGCCTTGCGTCCACATCGAACGCAGCACGATCCGCGCCTGCGGCAGGCGATAGGGCGGCATCTCGATGATCAGCGGAACGCGCGGCCCCTTCAACACGGTGCGGCCGAGCACGAGCGCGACGATCAACGCCATGACCGTCGCGAACACGTACATCGCGGTCATCAGCAGACCTTGCTGCAGCGGCGCGTGGTCGCTGTGCGGCACGATCGCCGCGATCATCAGGCCGTAGACCGGCAGGCGGGCGGAGCACGTCATCAGCGGGATCACGAGCATCGTCAGCAGGCGATCGCGTTGCCGGTCCATCGTGCGCGTCGCGAGGATCGCCGGGATCGCGCAGGCGTAGCCCGAGAGCAACGGGACGAATGCGCGACCGTTCAAGCGCATCGCGCGCATCACGCGGTCCATCAGGACGGCGACGCGCGCCATGTAGCCCGAGTCTTCCATGATGCCGAGGAACAAGAACAGGATCAGGATCTGCGGCAGGAACACGACGAACGCGCCGATGCCGGCGATGACGCCGTCGACCAGGAAGTCGGAAAACAGCCCCGGCGCGAGCACCGCCCGCAGCGCGCCTTGGCCGTACGCGAAGGCGTCCTCGATCCAACCGATCAGCGGATCGGCGAGCGTGAACAGCGCTTGGAACAGGAACGTCATGATCCCGAGGAACAGCACGAAGCCGGCGGCCGGGTGCAAGAGCACGCGATCGATGCGATCGGAGAGACGAGGCTCGTGTCGCGTCTGGCGCAAGTACGCGCCTTCGTGGGAGTCGATCCAGTCGTAGCGGCCTTGGATGATTTCGCGCTCGAGGTCGCGGCCGTCGCGCTCGGCGGCGGCGCGTCGTTCGCGCACGGCCGCGCGCAGCGCGTCAGGCACGTCGGGGAGTTCGTCGTCGTCCTCGAGCGACAGCAACGCCCACAAGGTCAGGGCCTCGCGCCGCTCGAGGTCGCCGGCGGACCAAGCAGCCGGGATCGTGGGGGAGATGGCGTCGATGTCGGCGCGCAGGGCGGGCTCGCGCGGGCGCCAGCGCCACGTCGGACGCTGCCGGAGCGGGTCATGCAGCAACGCGGCGATCTGACGCTTCAGCGCATCGACGCCGACACCGGTGCGCGCGACGACCGGGACGACGGGAACGCCGAGGATCTTCGCCATCGCGTCGACGTCGATCGTGAGCCCGGCCGCGGGCAGCTGGTCGAACATGTTCAGCGCGACGACGACCGGCAGGCCCAGCTCGATGATCTGCAACGTGAGGTACAGGTTGCGCGTGATCTGCGTGGCGTCGACGACCACGACCACGAGATCCGGCCGACCGATCGGCGGGAGGCCGGCGACCGCTTCGAGGGCGAGGAACTCCTCGTGGCTGCGCGCCGAGAGGCTGTAGGTGCCCGGACAGTCGACGAGTTCGGCGCTCGTGAGATCGGGTAGGCGCAGCATTCCCGTGCTGCGCTCGACGGTGATGCCGGGATAGTTGCCGACCTTCACGCTGCCGCCGGTCAGCGCGTTGAACAGCGTCGACTTGCCGGTGTTCGGATTGCCCGCGACGACGACGGTCTTGCGTTGCGTCAGCGGTCCGATCACGTCGAGATGCCGGTCACGTGGAGGTTCTTCGCTTCACTCAGGCGCAGCGACACGCGCGAGCGTCGGACCTCGAGTTCGACGAAGCCGCCGACGTGGTTCTTGCGCACCAGACGGATCTGCGTCCCGGGCAACAATCCGAGCTCCATGAGTCGGCGTCGGAGCGTGCGCGCACCATGCAAGGAGACGAGGGTCATCGAGGACCCGACGTCGATGTCGTCGAGGGTGGCCATGGGTTGGGATTTCGAATTGAGAGTCATTCTCAGTAAGGTCGGCAGTCTAGCCGCCGAACTGGAGCGGCTCAAGACGTGCGGGATGCGCCAAATGCGCGCTGTGGGCGAATTGGGCTACGTTCCCGACGGTCGCGCGGGATCGTCCCCACCCGGTGTGCCCGGACAGCTGGTACGGGATCGACGACGTCCGAGCGTCGTCGATCAGATCAAACTCGCGGCCTTCGCGCCGGCGATGCGCTTGAACAGGTGATACGCCGAGAACTCGTACGGCGTGTCGAACTGGCGATTCAGCAGGCGATGTCCCGCGCGCTTGCGCAGGTAGCGCGAGATCGGACCGCGGCCACCGGCGTTGCCGTCGAACCACGGCGCGAGCGTCGTGAAGTTCTTCCAGTTCTTCTGGACCTCGGGCGGGATCTGTCCCCACCAGGAGTTGAACTTGTAGTCGAAGAAGCGACCCCACTCCTCGAACGACTTGGGCGGGACGTAGCCCGACTTCAGCGACGGCTCCCAGTACGTGGAGCCCGGGATCGGACGGTAGGGGAAGACTTCCGACGAGCAGTGCTTGTACTTGACCTTCATCAACGCCGCTTCGTTGATGGTCTCGCGCATCGACTCGGGCGTCTCGTTGGGGTACCCGATGATGTAGGTGACCGCGAACTGCATGTCGCGTTGGTTGATGCGGCCGATCGCGCGATCGGTCCAACCTTCTTTGATGTTCTTGCGGATCAGCTTCTGCGTTTCCTCGGTCGCCGCCTCGGCGCCGGTGACGAGCATGTGGCAACCCGACTTCTTCAGCAGATCGAGCGTCTCGTCCGAGTACTGGCAGACCTGCTTGATCTCGATCGTCGCGTTCCAATAGAAGCCGCGATTGGCTTCGATCAGGCGCTCGCAGAACCGGCGCGTGCGCTTCTCGAGCACGCCGAAATTCGCGTCCTGGATGCGCAGCACGTCGAACGGATGGCGGTCGTGGAGTTCGAGGATGCGATCGGCGAGCGTGTCGGCGTCGACGTTCACCCAGCGGCGGCCCGCGATCTCGGGCGAGCAGCAGAACTCGCACGGTTCGGGGCAACCGAACGACGAGAAATACGACAGTCCGCGCATGGGCTTGTCGCGCGGCACGCCGATCGGATTCGGCAGGCGATTGCGAACGCGGCGACCCTCGGGCGCTTGGCGGATCGACAGGTCGTAGTACTTGTTCAGGTCGATCAGGTGGAACGCCGGCGGGGGCATCTCGCTCATCTGCGCGACCTTGCGCCGCGGCGTCGTCAGCATGCCGCCGTCACGCCAGATCGAGATGCCTTCGACCTTGGCGAGATCCTCGCCGTGATCGAGCGCGCGTAGCACGTCGGGGAACGTGAGTTCGCCTTGGCCGAACACGACGACGTCGCAGAAGCCGCTGGTCAGGTAGAGCTCGGGGATCGAGGACGGGAACCAGCCACCCCAGATCATCGGCAGCTTCGGGTACTTCGCGCGGACGGCTTCGCCGACGCGCGCGCCGTCGTAGACCTGGAAGCCGAGGATGCAGGACGCGCCGAACGCGAACGCATCCGCGCAGGCGTCGATGACCTTCTGCGTGTAGTTCGGCTCGACCATCGCGTCGATGATCTGCACTTCGTACCCGGCCGCTTCCGCGGGGCTCGCGATGTGCAGGAGTTCGAGCGGCTGCAGATCCGGCGACGGCAGATCGCCGATCGTCGGGTCGACGCGCGAGGGCAGGAACAGAACGACCTTTTTCTTGGCCATGGATCAGGGTTCCGCGCGGAAGCGCATCACAGGACGCTCGCGGCTTTTTCGCCCGCGAAGCGGCGGATCATGTCGAACGCCTTGAACTCGATCGGCGCGCCGTACTTGCTGTTCTTCAGGCGCCAGCCGGCGGCCTTTTGCAGCAGCTTCGAGACCGGCCCGCGGCCACCCGCGTTGCCGTCGAACCACGGCGCGAGCACCGTGTAGCGGCGCCAGAGCTTCTGGATCTCCGGCGGGATCTGTCCCCACCAGGAGTTGAACTTGTAGTCGAAGAAGCGACCCCAGTCCTCGAACGTCTGCGGTCCTACGTAGCCCGCCTTCACCGAGGGCTCCCAGAATCCCGAGCCGGGGATGGGGCGATACGGGAAGACCTCGCTCGAGCACGACGGGTACTTCCACTTCATCTCGGCCGCTTCGAGGATCGTCTCGCGCATCGAGTCCGGCGTCTCACCCGGGTACCCGATGATGTAGGTCAGCCCCGACATGATGTTGCGCTCATGCATGCGCTTCATCGCCTGGTCGGTCAGGCCTTCCTTGATGTTCTTCTTGATGAGCTTCTGCGTCGCGTCGGTCGCGGCTTCGGCGCCGAACCACGCGAGGTGGAAGCCCGATTCCTTCATCAGGTCGAGCGTCTCTTCCGAGTACTGGCAGATCTGCTTGATCTCGATCGTGCCGTTCCACTGGACCGGCAGCTTCGACGCGATCAGGCGCTCGCAGAAGCGCTTGGTGCGCTTCTCGGCCACGCCGAAGTTGGCGTCCTGGAAGCGGATGATGTCGTACGGCCACTTCTCGTACAGCGCGATCAGCCGATCGACGAGGACGTCGGGATCGAGCGCGACCCAGCGTCGACCCGCGATTTCCGGCGAGCAGCAGAACTCGCACGGCTCGGGGCAACCGAACGACGAGAAGTACGAGACACCGCGGAACGGACGGCCGTCGTCGAACGGCGGCGGGGGCGGCAAACGATTGCGGATGCGATTGCCGGCCTTCGCGGTCCGCGCGTTCAGTTCGTAGTACTTGTTCAGGTCGATCAAGTGCCACGCCGGCTCGGGCAACTCGTTGAGGTGCTTGACCGCGCGGCGCGCCGTGAACTGGACCTTGCCGTCGCGCCACAGCGCGAGGCCGTCGATCGAGTTCAACCGGCGCTGGAGTCCGTCGCCGTTGACGCCGCCCTCGGCCACGCAAGCCTGCAGCAGTTCGACGAACGTGACTTCGCCCTGGCCGTGCGCGACGGCGTCGCAGAAGGTGCTCTTCAGGTACAGCTCGGGCAGCGCGGACGGGAACCAGCCGCCCCAGAAGATCGGCAGTCGCGGGTAGGCCTCACGGACCGCACGCGCGACGCGCGCACCGTCGTACACCTGGTATCCGAGGATGCAAGACGACGCGAACGCGACCGCGCCGTCGCAGGCGCGGACGCACTGCTCGAGGGCGTCGGGCTCCGTCATCGCGTCGATCAGGACGACTTCGAAGCCCGCTTGCTCCGCGGGGCTCGCGATGTGCAGCAGTTCCAGCGGTTGCAGATCGGCGGCCGGCAAGTCGCCGATCGACGGATCGACTCGCGCCGGCAGGAACAACACGACTTTCTTGCTCGCCACGCTGTCCTCACTCGTGTCGCGGCGCGGGGCGCCTCGAGCATCGACGATCGAGAATCCTGATCTCCGTCTCCGGCGACGGCCGCGACGTGCGGCGGAGCCTCGAGCGTGGCCGTCGGGCCTGCTCTCGGCTCGTGTTCTGGCTCAAGACGGAGAAGGCCCGGAATGACACCAAAAGGTAGCCCGAAATCGACCAGTGCCAATTGAGTTCTTGAAACGGATTCCCTGCGGCGCGCGGAAATCCGCGGGCCGCAGAGAATCCGCCGAAGCCCAGGAGTGGATTCGAGTTCCGGTGATCGACGTGGACTCGCGTCAGAACTGGTTCGCGGGGTTTTGACGGCGCGTCGGCGTCGCGGGCGCGTCACCCATCTCCCGCAGCATGCGGCGCGTGTCGCTGCCGTGCGCCGCCGGTTCGTGCGCATCGTCCCCGCGTTCCGCGCGCCGAGCTTGGGGCAGCGGCAGCGGCGTCGGCGATGCCGACCGGTCGAGTTTGAACTTCGCAACCAGCGTGTCGAGGCCATGCGCGATCTTGCTCAGTTCGACCGACGCCTTCTGCGTGTCGGACGCGCCGGCCGACGTCCCCTGAGCCGCCTGCGCGACGCCCATGATGTTCTGGGCGATCTCGGCGACGCCGCGCGCGGCCTCCTGGACGTTGCGGCCGATCTCCGTGGTCGACGCGCTCTGTTCGGTGACCGACGCGGCGATCGTCTGCTGGATCTGGTTGATTTGGTTGATGATCGCCGAGATCTCCTGCAGCGATTCGATCGCACCCTGCGAGTCGGACTGGATCGTCGCGATCATGCGTCCGATCTCGCCGGTGGCCTTCGTGGTCTCCTTGGCGAGTTCCTTGACCTCGTTCGCGACCACCGCGAAGCCCTTGCCCGCTTCGCCGGCCCGAGCGGCTTCGATCGTCGCGTTCAGCGCCAGCAAGTTCGTCTGCTGCGCGATGGACGTGATGACCTTGCTGATCTTGTCGATCTCCGTGCTGCTCGTCGCGAGCTTCGCGACCTTCTGGTTCGCGGTCTCCGCGGCGCGCACGCCGGAGTCGGCGACCTGCGCCGCCTGCGTCGTGCCCTGCTGGATCTCGCCGAAGCTCGACGTGATCTGATCGGTCGCCATCGCGACGGTCTGCACGCTCTTCGAGACTTGCTCCGCGGCGGCCGACACCACGTTCGCCTGCGACGCGGTCTCTTCCGCCGACGATCCGACTTGCTCCGACACCAGCGACATCGACGACGCCGAACGCGTCAGCGTCTGCGCGGCGTTCTGGATCCGTCCGAGGCTCGATCGCATCTCCTCGACGAAGTGCGCGAGGCCCTCGCCCATGCGGCCGATCGCGTCCTGGCCGGAGACTTGCACCGCGTGCGTGAGGTCGCCACTGGCCGCGGCGCTGACCACCGTCAGCAAGCTGTCGACCTTGCGGCGCAGCTCCTCGTTCTGTTCGCGCTCGCGCGCGGCGGCTTCCGCGGCGACGCGCTTCTGCTGCGCGACCTCGTGCCACTCCACACGATCCGCGGACAGCGCGGTGCGGATGCCCTGGATCGCCCGATTCACGGACGCCGACATCGCGGCGAGTTCGTCCTCACCCGAGCATTCGAGCTGGCCGGTCAAATCACCGGCCGCCAGCGCGGCGAGCGCATCGGCGCTCTTGCGCACGGGATTCGAAATCGAGCGCGCGACGAGGAACGCGCCGATGCCGAGGATCGCGAGACCGAACAGGCCGATGCCCGCCGAGGACGTGCCGAGCGCGTGCGCGGCGGCCAGGGCGACGTCGCGATCCTGTTGGACGATGACGCCCCATTCGTATGCCGGCCAGCCGTCGATGGACTCGTCGTGTTGCGAGAAGCCGAACACGCACTCGGTGCCCGATCGCGGGTCGGCCTCGACCGTGTAGCCGATCTCGTGCGCCGCGACGCGGCGCGCCGCGTCGAGCCCGGACTTGATCAAGTTGAGCTCGAACAGTTGCGCCGGATCGCTGGCGTCGATCACCGTGCCGTCGGCGTCGATCAGCGTCAGGTCGACCGACGCGACGCCTTGCGCCTCGAGGTCTTCACGCGTCTCTTCGAAGATGTGGCTGACGACGCGCTCCCACGACACGCGGTTCGACCACACGCGGACGACGTTGCCTGCGGCATCGCGCACCGGGGCCGCATAGTTCACGGCGAGCCCGCGCGTGCGGAACACGTCGGCGCAGTCGGGGTCGACCTCGAGTTCGCCGTAGTACGCGGAGCCCGGGGGCACGTGGCCCGAGACGCAGGCCTGGAACCACGCCTCGTTCTTCACGTTCTTGCCGAGGAGCCGCGACGGATCGAACGCGTGGCCATCGAACGACGTGCTGTTGCACGCGATGACTTGGCCGCTGGCGTCCGCGACGACGATCAGGTCGTAGTGGTCGTAGAGCCGCACGAGATCGTCGATCTGTTGGGAGATCGCGGCCGGCTCGCCGCGGGCGAAGTCGCTGGCGGCCCACTCGATCGCGTTCGCGTAGCGCTCGAACAGGAAGTGCTCGAGCTTGTCGCTCGTCTGCAGCGCCTGCGCTTTCAGGAAGTTGCCGGTGTCCTTCTCGAGCGCTTCCCTCGATTGCCGGAAGCTCAGGATTCCGAGCAGCAGCAACGGGATCGAACCGAGTCCGACGAACGCCAACAGCAGCTTGGTGCGGACGGTGGTGATCCGAACGAGTGACGACATCCAGGCCCCTCCAGGCTCCGAGCCGGCGATTCCGGGAGGAACGCCGATCGCGGACGACACGATGCGCGCGAGTGGCGCGTGACCGGGCGACCTTCGGCCGCGCGTCGCGTTCCACTTGATGGACTTCCGGGGTCGATCCGCACTGGGCGCGCGGGTGTTTCAGAGCTGCGCCGCGAGCATTCCGACGGCTTCGTCCGCCGTCGCCTCGGCGGAGCGCGGACCCCACGGCGTTGCGGGGGCTGCCGCGTGCGCGTCGGCGTCGCGTTCGATCTTGAACTCGGCCACCATCGCGTCGAGGTCGGAAGCGACGCGCGAGAGTTCCTCGGACGCCTTGCGCGTATCGCAGGCTCCGGCCGACGTTCCTTGAGCGGCCTGCGCGACTCCCATGATGTTCTGCGCGATCTCCGACACGCCGCGCGCCGCCTCTTGCACGTTGCGGCCGATCTCGACGGCGGAAGAGCTTTGCTCGTCCACCGCCGTGCCGATCCTGCGTTGGATCGCGTCGATCTCGTCGATGATCGCCGAGATCTCCTGGATCGACGCGATCGCGCCCTGCGAATCCGCGTGGATCGTCGCGACCATGCGGCCGATCTCGCTGGTCGCCTTGGTCGTTTCCTTGGCGAGCTCCTTGACCTCGTTCGCGACGACGGCGAAGCCCTTGCCGGCTTCACCCGCACGCGCCGCTTCGATGGTCGCGTTCAACGCGAGCAGATTCGTCTGTTGGGCGATCGACGTGATCACTTTGCTGATGGCGTCGATTTCCGTACTCGAGCCGACGAGCTTCGCGACCTTTTCGTTGGCGGTGTGCGCGGCGCGGACGCCGTGGTCGACCACGTGGGTCGCTTGCGCCGTCCCGGTGCGGATCGCGTCGAAGCTGGTCGTGATGTGGTCGGTCGCGCTGGCGACCGTTTGCACGCTCTTCGAGATCTGTTCGGCGGCCGCCGAGACCACGTTCGCTTGGGACGCCGTTTCTTCCGCCGAGGCGCCGACCTGTTCCGAGACGCTCCCCATGAGTTCGGCGGATCGCGTGAGCGTGCGAGCGCTGAGCCGCAACTTCGAGAGCCGCGTGCGCATCGTCTCCACGAAGTGCGCGAGACCGTTGCCCATGCGACCGATCGCGTCCTGGCCGCGCACCGTGATCGTGCGGGTCAAGTCGCCGCTGGCCGCCGCGCTGACGACGCCGAGCAGGTGATCCACGTTCTCGCGCAGTTCCGCGGTGTGCGCGCGTTCGCGTGCGGTGGATTCGGCGGCGATCCGCTTCTGGCGCGCGACGTCCTCCCAATCGACGCGATCGGCGCAAAGCGCCGTCCGGATGCCGACGATCGCGCGATCCACCGCCGCCGCCATGCGCCCGATCTCGTCGGACGAGCGACTCTCGCAGCGTTGCGTCAGGTCGCCGGCCGCCAGAGCGTCGGCGATCCGGGCCGTCTGGACGATGGGGCGCGCCAAGCGTCCGGCGCTCCACGAGCCGATCATGAACACGAGTACGGTCGCGAGCAGCGCCGAGACCACGATGACGGTTCGCAGCTTCGACAGCGCGGCGAATGCCGTTTCGACGTCTCGCGAGACCAGCACGCTCCAGCGGTAGCCGGGGAATCCGAGCGCGCCGACCGACGGCGAAAACCCGGTGACGGTTGCCACGTCCCGCAACGGATGACGTTCGAGGGTCGTCCCCGACTCGCGCGCGATGGCGCGCTTCGCGGCTTCGAACCCGGCCGTGGCGAGGTTCGCGTCGAGGATCCGGGATTCGTCGGCGTCGTAGAGCAGCGTCCCGTCCGCCGCGATCAGCTGCAGCGCGGCGTCGTCGATGCCGAATTCCTCGAGCCCCTTCGCCGTCTCCTCGAACATCGCGGCGACGATGCGTCGGAACGACGCGCGATTCGACCACACGCGGACGACCTTGCCGTCGGCGTCGAAGACCGGCGCGGAGAAGTTCAGCGCGAGTCCACGCCCGCCGCACGTCTCCGCGACCCAAGGGTCTTCGGCGAGATCCGCGGTATAGGTCTGCCCGGCGCCGACGCGTCCGCTGACGGCCGCTTCGAACCACGGTTCGCCGCGCACGCTGCGCCCGAGGAGGCGCTTGCCGTCGATCGGCTTGCCGTCGAAACCGACTGCATTCGTGGCGATCACGGTGCCGTCGAGGTCGGCGACGATCATCAAGTCGTAGATGCCGTAGCAGCGGACGAAGAAGTCCGCGGCGGCGGTCACGCGATCCGGAGTTCCGAGCGCGTCGGGATGGAACGCGAACGCCTGGACGTCGCCGTAGCGCTCGAAGAGATTGCGATCGATCTTGTCGATCAGATGATGAGCCTGGCTGCGCAGGGCTTCCGCGATCGCATCGGTCTGCGCGCGGCTCGACAGTCGATACCCCGTGATGCCGAGCGCGGCGACGGGGATCAGCGCGATGCCGATGGCTCCGGCCACGAGCTTCGAACGCACGGTATGCAAGGTGAATCGGAACGACACGATGGCGATCCCCAATCTCGGTGCCCCGGCGTGGTCTGGGCTTGGCTAGGCAAACGACCGGTGGCTGGCGGTATCGAATCCAGGATCCGAGATGTCGAGAGTGGGAATGAAGGGGCTTGAGGCGTTCGCGGCACGGAAACGAAAACAGCGATCGCCGCAGCGCTCGCTGTTCAACGGAAGAAACATGGAGGCGCTGCGCGTGAACCCCACCGGCGCATGCGCTGGTTCACGGAGATCCTATGGAGTGGGTTCGAATCGGTACCCCGCCGCCACCACGACGTCGCGGACGTGCGCGACGAGCTGCTCGACGGGGCGGGTTCCTTCGGGCGTGATCGGCGTCGGTTCGCACGACGGCCCGAAGTCGGGCACGCGGGGGGTCGACCACGTCACGACCGCGCGCGGCATCCACGTCGCGGCCGCGCTCTCCCAAGCCACCGCGCCCACGCGCATGCGCGCGACGACGACGCCGTCACCGAGCGTGAGATGGAGAGCGTGCGTGCGCCGCAGCTTGGCGCGGAACGACAGCGTGGCCCACGGGATCCCGAGGAGCTGCCAGGTCGCGACGATCTCGTCGCCTTCGCTGCGGACCGCGATCGGACCGTTGTCGCCTTGCAGCGCGAGCAAGCGCGCGCGCAGCACGTCGGGAGGTTCTACGGTCGCCCCCGGCGCCGGCGCGCGCGCGGCCGCTTTGCAGCGCGCGCGAGCCGCGGCGGGGATCGACAGCAGAGCGACGACGATCGCCACCACGATGGCCACGATCACCGGAGTCATGGAGCTCAGTTCTCCGACTTGCGCAGGTGCGTCAGCAGTTCCGACGACGTCGACAGGACGAGCGTGGTGTCACTCGCGCCGAGGGCGCGCTTCCAGGTCTCGAGCGACTGGAAGAACGCGTAGAACTCCGGGTCCTTCGAGTACGACTCGGCGTAGATCCGCGAAGCTTCGGCGTCGGCTTCGCCGCGCAGCGTTTCCGCTTTGCGTTCCGCTTCCGACGCGATGCGGCGCATCTCCTTTTCCTTTTGGCCTTCGATCTCGGCTTGCCGGCCGCGGCCTTCGGAGCGGTACTTCTCCGCGACGCGCTGCCGTTCCGAGGTCATGCGGTCGTAGACCTTCTGCCGCGTGCTCTCTTCGTATTCGATGCGGCGGAAGCGGAAGTCGACGAGCTCGATGCCGAGTTCGAGCACGGCGGGCCGCGCTTGCTGCAGCACGCCTTCGACGATCTTCTCGCGGCCGACCGTGATCTTGGTGGCGACCTGTTGCGTGTCGCCGAGACTCGCGTCGTCGCTCACTTCGCTCGCGAACGCGCGGTTCGTCGAACGCACGGCTTCGATCAACGTGTGCGACGAGATCCAGGTCCGAGTCGCGTTGTCGAGGATGTCGTCGAGGCGCGACCGCGCGGCGTCCTCCTCGCGCAACGTCTTCAGGAACTTCAGCGGATCGACGATGCGCCAGCGCGCGGTGGTGTCGACGAAGATGAACGTCTTCTCCGCGGTCGGGACCAGGTTCGCGTCACCGTCCCATTCGAGGATGCGATCGTCGAAGCGGTGGACTTCGCTGACGAACGGCGTCTTGAAGTGCAGTCCCGCGGTCCGAACCGGGCCGCCCACGGGATTTCCGAAGTTCGTGATGACGACGGACTCGGTCTCCGCGACCGTGTAGAGCGACGCGTTCAGCAGGATCGCTCCGCCGACCAGGACGAGCAGCAGCAGGACTTTCACTTCGCACCTCCGTTCGGCGCGCCGCCGGCGAGGTCGAGGTGCTGCAGCACGCTCTTCACCTCTTCGTCGACGATGACGGTCTTCGACATGCGCGGCAGGACCTCGGCCAGGGTCTCGTAGTAGAGGCGCTTGCGCGTGATCGACTTCGCCTTGGTGTATTCGGCGAGGATCCCTTCGAAGCGCGAGACTTCGCCGAGCGCCCGGTTCACGCGCTCGAGCTTGTAGCCCTCCGCCGTGCTGATGATCTGCTCCGCTTGACCGCGTGCAGCCGGGATCACCTGGTTGAACGAGCGCAGAGCTTCGTTGATCAACGTGTTCTTCTCTTGCTCGGCGTTGTTCACGGCCGTGAACGCGGCCGCGACCGGTCCGGGCGGCAACGCGCTCTGGAGCACCACGCGCTCGACGTGGATCCCGCACTGATAGAGGTCCATCGCGGCTTGCAGATGACGCTGCGACTCGACCTCGATCTCGGTGCGGTTCTTGCCCAGGACTTCGTCGATGCCGGAGTCGCCGACGACGCCGCGCATCGCGGACTCGGCGAGCGCGCGCAACGTGCGTTCCGGATCGCGGACGTTGAACAGGTAGTTCTTCGCGTCGCTGATGCGGTATTGAACCGAGAACTCGACGTCGGCCTGATTGAGGTCGCCGGTCAACATCAGGGATTCGCGCGTGAAGTCGTCGTTCGAGAACTGCGTGCGGCCGGTGTAACCGTACTGCTGGAGTTCCGAGCCGTCGTAGACCGTGCCGTCGTCGTGCATGCTGCGAAAGCCGAACTCCTGCTTGCGCACGAGGTCGACGCGGATCTTCGTCGCTTGTTCGATGCCGAGCGGCAGCTTGAAGTGGAGCCCCGGCGGCGCGATGCGGTCGAACGCGCCCAAGCGCGTCACGACGGCCTGCTCGCCGGCTTCGACGGTGAACCAGAACGACGACACCGTCGCCAACAGCACGATCGCGACCGCCACGGCTTTCACCGTGTTCAGCGCGCGACGGGTCTTCTCCGGGTCGGTCGCGACCCGTCTCATCTGCACCATGGCTCAATCCTCCAATCGAAGACGCACCGTCGCCGGCCTGCGAACGGCACCGCGAACATACGGAAGCCTCGCCGTCACGCCAGGGCGCACGCCGAGGGTTCACGGACGAATCCGGACGCGCCGGCCTGCGTCACGCGGAGCTTTCGAATCCATGAAGCGGGGAAAACTGCGATCGTTCCGGGTTTCGACGAAAGGCGGCGCTACTTCGTGCGTCTTCGACTCGCGTCGAAGTCGACCCTTCGACGTTCGTTCACGACCGAGGATTCGTCCATGTTCGCCGCCGCTCTCGTCGCATGCGCGTTGTTGGCCGATCAAGTCGCGTGGGAGAAGGAGTTCGACGCGGCATTCGCCGCCGCCAAGACACGGAACGTGCCCGTGCTCGTCTGCTTCAACATGAACGGTGAGCCGGCCAGCGACGGCATGGTGAACGTCTACAAGGACCCCGAGTTCGTCGCGCGCAGCAAGGACTTCGTCTGCATCATCGCCAGCACGTTCTTCCACAATCCGGAGGAGTCGACGGCTCCCTGTCCGCGCTTCGGCGGGATCACGTGCGCGGAGCATCACAAGCTCGAGATCAAGACGTCCGCCGCCTTCATCGGGACCGACGCCGTCATCAGCCCGCAGCACGTCCTGGTGTCGCCCGACAAGAAGGTCCTCACGCGTCGCGCGTACGTCATCAGCAAGAACGAACTGCTGAAGATGATGACCGTCGCGGAGAAGGCCCTGAGAGCGGGCGCCGGCGGCGTCGGTGAGCAGGACGTCACCAAGCAGATCGACGACCTGATCAAGATCGCGAAGGACCGCAACGCGGAGCGACGCAAACCGGCGATCGCCGAGCTCGGCAAGATCGACGACCTGCGCGCGCGCGACGCCCTGTTCTCGCTGTTGAACCCGAAGATGATGGACGACACGCGCGCCGACGCGCTCGACGCGCTGGCGACGAAGGGCAACTACGACGCGTTGCCCTCGGTGATCGAGCGCCTCGGGGATTCGAACACGAACGTCGTGCGCCACGCGATCGTCGCGCTGGAGAAGATCGGATTGCCGACCGCGATCGCGCCGCTGACGAAGCTGTGGAAGAAGAAGCCGATGGCGATGGTGGCCTGCGAGATCCCGCGTGCCCTGGTGGGATGCGATCCGAAGAACGCCGAGGTCCAGACGCTCGTGAAGAAGGCGTGCGTCGCCAAGGAATCACTGGTCGAGCTGCATGCGTTGGTCGCGTTGCGCGCGCTGCCGCCCGACGACGAAACGCGGAAGATCCTCACCGAGAAGTTGACCGACAACAACGGCAACGTGCGAGGCGTGGCCGTGTGGACCATCGGCGGCCTGCGGGACGCCGCGATGAAGGCGCCGCTCGAGGCGCAACTCGCGAAAGAAGCGAACGCCGACGTGCGCGCCTGCATGGAGTTGGCGCTGAAGAGCCTCGCGCTCGACCCGAAGGCGAAGCCGCTGCCAGAGCTCGAGATGATGCTCGACAAGTTCCTCGAGAGTGACTTCGAGCGCTCGTGACGCGCGGACCATCGACGCGGCTCGCCATCGCGCGGCGGGCCGCGGAATCACGAGGCCACGCGCCGACGCGACGCGCGCGGCTACGCGGCCTCCGCGAAGCGCGAACTTCGCTTCAGCGCGCCGCGCGCGCCGCGACGCACTCCTCGCACTCGCACAGCTGACGCAGCCGGTCGAACGTGTACAGCCCCGTGCTGTGGTTGTCGGACCACGTGATCTGCAGCGCGTAACGGCCGCTCTGTTCGATCGACTTCGGTCGCACGTTCGGGTCGATGAACTCGAGCACGATGCGCCGCTTGCCGGTGCGTTCGTCGACGCACTGCGCGCACGCGCACTGGAAGCGCAGGCGCTGGAAGTTGTGCTGCGAGACGTGGCCGTCGTCCCACGCGATCTTCAGCCGATCGCCGTCGGCATCGACGTTCACCGGCGCGCCGGATGCCGCCTGACTCATCGTCACGGTCGACAGCGCTGCTGCGACGCGTTGCGCGAGTTCGAGGAACGCGCGGGCCGTGTCGCTTCCGGGTTCCGCGACGCACACCGGCATGCCCTTGTCGCCGAGGCCCGCGAGCTTCGGCTCGATCGGGATCTCGCCGAGCAATGGCACGCCCCAACGCTTGTACGGAGCCTCGCCGCCTTCCGGGCGGAAGATGTTGTATTTGCGACCGGTGTCGGGCGCGACGAAGTAGCTCATGTTCTCGACCACGCCGAGGACCGGCACCTTGACGGCGCCGAACATCTTCAGGCCGCGGCTCGCGACTTCCGACGCGACGTCCTGCGGGGTCGTGACGATGACCGCGCCGGTGATGTTCGCGCTCTGCGTCAGCGTGATTTGCACGTCGCCCGTACCCGGCGGCAGGTCGACGACGAGGTAGTCGAGATCACCCCAATCGACCTTCGTCAGGAACTGTTGGATCAGTCCTGAGGCCATCGGACCGCGCCAGACCACCGGGGACTGGTCGTTCACGAGCATGCCCATCGACATGAACTTCATGCCGTGCGCCTCGAATGGCCGCAGCATGCCCTCGGGCGTGGCTTGCGCCTGGCCCTTGCCGCCGACCATGCGCGCGACCGACGGCCCGTAGACGTCGGCGTCCATGAGTCCGACGCGCGCGCCCGACTTGGCCAACGCGGCCGCGAGGTTGACGGCGACGGTCGACTTGCCGACGCCGCCCTTGCCGGACGCCACCGCGAGGACGTTGCGCACACCGGGGAGCACCGGGCCGTTCGCCGCCGCGGCGCGCACTTGCGCGGTCATCTTGACGTCGACCGCGGTGACGCCGGGCAGCGCACGGATGCGTTGTTCGCATTCCGCCTTCAGGCGGTCCTTCACCGGGCATGCTGGTGTCGTGAGCTCCACGACGACCGCGACCTTGCCGCCGTCGATGGCGACGTCTTTCACGAAGCCAAGGCTGACGATGTCGCGGTGCAGGTCGGGATCGATGACGGCGCGGAGCGCGTCGAGGATCGCGGCGGGCTTTTGCGTCATGGGGGAGTCTCCAACGTCGGACGCGAACGCACGGTCGGGAAAGCGCGCGCGCGGCAGCCGGCGATCCCATTGCGGGGAGAGCGCCGACGGCCGCGCGTAGAGAACTTCAAGCGATCAGGCGAGACCGTTCAAGCGAGGCGCTTGTTCAGCTCGTCGAGCTGCTGCTTCATCGCGGCGGGCAGTCGATCGCCGAATTGGCCGAAGAACTCCGCGATGCCCTTGGCCTCGGTCGCCCACTCCGTCTTGTCGACGGCGAGCAGTTCCTTCATCTGATCGGGCGAGACGTCGAGGCCCTGCGTCGAGATCGCACCCGCCGCCGGCACGTGGCCGATCGGCGTGGTCGTCGCGGCGCCCTTGCCTTCGCAACGTTCGAGGACCCACTGCAGGACGCGCATGTTCTGGCCGAACCCCGGCCACAGGAACTTGCCGTTCTTGTCCTTGCGGAACCAGTTGACGTGGAACACCTTCGGCGCCTTCGCCGACTTCGCGCCCATCTTCAACCAGTGGCCGAAGTAGTCGCCCATGTTGTAGCCGCAGAACGGCAGCATCGCGAACGGGTCGCGACGCACGACGCCGACGGCACCGGTCGCGGCCGCGGTCGTCTCCGAGCCCATGCCCGCGCCGACGAACACGCCGTGGTTCCAATCGAATGCCTGGAACACGAGCGGCATCGTCGTCGCGCGCCGGCCACCGAAGATGAACGCCGAGATCGGCACGCCCTTCGGATTCTCCATCTCGGGCGATGCGCTCGGGCACTGCTTCGCCGGAGCGGTGAAGCGCGCATTCGGATGCGCAGCCTTCTCCTTCGACTCCGGCGTCCACGGGTTGCCCTTCCAATCGAGCGCCTTCGCGGGCGGCTTGCCGAAGCCTTCCCACCACGGTTGACGATCGTCGGTCAGTGCGACGTTCGTGAAGATCGAGTTCTTGCGCAGCGTCGCGATCGCGTTCGGGTTGGTGTCGTCGCCGGTGCCCGGCGCGACGCCGAAGAAGCCCGCTTCGGGGTTGATCGCGTAGAGCTGACCGTCATCGCCGTAGCGCAGCCACGCGATGTCGTCACCGACCGTCCAGACCTTCCAGCCCTTGAACTCGGCCGGCGGAACCAGCATCGCGAGGTTGGTCTTGCCGCATGCCGACGGGAACGCCGCGGCGACGTACTTGGTGACGCCCTGCGGGCTTTGCAACCCGAGGATCAACATGTGCTCCGCCATCCACTCCTGATCGCGTCCCATGTTCGACGCGATGCGCAGCGCGAAGCACTTCTTGCCGAGCAGCGCGTTGCCGCCGTAGCCCGAACCGATCGACCAGATCTCGCGGGTCTTCGGGAAATGGCAGATGAAGCGCTTCTCGGGGTTCAATTCGCCGATCGAGTGCAGGCCCTTGCAGAACTCGGTCGCCGAGCCGAGGTGCTCGAGCGCGACGTTGCCCATGCGCGTCATCGTGCGCATGTTCGCGACGACGTACGGCGAGTCGGTCAGCTCGACGCCCACCTTCGACAGTCGCGACGACGCCGGACCCATCAGGTACGGGATCACGTACATCGTCCGGCCCTTCATGCAGCCGGAGAACAGCGGCCAGACCTTCGTTTTGGCGTCGGCCGGCGACATCCAGTTGTTCGTCGGCCCGGCGTCTTCCTTGGTGTCGGAGCAGATGAACGTCAGATGCTCGACGCGCGCGACGTCGCTCGAATGCGAGCGGTGCAGGTAGCAGTTCGGCCACTTCTGCTGATCGAGCTCGATCAACGTGCCGTCCTTCAACATCAGTTGGACGAGGGCGTCGTACTCGGCCTGCGAGCCATCGCACCAGTGGATGCGGTCGGGCTGCGTGACGGCGGCCATCTCCTTGACCCAAGACTCGATCGCGGCGTTGCGCGTCATGGCGTGTCGGTTCCTGTGCAAATGAAGGGCATCGAGGAAACGGCCGATTTTGACACGGGAAACGGGCAGAAGAAAGAGCCGCGTCGGCGGCGAAGCGTCGCGGTGGCGCTGCCTTCGGACGCGACCGCGTGCTTTCAAGTCAGGAACAGGAAGTTGGTTGTGGCGCCTTCGCACGAGCGATGACGGGCTCGCGCCGCCGGTTCAGAAACTGCAGCGGGGTGCCGACCGGGCGCTCGCAAGACGCCGCGTCGCGTGCGACGCGCGTCGTCTCCTTCCATCGTGGGATGGGCCTCGCGATCGGTTTGCTACCGTCCGCGCATGCGACACGACGACGAGGACGCCCACGACACGCATCCGCCTCGTGAACAGCGGATTCGCAAGAAGGACAAGCGACCGACGCCCCCGATGCCGACGACGACCGTGCTCGAAGCGGCGCGGGCGGTCGTGGCGGCGTGCGGTTGCGAACTCCTCGAACACTCCCTCCATCCCGGCGGCCGCGCGCGCTTCGTCGTCGATCGCGATCCGGGCACCGTCGATGCCGACTTGCTGGTCGACCTCGTGCGCGGACTGCATCAAGAACTCACGACGCGTGGACTCGATCCGACCGACTACGAGATCGAGTTCGAATCACCGGGCAACCACCGCCTGTTGGCGACGCCGCGGCACGTCGAGCGCTTCGTCGGGCAACGCGTGCGTGCGCAGCTGACGGTGCCGATCGAGGGTCGAAGTTCGGTGGTCGGAAAACTGCTCGGCGTCGAAGACGGGCGGCCGGTCGTGCTGTCCGACGACGGACGTCGCGTCACGCTCGAGCCGCACGAGATCCGGGAGCTGCGCCTGCACGCGTGACTCGCGCGGATCAGGCGTCCTTCATCAGGTCTTCGCTCGTCGGGAACACGTATTCCTTCGGGCCGATGCCGATCACGAAGAACGATCCGTCCTTCGAGGTCTCGAACGCGGCCGTCATCGTTTTGCCGGGCTTCGCCGCGTCACGCGTCTGACCCTTCACGAAC
This sequence comes from Planctomycetota bacterium, assembly GCA_052034255.1. Lineage (GTDB taxonomy): Bacteria > Planctomycetota > B15-G4 > B15-G4 > JADJEK01 > JADJEK01. The sequence goes on along the minus strand of JBPOIU010000076.1, from coordinate 8,020 downwards.
GACAGGCTGCTGGACTCGCCGGCCTTGAGGAACGTCAGCTTCGGCTCATCGCCGGCGTTCAACATCACGTCGCGCAGGATCTTGCCTTTCTTCGCGTCGGCTTTCGCGACCTGGATCTGTTCCGCGGCGGCGGTCTTCGCCAGGGCTTCGAGATCCGCGCGTTCCAGGAACGTGAGTTCGGTCGCCGTGTCCTTGAACTTGCCTTTGACCGTCTTCGCCTTCGCGGTCGTGAACGCGGCATTCAGTTCGTTCGGTCCGAAGCGCACGGTGAAGACGTAGCCCTCGCCCTCCTTGTTCTTGGGGAAGCCGATCTCGAGCGCCTTCGCCTGCTTCTTCGGATCGAGGTCGTAGTGCTTCAGCGCGGCCTTCGCCTCGGCGGGACCGTTGCCGTAGTTGATGCCGTCGTGGTGGAACACGAGCTGGTAGCCGTCGCCGCCGCCCGACACGAGGCCGACGTTGTATTGGCCCGGGAACACGATCGCATCCTCGAAGATCAACCCGCCCGCGGTGTCGAGCGTCGTCGCTCCGCCGGACCCGAGGCGCCAATTGCGCTGGGATTGCCATTGCGACGCGAACTCATCGCGCCAGGTCGGCGAGCCGTAGACGATCTTCAGTTTGCCGCCCGGGCTCGCGTTGATCTCGGACGGGGGCCCCTTGTCGCCGAGGAACAACGCGGACAACGCGAGCGCGGCGAGCATGGACTTGGCGACGAACATCGGCAGGACTCCTTCTCGTGGAACTTCCAGTGAGCAGCCCGAAGCGGTCGAAAGGGTCAACGGTCGGACGATGCGCCGACACCTTTGCATTGGTGTCCGGCGCGGCCTCGTGAGTGGCGAGGGCGGCCGCTATGTTCGCGGTCGCGGGTCGCCGGTCGATGCGGCCGCGTGCGCAAGATACGGGAGGTCACGTGGTTCGTTCCGAACTCGAGCAACTTTGCGTGAACACGATCCGCACGCTGTCGATCGACGGCGTCCAGAAGGCGAACTCCGGGCATCCGGGGTTGCCGCTCGGCGCCGCGCCGATGGCGTACGCCCTGTGGAACCAGCACCTTCGTTTCGATCCTGCGCACGTCGACTGGCCGGATCGCGACCGGTTCGTGCTGTCGGCCGGGCACGGCTCGATGCTGCTGTACTCCCTGCTGCACCTGTACGGCTTCCCGCTGACACTGGACGACCTCAAGTCGTTCCGGCAGTGGGGTAGCAAGACGCCGGGTCACCCCGAGGCGTTCCTGACGAAAGGCGTGGACGCGACCACCGGTCCACTCGGCCAGGGCACGGCGAACGCGGTCGGCATGGCGATCGCCGAGCGTTTCTTGGCCGCGCGCTACAACCGGCCGGGCCACACGATCGTCGACCACTACACGTATGCGATCGCTGGCGACGGCTGCTTGATGGAAGGCATCTCCGGGGAGGCCGCGTCGCTGGCCGGGCATCTGAAACTCGGCAAGCTCGTGATGCTCTACGACTCGAACGACGTGTCTCTCGACGGGCCGACCTCGTTGTCGTTCGGCGGCGAGGACGTCGCGAAGCGCTACGAGGCCTACGGTTGGCACGTCCAGACCGTGAAGGATGGCGACCACGACGTCGACGGCATCGCGCGCGCGATCGCGGCGGCGAAGGCCGAAACCGGCAAGCCCTCGCTGATCATCGTCAAGACGACGATCGGGTTCGGCTCGCCGCACAAGGCGGGAACGTCGGAGGCGCACGGCTCACCGCTCGGGCCGGAAGAGGTCGCGGCGACGAAGAAGGCGCTCGGCTGGGATCCGGACCGCCAGTTCTTCGTTCCGGACGAAGCGAAGGCCGCGTTCGCGGCGCGGGCTGCGCAGGGCGCCAGCGCTCACGCGCAATGGCAATCCCGCTTCGACGCCTGGGCCAAGGCGCACCCCGATCTCGCGCGCGAATGGCACATGGCGCAGCGCGGCGAGCTGCCGGCGGACCTCGACGCCGCGTTGCCGCAGTTCCCCGCCGGGGAGAAGCTCGCCACGCGTCAGTCGTCCGGCAAGGCCCTGAACGCCGTCGCCGCGAAGGTGCCGTGGTTCCTCGGCGGCGACGCCGATCTGTCGGTGTCGACGAACACGCGCATCAAGGACGCGGCGGACTTCGACGGCGTGACGGGTCAAGGACGCAACATCCGCTACGGCGTGCGCGAGCACGCGATGGCCGCGATCGCGAACGGCATGGCGTGGCACGGCGGCGTGCGGTCGTTCGTGTCGACCTTCTTCGTCTTCACGGACTACTTGCGCCCGGCGCTGCGCCTGGCCGCGTTGAACCACTTGCCGGTGATCGGCGTGTTCACGCACGATTCGGTGATGCTCGGCGAGGACGGTCCGACGCACCAGCCGATCGAACATCTGCAGTCCTTGCGCGTGATGCCGAATTGCCACGTCGTGCGGCCCTGTGACTCCAGTGAAACCGCGCAGGCGTGGAGTTACGCGATGAAGCACGCGCATGGCCCGACGGTGCTCGTGCTGTCGCGCCAAGCCGTGCCGAACCTCGATCGCACGAAGGTCGCCGATGCGAAGGGCCTGCATCGTGGCGGCTACGTGCTGGCCGATGCGAAGGGCGGCGCGCCGAAGGTGATCCTGATCGGCACCGGCGCCGAAGTGCATCTCGCGCTGACGGCGAAGGATGAACTCGACGCCGCCGGCATTCCGACGCGTGTCGTGTCGATGCCGTGCTGCGAAGCGTTCGACGCGCAGGACGCGGCCTATTGCGAGGCGGTGCTGCCCGCCGCCGTCACCGCGCGCGTGTCGGTCGAGGCCGGCGCGACGCGCGGCTGGGAGCGCTACGTCGGGACGCGCGGCAAGTGCGTGGGCATCGATCGCTTCGGAGCATCCGCTCCGGCGCCGATCCTCGCCGAGCAGTTCGGGTTGACCGCAGCCGCCGTCGTGGCCGCGGCCAAAGCCTCGCTCGGCTGACGTCATGTCCAGCGGACGGCGGATCTTCATCGGTGACGTGCAGGGTTGCATCGACCCGCTGCGCCGTTTGCTGGACGCCACTGCGTTCGCGCAACGTGTCGATCGGCTCTACTTCGTCGGCGATCTGGTGAACAAGGGGCCGGCGTCGGCCGAAGTCCTGCGGCTCGCGATGGAGCTCGAAGCCGACGCGGTGCTCGGGAATCACGACGTCGCGCTGCTCGAGACCGCGGTGGGACGACGCGCGCAGAAAGCGTCGGACACGTTCGACGACGTGCTCGCGGCCGACGATCGCGACCTCCTGCTGTTGTGGCTCGAGAGCCGACCGCTGTTGATGCTGCTCGAGGACGTCGTGCTCGTGCATGCGGCAATTCGACCGACGTGGCACAAGCTCGAAGCGCGCGCCGCGGCATTGCGCATCCGCTTCGACGCGCTGCGCTCAGCCGGCAAATCGCCGTTCGACGACGCCGACGTGCGCTTCGCGCTGTCCGCGCGCTACTGCCAAGCCGACGGCACGCAGTTGATCGACGACCACTTCGAACGGGGACAGTCCCCGTCGCCGCCATGGCGCAATTGGCTCGACTTCTGGCAAGGGCCCGAGATCGCCGTGTTCGGCCATTTCGCGATGCAGGGCTTGGTGCAGCGCGAGTTCGCGCGCGGCCTCGATTCCGGGTGTTGCTATGGGCAGCAGCTCACGGCGTGGATCGCGGAAGAGGACCGCGTCGTCGCGGTGGAGTGCGTGAAGTAGGTCGCGGTTCCGTCGACCTCGCGTCGACGAGGGAGAGCATGCATGTTCGACTTCATGGCCCTGTGGAAATCGATGCGGGCCGAAGCAGAGGCGGCTGCCGCGACGCAGGAGGTCAACTCCGCGAAGTCGCGTGTTCGAGATGTCGGCGAGACCGTGACGACGCTGCGCATCGAAGTCGATCGGCTGCAGATGCTCTGCGAAGGCATGTGGACGTTGCTGAAGGCGAAGACCGGAACGACCGATGCCGAGCTCGCGGAACTCGTCGAGCAGATCGATCTGCGCGACGGCAAGCTCGACGGCAAGGTCGCGCGGACGGCCGAAGTCGTCGCATGTCCGGACTGTGGCCGCGCGGTGTCCGTGCGGACGGGTGCGTGCCTGTTTTGCGGGACGCGGCCGAAGAAGGACGATCTGTTCTGACCGAGCGGCGTCGTTGCCTCGCCGCCAGGGCAGCGCCGCACCACGTTCGCGGCGTTCCGCTCCGCCGCGCCGGCCGCTATCGTGCCGCGCTCCATGGACATCCTCGACACCCAGATCCGGTCCGACGACGCGCGCTTCAAAGCGAACGCCGACGTCAATCGCGCGCTCGCCGCGCAACTGCGCGAACGACTCGCCGAGGTCCGCAAGGGCGGCGGCGAGAAGGCACAGGCGCGCCACAAGAGCCAAGGCAAGCTGTTCGTGCGCGAGCGCATCGACCGCTTGCTCGATCCCGGCTCGCCGTTCCTCGAGCTGTCGGCGCTCGCCGCCTACGGCATGTACGACGGCGACGCGCCGTCCGCGGGCGTGGTGACGGGCATCGGCCGCGTGTCGGGCCGCGAGTGTTTGATCGTCGCGAACGACGCCACGGTGAAGGGCGGCACGTACTACCCGCTGACCGTGAAGAAGCACCTGCGCGCGCAGGAGGTCGCCGAGCAGAACCGCCTGACGTGCGTGTACCTCGTCGATTCGGGCGGCGCGTTCTTGCCGCTGCAAGCCGACGTGTTCCCCGATCGCGAGCACTTCGGGCGCATCTTCTTCAACCAAGCGCGCATGTCGAGCAAGCGCATCCCGCAGGTCGCCGTCGTCATGGGCTCGTGCACCGCGGGCGGCGCGTACGTGCCGGCGATGAGCGACGAGACGATCATCGTGAAGGGCAACGGCACGATCTTCCTCGGCGGACCGCCGCTCGTGAAAGCAGCGACCGGTGAGGAAGTCAGCGCCGAGGAACTCGGCGGCGCCGAAGTCCACACGCGTCAGTCGGGCGTCGCCGACCACTATGCGCTCGACGACGAGCACGCGCTCGAACTCGCGCGCGGCATCGTCGCGACGTTGAACACGACGAAGTCCGTCGATCTCGATCTCGCGCCGCCCGAGCCGCCGAAGTACGCGGCCGAAGAGCTCTACGGCGTCATCCCGTCGACGTTCCGCGAGACCTACGACGTGCGCGAAGTCATCGCGCGCATCGTCGACGGCTCGCGCTTCCGTGAGTTCAAGGCGAACTACGCGACGACCGTGGTCACGGGCTTCGCGCGCCTCGAAGGCATGCCGATCGGCATCGTCGCGAACAACGGCGTGCTGTTCTCGGAGAGCGCGCTGAAGGTCGCGCACTTCGTCGAGCTATGCGCGATGCGCAAGATCCCGTTGCTGTTCGTGCAGAACATCACGGGCTTCATGGTCGGCAAAGAATACGAGCGCGGCGGCATCGCGAAGGACGGCGCGAAGATGGTCCACGCGGTCGCGAACGCGAACGTGCCGAAGTTGACGCTGATCGTCGGCGGCAGCTTCGGCGCCGGCAACTATGGAATGTGCGGCCGCGCATACTCGCCGCGCTTCCTGTTCATGTGGCCGAACGCGCGCATCTCGGTCATGGGCGGCGAGCAAGCCGCGAACGTGTTGCTGACCGTGAAGCAGGACCAGCTCGCGCGCGAAGGCAAGCCGGTGATGAACAAGGCCGAAGCCGACGCGTTCAAGCAGCCGATCCTCGACAAGTACGACGCCGAAGGCAGCCCGTACACGTCGACGGCGCGCCTGTGGGACGACGGCATCATCGATCCCCCGGAAACGCGGCGTGTGCTGGCCTTGGCCCTGTCCGCCGCTTTGAACGCGCCCGTCGAGGATTCGACGTTCGGCGTGTTCCGGATGTGACCGTGGCGCATTCCGTACGACCCATCCGTCGCCTGTTGATCGCGAACCGCGGCGAGATCGCCGTGCGTATCGCGCGCGCGGCCCGCGAGCGTGGCATCGAGACGATCGCCGTCTGCAGCGAAGCCGACGTCGGCGCATTCCATACCCGAGTCTGCGATCGCGTCGTCGTGCTCGGACCGGCGAAGGCGAGCGACAGCTACTTGCGCGGCGATCGCATCATCGCGGCGGCAAAAGAGCACGGCGCCGACGCGATCCATCCGGGCTACGGTTTCCTGTCGCAGAACGCCGACTTCGCGGACCACGTCGCCGCGGCCGGGCTGATCTTCGTCGGCCCGAGCGGCGCCGCGATGCGCATCATGGGCGACAAGACGTCGGCCCGCGCCGCCATGCAGAAGGCTGGCGTGCCGATCGTGCCGGGCTTCCAGGGCGACGGGCGCGAGAGCGTCGAGCGCTTGAGCGCGGAAGCGATGAAGATCGGCTTCCCGCTGCTCGTGAAGGCGGCGGCGGGTGGTGGCGGTCGCGGCATGCGCATCGTGCGCGCCGCGACGGAACTGAAGGACGCGATCGAAGGCGCCTCGCGCGAATCGGAGAAGGCGTTCGGCGACGGCCGGCTGTTCCTCGAGCGCTATCTCGAAGGCGCGCACCACGTCGAGATCCAGGTGCTCGCGGATCATCTCGGTGGAGCGATCCATCTCGGCGAGCGCGAGTGCTCGGTCCAACGCCGCTATCAAAAGATCGTCGAAGAGGCGCCGTCGCCGTTCATCGACGACGCGTTGCGCGTACGCATGGGTCAGGCGGCGGTCGCCGCGGCGAAGGCGTGCGGCTACGCGAACGCGGGCACGATCGAGTTCCTCGTCGACGCGAACAAGGACTTCTACTTCCTCGAGATGAACACGCGCCTGCAGGTCGAGCATCCGGTGACGGAACTCGTGACGGGCCTCGATCTCGTCGGCCTGCAGTTGCACGTCGCGGAAGGTCGGCCGCTGCCGCTCGCGCAAAACGACGTCCAGCGCCGCGGGCACGCGATCGAAGTGCGCATGAACGCCGAGGACCCCGGAGCGGGCTTCGTGCCGTCGTCGGGCATGGTGCGGCTCGCGCACTTACCGATGGGGCCGGGCATCCGCATCGACGCCGGCTACGAGGCCGGCGACGTCGTCTCGACGCACTACGACTCGCTGATGGCGAAGTTGCTCGTGCACGCGTCGGATCGGACGCACGCGATCGCGCGTATGCAGGCGCTGCTCGACGAGGCGACCGTGCTCGGTGTCGCGACGAATCTCGAGTTCGTCCAAGGGGTGCTCGCGCACGAGGTGTTCCGCGCCGGCGCGGCGACGACGACGTTCGTCGATGAACACATGACTGGTTGGAAGCCGAACGAGCCGAGTTCGCTCGACGAAGCGCTGATCGCGCTGATCGTCGCGGAAGTCGAGGCCGGATCCGGTGGGGCGGGCGGCTCGTCGGCCGGCGGCGGCCAAGCGGCGAAGCGACACGATCCGTTCGATCAGGCGGACGGTTTCCGCAGCGGAGGCGGCTGATGCGTGGCACGTTCCGGCGCGGTGAAACTCAGATCGACGTCATGCTCGAACGCGCGGCGGCGGGTGGCGCGCAGCGGACCGCGCGCGTCGGCGAACGCTCGCACGCGATCGACATCGTCGCGGTCGACGGCGGCGCGGTGACGCTGCGCGTGGCGGGCAAGCTCGTGCGCGCGTTCGTCGCGAAGGACGGCGATCGTCGCCTCGTGCGCGTCGTCGGCGGACCGGTGCTCGAGTTCGAGAGCGGCGACGCGGCGCGCACGAAGAAGAAGCATGGCGCGAGCGGCAACGACGCGCTCGTCGCGACGATGCACGGTCAGGTCGTCAAAGTGAACGTGAAAGCCGGCGACGCGGTGAAGCGTGGCGACACGCTCGTCGTGCTCGAGGCGATGAAGATGGAGATGCGCCTGACCGCGCCGCACGACGGCGTCGTGAAGGCCGTGCATTGCCGGGAGGGGGAGGTCGTGGAGCGGGGGAAGGTTCTCATCGAGTTGTAAGGCCTTTGCGGCCGGCACCAGGGGGCCGCAGGGCGGCGGCCCCCTGGACCCCCGCGCCTTTGGAACCGCAGGACTACGCCGAGGGAGTCAAGGCACGAGACGTTGGTCCGCGCGGCGGCCCCCTCGAAGCGCAGACCGCGCGCTACCTGGGCGTACGGCCTGGGCGTTGACCGCCTCCCCCCGCCGTCGTCGGCCAGCTGGCCGACGA
>JBPOIU010000108.1:0-6631 GCA_052034255.1 Planctomycetota bacterium | reverse complement strand
ACAAACTTCTTCTCGAAGGCAACAACACGTTCGCCACGAGCAGTCCGCAGACCAGCGCTACGCCGATGGCGACCATGCCGACGAGCAGATCGGTCGGGTCCGTGCCGTCGCTGGCGCGCAGCCCGAGGAAACTCGACAAGCTCCGAAACCCGGTCGAGCCCGGAACGAGGATCAACAAACCCGGCACGCTCGACAGCGCGGCCGGCAACCGCCGCCATCGCGCAAGCAGATTGCTGAACACGCCGAGCACGAACGCGCCGAGCCCCGCACCGAACGGCGCCGCGAGCTTCGCTCGCTCCGGATCGAGCGCCTCGAACTGTCGCGCCCCCAAGCGCGCGGCCAGGAACGCGAGCACGGCCGCGACGACGATGATCGCCGTGTCGCGATGCCGCGCTTGGAACAGCACCTTGTACGACAGCGGCGCGAGCACGAGTGCGACCCACGCCATCCACGTCGGCAACGCGTGGCTCGACCATTCGGGCACCGCCGGATGCGCGAACCACGGCCCCACGCCTCGCTCCGCGATGTCGATCGCCGTGTACCCCACGGCCGTGCCGAACACGAGCATCAGCAGAGTCGTGAACACGCCGCCAAGCCGCGCGGTGCCGGACGACAGGTGCTTCGCCGCGAGTTCGTTCAACGCGACCGTGAAGCTGTAGCCGGGCAACAGCACGACGATCGCCGACAACGTCACGGCGTCGCGCGAAATCGACCACGGCAGCAAGTGCAGCAATCCCGCGAGCGAAGCCGCGAGCGAACTCGCGAGCACGTCGAACACGCGTGCGATGCGATCGTGCTTGCGTGCGAGCACCGCGATCCAACCGACCGAGAGCCCGATGCAGCTCGCGGCGATCGCGTCCTGCGCTCCGCCGCCGAAGAACACCGCGGACGTCCCCGACGCGACCGCCCACGCGGTCAGCGTCGAGCCGCGCCCGTGCGTCAACGCCTCGCGCTCCTGGATCATCAAGCGAGCGGACGCCGCGGTCGCGTCGAGCTTCTCCTCGACGATGTCCTCGATGAGTTCCGACAGCGCGGCGACGCGCGCGAGGTTCACGAAGCCCGGCTCGACGCGCAACAAACGCAGGCGTTGATTCTCGAGCGGACCGAACGCGAGCTGCAATCCCGTCGGCGTCGTGAACGCCTGCAGCTGCACGCCGAGCGCTCTGCCCACGCGCGTCAGCGCGTCCTCGATGCGATACGCCGGCATGCCGTGTCGATGCAGCGCGTGCGCGAGGTCGGTCAGGAACGCCTCGGCGCGCGCGGGGTCTTGAGTAGCTCCGTCGACGTCCATGGGCGCGTGCGGCGATCCCGATTCGCGAGTTGCGAAAGCGCGGGAGTCTAAAGCGGTGTGCCCGCGCACGTGGATGTGGAACGACCCTTGAAAGCGTCGAGGCACAGCTCGACCCGCTGTGCCTCGAGGTCCGTCACTCTCGCGTGGCCGTCGGCTCTCGCAATCGTGTCGTGCCCCACGCGGCGAGCGCCATGGCCAGCGCGATGGCCCAGAACGCGACGCGGAAGCCCGTGCTCGACGTCGTGTCCCCCGCCCCGTCGTCGAACGTCGCGAGCACCCATCCACAGAACAAGGGCCCGAACGCATGTCCCGCGTCACCGATCGTCCCGAACGCACCCATCGCCGCACCGAGCCCCGCGTCGTGCGCCACGTCCGCGGCGAGCGCCGAAGCGGTCGACGTCACCAACGCTTCACCGAGCCCGAACACGAACGCGAGTCCGAGGAGGACCTCGAAGTGGACCGTCAGCGGCATCGCGAAGAACGGGAGCGCGCACAACCAAAGCCCGGCCACCAGCGGCTTGCGCCGCCCGTGTCGATCGGACCAACGCCCGAAGATCGGCTTGCAGACGACCGACGACAGCGACTGCACTCCGAACAGCACGCCGGCCTGGAAGGAGTCGAGGCCACACACGAACACGGCGTAGATGGGCAAGAACTGCTCGAGCATTCCGACCGAGGTGTTCTGCAGCCCTTCGACTCCCGACACGAGCAGCAGCGGCCGGTGCGTGACCGCCGCGCGCAAACCACGGCCGACTTGCGCGAAACTCCCCTTCTTCGCGGGCACGAATCGCGATCCGCGCAGCCGCACGAGAACGAACGAGCCGACGATCAATGCGGCGATGCCGAGCGACGCCGCGATCCACCAGGCGTCGTGGAACGCGGCAACGGTGGGCCCATCCGAATCCGATGCGCGCTTCAGCAACCAACCACCGAGGAATGCGCCAGCGAGCGACGCGGCGATCTTCGTGTTCGACAACCAGGACAGCACCTCGGCGCGCCGGTCGCGCGCGACCGTCGCGGCGACGGCCATCGATGCAGGGCTGTACAGCGCGGTGGCGCAACCATGCAGAACGCGCAGGACGAACAACAGCGCCAGCACGCTGACCCACGGATACGCGAGCGGCGCGAACGCGAACACGCTCAGCCCGAGCCACATCAGCGGCGCGCGCCCGATGACGTCGGACAACGCGCCCGCGGGGATCTTCAACACGAGCCCGGTCAGCGTCGCCGCCGCCCCGATCGCGCCGACCTGCGCGGGTCCCGCCCCGAGCGAAGCTGCCCACAGGGGCAGCACAGGAGTGCGGCACAGGCCGTAGCTGGTGCGCGCGAACAGATCGATCGTCAGCAGGCCGATCAGCGTCGTGCGCTCGAACGGCGGTGCAGGTTCCGCTGCGTCGGGCATCCTGTCGCCGGGCACGAGGTCAGATCCGGATCGAGTCGGGCTTGTACGTGGACAACTTCATCGTGCCGATCTTGGTCTTGCACCAGCGATACAGCGCCTCGTACATCGGGACGACGACGGTCAGCTTTTCGTGGTCGTCGGGCACCGAATCGCCGAAGCCCTGCGCGAGCGCCCACAGTCCGAACGCTTCGAGCACCGTGAAGTCGTAGAGCTTGATGTTGACGTCGGACGCGTGAACGATCATCGCCATGTGGTCGAGCGCGGGGTCTTTGCCCCAGAGTCCGTAGTGATCCATCATCACTTCGAACGCGCAGCGCATGCCGATGTGCGGGAAGTCCGCTCCGGCCGCGTCGAACGTCGTCGCTCCGATCTTCTTCGCCTCGTCGATCAGCCGATCGGTCGGGAAGAAGAAGAACTCGGCGTCGCGATCGATGTGATTCCGGATCAGCCAAGCGCATGCGACGCGATCCGTCTTCATGCCGATCCGCGTTGCCCATTTCATCGGTGTCGTCCTTTCGAGGGCCGGTCGAGTCGCGCGCAGTGCGGATGGTTCGCCGGCGAGTCGTGGAAATGAGGCGACGCGTCCTTCGCGTCGCGCGCGATTCAAACCGAAGGCGGCGTCGGCGGCGGTCCGTGCGGCGAGTTGCGAGGGGGCTTGATGTCGCCGCTCACGACCTTGCGCGCCCACTCGTACAACGCTTCGAACATCAGCGGCAGGATCTCGATCCGCCGCGCATCGTCGGGCGTCGAGACCTTGTATCCCTGCAGCAGCGCATAGATGCCGAACGACTCCGGATGCGCGGGTAGCCCCTTCTTCACCGGACCTTCGGCGTCGCGGACCATCTCGCCCCACAGATCGAGCGCGGGGTCCTTTCCCGAGAGCTCGAAGTGGTCGAGCAACACCTGAACCGTGTCCCGACCGTCGTGGCCGAAGAAGTCCCCGCCTTTCGCGTGGATGGTGCGCGCTCCGATCGCTTTCGCCTCTTCGAACAGCCGATCGCCTTCGAAGAAGAAGAACTCCGGCGTCGGATCGATTCGTGTGCGAATCAGCCAGACGGACGCTGCCCGCGAGATGCCCATGCCCCGTTTCATTGCCCATTTCATGGTTCGACGACTCCTCGGAGTTCTGCGAAGTCCCGATCCGTGCTGCCGACGCCGGCATTCGTCGAATCGGGTGGAGCGAGCGCGCGGATCGCGGTCGCGCGCAAAGAGCCAGTGACAAGACATCGATCGACCGTGGCTTCGACGCCGTAGACGTCGCGGAGATGAGCGGGCGTGATCACGGACTCGGGGGGGCCGACGGCCACGACGCGTCCGTGCGCCAACAGGATCAAGGAGTCGCAGTACCGCGCCGCGAGCGACAGGTCATGGAGCACCGCCACGCCGGTGCATCCGCGACGCTTCGCGACGGATCGGATGAGTTCCATGACTTCGATCTGATGGCGAAGGTCGAGCTGCTGCACGGGCTCGTCGAGCAGCAACACAGGAGCGTGCTGCGCGATGGCCTGTGCGATCAGCACACGGCGGAACTCACCGCCGGACAACTCGAGGACGGACCGGTCCGCGAATCCCAGCATGTCGACGGCGCCGAGCGCGTCACGGACCGCGGCGCGATCCTCCGCGGATGCGGCGCCCAGGAACGATTCGTGCGCGAAGCGGCCCATGCCGACGAACGCCGCGACGTCGACACGAAAGCCGGGCGAGCACGATTGCGGCACGACACCGACGAGCTTCGCGACCTCGCGGCGAGGCAGCGTGCTGAGGTCAACGTCGCCCACCGTCACCGCGCCACGCGTCGGCGTCAGGGCCGCGTGCATGCAGCGCAACAGCGTCGACTTGCCGGCGCCGTTCGGGCCGAGGATTCCGACGAGTTCGCTCTCGCCGACGTGGAACGACACGTCGTCGAGGGCGATCCGCGAGGCATATCGGAACGACAGACCGGAGACGACGAACTTCATGCGATCGCGGCTTTCCGCGCGCGTGCACGCATCAGCGCGAAGAACACCGGAACCCCGATCAGCGACGTGACGACGCCGAGCGGGAGCTCGCTCGGGACGATGATCGTGCGCGCGACGAGATCGGCGAGGACGACGACACCCGCGCCAGCGATGCAGCTCGCGGGGAACGCGAGGCGGTGGCCGGTTCCGACGATCTTGCGAGCAGCGTGCGGAACGACGAGGCCGACGAATGCGACGACACCCGACAGGCACACCGCGAGCGTGGTCAGTAAGCACGCGGCGAAGATCGCCCAGAAGCGCACGCGCTTGACGTCCACGCCGAGCCGCAGCGCGTCCGCCTCGCCGATCCCGAGCAGATCCAACGCGCGCGCCAGCGGGAAAACGGCGATCAGCGTGGCGATGGCGACGGGAGCGAGCACCACGAGCGGCTGCCACGTGACGCGCCACAGTCCGCCGAGCAGCCAGAGCACCATGTCGCGCAACTGAGCGTCGTCACGCGCGGCGTACTGCAGCAGCCCCGTCAACGCGCCGAACAGCAATCCCATGTTCAGACCGGCGAGGACGACCGAATCCCGCGGCACGCCGTCGTGCATGCGTGCGAGGAGGATCACGCCGAGCACCGCGATCGCTGCCGCGGCGAAGCCGAACGTCACGGTCGCGATGTACGGCATCCCCAGGTACAGCGCGAGCACCGCGCCGAACGCGGCGGCATTCGATGCGCCGAGGGATTGGGGGCTGCCGAGCGAGTTGCGGAACAGCGCCTGCAGAATGCACCCCGCGCCGCCGAGCGCCGAGCCGACCACGATTCCCGCGATGACGCGCGGCAAGCGCATCTGGACGACGACGGCGGCGGCGCGCAGATCGTCGGTATCGGCCCCGGGGTGCGCCAGCACTTGCAGGACCGATGCGAACGGCACGTCGACGGCGCCGAACGACAATCCGGCCAGCGCGATCACCATCAGCGCGAGGATCCCGATGCACATCAGGAGCGGTAGAGATCGGGTCACGGCGGGCCGCCCTCCATCGTCAGCTCGGGATGGAACCAGCGGACGAAGGTGCGCTCGCAACACGCGGCGCAGTTCGGCGAGTAGAGAGTCACGGAGCGGTCCGCCTCCGGGATCGAATGGACTCTGCCATTGCGCACGGCGGAGACGCCGGCCCAGCCCGGCCGCGCGCGCAACGCGTCCAGCGTGACGGAGGAGGGCACGACGATGACTTCCGGATCGGCAGCGACGATCGTCTCCAACGAGATCGTCGGTCGCGGCACACTGGGATCGGCGTAGACGTTGATCCCGCCCGCGAGCTCGATCATCTCGTGAACCGCCGTCCCGGGCCCGCGTGTGCGACCGGGCAAGCCATCTTCGTAGTAGACGCGAACGCGAGGCCGCCCCTTCACACGCGCGCGGATCGAGTCCATCGTGCGTTTCATCGCGATCAGGAGTTCGCGCGCGCCGGCTTCATCCCGGGCATAGAAGCCGACTTTGACGACGAACGGTTCGATGTCCGCGAACGTGTCCTGCGGCACCATCTCGAGATTCAATCCGCGTCCACGCAGCCCCGGCATCAACTCGCGGGCCACGAATACGACGTCGGGATCGAGAGCCAGGATGCCTTCGGCGTTCACGGCTCCGGAGCGTTCGTTCGCGTAGACGGTGGGTCGGAGATCCGGCCTGCCTTCCGCGCTCATGCGACGCGATCCGTTCATGATTGCGTCGGCGGCCCCGAGCGCGACCAACGTGTCGGTCACCCCGCCGACGAGGGAGACGATGCGCGGCGAGCGCGGTGCGTTCGGCACCACGGGTTCCACGCTGGTGGGAAACGCGAGGATCCCGCCGCGCACGACCATGCCGCAGGTCGCCGCGAGCACCAACCAACTCCAGAGACGAAGCGAACGGGGCACGTTCGAACCTCGGAAGCACGCCGGCCGCGACGCCCGCGCGAGTGCGTCGCCGCACGACGCGCGCGGCTCAGCGAAATCGC
>JBPOIU010000180.1:0-4177 GCA_052034255.1 Planctomycetota bacterium | reverse complement strand
CGGGAGGGCTACGCGAGCGACGACGGCTCGATCACCATCGACGCGCTCGACGCCGGAGCCTGGGAGATCGCGCTGTGGTCGGAGCGCGAAGGTGTCCGCCAACTCGTGCACGACTTCGGCACGCTTTCGTTCGCCGCGGGAGAGACGAAGACACTGCAAGCGCCGCGTTGACCGACGACTCTCGGACGTCGTCGATCAGCCCTCTGGCCGCAGGTCGATGTCGGCGGCTTCGCCCTCGCCGCCGACGGCGCGGTCGGCTCCGAGCGACGACAGCAGCCAGGTGCCGTCGGCGTGCCGGACGTAGACGTACGGCACGCCCCACGGATCGATGAGCGCGTCGCCGTCCGCGAGATACGACTCGTCGAAGAACGCGGGGTCGTTCCGCGTCAGCTCGACGAGCGTCGTCGGCGGCACGCCGTGCGTCTCCGTGTACGCGCGAATCGCTTCGCGGATGGCCTTCAAGTCCCCCGTCGCTTTCGTCACGCGACCGCGCTCCAAGACCGGCGCCACGTTGGCGGCGATCAGCGCGGGCAAATACGTCGCGGCCGCGCCGAACGTCGTCCACGCGAGCGACAACTCGCCGAGCAGCGCGCCGTGGCGCAACGTCGTCCAGCCCTTCTCGTCCTGTCGCGTCAACGACACGCTCGCTGGCGCGGCATCGATGCACTCGAGCAGCGACTCGCCGACGATCAACTCGACGGGACGACCGAGCGCCATTCCCGCGAGCGAGGGCACGACGCTCGCGATCGCCATGCGACCCTCCGCCACCGCCGCGTGCGGGTCGACGAACGAAACGCCGTGGTACGTGGGCTGGCCTTGCGTGAGATGCGCGTAGAGCTCGGCGAACCGCGGATTCGAGCGGATGTCCGACGCCGCGTCACCGCGCACGCGGCCGAGCATCGCCGCGATCTCCGCGGTCTTCGTCGTGACGAGCAGCCATTCGTTCTCGATGGTGAACGACACCGCGGCGGAAAACGGCAGGCCGGGCGGCGCGGAGAACGTGTAGATGACGCGGCCGTCGTCACGCGTCGTGCGCTGGATGGCGTTCTCGTCACCGAGCGCTGCGCCGATCGCGCCGACCACGAAGTCGAGCGCTTGCGCGGCTTCCTCCGACGCGCCGAGTTCGAAATATGCGTCGAGGACCGGCATCATTCCTTGCGCCGCATTCGGCACCACGGCGACGACGCGCGTGCCGAACAGGCCGGCGAACTCACCGAGCAAGCCCGCTGCCTCCCGCGTGGCTTCGTCCTTGGACAGAGATCCGGCGACCTCTTGCACCACCGTCGGCAGCGCGAGCTGCATGACGCTGAACGCGCGCGCGTCCTGCGGCACGAACTTCAACCAGTCGTTCTCGAACGGCTTCGGAGCTTCGTCCGCGAGCGCACTCGGCTCGGCGCCGCGGCCGAGGAACAGCTGAGTCGCGGCGTAACCGTTGTCGGCGCGGAGACTCCACGCAATGGCCCCGGTCTTTGCCTTCGCCGCGAGCGGGGGCCGGTTGAAGTCATCGAAGTCGAACGAGACGAGGTCGGGATCGACCCACAGTCGCAGCGCGGAAGCCGTCGCGTCGACCTTCGCCGACGACGAGGAGAATCGCTCGCGGCTGGCGAGCGATGGCTCCGTTCCTTGTCGCACGGCATCCAGCACCGCGCCCATCTCGGGCGATTCCGTGATCAACGTCCAACGACCGACCACGCGCTTGCACGCGCCGCGCTGCGTTGAATCCCCGCCCTCCGGCAGCGGCAGCAGTCCCGCCGGTTCTCCGTTCGCCCATTCGAGCCCGATGATCGAGCGCCGGACACCGTGTTGATCGAACGCGAGCGCGGCGAATGCCGCGACCGGCGACGCCGCGGCAAGCGCCGCGGGATCGACGCCGGGCACGGCGCCGCGGACGAGTCGTTCGCCGCAGCCGCGCACGAGCTCGGCGAGCTCGTCGTGATCCCCGGATGCGAGCGCGACGCCGATCGGCAACGACCCGAGCGCGGTGCGGAGACCGGCGACGTCGTCGCACACGATCAGTACGGAGGTGTCCGCGGGGAGCAGCGTCGGAGGAGTCACACGATCCGACGTGAAGCACGCGAACACCGCGGAGAACGACGCGATCCACTCGAGCATGGAATCCTCGACGGGCGAACCCCGAAAACAACGCCGAACGACGTCCGAAGGCCGGCAGCGTAGCGACCGGCGTCAGGGCCCCATCACGTGCACGTCCGCGTTCGGACCGACGCCGCCGCGTTTCCCGTCGGCTCCGAAGCACGAGATCCGGTACTCGCCGTTCACCAGCGTGTCGAAGCGGTATCGATTCCCCCACGAGTCGGTCAGCCGGCGCTCGTGGTCCAAGTACGGCTGGCCGAAGTTGGCCGGATCGGCGCTCAGCAACACGTCGAGCGCGTCCGGGAGGCGGCCGTGATCCCGCTCATAGCGATCGACGGCTTCCTTGATGAACTCGAGGTCCATGCGAATGGCCTCGCGCCGCGTGTCATTGGTCTGCTTGAGGTCGATCGCGGACAGCGCCGCCTTGGCCCGCAGCATCGCTCCGGGGAGAAGGCACCAGCCCAATGCGAAATCGCCGAGCGGCAGGCCTCGATGGCGCGTCACGATGCCGACGGGCGTGTGCCATGAGATCGCGACGCTCGGTGTTTCCGCGGCGAGCAAGCGGTGGAGTTCGCGCAATGCGCTCACGTCGAAGGTCGGATCGAGGTCGAAGTGGGCTCGCGCGTAGGTCGTGATCGCGAGCCCGGTGTCGACGGTGTTCGCGAAGGTCGCCGCTGGATCGACGAACGAGACGCCGTGCACGGCCGGCGCGTCGGAACGGAGTGTCGCGTACGCGGCCGCGAACGCGGGATGTTCGCGGATGTCGGGTCGCCCGTGGGCGCCGTTCGCGCGGGCTTCGACGAGCATCGCGTCGAGGCGCTCGGGATGCGTCGACGCGACCAACCAGCCGCCAGCGCACGAATACCACAGCGTCTTCGGGAGCATCTCCTCGTCGCGGAACGACAGCTCGCGGATCAGCGTGCCGTCGTCGCGCTGGAAGCGACCACTCGTGCATGCGTCGGCGAGGAGCCGATCGACGACGTCCATGGCCGCATCGAACGTCTCGCTGCGGAACGTGTGCGGATCGACTTCGATCCAGGCCTCCCATTGCGTGTCGACACCGTCGGGCGCCGCGTTGGCGACGACGAGGACGCGTTGGCCTAGCGCGTCGGCCAACGCGATCACGCGCTCCGCGTCGTCCTCCGTCTCCTCGTCGGACGCGAGTTGCGCGGCCAAATCACGGAGCCACGTCGCGAGCGGGAAGTTCCACGCGCCGAATCCTCTCGCGTGCGCCGGGACGAGCTCGAACGTCGCTTCATCGAACGCGCGCGGCGCGTCGACGCGGATCAGGCTCGGCTCCGCGCCGAACTCGTTGACGAGCGTGCTGTGCAACACGCCGTCGACGACGTCGAGGCGCACCGCCATCGCGCCGAACTCCTTCGTTTCCAAGTCGACGCGATCGGCGAATGGGATCACGCCCGCGAACAGCGCGTCCCGATCGATCCAACACCACGCTGCGCGCGGGCCGGGGGAACCGAGTTCCGCGGTGAGCGTGATGAAGCGCGCGCGGGAGCCGAGCGCCGGGCTCGAGCCGAGCAGGACGTCGAGCGGGCGATGCGCGACTGCGTCCTCGTCGGCGATGAACGACCAGTCGTCCCACGTGTGAACGACGTTCGTGTCGTCGTCGACGGTTCCGATCGACGCGAGCAGGTCGTTCGCGCCTTCGATGCCGAACAGAAGTGCGAGGTCGCCTTCGTCGTCGAACACGGTCGCCACGAACGCGCGCGAGATCGCGGCTCCCGCGAGCGCGTCGGGATCGACGCGGTCGAAATGCTCCGCGACGAAGTCTCGCCATGCGGTGCGGGCCGCGGCCCGCACTGGCGCGCACGCGTCCGCGCGAAGACCGGCGCAAAACGGCAGGCTCGCGAGGGCAGCGCACAGCGCCGGAACGTCGTCCGCGACGAGCACGCACGCCGTGTCGGCCGGAAGCAGCTCCGAAACCGCTCGAGTTTCGCCGCAGGCGAGAAGGCACGCGAACACGGTGTCGAGCACTTGGTTCTCCTGGGGAACAACATAAGGGCCGCTTCGCGGGATGCCGGCTCGGGCATCGGCGAGGGGGGGGGGGGGGGGGGCGCCCACGCCCCCC
>JBPOIU010000175.1:0-15534 GCA_052034255.1 Planctomycetota bacterium | reverse complement strand
TACGGGTGCGTTGCAATGCTCGAACCCGCCTGCCATAGTCCGCGCTCGATGATCCTGACGGTCACGCCCAACCCGTGCCTGCACAAGACGGTGTCCTTCAAGGGCAGCCTCGACGGCCGGCTCGTCGTGCGCCCCGTCGACTCCTGGTATCAGGCTGGCGGCAAAGGCATCAACTGCGCACGCACGATCCGATCGCTCGGCGGCGACGTCGTCGCGCTGACGACCGCGGGTGGGCACGTGGGTCGGCTCTTCCTCGACGGGCTCGCCGCTGAGGGAATTGCGGTCGACGCGGTCTCCGTCGCGCGGCCGACCCGCATGAGCACGTTCGTCTATTCGGCCGATGCTCGACAGTTCCGCGAGTTCCTCGAACCCGGGCTACCGCTCGACTCGCGTGAGATCGCCGCGCTGACGGCGCGTTATGCGGCTCAGGCGCCCGGCGCGAGCTTGATCACGCTGAACGGCTCCGTTCCCGATCCGTCGATGGAAGCATTCCACGCCGACGCCGCACGCCAAGCGACCGCACTCGGCAAGCGCTGCCTCGTCGACACCTACGGTCCGCCGTGCGTCGCCGTCGCCGACGCGAAGCCGTGGATGTTGAAGGCGAACCTCGATGAGGCGCGCGGCTCGTTCCACGCCGAAGTCTCCACCGACGCCGAAATCGCCGCGTTCGCGAAGAGCTTGCGCGCGCGCGGCGTGGAGCACGTGCTGCTGACCGCGGGTGCGCGCGGCGCGTGGTTGTTCGCGGCCGACGGCGCGTGGTTCTTCACCGCGCCGCGCATCGACGAGTTGAACCCGGTCGGGTCCGGCGACGCGATGCTCGGCGCGATCGCGTACGAACTCACGCGCGGCAGTCGCCTCGTCGACGCCGTGCGCATTGGCATCGCGGCCGGTGCGGCGAACGCCGCGCGACTCGGCGTTTGTGATTTCGGTCGCGGCGAAGTCGACGCGTTGCTGCCGCAGATTCGCGTCAGTCCGATGCGGTGAGATCGCGGGCGTTGACGCGCTCGCACTTGGAGGCGCTGCCGATGGACGCGACGAACTCGGAACCCGTCTTTCGTCGTGGCGCCGGCCTCACGCCCGTGCCCGCGCGACGCCCCGGCTTCCGCGAGCGGCGCATCCTCACGCGCGAAGACAGCCCGCACCAAAACGTGATCCACGTCGAAGCCGACGAGGGCGCGGAGGTCGAGATGCACCCGGTTCCGAACAGCGAGTCGCTGTACGTGCTCGAAGGCGTCATCGACTTCACGGCTCCGGGCTTCGCGCAAAGGCTAGGTCCTGGCGACCTCGTGCACTTCCAACCGGGCGCGCAGCACGGAATGAAGGTCGTGTTGGGCCCGGCGAAGTACTTGGTGATCTTCGCGCCGGGGCGGTGACCTCGTCCCCCGCGCGCCCCTGGCCCGGACGACGCCGTTCCCGTACTCTCCCGCGCTTTCACGCACTTCGCAGGACTCGCGCCATGTCGCAGCCGTCGCACCGCACCGAAACCGACACGATCGGACCGATCGAAGTTCCCTCCGGCCGCTACTGGGGCGCGCAAACGCAGCGCTCGCTGCAGAACTTCAAGATCGGCGGCGAGCGCATGCCGTCCGAGCTGATCCACGCGTACGGCATCCTGAAGACGGCTGCGGCGCGCGCCAACGAGCGGCTCGGGCTGTTGTCCAAGGACAAGGCCGCTCTGATCGTGCGCGCATCCGACGAAGTCGCGGCCGGGAAGCTCGACGAGCACTTCCCGCTCGTGATCTGGCAGACCGGTTCCGGTACGCAATCGAACATGAACGTCAACGAGGTCATCTCGAATCGCGCGATCGAGATGGCGAGCGGCGAGATGGGCTCGAAGAAGCCGATCCATCCGAACGACGACGTCAACAAGGCGCAGTCGTCGAACGACTCGTTTCCAACGGCGATGCACATCGCGGCGGCGCGCGCGCTGACCGGAACGCTGCTGCCGGCGATCGCGACGCTGCATGGCACGCTCGCCGCGAAGGCGAAGGCGTTCGAGAAGGTGATCAAGATCGGCCGCACGCACTTGATGGACGCGACGCCGCTGACGCTCGGGCAGGAGATCTCGGGCTGGGTCCAGCAGCTCGCGAACGCGAAGGCTCGTGTCGAAGCCGTGCTGCCGCACCTCTACGAACTCGCGCTCGGTGGCACCGCGGTGGGAACGGGCCTGAACACGCATCCGAAGTTCGCCGGGGCGGCGATCCAGGAGATCTCCGCGATCACCGGCTTGCCGTTCGTTCCGGCGCCGAACTACTTCGAGTCGCTGGCGGCGCACGACGCGCTGGTCATGGCGCACGGCGCGTTGAAAACGCTGGCGTGCTCGTTGACGAAGATCGCGAACGACGTGCGGTGGTTGGCGTCGGGGCCGCGCTGCGGACTCGGCGAGATCACGATCCCGGCGAACGAGCCGGGTAGCTCGATCATGCCGGGCAAGGTCAACCCGACGCAGAGCGAGGCGATGACGATGGTCTGCGCGCAGGTGCTCGGCAACGACGTCGCGGTCAACGTCGGCGGCATGTCGGGCAACTTCGAGCTGAACGTCTACAAGCCGCTGATCGTGCACAACGTGCTGCGCTCGACGCGCCTGCTCGCCGACGCGATGGTGGGCTTCGAAGAGCATTGCGCGCGCGGCATCGAGGCCGACGAGCGCCGCATCGACGAGTTGATGCGGCAGTCGCTGATGCTCGTGACCGCGCTGAATCCGCACGTGGGTTACGACAACGCCGCGAAGATCGCGAAGACCGCGCACGCGAAGCGAACTACGTTGAAGCAGGCCGCGGTCGACCTCGGATTGCTCGACGCCGCGAAGTTCGACCAGCTCGTGCGCCCCGAGGACATGCTCGGTCCGAAGGAATGACGAAGCCGCGGATCAGCCCCGAGGCGCAGCGAGCCCACGATGCCGCCGTGGCGCGTGGGCAGCTCGGTTACATGGACCCGGAGACCGGGCTGTTCGTGATGACCGAGCTGTACCTGAAGCAGCGCGGGACCTGCTGCGAGAGCGGCTGCCGGCACTGCCCGTACGGCTTCCACGACGCGCGGCCGTAAGCGCCGCCTTCGGAACGCCGACGACTTCGAGGAGACGTGATGGACCTCGCCTGGCAAGTGGTGTCGTTCCTGGGCATGGCCGCGCTGCTCGTCGCGTACCTCGCCAATCGCCGCGGGACGTGGGCGCAGGATTCGCCCAAGTACCTGTGGTGTAACGCTCTGGGAGCACTGGTGCTGGCCGCCTATTCGGTGCGGATCGAGCAGTGGGTGTTCGTCATCCTCGAAGGTTGGTGGAGCATCGAGGGCTTTCGAGGGCTGTTCGCGACCCGTTCCTCACGCGGTGCTTGAGAAAAGCCCCGAGGCGAGCCGAAAGCCGAAGCGGTATAACTTCGCCCATCGTTGCCGCCGTCCGAGGGTCGGGCGGTGCGTTCCATCGGAGGATCGAGATGACATCCAAGCTCGCGCTGGGATTCGCGTTGACCGCGGTCGCCTGCCTGTCCGGCAGCGCGCTGATCGCCGGCGGCAAGCCGAAGATCAAGCCGTCGGTCACGTACGCGAAGTCCTGGGAAGCCGCGGTGGAAGAGGGCAAGCTCCTCAACCTACCGCTCGTCGTCCACAGCCACGGGTTCTACTGAGGCCCGTGCTGGGGCATGCATTCTGCCGTGATGCAGAATGAAAAATACATCAAGTTCGCGGACAAGAACACGGTCGAAGTGATCGCGCTCGGCAGCCTGGACAAGGGCATCGAAGCGAAGGATCACCGCGCCGATACGTATGAAGCCACGGTCGATGGCAAGAAGGTCGAACTCCTCGTGGAGTTCCCGAATCTGACCGTCGAAGAGATGCTCGCGCTGAACTCGAGCAAGGCGAGCAGCTACAACAACACCGGCAAGATCCCCTACACGTCGATCGTCGATCCTTGGACGCTCGAAGAGCTGCAGAAGTGGTCCGGAGGCATCGGCTCCGGGACGATTCAGGACGCGGTTCTCGAAGCGCGCAAGAAGCTGACGAAGGAACACGGCCCCGGGATCGAGCGCAAGGTCATGCGCGACGTCCAGGAAGCCGGCGACAACGCGCGCGAATTGGCCGGCAAGGGCGACTTCGCGAAAGCGATCGAGGCCTTGAAGAAGGTCGAGGCCGCCGCGAAGGACCAGCAACTGCTGCAAGAGCGCATCGAGAAGGCGCGCACGGACGTCGTGGCCGCGGCCACGGCTGCCCTCGACACGGTCGAAGCCATGAAAGTGGACGAACCGGCGAAGGCGAAGTCCGAGCTGTCGAAGCTGATGGGCAAACTGCGCGGCACCGGTCTCGAAGACCGCGCCAAGGCGCTCCAAGCCGAGTTGGTCGAAGCGGCGAAAGCCGGCGGCTGATCCAAGATCGCCAGGAGTCGTGACGACAGGGGCCGCGGGATCGAACGATTCCGCGGCCCCTGTTTTCGTTGCAGCAGGCCCGATTTCGCGCAAAACCGACCGTCGGACACCCCGTACCAGCGACTCCGGTACCAGGGCGTTCGCACAGGAGGTTGGATCCAATGAAGTCGTCCCGCATCGTCATGGCGCTCGCAGCGTGCGCCGTCGTGGCTCCGCTGGCGTTGGCCGGCGGCAAGCCGAAGCTCAAGGAGACCGTGAACTTCGCGAAGACGTGGGAGGCGGCCGTCGCGGAAGCGAAGCTGCTGAATCTGCCCATCGTCGTCCACAGCCACGGCTTCTACTGCGGTCCGTGCTGGGGCATGCACGCCTCGGTGCTGCAGAACAAGGACTACATCAAGTTCGCGGACAAGAACACGGTCGAGGTCATCTCGCTCAGCCGACTCGACGAAGGCATCGAGAAGAAAGACCCGCGCGCCGAGACCTACGAAATCAACGAGAACGGCCAGAAGAAGTCGTTCCTCGTCGAGTTCCCCGGCATGACGGTCGACGAGATGCTGGCGCTGAACAGCAGCAAGGCGGGCCGGTACAACGACACCGGCGCCGTGCCGTTCACCGCGATCATCGACCCATGGACCGAAAAAGAGGTCCAGCGCTGGTCCGGTGGTACCGCGGGCGGAGCGATCCAGGACGGTGTGCTCGCCGCGCGCAAACAACTGGCGAAAGAGCATGGCGACGGTGTCGAGCGCAAAGCCTTGCGCGAATGCGAGGAGAAGCTCGGCGAAGCGCGGACGCTGTCGACGAGCGGTGACTACGCAAAGGCCATCGAAGTGGTGAAGAAGGCCGATGGGATCGCGAAGGGCTCGCAGCTCCTCGCGGAGCGCAACCAGGCCGTGCGCGACGAGATCGTGGCGGCGGCAACCGCGGCCCTCGACGCCATCGAGGGCATGCGGGAGACCGACGCTATGGCGGCCAAGTCCGAGCTGTCGAAACTCTCGAGCAAGCTGCGCGGCACGGGGCTCGAAGAGCGCGCGAAGGCGCTCGCGGCGGAACTCGCCGAGGCGACTTGACCTCACTCGAACCGCGACGTCGGGGACGGGTGCGGGCCGGTCCCGCATCCGTCCCCGATCGCGTTCAGGTCTGGCCGCGCAGCAGCAGCGGCCAGAAGCGCGCTCGTCGCTCCGTGCGCAACAGCACGAGATGCACGAGCCCGAACGCGACGTCCACGGCCGCGAACACGTGGAAGAACGGCGCGACACCCGCGAGCACGACCGAGGCGTGTAGGTACGCGCCGCCGAGCAGGCGGATCACGATCGCTCCGGCGACGTTGCGGAGGTTGCGCTCGAGGTCGTGCGCCGCGAACGCATAGAACACGCCGAGGCCGATCAGCAATACGCCTTGCATACGCGCGTAGAACGGCTCGGTCGGGAACGGGATCGGCAGCAGCTTCGACAGCGGTTCGAGCGCGGTCACGATGGTTGCGCCGACCGCCAGGTCGTACGCCGCACCGATGAACATCGACGCTCGCAGACGTTTCGCGTTCATCGGATCCGGAACTCCCGCCGCGCACTTCGGCTGGCTATGCTCCGGCGCTCGTTTTCGGCGAGCACATGGAGACGCCAGACATGTCCGACGTGCGCAATGTGATCATCATCGGTTCGGGGCCAGCCGGCTACACCGCGGGAATCTACACCGCGCGAGCGAACCTCAAGCCGCTCATGTTCGAGGGCATCCAGCCCGGCGGACAGTTGATGATCACGACCGACGTCGAGAACTTCCCGGGCTTCCCCGAGGGCGTCGAAGGCCCGCACTTGATGGAACTGTTCAAGAAGCAGGCGGAGCGCTTCGGCACCGAAACGCTGACGCAAAACGTCGACAAGGTCGACTTCTCGAAGCGTCCGTTTCGCGTGTGGTCCGAGGGCAAGGAGTACGCGGCGCAGACGATCATCGTCGCGACCGGCGCGACGGCGAAGCTGATCGGGCTCGAGTCCGAACAACAACTGATGGGCTACGGCGTCTCCGCTTGCGCGACCTGCGACGGCTTCTTCTTCAAGAACAAGGACGTCTGCATCGTTGGCGGCGGTGACACCGCGATGGAAGAAGCGAACTTCCTGACGCGCTTCGCGAAGAAGGTCCACGTCATCCATCGCCGCTCCGAGCTGCGCGCATCGAAGATCATGCAGCAGCGCGCGATGGCGAACCCGAAGATCGACTTCATCTGGAACACCGAAGTCATCGAGGTGCTGGATCCGGCGAAGAAGAGCATCGAAGCACTGCGCTTGCGCGACACCGTGACCGGCGCCGTCACCGTGCGTCCGACCGAGGGCTTGTTCGTCGCCATCGGCCACCAGCCGAACACCAAGATCTTCGAGGGCCAACTGGCCACGAACGACGTCGGCTACCTCGTGACGACGCAGACGACGCGCACCAGCGTCGATGGTGTCTTCGCGTGCGGCGACGTGATGGATCCGGTCTGGCGCCAGGCGATCACGGCCGCGGGAACGGGCTGCGCCGCCGCGATCGACGCCGAGCGTTGGCTCGAAGCGCACGGCGACCACTGACCGCGGTGCTCGCGTAGGGCCGCGTCGTTCGCGTCCCGCACGTCGCGATCGTCACTCGCGCGAGTCGTGGATCCCGGCGATCTTCAGCGCCTTGCGGGCCAGGTTCGCGATCGCCTCGTTCGTGAGCGAATCCGGCGCGCGGAAGGCGATTCCCGCGTCATCCGCGACTGCCGCGATCCCGAGCGGCGCAGGATCGCGCGTCGACGCAGCGGCCGACGATTCGTCGCGTCGCGCCGTACCGACACGAGCTGTCCAGACCTCGATCGCGATGCGGTGGTGCGTGATCGTGTGACGGGCTCGTCCGGCCAGCGCGGTGTTCGCGAGTGCCAGATTCCACCGCGCGCGCGCGAAGCGCGTGAGTTCGTCCGATGCATCGTCCTTCGCGTTCAACTCGAGCGCAGGGAGATCGAGCATCCGCTCCATGCGCGTGCCCGCCCGGCGGCGGATCACCGCGATGCGCGTCTTCGCGTCGAACGCGGCGAGCACGGCGAGGCGGACGTCGATCGTGGCTTTGCGTTGCCGTGCCGCGGGATAGCGTTCCGGGTCGCCTGCGCGTTTGGCCTCGCACCAACGAGCCACCGGGCAACGATCGCAGCGCGGCGCGCGCGGCGTGCAGATGCAGGCGCCGAGCTCCATCAACGATTGGTTGAAGTCGCCGGGGTGCGCGGCGTCGAGCACGGTTGCGGCCAGGGCCCACAGGCGCTTCTGCTGTGCACCGGAGCGTTGGTCGCCCTCCAGCGCGAACCAGCGCGCGAACACGCGTGCGACGTTGCCATCGACCAGCGGCACCGAGGTTCCGAACGCGATCGAAGCGATGGCGCCCGCCGTGTACCTGCCGACGCCGGGCAACGCCAAGATCGCATCGAAGTCGCGCGGGAAACGTCCTCCGTGCTCGTTTTCGATCGCGCGCGCCGCAGCCTGCAAGAACCGCGCGCGCCGGTAGTACCCGAGCCCGGACCACGCCGCGAGCACCGCGGACTCCGGCGCCGCGGCGAGAGATCGAACGTCCGGGAAGCGGCGCATGAAGCGCTCGAAGTACGGGATCACGACGTCGACCCGCGTCTGTTGCAGCATCAGTTCGGAGACGAACACTGCGTACGGATCGCGCGTCCGGCGCCAAGGCAGTTCGCGCTGCTCGCGCAGAAACCACGCGATCAGCGCTTTGCGACACGCCGGAGCGTGTTCGGCAGCACGCGCGAGCAACTCGTCGTCGGTCGATGGCGTGGTCACGTCAGGACCATAGCAAGCGCGCCCCGTGCGGGGCTTCGCGAGGTCGGTCGTGGACGCTCGCCTGCCGCACTCGACTGGTAGCATCGCGCCGCATGTCCATCGTCCGTTGGATCCTCGTCGCCGCGGCGACCGCGTTGGGTGTGACCCTCGTGGGTTCGTGGTTCCTCGCCCGCAACGAGCCGCTCGAGTACACGGCCGAGGGCAAAGCCAAGAGGCTGTGGCACCGCTACACGGCGGATACGCCGCGCCACGACGTGTTCGTGATCGCGATCGACACCCTGCGCGCCGACGCGCTCGGCGTCTACGGCGGCGCCCCCGCCGATTCGCCGACGCTCGATCGGTTCGCCGCGGAATGCACGGTGTTCGACGAAGCGGTGCCCGCGGCGTGTTGGACGCTGCCTTCGTTCTCGTCGATCTTCACGGGCCTCTATCCGCCGGCGCACGCAGTCGAAGACGATGAGGCCAAGGCGGACGACCGCCTCATCACGCTGGCGGAGATCCTGCGGGGGCTCGGTTATCGCACCGGCGCGTTCACCGCGGGAGGGTACCTCGCGGAAAGCTACGGGCTCGACCAAGGCTTCGACGAGTTCAAGGTCGGCAAGAAGACACGGCTGCTCGACGAGTCGATCGCACCGGCGAAGGAGTGGCTCGCGTCGATCGATCGGTCGGAGCGCGTGCTGACGTTCGTTCACGGCTTCGATCCGCATCGCCCGTATCGACCGGCGGTTCTGCCGCAGGCGCCCCCCGGGTACGCCGCGCCGTCGCTGGATGCGGGAGACGCGATGGATGCGCGCGTCGCGGCGGGCGGCACGCTCGACGAGTTCCCGCTCGGCGACGTCAAGGTCGCGTATCACACGATCGACCTCGGCCGCACGCGGGAGTTCGACGAGCGCTATCGGACCTGGATGCGCGCGAAGGCGCCGTCCAGCGAGCGCTTCCACCAACTTTGGAAGAACGAGTCGCCGCATTTCGCCGACGAACTCGCGTGGTTGCGCGCGCTCTATGGCGCGGAACTGCGCGCCGCCGATTCCGCGGTGGCCGACTTCCTCGCGTTCTTGAAGTCGAGCGGCCGCTACGACGATGCGATCGTGATCTTCCTCTCCGATCACGGCGAGCAGTTCATGGAGCACTCGACGATCGGTCACACGCGCACGAGTCGCGCCGAGAGTCGGGTGCCGTTGCTCGTGCGTCTGCCGGGCGGCAAGCGCCCGGAGCAGCCCGCGCGGTGCGCGGAAGTGGTGCGCGGGATCGACGTGATGCCGACGATCCTCGACTTGCTCGGCGTGCCGGCGCCGGCGATCGCGCAGGGCCGCTCGTTGGAACCTCTGCTGCGCGGCGAGGACCTTCCGGACTTGCCGGCTTGCACGTTCGGCACCAAGTACCCGGAGGACGGCGTCACGTTCCGCAATTGGCGCTTCATCGAGCGCACGGCGCCCGAGGAAGGCGATCTGTTCGGCGACCGCCTGTACGACATCGGCGCGGATCCGCACGAAGCGCACGACGTCACGCAGGCGCATGCCGACGTCGAAGCGAAGATGCGCGGCTTCCTCGACGCCACGCGAGCCGCGTCCGAGGCGATCGGCGCTCGGTTCGGTGCTGAGCTCGATGGCAACAACGACGACGCGGCGGCGTTGTCGCAGCTCGGCTACCTCGGCGACACCGAGGCGAAGAAGCCGAAGAAGAAGAAATCGAAGGACGGGGCGAACGGCGAGCGTTGAACGACGCGTCGCACTCGATCGAAGCGAAGGATCAGGGCGGCGTATTCGCTGGCTCCGCGAGCACGGTGACCGCGTCGGTCGATTTCGCCTGGGCGTCGTTCTGGCCGTCGAAGGCCGCGAGCCCGATGACGCCGAGCACCAACGCGAACGCGAGCAGGACCAGACAGACTTCGGTCCAGGATCGCTGCGTGACGGAAACGCCGTACGACGCGCGCGGAGTCATCGCGACACCGCGCAGGGCGACGGGCTTCGGGACGCGCGTGGTTCGCGGAGCGGCGGGAGAAGATGCCCCGACGTCGCAGTTCTCGGGGGGAGAAGGGGGGCATCCAGGGTGATGGTCACCGCGACGTCGGAGCGAATACGAGTTCTTCCGCTCGCGATCGTCCACATCACGGCAATGCGGTCGAGTCGAGAACGTGGATTCGCACCACGCTCTCCGCGTAAGTCGGATTCTTGGAGTCTTGAGCTTCTTCCGCGCGCCGTTGCGATGTCTCGGCGGCGCACGGGCCTTTGAGGGTGCATCGAGGCTCCTGGTTCGCAAAAAGGCCGCGAAAAACTCGATTCCGACGTCCAGCCCGCGGCGCTTGGTCCAAGTCCGCTCTTGAGTCGAGCGCGCGGCGCGTGCCGCCAAGCTTCGCACGACGAGGGCTCATGGTCCATCGGTTCGACACGAAGGTGATGAACCTCGGATGCAATCCTCGTGAATGGCCCGAGTGTCACGGGTGTGCCCCTGCGAAATCCAGGTTCCAACCGCTAGACGCGCACCTGTCGTCAAGAGATGGGGTATTTTGCTTCGCTCTCGCTCGGGAATCCCCTCGCCGTTGAATCGCACAACCCAGCGGCCGGCTGTTGGCTCGGTCGTGTCGTCGTTGGAGAAAGATATGCTCAAGTCGTTGAATACCATGTGCTTACTGCTGTCGATCGCCGCCGTTGCGCAGGCGCAGGAGACCGCTCGTCCGCGGTCGGTTCCGGTGGTCGAAGGACGCGCGGTCGATGTCGGTACGCGTGTTGGCCGAGTACTGACTCCCGCTGCCGCGTCGCGCTTGGTCGCGTTCAACACGACGGCCGACGTAGCGTTCGAGGGGTCGCCCGCACTGAGTCAGGATCGCGTCGGCGTGTTGTCGGGCGGCCGCATTTGGCTCGGGTCCCGTTCCGAGACGATCGACCGTCTGTTGATCGAGCATGCTCCGGTTTTTGGATTCGACGACGCGCTGGAAGTCTCCTCGCGCTCGATCGGTCGGCGTGAACACCTCTCGTTCGCGCTCGGCGGAATCGAGATCGCGGACGCTCGCGCCATCCTGATGTTCGATGGAGACGACTTGGTCGGCGCCCGCTTCGATCTGCCGGACGTCGCGCGCTCGCTCGGTGCGTTCGATCTGGCCGAAGCGTCGGCGATCGAACTCGGCACGGCGGCCGCCAGCGAGGATCGCGTGCGCCATGGGCTCGGCCCGGTCACGTGGACGAGCGCGGTCGCGCAGCGGCGTTACGTGCCGGCGCCCACCGGCTTGATTCCGACGTGGCAGGTCGAAGTGCGCACCGCGATCGGTGACGGTTTCGACGCGAAGTCGGTCTTCGTCGACGCCCGCAACGGCAAGGTCGTCCGCATTCATGAGCGCGTCGACGCCGGCCAGGGCAACTACCCGTTCTTCGGCCAGAAGGTCCTGTTCCAGACCACCAAGGGCAAGGCTCGCGCGTTCAAGAACGTGAACGCCGCGCTCGCGAGCAAGTCGTCGAAGGTCAAGCTGACCGACCTCGCGCAGAACGTGCCGGCGCCCGTGAACCTCGGCTTCGGCCTGCTGGTCGGGTCGTTCATGGATTCATGGGACGCGAACAACCTGAATGCGCAGTCCGTCACCGGCAACTTCTCGTTCGATCCGCTCGGGTTCGACGCGAACAAGTTCGACCAGGCGAACACCTACTTCCAAATCACGGCGTTCGCGAACAAGCTGCAAAAGGACCTGCAGACGACGATCGATTCGGCGTTCTCGATGCCGGTGATCACGAACGTGGCAGCGAACTCCCCGAATGCGTTCTTCACGCCGGACCCGTTCCCGCTGACGAATCCCTCGCACACGAGCGGTTTCATCCTGATCCAAGACGTCAACGGCTTCGGTGCGCAGGGCGACGTCGGCCGCGACGTCGCGGTGGTCGGCCACGAGTACACGCACGCGTGGCTCAGCTTCGAGAGCCTGAACTTCTTCGGCGCGAAGGACCACCCGGCGCGCGGGTTCAACGAAGGCATCGCCGACGCGTACGCGATGTTCCATCACAACGATCACGTGATCGGTCGCGTGATGAAGCAGGTGTTCACGCCGTCGTTCGGCCAGGACTTCAGCCGCGACCTGCAAGACGACGACCGCTTCCCGGAGACGACGATCAACTCGATGACGCTGACGCAGTCGGGGTTGCCGGAAGAGCACCGCAACGGCGAGATCGCCGCGGCGTTCATGCTCGACCTGCGCGCGGCGATCGGCGTACTGAAGACGAAGCGTCTGATCTTCGCCGGGCTGCCGTTCACTCCGGCGACCGAGTCGCAAGTCGACCCGGCCTACGCGCAGATCAACTCGCAGGGTGAAGCGTTGGCCGCGACCGAGGACTTCTACTTCGCGTGCGTGAACGGAATCCTGAAGGCGGCGCCGGTGGCGGACAGCAAAGCCGTGGGCGCGATCATCGGCGCGGCGACGGCGCGCAACATCATCGGCGACCCGAACAGCTTCAACAGCCTCGCGGTCGACCTCGAGGTGTTCCCCGGGCGCAAGATGATCTACCGCTCGCGGTTCCTGTCGCCGGGCGATCAGCACGTGTACTTCTTCCGCTGCCAGCCGGGCCGCACGATGAAGATCAGCGTTACGGCGCTGAAGAAGTCGTTCGTGAACCCGAACTTCGCGCTGATCGGCGTCAATCCGGCGTTCGACCCGTTCGCGACGTTCACGCAGCCGAAGAAGGTCGCGGGCGGCGCGAAGAAGGTGTCGCAGTCGGGCATCAAGACGCTGCTGCCGCCGACCGAGCTCTACATGGTCACCGTGTCGGCGACCAACTTCCAGACGGGCGGCTACCAGCTCGTGCTGGACGCGTGATCGATTCGCCCAGCGCACGCGGGACGCCGTGACTCGACGTTCCCGCGGGTCGGCCCGTGCTTCGTCACGACGAAGCACGGGCCGCTTTCGTTTCCGGCGAAACGTCGGGGAAAGTCAGTCATCCGTTCCTCATCGACCCGTCGCTAGAATCCTCGGCCTTCCTCGCCCCGAAGCGGGACGGCTGCCGTTGCCCCTGTTCCAGCGTTACTTGCTCCGTGAACTGCTCCTGAACGCAGCGATCACGTTCGCGGTCATGAGCGGGATCTTCCTCATCGGCGGAGCGCTGACCATCCTCCACAAGATGGAGGTCCTGACGCTGTTCACGTTCCTGCGGGGCGTGGGCTTCTTCGTCGCTACGAACCTCGACAAGACGTTGCCGATGACGGTGTTGATCGCCGTCGTGATGACGTACGGGCGGGCAGCGGCCGAGAACGAGATCAACTCGATGCGCGCCGCCGGCGTGCATCTGTACACGGCGTATGCCCCGGCGCTGTTGTTCGGGGTGTGCTCGGCCGCGATCGTGTTGGTGGTCAACGATCGCATCGCGCCCGGGATCTCGGCCAGCAAGCGCGAGATCATCCGTGCCGGCCTGATGGACATCATCCAGACGAAGATCGAGCGCGGCGACAACTACCTCGACTTGGACGATCGGTCGTCGGTGTTGTGGCGAACGGTCACCGAGGACGGCTACTTCCTCGACCTCCGGTACAAGAAGTACAAGAAGAGCGGCGACACCTCACCCCGCCTCAGCCTCGAGATCTTCGCCGAGCGCGCGCGCTTCACGTTCGACTCGCGTCACAACGTCGTGCTGATGGAAGCGTGGAACCTGAAGAATCTCTACGGCGGCGCGGTCGGAGCCGACAGCGTCGTCGAGCACGTCGACAACTACGCGATCTCCGCGGGTGACGAGGTGGGGGAGCAGAAGCTCAGCGAGCACACGCTGGTCGATCTCCAAGCTGCCGCGACGCGTCGTTACGAAGGTGCACGACGTCCGCGGCAGTACCGCACGGAGTTCCAGAAGCGCATCGCGGGCGCGTTCTCGTGCGTGCTGTTCGTGCTGCTCGGAGTGCCGCTCGCCATCATCTTCCGCCACGGCAATCGCATGGTGGCGTTCATGATCGCGTTCATGATCGCGATCCTCGGCTACTACCCGCTGTTCCTGCTCGGCGACGTGTTGTCCGACGAGGCGAAGTTGCCACCCGCGCTGGCGGTCTGGCTCGGGTCGGGAATCCTGGGGGCGCTCGGTCTCGGGCTCAGCTTCACCGTGTGCCGGAGGTAGCGGAGCCGTGAAGAAGCTCGACCGCTACGTCTCCAGCTGTTTCCTGTCGTCGTACGGCGTCTGCCTGCTGTTCTTCGTCTCGATGTTCGTGTTGATCGACTTGTTCGCGAAGACCGAGGAACTGATCGGCCGCGCGGACAAGGTCGCGAAGCTCGGGTATTCGGTCGGCAAGACGACGATCGAGTACTACGGGCTGATGGCGCCGTTCATCTTCTTGCAGGTCGCGCCATTCGTGACCGTGATGGCGGCGATCTTCGCGATCACGCGACTGCGCCGCACGAACGAGTTCGTTCCGATGATCGCGGCGGGCCGCTCCGCGTTCCGCATCCTGACGCCGATGTTCGTGTTCGCGCTCGTACTCGGCGTCGGCATGGTGCTGGTGCAGCAGTTCGTCGCGCCGGGGCTCGCCGATCGACGGGAGCGCTTGAAGGAGCTGCTGTTCTCGGCGAAGACCGAGCGCTTGATCACGCAGCCGTTTCGGCCGAGCGAAGAAGTCGCGGTCAACGTCGTGGATTACGACTGCGACAAGCACACGATCAAGTTCGTCGACGTCTCGTATCTGCTCAGCAAGGAGCCGTCGATGACGGCTGAGGACCTGAGCTGGGACGAGACCCGGCAGCGTTTCGTGTACCGCAAGAAGGGCTCGGCGCCGGACGCGCCGCCCGACGTGCTCGACGTCGATCTCTCGCCGGAGATCATCGAGGCGCAGGCGCGCGGGCCGCACGACCTGTCGTATTCGCAGGCGGAGTTCGTCTACGGCAAGACGGGTCAGGCGAAGTACAAAGTGCTGCTGCACTACCACCTGACGTTCCCGCTCTCGAACGTGCTGCTGCTGCTGCTCGGCTTGCCGTTCGTGCTGCGGTTGGAAAAGCGCTCGCTGATGGTCGGCATGGTCATCGCGATCCTGATCTGCGCGAGCTACTTCGCGTTCGACGCCGTGATGCGCAACCTCGGTGAGAAGGACGCGCTGCATCCAGTGCTCGCCGCGTGGTTCGGCGTGATCTTCTTCGGATCGCTCGGCGTCGTACTGATCGATGGGGTGAAGACGTAAGGGGCCTGTGCGGCCGGCACCAGGGGGCCGCAGGGCGGCGGCCCCCAGGACCCCCGCGCCTGGGAACCGCAGGACTACGGGGACCGGCTGAAGGAACGGGGTGCGGCCCGCGCGGCGGCCCCCTCGTGGCGCAGTCCGCGCGCTCCGGGGGCGCACGGCCCGGGCGTTGACCGCCTCCCCCCGCCGTGGGGGGGCGGCGGGCGCGCCCCCGGCCGGGGGGGGGGCCGGGGGGGCCGCGGGGGGGGGGCCCCGCGCCAAACCCCCCC
>JBPOIU010000083.1:0-13420 GCA_052034255.1 Planctomycetota bacterium | reverse complement strand
TCGAACGAGCCCGCGACCGTCGGGAAGTCCACCGAGAACGTACCGCCCGCGATGTACGCGGCGCCGACGTCGTGGATGTTCATCGCGAACGCCACGTCGAACGCGCTGCCACCGAGGTACGAGCCGTACAGCAAGTTCGCGCCCGTCGAATCGATGCGATAGACGTACGCGTCCTGCGGACCACCGTTGTAGGTCGTGTCGAAGCCACCCGGCGTGAGCTGGATGAGCGGCGACTCGGTCCACCCCGTCAGGTACGCGTCGCCGTTCTCGTCGGCCTCGACGGCGTTGCCGACTTCGATCTGCGCGCCACCGATGTAGGTCGCGTAAACCAAGCCGGAACCGTTCGGATTGAAGCGCGAGATGAAGCCGTCACCGTTGCCGCCCGGCGCGGTCTGGAACGCACCCGGCGTGGCCGGATAGACGTTCGAGAGCGTGTAGCCGGTGGCGTACGCGGTGCCGTCGGTGTGGAACGCCACGTCGCGCACGACTTCCGACGAGCCGCCGATGAACGTCGAGTACGCGAGAGCCGTACCCGTCAGGTTCATCTTCAGCAGGTAGCCGTTCGAGTTACCGTTCGGCACGGTCTGGAACGCGCCCGGCGTCGTCGGGAAGTTGGTCGAGAGCGAGAAACCACCGACGAACGCTTCACCGCCCGGCGTGACCGCCAGCGCGTTCGCGAAGTCGATGTTGTCGCCGCCGATCAGCGTCGAGTAAACGATGCTCGAGCCGTCCTGCGCGACCTTCGTGACGAACGTGTCGTTGAAGAACCCGTTGTCGTTGTAGGTCGTGTCGTACGCACCCGGGGTCGTCGGGAAGTTCGCCGACGACGTGAAGCCCGCGACGTACGCGAAGCCGTTGGCGTCGACGCCGATGCCCTGGCCACCGAGCGAACCTTCTTCGCCCGTGCCACCGAGATACGTCGAGTAGATCAGCGTGCTGCCGTCCGAGGAGAGCTTGGTCACGTACGTGTCCGAGCCGCCGTTGAACGTGGTGTCGAACGCACCCGGCGTGACCGGATAGTCCGTCGAGCCCGTGCCGCCCGTGATGTACGACTCTTCCGCGGCCGACACGTAGACGCCGTGACCGAAGTCACCGTCCGTGCCGCCGATGTAGGTCGAGAACAACAAGGTGGTGCCGGTTCCGACGAGCTTCGTCACGAACGAGTCGACGTTGCCGTTCTGCGTCAGGTCGAACGCACCCGCGAGCACCGGGAAGTCGATCGACAGCGTGTCGCCGGCGATGAACATCGAGCACTTCGAGTCGACCGACACACCGCAGCCGTGCTCGTTCGCCGAGCCGCCGAGGTAGCTGCCGTAGGTGATACCCGGGTCGACGACCATCGGCAGGCTCGGATCGCGATCGGGCGCGACGAAGCCGAAGCGATTGCCGTCGATCAGCGTGAACTGGCACTTCACGTCGGTGCGCGTGCCGTTCGCGTTCTCCATCCAGGTGATCGGGGCGTCCTGGCGCAGCTCACCGAAGCGCGTGACCGCGACCAGCGAGCCGTCGTCGTCGATGCGCAGGCTGTCCGCGCCATCGACACGAACGACGACCTGCGACAGGTCGGCGCCCGGGGCGCACAGCAGGTCGTACTGGACCTTGCGCGCGTTGTCGCGCACGAGGATGTCGATCCCCGGATACATGCCCGTGTAGCGGACCGCGTCGAACGTCGGAACGTTGGTCACCCACTTCGACGGGTCCTGGCCCTTGAAGAAGTTGACCTTGCCCTCGAGCGCGCGTTCACCGGCCAAGCTCACATCGGGCGAGCGGCCTTCGAACGACACGAAGAGGTTCACACCCTCGAACCCGGTCGAACCGGTCTTGCGCTCCGCGAGACGCAGCGCGAAGCCGTCGTCCGTCAAGAACGCGGTCAGTCCACCGACGCGACCGGCGAATTCCGCCTTCGCATCCATCTGACCTTGGTTCGGGAAGAAGTAGAGGGGCAGACGGCCGAACGTCGGCTGCGTCGCTTCGGCTGCGATGACCGGCATCGCCGCAGCCAGAGTGAAGCCTAAGCATGCGGCGACGGGCCGCATGGAGGGCAGAGACATGCGCATGATCTGGGTTCTCCGAATCCCTGAAGGAATGCCACGCCAGCGTCCCGGCGTGCCTGAGTGCGCGGGACTATAACCCGCACCCGGTTGGTAAGGCCACTAGTTGGACGACACGAGTTGGGCTCGAACAGACAGCCCGCTCTTCAGCAACCCCGGCTCGCAAGGTAACACCGGATCCGGGGGGTGGCTCAAGTCCGCAGGCGGAATTCTCCGAGAAGAGTTGGAAGTTCCACACCGGCCCCATCCCTGCCGAGACCCCGCCATGAGCCAGGATCCGATCATTCAGGCATTCCTCGAAGAAGCCGAAGAGCTGCTGACCCAATACGAGGACAGTTTGCTGCAACTCGAGGACCAGCCAGAAGATGCGGAAGTCCTGAACCGCATCTTCCGAGCCGCGCACACGCTGAAGGGCAACAGCGGCATGCTGGGGCTCGAGACGATGGCGCACTTCACGCACAAGCTCGAGGACCTGCTCGACGAGTTGCGCAAGGGCATGCGGAGCGTCACGCCCGACATCGTTTCGGTGCTGCTCAAGTCCGGCGATGTCCTCAAAGGACTGGTGGAACACGCCCGCGATGGTCACGAAACGGTCGAAGGGCCGTTCCGCGATACGCTCGACCAAGCGCTCTCGCGCA
Organism: Planctomycetota bacterium; assembly: GCA_052034255.1. Classification (GTDB taxonomy): domain Bacteria; phylum Planctomycetota; class B15-G4; order B15-G4; family JADJEK01; genus JADJEK01. The sequence continues at coordinate 10,731 of JBPOIU010000083.1, read as the reverse complement.
TCGTCGCGATCCTCGCCACCAAGCCGGTCGCGAGCGCCATCCCCTCCGCATCCGACGCCACTCCCCCGCTCGCGACCGCGCTCTTCGAGCTCCGCTTGAACGTCGGCGCCGACTCCCTGAACCCCTCGATCGACGTCGCCGCCGTCACGCGCGGCCTCGCGGCGCACGGCCGCGTCGGTGAATGCGACGTCGACCTCGGCAACGCCGGGAAGCCGGGATCCGCCACGCACCGGATCCAGTTCACGACGGCGCTCGACAAGACCGCGATCGAACGTCTGCTGCGCGAGTACGGCGCGGCCGAAGGCCAGGTCGCGCCGGTCTCCGGCCTGTTCGACGATCCCATCGAGGTCGCCCCCGATCCGCCGCTCCCGACTGCGTCGGCGACGACCGTGGCAGCGCCCGCCATCGCTGCGGGACCAGCTTCGACGGCGCCGGGAACCGCGAACGCCGCGGCGGTCCGCTCCCTGCCGAGTGCACGCGAGCCCGATGCGAAACCCGAATCGAAGGCCGACGTGAAGACCGACGCGAAGAAGGGCACGGAGGCGGCGAGCATCCGCGTCCCCATCGAAAAGGTCGACAAGCTCATCAACCTGATCGGCGAGCTCGTGATCACGCAATCGATGGTCGCGCAGCTCGTGAACAACTTCTCGTACGAGCGTCTCGGGCAGCTCGAAGAAGCGGTTGGACTCATGGATCGCCACGCCCGCGATCTGCGCGAACGGATCATGGCCGTGCGCATGATCCCGATCAAAACGCTGTTCTCGAAGTTCCACCGCCTCGTGCGGGACCTGGTCACCGTCACGGGCAAGACCGCCGAACTCGAGATCGAGGGCGAGGAGACCGAACTCGACAAGACCGTGATCGAGAAGATCGGCGACCCGCTGACCCACTTGATCCGCAACTCGATGGACCACGGTCTGGAGACGCCCGACGAGCGCCGCGCCGCCGGCAAGCCCGAGGCCGGCACGATCCGCCTGATCGCGTACCAGCAAGGCGGCAAGATCTGCATCGAGGTCTCCGACGACGGCCGCGGCATCGACCGCGACCGTGTCGTGCAGAAGGCGATCGAGAAAGGTCTGATCGCCGCCGATCAACCGCTGACCGACGAACAGGCGTTCGCTCTGATCTTCAAGCCTGGCTTCTCCACCGCGGCGCAGGTCACCGAGATCTCGGGGCGCGGCGTCGGCATGGACGTCGTCAAGCGCAACGTCGAAGAGCTGGGCGGCACGATCGCGATCAAGAGCGAGCGCGGCAAGGGCACGCAGATGCGCATCGCGCTGCCGCTGACGCTCGCGATCCTCGACGGCCAAGCGCTGTGCATCGGACGTGACGTCTACATCCTTCCTCTCGTCGCGATCACGGAGTCGATCCGGCCACACGAGGCCGACATCCACGCGCCCGCGGGCGGGCCCGAGATCGTGCTCGTGCGCGGCCGCGCGCTGCCGATCCTGCGGCTGAACGAGATGCTCGGACTGCCTTCCGGCAGCGACGATTTGATGAACGGTCTGTTCGTCATCGTCGAGAACGAAGGACGGCAAGCCGCGTTGTTCGTCGACGAGCTCCTCGGCCAGCAGCAAGTCGTCATCAAGGGGATCGAGCGCAACTACCAACGCGTCGAAGGGATCGCCGGCGCCACGATCCTCGGCGACGGACGCGTCGCGTTGATCCTGGACGTCCCCGGGATCTTCGCGCTCTCGAGCGCGCGCGTTCCGCTGGCGACTTGACCCGCGTTCCCGCGCCGTCGGCCCGTTGCGGCTGAAACGGCGGCGCACCGGAATCCGACGGCTCGACTCACGTTCGCTCAAAAATCACGCCCCGATTGCCGATGCAGGCGGAGCCGTTTCCGCCGCCATGCGGACGGCTTCCGTCCGACCGGAGATGTCCATGTCCGCCACGCCTGCCGCACCGCATGAGCTCGACCATCGCCTGTCGTTCAACGTCGACGGCAACCAGTACCTCACCTTCTCGATCGGCGGCGAGGTCTACGGCGTCGAGATCCTCAGGGTCCAGGAGATCAAGGGCTTCTGCACGGTGACACCGGTGCCGAACGCGCCGAGCTTCGTCAGCGGCGTGATGAACCTGCGCGGCACGATCGTGCCGGTCATCGATCTGCGGCAACGCCTCGGACTGTCGCGCGCCGACGCGAATCGCTTCACGGTCATCGTCGTGGTCAACGTCAACGACCGTGTCAGCGGTCTCGTCGTCGACTCGGTGTCGGACGTGCTGACGATCCCCGCCGAGTCCATCCAGCCGCCTCCCGAACTCGGCATGCGTCAGGAAGCGCGCTTCGTGCGCGGCATGGCCAAGGTCGGCGAACGCCTGGCGATCCTGCTCGACGCCGAACGCCTGCTGCGCTTCGACGACGGGGTCAAATCCGCCGACGCCTCATGACTCGTCAAGACGCGTCCGGCCGCTCACCGGCGGCGGGCGACCCTTCCATCGCGGGGATCGAACTCTCGCCGGCGGATTACGCGCGGTTCGCGCGCTTGATCCACGCGCGCGTCGGCATCCACTTGGGCGACAACCGCATGCCGATGTTGCAGGCGCGATTGACGCGTCGGCTGCGCGCGCTCGGACTGACGTCGTTCCGCGAATACTTGAATCGCGTCGAAGCGATGCCGGACGCCGATCCGGAGTTCAAGGCGTTCATCAACGCCGTGACCACGAACAAGACCGAGTTCCTGCGCGAGGAACATCACTTCCACTACCTGACCGACGCGTGGCTGACGCCGCTGCTCGAAGCGAGCCCGAGCACGCCGACGCTGCGCATCTGGTGCTCCGCGAGCAGCACCGGTGAAGAACCGTATTCGATCGCGATCACGGTGCTCGATGCGCTCGAACACGCCGGACGCGGCGCCGATCTGCGCATCCTCGCGTCGGACATCGATACCGACGTCCTGACGCGCGCCCGCGAAGGCGTCTACGACGACGAACGGCTCGAGCCGCTGAGCCCGATGCAGCGTCATCGCTGGTTCGTGAAGCAAGGACCGGGACTGTGGCGCGTCCGCGACGAACTGCGGGCGCACGTGACGTTCAAGCGCTTGAACTTGATGGACGACGCCTGGCCGATCAAGAGCCCGCTCGACGTCGTGTTCTGCCGCAACGTGATGATCTACTTCGACCGCGACACGCAAGCGCGCATCGTCCGGCACTTCGCGCGGCACATGAAGCCCGATGCGCTGCTGTTCCTCGGTCACTCCGAAACCATGATGGGCGCCGACATCCCGTTCCGGCACATCGGTCGCACCGTCTACCGCCACGAGACGCAAATCCCCGACCGCGCAGGCGGTCCGCAGCCGGGAGGAAAACCACGGTGACCGCAACCATCCTGATCGTCGACGACTCGCGCATGGTCCGGACCTTGGTCCGCGGTGCGCTGGAGGCCGGCGGCTTCGACGTCGTCGAGGCGATCCACGGCGCACACGCGTTGACGCAGCTCGACCGCCAAACCCCTGACTTGATGATCACCGACGTCAACATGCCGGAGATGGACGGCTTGACGCTGGTCGAACGCGTGCGGCCGCAGCCGCGGTTCTCGCGCCTGCCGATCCTGGTCCTGACCACGGAAACGGCCGAGGACCTGAAGCAGCGCGGTCGCCAGGCCGGCGCGAACGGTTGGATGGTGAAGCCGTTCAGCCCGACGCAACTGCGCGAAACCGTCGCGCTGGTGCTCGAGCGCGCGCGCTCCGGCGCCCTGTTCGCGAAGAAGAGCGGCAGCGGCGCCGGAAGCGACGGCCGGCGATGAACGCACTCACCAGACCGATCGTCCACATCACGATCGGCGGAGTGCACGCGACCAACGAGCCGACGATCATCAAGACCACGCTCGGGTCCTGTATCTCCGCCTGCCTGTTCGATCCCGTCGCCGGGATCGCCGGCATGAACCACTTCATGCTTCCGTCGGTGGTCGACGGCGACGAGTCGCTGCGCTTCGGCGTGCACGCGATGGACCACTTGATCGGCAAGTTGATGCGCCTCGGCGCGGACCGCGCGCGGTTCCAAGCCAAGGTCTTCGGCGGCGGTCACGTGCTCAACACGCCCGAATCCGACGACAGCGTGCCGCGCCGCAACGTGCGCTTCATCCGCCAGTACCTCGAAGACGACGGCATTCCGATCGTCGCCGAGGACCTCGGCGGCTACGTCGCCCGCAACGTCGAGTTCGACACGTCGACCTTCAAGGTGAAGGTGCGCAAGTTGAAGGGCCTCGTGATCGCGGCGGAGCTGACGCAAAAGGAAGCGCCGCGCGAAACGCCGGCACCGCGCACCGGCGGCATCACGCTGTTCGACTGATCCTCTGCCACACCGACGCCAAGTCGGCCGGAGCACTTCCGTGAGCCCGAAGATCCGCGTCCTCGTCGTCGACGATTCCGCACTCACGCGTCAGATCCTCGTCAGCGCGCTGTCGTCGGCGCACGACATCGAAGTGATCGGGACCGCTCCCGATCCTTATGTCGCGCGCGACAAGATCAAGGAACTCGAGCCCGACGTGCTGACGCTCGACGTCGAGATGCCGCGGATGGACGGCCTGACGTTCCTCGAGAAGCTGATGCGCGGCCATCCGATGCCCGTCGTCATGGTGTCGACGCTGACCGAGAAGGGCAGCGCGACGACGCTGCGCGCGCTCGAGCTCGGTGCGGTCGACTTCGTCGCGAAGCCGACCTTCGACGTGCGCAAGAACCTCGCGCTGGTCGCGCAAGACGTCGTCGAGAAGGTCCGCGCGGCTCGATTCGCGCACGTGCGCGCTCCGGTCGATCTCGGATCGGTCCGGCGCCTGCCCACGATCACGCAGGGCGCGCTGCCCGAGACCACCGACAAGATCATCGCCGTCGGCGCGTCGACTGGCGGGACCGAAGCGTTGAAGCTGTTCCTGACCGCCCTGCCGCCGGACGCACCGGGCATCGTCATCACGCAGCACATGCCGCAACTGTTCACGAAGCAGTTCGCGGAGCGGCTGAACTCGCTGTGCGCGATCGAGGTCAAGGAAGCGGAGACCGGCGATCGCGTACGCACCGGCCGCGCCTTGATCGCGCCCGGTAACTTCCACCTGAAGATCGAACGCCAAGGCGGGTATTACCGCGCCGCGGTCGTCGAAGGCGACACGGTCAACGGCCATCGGCCATCGGTCGACGTGATGTTCGACTCGCTCGCCGAACATGCCGGCAAGAACGCGGTCGGCGTGATCATGACCGGCATGGGCAACGACGGCGCGAAGGGTCTGCTGAACCTGAAGCAGAAGGGTGCGCGCACGCTCGCGCAGGACGAAGCCACCTGCGTCGTGTTCGGCATGCCGCGCGTCGCGATCCAACTCGGCGCGGCCGACCTCGTCTTGCCGATCGAACGCATGGCCGAGGCCGCCCTCGCGTTCGCGCGCGGCGGCGCGGTGAAGGCGACTCCCGCCCCGGCCAAGTGACGAGCGGGCCGTCCGCGGCAGGGCGGCTCCGCGACGGCGGGTCTCCCGACTCCCGAACTCCCGAAATCCCAAAGTTCGTGCGTCCCGATACCGGAGCGCGGGCACTCCATGCAGCGAAGTCCGCTGTGCGATCGGGCCGGGTTACGGTCACAATCGCGCGCGGAACCCCTTGCGGAGCCGCGCGTGTCCGAATCGCCGACGGATCTATCCGAGAGCCCGCTCGGCGCATTGCTCCGGCAGCGCGCCTTCCTGCGCCGGCTCGCGCGCTCGTTGGTGGACGAGGCCGCGGCCGCCGACGATCTCGAACAGGACACTTGGCTCGCCGCGCTGCGCCGACCGCCGCACTCACCGCAGGCCGCGATGGCCTGGATCGCGTCCACCGCACGCCGCATCGCGAACAAGGTGAGGCGAAGGACCGATCTCGACCGCCGGCGTGAACGCGCGATGGCGCCGCACGAACGCGTCGATGGCGACGAGGCGGCGATCCATCGCCTCGAACTCCAGCACGCGGTGGTCGCGGCAGTGCTGGGTCTCGACGAGCCGTACCGCACCGCGATCACGCTGCGCTACCTCGACGAATTGGCCCCCGCGGAGATCGCCGATCGTCTCGGCGTCCCGCTGAACACCGTGCGCGCGCGGCTGCGGCGTGGTCTCGAGCGATTGCGGACTCGCCTCGACGCACGCGCGGGCGGGGACCGCGGCGCGTGGTGTCTCGCGCTCACACCGTTCGCGACCGCACCGGCGGCCTCGGCCGGTGTCGTTTCGGGAGTCGTCGCCATGGGAACGAAGTCGATCCTCGGTTCGAGTCTCGTCGCCGCGACCGCGCTCGTCTCGGTCGTGATGTGGCTCGGGGACCCATCGAACGACTCGCTCCCCCTCACGCTGACGGCAGGGCCCGATGCGATTCCCGCCGAGTCCGGGTCCGCCGCGGGCGAGTCCTTCGACGACGACGCCCGCGTGCGCGAAACGCAGCGCGTGGAGACCGAGGCCGATCCCGGCGCCGCCGCCGTGGTCCTCCCCGATCCCGGCACGGTCGAGTTCCGCGTCGTCGACGCCCGTACCGGAGCACCGCTCGCCGGCGCAGGCTTGCGGATGCTCAGCGACACGCGCTTCGCCGAGTGGCGCGGAGACGGCGCGGGCTCGCTCGTCGTCAGCGCCGGTACCTACGATGTCACGGCGTTCGCGCGCGGCTACGAACACCTGACGCGCCGACAGGTCGTCGTCGACGCGCGGGGTTCGGCTCAGATCGGCACGCTCGCGCTCGAGCCCGGCACGGCCTCGATCGAAGGCAGCGTGGCCGTCGCCGGTGTTCCGACACCGGGTCCGATCACGGTCGAACTGTTCGGACGCGGTCGGCATTGGTGCTCGGAATGCGATCACGGCACCGTGCGCGTGCCGCGCGCTGAGTCGGCCGCCGCTCCACCGGATCCGGAAGCACCCGCGTACGACGAGTCGCCATGCATGCAGTGCGGCTACCACGACGACCGCTCGGAACTCACCGTCGTCGCCGGACAGCGATTCGGGTTCCACGGTCTCGCGGCCGGCGAATACGTCGTGCGCATACGCTGCGCCGACCTCGCACCGACGCCGATCACACGACCGATCACGCTCGAGCGTGGTCGACGCGCGTGGCTCGACGTCGCGCTCGAAGCCGGGGTCGACGTCGCGTTCGCGCTCACGGGACCCGACGCCATGCCATTCGAAGGCGCCTGGTCGACCCGCGCGGGCGAACAGCAGCGCCCGATCTACTTCACGTTCGACGACGACGGCAAGGACGCTTGCGAGGGGCGTTGGCAGCCGCCCACGCAGGCGTGGTTCGGGAAATCTGGCTCGACGGAGCCGTCGATCGCGATCCAACCGTCGGCGCTGCTCGAACTCGTCGGCATGCAAGCCGACACCGGTCTCCTCGCCAAACGCGCGCTGCTGGACGTTTCCAATCGAAGTCCCATCGTCGACTTCACGATGCATGCCGGCGCGTTCCGGGTCTTTTCCGTGGAAGGGTCACCGAATCTCCGACTGGTCGCGTCGCAGGCGCAATCCGCCGAGCCGGACCGCGCCGATCGGCCGCGAACACCCGAGGACACCGCGACTCCGGCCGAGCTGGATCCGATTCCGGAGAACCCAGCGCTCGAGGTCGAACATGAGGAACCAGGACGTTTCGTGGTGCGCCGCGTCCCACCGCGCTTCCTGACCGCGATCGTCCGCTGCGGCCCGTTCGCGTCGGCGCCGATCGCGATCGACACGCGCGCCGGGCGTCCCGGACCGATCGCCGTCGCGATGGTTCGCCTCGTGTGCGACTCCGCCGCGACGTCCACTAGTCCTCGAACCTCGGTCGTCGACGACGGCGAACGACGGATCGCGAGAATCATCGATTTCGGTCACGAGTCGCGGCCGGAGTGGAATCCGCGCACGACGACCTGCACGGATTGCCACGAACGGCGCTGATCGACTACGTCCGAGGCGTCGGCACCTCGTGCGTTCGGCAGTGAGTCAATTCCTCGAGGCGAGGGTTTGATTCACTGCCCTTGGGAACGCACGGACTCACTCGGTTGCGGGCGAAGCCCGCGCTCCGAGTTTTTCGCTCGGCCGCTGGCGCACGCTGGCGCCCGTCCCACGCGAACACCATCCTGGCGGCCCATGGCCGACCTCCCGTACCCCGTCGTGGTCTCGCTCGCGGTCCTCGCGGGAGTCGCCGCCGGATTCATCAACACGTTGGCGGGCAGCGGATCGCTGTTGACGTTGCCGGCGCTGATGGCGCTCGGGCTTTCGCTGCCGGTTGCGAACGGCACGAATCGCATCGGCATCCTGACCGCGTCGTTGGTCAGCGTGGTCACGATGGCGCGCTCGCACGCGATCCCGCGCCGCGACGCGGGGACGCTCGCCGCGCTGCTCGTGCCGGCGTCCATCGGAGCTTGGTGCGGTTCGCGCGTCGCGATCGACCTGCCCGATGACGTCGTCGACCGCGTGGTCGGCGGCTTGATGATCGTGCTGCTGCTGACGGTGTGGATCCGGCCGGAGCGCTGGATCGTGCCGCCCCACGAAGCTCCGAAACGCGTCGCGGCTCCGCTGCCGCTTTTGCTGATGACGGCGATCGGCTTCTACGGTGGGTTCATCCAAGCCGGCGTCGGGCTGTTCCTGCTGTTCGCACTGGTGCCGTATCTGCGCTTCGGGCTGAAGGAAGCCAACGCGCTGAAGCTGTTGGTCGTACTCGTGTTCACCGTGCCCGCGTTGATCGAGTTCGCGCGATCCGGTCAAGTCGATTGGACACTCGGTCTCGTGGTCGCGGCTGGCCAAGCGTTGGGAGCGCTGATCGCGGCGCGCGTGGCGACGAAGAGCCCGCGCGCCGATGCCATCATTCGCGCGGTACTCATCGTCGTGTTGGCGGCGACGGCGCTCGAGTTGTTGATTCATTGACGGCGCGGGCTTCGGCCGCGATTCTCTTCGCCCTTCGGCAAAAGACATCCAGAACGGGTCACCATGCAAAGAACTCTCGGACTCCTCGCCGCGTGTGCGGTCACTTTCGTGTGTTCGTTCGAGCTGCGGGCGGCGGACGGCGGACTCACGCCGGAACACGTCGCGCAGACGCGCATCGTCACGCAAGTCGCGATGTCGCCGGACGGCGCGCACGTCGCGTACTTGCTGTCGGTGCCCCGCAAGCCGTTCGTGGAGCCCGATGGCGCCAACTGGGTCGAGCTGCACGTCGTCGACCGCCAGGGCACGGATCGCGGCTTCATCACCGGGCAGGTGACGATCGGCGCGATCGAATGGACCGCCGACGGCTCGGCGATCACGTTCCTCGCCAAGCGCGGCGAGGACAAGACCAAGTGCCTCTACGCTCTGCCGCTCGGCGGCGGTGAAGCGAAGCGCATCGTGACGCATGACACCGACATCGCGTCGTACACGTTCTCCGCCGACGGCAAGTCGGTCGCGTTCCTCGCTCAGGAGAAAGAGGACGAGTCCTGGAAGAAGCTGAAGGAGCAGGGCTTCAACCAGGAAGTGTTCGAAGAGCAGCCGCGCTTCACGAAGGTCTACGTGACCGCGCCGGAGTCCGCCGACAAGGCGCGCGAGATCCCGGTGACCGGCCAGCCGTCCGAATTGCGCATGGCGCCCGATGGCACGCGCCTCGCGCTCGCGCTCGCGCCGACGCCCTCGGTCGACGACAACTACATGAACCGAGCGGTCCACGTGATCGACGTCGCGAGCGGCGCGGTCGTCACGCGGTTCCAGAATCGCGGCAAGCTCGGCGCGATCGCGTGGAGCCCGGACTCGACCGCGCTCGCGATCCTCTCCGCCGAGGACCGCAACGATCCGCAGGAAGGTCGCGTCTATCTCGCGTCCGCGACTGGCGGCGAATGGAAGGACCTGCTGCCGAACCATGAAGGTCACGTCACGACGGCGCGCTGGAACAGCCCGAACCTCGTGACGCTGCTCGTCGACGAAGGCGTCACCACCGCGGTGATCGCCGTCTCGCGCGGCGGAGAGATCCGTGAGCTGTTGCCCTCGGGCGAGTTCGTGTTGACCGGCATGTCACTGGCCGCGAACGGTCGCCAAGGTGCGGCGATTCGCAGCTCGCCGTCGCATCCGCCGGAGGTCTATGCGATGGGTCGCGGCGACGCGGCGCCGAAGCGCTTGACCGATTCCAACCCCTGGTTGAAGGACGTGCGCCTCGCGAAGCAGGAAGTCGTCACGTTCAAGGCGCGCGACGGCCTCGAGCTCCAAGGCATCCTGATCCGTCCGCTCGACGAGGTCGCTGGCCAGCGCTACCCGCTGCTGCTGACGGTCCACGGCGGTCCCGAATCGCACGACGTGAACGGTTGGGTCACGCGCTATGCGGGCCCCGGCCAAATGGGTGCGGCGAAGGGCTACGCGGTCTTCTATCCGAACTATCGCGGCAGCACCGGACGCGGCGTCGCGTTCTCGAAGTTGGGCCAAGGTGATTACGCCGGGAAGGAGTTCGACGACCTCGTCGACGCCGTCGATCACCTGGTCGCGATGGGCCTCGTCGACACGAAGAAAGTCGGCGTCACGGGCGGCAGCTACGGCGGCTACGCGTCGGCGTGGTGCGCGACGAAACTGACCGAGCGCTTCGCCGCCGCGGTGATGTTCGTCGGCATCTCGAACAATGTGTCGAAGAACGGCACGACCGACATCCCGCAGGAGATGGAACTCGTCCACGCCCGCATGGGTGTCGCCGAGAACATCGACTTCCTGATGGAGCGCAGCCCGATCGCCTATGTGAAGCAGGCGCGCACGCCGATCCTGATCATGGGCGGCAAGGACGACCCGCGCGTCCATCCGACGCAGAGCATGGAGCTCTATCG
>JBPOIU010000207.1:0-22872 GCA_052034255.1 Planctomycetota bacterium | reverse complement strand
CGAGCGAGGCCCCTCTTTGGAAACACCCGCGCCCTTGAAGCCGGTGGTGGATCTGGCGACCGGTCCCCGGGCCCGGCACGACAGCCGGCCCTGGCCCCCGGCCTCTCGAACGCACGGGGCGGCTTCTTCCGCGTGCAACCTGCGCACCACCCCTCAAGAACGCGGTTGAGCTGGGGTGCCTGCACGAGACGTATCAGCGGATCGCCGCATCCGTGCGGAACGAGCGAGAGGCCGGGGGCCAGGGCCGGCTGTCGTGCCGGGCTCGGGGACCTATCTGGCGACGGAGTGGGCTGGAGCGCGCGGGCTTTTGAGACCGGGGAGGAGTGCGGCTCGCGCCTTTGGCGCTCCATCGCTTCGGTGGAAGGCGTCGGTACCCCGAAGATGACGGGGACGGAGGCGCCTCCGTCCCCGATGTGTCCCCGATCTGTCCCCCGTCTGTCCCCCTTGCCCGCGGATCGCCGCATCCGTGCGGAACGAGCGAGAGGCCGGGGGCCAGGGCCCGCTGTCGTGCCGAGCCCGGGGACCTATTCGGCGATGGAGTGGGCTGGAGCCTGGCGGCTTTGAGACCGGGGAGAAGGGCGGCTCGCGCCTTCGGCGCTCCATCGCATCGGTTGAAGGCATGGGTGCCGACGCGATGACGGGGACGGAGGCGCGTCTGTCCCCGTCTGTCCCCGTCCGGCCGCACGAACACTCAGCCCGAACACGATCGCCGGCGGCAATCGCGTTCGGGCTTAGCTGCGGCCTCGATCGGTCAGGTCGGCTTCGGTCTCGACGCCAGGTGACCTCGGCGCGTCTGCAGGGTCTGCAGGCGGCGGCCCACCGCGTCCTTGTTCCTCTGGACCTCGTCGAGCAGGAGCTTCACCGAGACCATTTGGTCGTCGACTCGTGCTCGCACCACCTGATGGAGATCCGCCGCCAGCGTCGTGGTCTCGAGGACCCGCAGCAGGCGATTGACCGCTCCGACGACACGCATGACGGTCGCCGGTTCATCCGCGTTCGCGGAACGCAGCGTCATGTCGACGCTGCGCAGCGCCGCGCTGAGGGCTTCAGGCCAGCGTTCGTGCTTCGGCACCGGAGGCGAGGACGCCATCGAAGCCCTCCTTCAACGTTCGCAACACCGTCTCCGCTGCCGACAGCGCCTTCACGTCCGGCTCGGCGCGAGGACGCAGGAGTTCGGTCAGCAGGAACTCGTACAGCCCCGTCAGGCGCTGCGCGATCTCGCCGCCGTCGTCTTGATCGAGTGCGCCCATCAGTTCGCCGATCAATGCGCGCGCCCGCCACAGTTCCTTGCGGTGCGTGGTCTCGTCGCCGCTCTCGTGCGACTTGCGCGCGCGCTCGAGCGCGGTGATCGCGCCCGAATAGACCCGGCACACCAGGCGCACGGGGGAGGACGTGAGGATCTCGTCGCGGCGATACGCAGCGGCGGGATTGGAGTTCATGGTCGCCATGTTCAACCCTTGTTGATCGTGAAGCCTTGCGACGCAGCGCTGAATCCCGCCTGCTTGGCGTTGAGCTCGCCGATGATGGATTCGAGTGCCGCGAACTTGGAATTGAGCTGCGATTCGTACTGCTCGAGACGGTCGGTCATCGAGTCGATGCGCTTCTCGATGTCGGTGATCGTCTTGCCGATGCCATCGAGGCGCGCGTCGACCGAGCCGTCGTTCTCGAGCGCCTCGTCGAGCACCTCGAACAGACGCACGAAGAAGCCGTCCGGACCGACCGTCAACGTGCCCGCCGTCGCGCCGAACGCGGTGGAGCGCACCTCGACTCCCTTGAACGCGCCCGTGCCCGTGAGCACTTGCCCATCGCCGGTCGCAGCGACGCCGCCGATCGTTCCCGCGACGTTCGTTCCGAACGCCGAGAAGCCCGCGGTATCGATGCCCGACGACGTCAGCGACGCGGCGACGTCCGACGCCACCGTGAAGTTCGACTTCGTGCCGTACGCGTTCGCGACGAACCGCAGCGAACCGCCGTCGTCACTGACCGTGATGCCGATGTCCGCGTCGTCCAGCGCGTCGTTCAACTTCGTAATCGCGGTGGCGAGATCGTCGCCGTTCTTCAGGCCGACGACGACGGACTTGGTGCCCATCGTGATCGTGATGTTCTCGTCCTGGAACAGGCCCGACGGGCCGAACACGTTGCCGGCCGTCGATTCGGCCTTGCTCGCGCCTTGCGTGATCGCGACGGCGTACGAGCCGGACGCGACGTTGTCCGGGACCTTCAGCAGGCTCAACCCGGTGCCGCTGATCTTGTCGCCCTTCGTCGTCAGCATCCCGACCAGCTCGTCGAGGTGGTCGTCGATCGCCGTGTCGAACTTCGCCTGATCGAACGTCAGCGTGTTGTCCTTCTGGACCGACAGGCCGATCGTGCTGAGGGTTTCGAGCTCGCCCCCCGGATAACCGGTCGAGGCGATGAGGTTCATCACGCGGTTCTTCAGGTTGCGGACGCCCGCTTCACCCGACAGCGTGCCGGCCTTGTCGGTCGAGTCGTTGAACTTCAGTTGCGTGTTGACGAACCCGACCAGGTCATTGTGCGCGGCGACGTACTTGCTGACCGCGTCCTTCATCTTCGCGACGTCCGGCGCGAGCGTGATCGTCGCGGTACCGAGCGCCTTCGCCGTGAAGTCGACGCCGGGGACGACGTCGTCGATCGTGTTGCTCGAGCGCTGGACCGTGACGCCGTTCACCGTGATGCTGGCGTCGGCCGCGTCCTGCGTCTCCGAGAACGTCAGCGCTTGCGAGCCGCCCGTCAGACCGCTGACGTCGAGCGTGATCTCGTTGACGTCACCGGTGTCCTTCGCGGTGACCAGCAGCTTGAACGGACTCGTGCCGGTGCCGACGTTGACGATCGACGCGTCCACGTCGAGATCCGACTCGTTGATCGCGTCGCGGATGCCTTCGAGCGTGTCCTGCCCGTTCGCGATCGTGATCGTCTTGGTCTCGCCGCCGACCGTGAGTTGCAGCGAACCGGTTCCGACGTGCGTGGTGTCGAAGTCGGCGAAGCCTTGCGACGACTCGATCTCGGACTTCGCGAGCGCGTTCACGGTGACCGAGAACGCGGTCGAGGTCGCCGATCCGTCGGCCGACGCGGAGACGATCGTGTCGTCCGTGCTCGACACCGCGTACTTCAGCAGGTCCTTCGCGTCCTTCAGCTCGTCGGCGGCGTTCTTCAGCGCCGTCACGCGGCTCTGGAACGCCTGATAGGTCTTCTTCAGAGTCTCGAGGCCGTCGCGGCGATTCTCCAGCAACGCGATCGGCTTGGCCCGAACGCCCATCAGCGCGCCGATGATCGACTTGGTGTCGAGGCCGGTGTTGATTCCACCGAACGAGATGCCAGACGTGGTGAAGGCCATGACATGGGTTCCGCGAGGACCGAGTAGGGGAGCGCGCCGCGTTGAACGCACGTGGCGCAAAGCAATCACGCCGCGGACACGAGTCCGATGGGGGTTTCGTGTCCGCGGCGTGATCTCGCGTCTAAGGAGACGCGCGCGGGATCAGCCTTGCAGGAGCTGGAGAGCCGACTGCGGCTGCAGGTTCGCCTGGGCCAAGATGGCCAGCGACGCCTGCTGCAGGATGTTGTTCCGCGTCAGGTCCGCCGATTCCTTGGCGACGTCGACGTCGCGGATACGCGACTCGGCGGCCGTCAGCGACTCGACGCGCTGCTGCAGGTTCGCGATCGCGGAGTTCAGGCGGTTTTCCGTCGAACCCAGACGACCACGGAACTCGCTGATCGTGTCGATCGCGTTGTCGATCGAGTTCAGCGCGACGCTGACGTCACCGGACGAGCCGATGTCGATCGTGTCGATGCTGAGGTCGGTCGTGCGGACCGAGTCCAGCGTGACGCTGATCGTGTCGACGCCGGCCTCGTCACCGATGCCGACCGCGAACTCGACCGTCGTCGACGAACCGTCCAGGAGGGCGATGTCGTTGAACTCGGCCTGCTGCGCGATGCGGTCGATTTCGTCGACCAGTTCCGACAACTCGTTTTGCAGCGTGTCCTTGTCCGAGTCCGACACCGTGCCGGTGTTGGCCTGGACCGCGAGCTCGCGCATACGGATGAGGATGTTCGAGACCTCGTTCAGACCGCCTTCGGCCGTCTGCGTCAGCGAGATCGCGTCGTTTCCGTTCCGTTCCGCTTGGCTCAAGCTGCGGATCTGCGAACGCAAACGCTCCGAGATCGCGAGACCGGCGGCGTCGTCCGCCGCGGTCGCGATACGAAGACCGGAAGCCAACCGCTTGAAGTTGCCCTGGAGCCGACCCGAGACCTGCGCCAGGTTCTTCTGCGCGGTGAGCGACGCAACGTTGTTGTTGATGCGAAGTGCCATTGCTTGCTCTCACCTTTTTCAAGGCAGCTGACCCGGCGCTGCCGTCCCGAAAGCGGGCATTCGAAGTGACCATCACCGCTTCGGGCTTGTGATTCGGCGGCAAACCGCGGCGCTTGAGGGGCCAACTGCTCGAAATGCGTCCCGCGCCGAAAGAGCTCCGCCGACTCATCCATTGCATGCACGGCAATGCATGCGCGGCAGCTGGGTCGCGACGGAATTCCTTCCGTCAGGAATCCCTCAAGTGCGTGGGGGAGGGTGGACGATCAGAGATCGTTCGATCCCATCGACGGGGATTCCTCGTGGACAAGTTCTCGCTCATCGGCCTCGTGCTCGGCATGTTCGCCATCTTCGGCGGTGCCGTGATGGAAGGCGTGCACCTGACGTCGATCTTGATCCCGACAGCGGCGATCATCGTGTTCGGTGGCACCATCGGCGCCATCCTGCTGCAATCGAGCGCCGAGGAGATCCACGACGCGAAGGCGCTCGTCGGTCGGGTGTTCAAGGAGAAGCACACCGACACGGGCAAGCTGGTCGCCGAGATCGTCGAGTTGTCGAAGATCGCTCGCCGCGACGGCATGCTCGCGCTCGAATCGAAGCTGCATGACATCGAGCACCCGTTCCTGGTGACGGCGCTCGGCATGTTGATCGACGGCGTGAACGCGGAGGAATTGCGCGGCCGCCTCGAGGTCGCGATGGAGAAGACCGAAGAGAAGTACCAGAACGCCGCCCGCGTGTTCGAAGCCGGCGGTGGTTACGCCCCGACGGTCGGGATCCTCGGCGCCGTTCTCGGTCTGATCCACGTCATGGGATCGCTCGACGATCCGTCCAAGCTGGGTCCCGGCATCGCGGTCGCGTTCGTCGCGACGATCTACGGCGTCGCATTCGCGAACCTGATCTGCCTGCCGCTCGCCGGCAAGCTGAAGGCGCGCATGCGGACCGAGGCCGGTGAATCCGGCCTGGTGGTCGAAGGCGTCGTCGGCATGGCGAACGGCCAAGCCTCGTCCGCGCTCGAGCAGACGCTGAAGCTGATGCTCGGCGAAGAGGGCCACGGCAAGAAGGGCGAGGCGGCGTCGAAGCAGGCCGCCTGATCGGATCGCACGCACATGGCGAAGAAGCACAAGCACGAAGAACACGTGAACCACGAGCGCTGGCTCGTGTCGTACGCCGACTTCATCACGCTGCTGTTCGCGTTCTTCGTGATCCTTTACGCGTTGTCCGAAGTCGACAAGAACAAGCTGAAGAAGTTCTCCCAGTCGGTCCAGTTCGCGTTCGCGCACGTCGGCTCGGGCGGAACGATGACGATGGGCAAGAATCCGAAGACGTTCTCGCCGAAGATCATCGGGCAGACCTGGCCGATGGGCCGCCGCGACTCCGATCCCGGTCCGTTCGAGGGCTTGCGTTCGATTGTCGAGTTCCTCGAGAACTCGATCGTGAAGTACTTCGTCGAGCGCGAGCGCACGAAGGTCGAAGTCATCGACGAGGACAAGGGCATCATCCTGAAGATCCCGGCCGAACGCCTGTTCGCGCGCGGCTCGGGATCGTTGCAGAACGACCGCGTGAACTTCCTGCTCGACTTCGGTCGCGTGGTCGCGAAGAACAACGTGTCGTTCCACGTTCATCTGGACCTGAAGATCCCCGAATCGAAGGACCGCGTCGCCGAGCACGATCTCGGCAACCGTCGGCTGTCCGCGCTCGTGCGCGCGATCTCCGGTGAGACGCGCAAGTCGCGCGCGAGCTACATGACGTCGAGCGAGATCATCGTGGCCGAGGTCTCGCCGTCGGACGGAGAGAACTCGCGCCAGATCTTCGAGTTCCGCATCCTGCCGGATTGAGCCCAGCGATTCCGTCGGCCGACGCACTTGCCATCGGGTGATGCGGAACGACGGCGCAGGGCGCCGCTCGGCGCGTGATCAGCGCGACGCGGTCAGCGGGCGCAACGCGGTGCGCACCAGCTTCAACCAACGCAACGAGGCCGCGTCGTCACAAGCCGCGACACCACGCGCGAGCGCTTCGAGGACGCGCCGACCCGCGGCACAGTCCGGATCGTCGCCCGCTTCCGCCAAGGCGAGATAGGCCGCTTCGAGGTCGCCGCGCGCGATGCGCGCTTGCGCGATCAACGGAATCGCATGGTTCGTGGGCATTCCGCGCTCGAGCCCGGCGAGCAGCTCGCGCTCGGCCTCCATCGAATCGCCGTGGTCGACCAGCAAGCGCGCGACGCGCAGGCGTGCCGCGTGCCGCTTCGGATCGAGTTCGAGGACCGCGCGCAACGCGACGACGGCGCCTTGGACGTCGCCCTGTTCGGCCCGCAACTCACCGAGCAACAGCTGGCCCTGGATGCGCTTCGGATCCAACGCGACCGCGTGCTCGAGACAGCGCAGAGCGGCCCGTGGATGGGCCATGCCGCGCAACGCCAGACCGAGTCCCGCCATCGCGATCGGGCCCGTCACGCCGGGTTCCGGCGGGATCGCCGCGAGCTTGCCGTCGTGACTGCGCAGCCGTGCGTACGCGCGAAACGCGTCGCTCCAGCGCCGCGTCTTCGTGAACAGGTGGCCGAGCACGTAGAGAAGGTTCGGGGTTTCGCCGAAGCGCTCGAGTCCGCGCTGGGCGGTCGCGAGCGCCTCGTCGGTCTTGCCGAGCTTGTCGCGTTCGAGCGCGAGCAGCGCGTGGACTTCGGGGGAGAACGAGAGGTCGCGCGACGTCTCGTCCGGCAGTGCGTCCAGCAGCTGTTCCGCGCGCTCCAGCATGCGAACGCCCTCCGTGCGGCGCTCGGGGAAGCGCCGCAGGAAGTCGCCGAACTTGTACCAGCTGTACGTGTGGTCCGGATACCGCTCGAGCTGCTTGCGGAACAGGCGCTCGTTGCGTTCGTCCTTCTTGCGTTCGTCGCGGCGCTCCGCGAGGTAGCCGTCGTGATAGACGCGCACGTGGTCCAGTTGCGCGAGCCGCAGCCCGTGCGCGCGCGCGAACGCCGCGATCGACGGCAGCGCCTGCTCGTGGATCACGTACTCGAAGCGAATGGTCGGATCGTTGCGGAAGAACCGCATCAAGCCACAGACGTGCGATCGGCCGCCGCCCAGGTCGTTCTCGAAACGCAGATAGGCGCCGGCGATGCGCTCATCGGCCGCCGCGGCGCGCAGATGGCGCGCACAGCCCGGGGCGAGAACCTCGTCCGCGTCGAGCACCAGGATCCACGGATGACGTGCGGCGGCGAGCGCGACGTTGCGCACCGCCGAGAAATCGTCGTCGAACCGTTCATGCAAGACCCGCGCGCCGAAGCTCGCGGCGATCTCCGCAGTGGCGTCGGTCGATCCGGTGTCGACGACGATGATCTCGTCGACGGCGCCCTGGACCGAACGCAGCAAGCGCGGCAACACGCGAGCTTCGTCCTTCGCGATCACGCACAGAGAGATCTTCGGTGCTTCCATGATCATCCGTTCCCCCGAGCGGGTATCGGCTGCCGTACGCGCGCAGCTTGTGCCGGATCGTGGATCTCTTCGCGTCGGAACGGTTTTCATCCGTCGTGAGAAGAACTTTCCCGAAACGCTCAAGTCCAAAGGCTCGATCGTCCGAATCGTGGGGCACGCAAGAAAGGGCGAGTCCCCACGCGGCATGGAGCCGCGAGGTCGCGATTCGCACCTCGCATGTCCGATTCATCCGATCCGGGCGCCATGGCGCCCTTCGATGCAATCCCTGAACCGCCGCCGACCGAGTCGGCCGGTGGGTCGGGCGCCGGCGCGGAGTCGGCGGCGAAGGCGGGGAAGTTCGCGATCAAGTGGAACTCGCCCGTCACGCTGCTCGCGCTGGTCTTGGTGCTCGGCTTCGGTCAAAGCCTCGCGCTGCTCGTGTTCTTCGGCGGCCGCGGCGACGACTTGAACGCATCGCACGATTCCGCTGCCGCTCACGATGAGTCGCACACGAACGCTTCGGACCCGCATGCCGCGCCGGACGACCATGCGGCGAGCGACGCTGCCTCCGACGCCGCGCCGCCGCACACGGACCACGCGGATCCGCACGAGAATCACGGAGAGGGAGAGGTGGCGGGCGACGCGCACGCAGAGGCCGAGCCGGCAACGACCGGCGCCGAGTCCGGGACCACGGCTCCGGCGATTCCCCAAAAGCCCATCCGGACTCCGGACGTCCTCGATACCGCGCGCGACATGCTCGATCGCGGCGACGTCAGCGGTGCCCGTCGTATCGCGACCGCGTACCTGCTGCGCCTCGACGGCATGAACGCGGCCGCGCGCGAGCGAGCGTCCGCCGCGTACGCGATCCTCGGCGACGCGATGCGACTCGACTACGAACTCAGTCTGCGCTTGCGGGGGGACGGCGAATGATCCCGCTCGTACTCGCGCTGACGTCGTTGTGCGCCGGAGACGACGCGATGACGGACTTCCTGCCGCCACGGCCGGAAGTCGTCCGCATCGAGCGCGACGGAACCGATCCGGTGTTCGACGTCCGTTGCCGCGACTGCAAGGTGATCGACGTCCTGACGGCGCTGACGCGCGACGGACGGATTCCGATCGTCGTCGATCCGTTGGCCGAGCAGCCGCTGCGCGGCACGCTCGTCACCGTTCATCTGTCGGGGCGCGGAGCCGACGAGATCGTGACGCTCCTGTCGTGCGCCGCCGGTGTCGACGCCGAGCGCGAGACGAGCGTGTACCGCATCGAAGGCCCGCCGAAGCCGGCGTCGAACAGCGAGCGCACGAGCCTTTGGCACAACGCGGAGCGCTTCTACGAACTCGCGCTGTCACACGTGCGCGACGACGAGAACGCGGCGCGCGCGCAACGCGGCCTCGCGGAACTGAACCGTCTGGTGAAGGACTACGTCAGCGCCTACAGCAACTACGAGGCGCTGCTGTCGCGCTTCCCGCGCTCGGACGCGGCGAAGAACTGCGAAGTGCTGCTCGCGGACATGTACGTGAAGGCCGGCGAGAAGGCTTCGGCGCAGACCCTGTTGCGTCAGTTCCTCGATCGCTGCACCGATCACGACGTGCGCGAAGAGGCGCTGCGTCGCTTCCTCGATCTGTTGCTCGAGGCCGACCGCTATCGCGACCTCGAAGACCTGCGTGAGTCGTTCCTGGCGGTCGGCGAGCTCAGTCCGGACACGCTCGGCGCGCTGTCGCAGGCGGCCTCGGTGCTCATCGAGAAGGGCTACCACAGCTCCGCCGTGCTGTTGATCCAGGAACTGTGGGTCCGTGATCCGGCGCGCAACGCCGTGCTCGGTCCCGTGCTCGCCCTCGGCCTGGTCGCACAGAACGACATCGATGCCGCGCTCGCGGTCCTACAGATGACGGTCCAGAACCTCGAGAACGCGACGACGTCGGCCTCGGCGCTGCTCGCGTTCGCCGAGATCGCGGAACGCACCGGCCGCCGGCAGGACGCACTGCTGTTCGGCCATAACGTGTTGCTGGCGCAGGACCGGACGCCCCGCATCGAACTGCGCGCACACCTCTTGCTGTTCGGTGCGTACCGCGACATCGGACTCGCACAGCGCGCGCGGACGCACCTGTACGCGGCCGAGCGCCTCGGCGGTCGCGACGAGGGCGGCGAGCTGGCGCTGCAATCGGCGCAACTCGCGCTGGACGGTGGTCAACCGGTTCAGGCCCGATTGCTGTTCCAAGAGGCGCTGCAGTACGAGACGATCGCCGCGCAAGCGGAGCTCGGCATCGTGCGCGCGCTGATCGCCGGCGACGAGTCGCGGCGCGCCTGCGCCGTGCTCGCCGACTTGTTCTCGCGCAACGCACTGCCGTCCGGCGCCTACGCGATGGCCGTCGACCTCGCGGTCAGCGCGCTGGAGAAAGACGGTCGCTTCGAAGACGCGCGCCGCGTGCTGCGCGGTGACGTCGGTGTGCTCGACTTCGCGGAGGACGCGCGATGAACCTCGCGTTCGCACTCGCATGCTTCCTGTTGCTCCAGGACCCGCCGGCCTCGACACCCAGCGCGGATCCGGCGTCGCAGTCGACGCCGGCGAACCCTGCCCCGAACGCTCCGGCATCGAGCGTTCCGCAGACGCCTGCGACCGAGCCGGCGCCGCAGGAACCGGTTGTGAATCCGGCCACCGATCCGGCGAAGGCAGGATCGACCGAGCCAACGGCAACTCCAACGGCGACTCCGACGGCAACTCCGACAGTCACGCCGGTCGAAAGCTCCGGCACGACTCCCGCGACGCCGCCCGCGACGCCGCCCGCTTCGGAAGCGCCGGCGAGTGGCGTGCCGGTCACACCGCCCGCGACCGCGTCCACGACCGATGCGCCGAGCGTGCCGGCGGCTGCCGGGACGCAGGCGGCCTCCGACGTGCCGCCGATCACGGAACAAGACCTCAGCGACGTGCTCGAACTCGCCGGCATGAATGCCGTGAGTTCCCTCGAGCGTGAAGTGAAGTCGCTGCAGCAGACGCTCGATGGCCTCGTGCTCGCCGACGACGAATCGGTGGTGAAGATCCACGGCGCGAAGGGTTCCGAGGACGACCTCGAGGGCTTCGGCGTCGACGACGCGGTCGCCCGCCAGGTCCGGCGCCTGCTCGACGAAGTGAAGTCGAAGCGGGCAAAACAGGCGCTGCTCCACTTGCGCGGCGCGTCGAGCAACAACCCGACCGACGGACTCCGCTCGGTCACCGAAGTCGCCGACTCCGCAGCGAAGGACGGCGGCGCCACGACGACCGCGGCGCCGGTCGAACCGAAGCCGGTCGCGCAATCGCCCAAGGACGCAACCGCGCAAGACGCCAGCGAGCCGACCGACGTGCTCGCCGGTCCGTCACCCGATCCGCAGCGCGAGGCGCTGATCGCCTTTCGCGATCGCGACGTCGCGACGGTGCTGGAGCTACTCGCCGAGACGCCGCCCCTGCGCATGAAGCCCATGACGCTGTGGGTCTACGGCTCGTGCCTGATGTCGGAGCGACGCTACGGCGACGCCAAAGCCGTCTTCACCCGGTTGAAGGACGAGAAGGACCATCCGCAACTGGCCCACGGGGCCGATCTGCAACTGAAGCGCATCACGTTCATCGAGAACGCCCTCGTGGGCGAAGGACCTAGCACGGAGACCAAGAAATGAGCGGCTCGACCGCCACGACCCAGTGCCTCGACGCCGCGACCGAACAGGCGGGCGAACTCAAGGACGCGTTCTCCGCGTTCTCGGAAGTCGCCGACCGTTTGCGCGCCGCCTACGAAGGACTGTCCGCCAGCGCCACCCGGCTCGACGCCGAACTCGCGGTCGCCAACGAGCGGCTGAAAGGTCAGGTGGACGAGCTCGAGAATCTGTCCGGCGCACTTGCCGCAGTACTGCGTGCGATTCCGTGCGGAGTCGTCGTCGCGGGCATGGACGGGGTCGTCGTGATGGCGAACCCTGCCGCCGAGCGCATCCTGGGCCGCAAGGGGCGCGAACTGATCGGCAATCCGGCCGAGCGGCTGACGGACGTCGACGGCCGTCCGCTG
This sequence comes from Planctomycetota bacterium, assembly GCA_052034255.1. Lineage (GTDB taxonomy): Bacteria > Planctomycetota > B15-G4 > B15-G4 > JADJEK01 > JADJEK01. The sequence goes on along the minus strand of JBPOIU010000207.1, from coordinate 11,121 downwards.
TTGCGCCTGCACGAAGGTCCCGGCCCGGTCGCCGAGCGCATGATCGCGACGCAGGATGGCGCGCGCGTCGTCGACGGCGGCGTGGTCAGCGTGACCGATACCGACGGTCGCGAGCTCGGTGTCGTCGAGGTCCTGAACGACCGCAGCGAAGTCCGCGCGCTGAAAGAGGAGGTACGTCGCCTCGACAAGTTGGCCGAGCTCGGCCGCGTCGCGGCGATCATCGCCCACGAGATCCGCAACCCGCTGTCTGGCATCAAGGGGTTCGCGAGCCTGTTGCTCCGCGAACTCGAGGCGGACAAGGAACACAGCGGCGGCGTGCGCTTCGTGCGCCGCATCCTCGAGGGCGCCGATCGCGCCGACGCGATCATCGACAGCGTGCTGTTCCTCGCGCGTCCGCGAGCCTTGGCGCTCGCCGTCGTCGACGCCGAAACGCTGCTGCTCGACGCATTGGAAGAGGTCGCGACCGCGAAGCCGTTGGCGATGCGCTCGGTGGCGGTCGTGCGTCGCGTGGAACCGGCCGGACTCGAAGTGGTCTGCGACCGCGTGCGCCTGCTGCAAGCGCTGGTGAACCTGATCCAGAATTCCGCCGAAGCGATGGGTGGCAAGGGCCGCTTGGCCGTCTCCGCCATCGCCAGCGGCAACACCGTGCGCTTCGTCATCGAGGACTCCGGCCCCGGCGTCCCCGTGGCGCTGCGCGCCCGGCTGTTCGAGCCGTTCTTCACGACCAAGACCGAAGGTGCCGGGCTCGGCCTCGCGCTGGTGGCCCGCATCGCGGAACTGCATGGCGGCAGCATCACCGTCGGCAGCTCCGACGGCGGCGGCGCCGCGTTCACGCTGACGGTCCCGTCGTCGCAGGATCCCAAGGAGGCGTTCGCTTCATGATTCGCCGAGTGCTGATCGCGGACGACGACCCGCTGGCGCGTGACTTCCTGGCGGAGGTCATGCTGTCGAAGTCGATCGAACCGCTGGTCGCGCAGGACGCGGCCGAAGCCTTCCGTTTGCTGACGGAGCACGAGGTCGACCTCGTGCTGACCGATCTGCGCATGCCGGGCGATTCCGGACTCGTGCTGCTGCGGCGCATTCGCGCGTCGGGTCGCGACGTACCGGTCGTCGTGCTGACGGCGTATGGCTCGGTTGACACCGCGGTCACGGCGCTGAAGGAAGGCGCCGACGACTTCATGACCAAGCCGCTGGCGATCGAGCAGATCGAAACGGTGCTGCGCACGATCGAAGCGCGCGGCGCGATCAGCGCGGACGCTCCGGCCGAAGAAGCGCTGCGCTGCCGCGACCAAGCCCATGCGATCGTCGCGAAGAGCCCGCAAGTCCGCGCGCTCCTCGACACGGCGATCCGCGTGGCGCGCTCGAAGGCGACCGTGCTGATCACGGGCGAAAGCGGGACCGGCAAGGAACTGTTCGCGCGCATCATCCACGACGAGAGCCCACGGCACGGCGGACCGTTCGTGCGCGTGAACTGCGCGGCGCTGGCGGAGACGCTGCTCGAAAGCGAATTGTTCGGCCACGAGAAGGGCGCGTTCACCGGCGCGATGACGCGTCGCGAAGGCCGGTTCGAGTTGGCCGATCGCGGCACGATCTTCCTCGACGAGATCGGCGAAACGAGCCAGGCGCTGCAAGCGAAGCTGTTGCGCGTGCTCGAAGAGCGCGAGTTCGAGCGCGTCGGCGGCAGCAAGACGCTGTCGGTCGACGTCCGCACGGTGGCAGCGACGAACCGCGACCTCGCGGCCGAGATCAAGGCCGGTCGCTTCCGCGAGGATCTGTTCTATCGCCTGCAAGTCGTCCAGTTGCGCCTGCCGCCGCTGCGGGAGCGCCGCGACGACGTGATCCCGCTCGCCGAGCACTTCCTCGAGCGCTTCGCGCGCGAGAACGGCAGCCGCGTACGCGCGTTCTCGAAGGACGCGATCGAACGACTGCGCAGCTACGCGTGGCCGGGCAACGTCCGCGAACTCGAGAACACGATCGAGCGAGCGGTCGTGCTCGATCCGGGCGCGGAACTGAAGCCCGAGCATCTGTTCCTCGCCGCCACGGAGCAAGACGACGTGCGCCTCGACCTGTCGAAGCACGTCGGCCGCACGCTCGACTCGATCGAGAAGGCGCTGATCCTGAAGACCTTGGAATGCACCGGCAACAGCCGCAAGGACGCGGCCCGTCTGCTCGGTGTCACGACGCGCACGTTGACGAACAAGATCTCGCGCTACCGCAAGGAAGGCATCGTCGTCGGCGCGTCGCAACGCTCGCGCGTCGCCGGTTCGATCGGAGGTGCTCCATGACCGAAATCGACCTCGTGATCAACAAGGCCCTCGACGGGTTGACGCTGCGCCACAAGGCGATCGCGACCAACCTCGCGAACGGCAGCACGCCGGGCTTCAAGCGGTTCGAAGTGCTGTTCGAGGATCAGCTCGAGGACGTCGCGAACGGCGGGGAGTTCGATCCCTCCGTCAAGCGCGACTCCAGCGAAGGCGGTCCCGACGGCAACAACGTCGTGCCCGAGACCGAACTGTCCGCGCTGACGCGCGTCGAGATGAGTTACCAGATCCTGACTCGCGCCTTGTCGTTCAAGGCCGCGTGGATGCGCGCCGCGCTCAGCGGTCGCTCCGGCTGATCCAGGGGAGACGTTCCATGAACTCGAATCCGATGAATGCGTTCCGGATCCTCGATATCGCCTCGTCCGGCATGGCCGCCGAACGCAAGCGACTCGAGGTCGTCGCGACCAACATCGCGAACGCCGAGACGCTGCGGACTCCGGAAGGCGGTCCGTATCGCCGGCGCGAGGTCGTGTTCGAAGCACTGCTCGACTCGTACGCGCGCGAGAACGACCACTTGCCGATGGTGAAGATCGACGAGGTCCGCATGGATCCGTCGGAGTTCAAGCGCGTGCTGATGCCCGGCCATCCGGACGCGGATGCCGAGGGCTACGTGCGGATGCCGAACGTCGACCTGATGACCGAGATGGTCGACCTGATGTCGGCCATGCGTTCCTACGAAGCGAACATGCGCACCGTCCGCGCCTTCAAGAGCATGGTCGAGGCGTCGCTCGCCGTCGGGAGGGTGTGATCCATGCGTACGGACGGGATCGGCGCGCTCGGCGCGCTCAAACACCTCGAGCTCACGGGCGCGACGTCGTCGTCGAATGCCGATTCCGGCGCCAAGTTCTCGCAATTGCTCGAGGGCCTGGTCCAGGACGCGAACTCGGCGCAGAAGAACTCGGAAGCGCTGGTGCAAGGGCTCGCGCGCGGTGAACCGGTCGATTCGCACCAGGTGATCACCGCGCTGACGGAAGCGGACTTGTCGTTCCGCACGCTGCTCGAGGTCCGCAACCGACTGATCGAGGCGTACCAGGAAGTCCAGCGCATGCAGGTGTGATGCGGCTCGCGGTGTCGACGTGAATCCACGGTGAGAAGCAGGACGAGGTGAGAGCGTGAAGGACGTGTTGTTCCAACTCCAAGCGATCTGGAAGAACGCCAGTGGCGCACAGCGTGCGTTCGGCGTGCTCGGCATCGCCGTACTCGCGTTCGGCTTGTCGTTCGCGGTCTGGATGTCGTCGCGGCCGGACATGGCGCTGCTGTTCGGGAACCTCGACGAGGCCGACGCCGGCGCGATCGTCGACAAGGTGCGCCAGGCCGGCGTCGCCGCTGAGATCCGCCAGAACGGCCGCGCGGTGTTCGTGCCGCGCGAGAGCATCGCCGAGATGCGCATGCTGGTCTCGAAGGACGGCGTTCCGAACGGAGGGGCGAAGGGCTTCGAGCTGTTCGATCAGTCGGACTTCGGTGTCTCGGACTTCGAGCAGAACGTGAAGTTGCTGCGTGCGCTCCAAGGCGAACTCGCGAAGAGCATCATGGGTTTCGACGCGATCGAGTCGGCGAAGGTGTCGATCTCGCGCCCGAAGCGCAGCGCGTTCGCCAGTCGCGATCAGAAGGCGAAGGCGAGCGTGCTCGTCGGATTGCGGTCGGGTCGTTCGCTGTCGCGCGAGAACGTGCGAGCGATCGTCAACCTCGTCTGCGGCGCGGTGGAGGGCCTCGAAGCGCGGTCCGTCGCCGTCGTCGATCACGAAGGCCGCGTGCTGTCCGACACGACGGACGACAGCGTCGCCTCGCAAGCCAACACCCAATTCGACCTGCGCCAGCGCGAAGAGGAATACCTGTCCGCGAAGGCGCAAGAGCAGCTCGATCGCATCGGCGTGAAGGCCGACGTGCGTGTCGCGTGCGACATGGACTTCCAGAACGTCCGCGAGACCCAGGAGCGCTACAGCCCCGAGGACCGTGCGATCCTGTCCGAGAAGACGGAATCGAAGACGAGCAAGTCGGGCTCGGGCAACCCGGGGGGGACGACCTCGGCGAATGCCCAGCTGCAGCAGGAGAACACGCTGGGCGCGAGCGGGGAGACGAGCGAAGAGACCGAGGAGTCCGGCGCCGCGCATTTCGTGCCGAGCAAGACGCTGCGCAGTTCCGAGCAGGCCGGCGCGCGGGTGTCGCGCCTGTCCGTCAGCCTCGTACTGCACAAGGACCACGACGCGGAACGCCAGCAGATCGAGGAGATCGTCAAGCGCGCCGTCGGCTTCGACGAATCCCGAACCGACAGCATCACGACGATCGTCCGCGAGTTCACCGCGGTCGAGGACCCGATGGAGACGATCGATCCCGGTGGCTCGGCGCTGGTGCCGATGCTGCTCGAGCGCGGCGTCCAGGTGCTCGGCATCCTCGGTGCGCTGTTCATCGTGCTGAAGATCGTCAAGTCCGCGCAGAGCACGCGTGGCGCGGCAGTCGCGGCGGCGGCCCAAGGAGGCGCGCAGGCAGCGGCTCCGGTGCCTGTCGACGAGGAGTCGGAAGAGGACATCGCGGACCTGTTCAAACTGCGCGAACGCGTGAACCAGTCGGTCACCACCAATCCGGTGACGGCGGCTCGCGTCCTGCGTGAATGGCTGCGCGACGGAGGCAACAACTGATGTCACGCCCCGGACCGGAGCGCGTCGCTTCGCTCCTGTTGACGATCGATCGCGGCAGCGCCGCGGAACTGCTGAAGCGCTTGCCGGACCACGAACGGCGCGCCGTGACGCAGGCCCTGTCGCGGTTGGCCGATGGCTACATCGACCGGCCGACGCAAGAACAGCTGTTGCGCGAGTTCCGCGGTCGCATTCGTGCGATGGACGGGTTCACGCCGGATGCGACCGAGATCCAACAGTTGCTGTCCCAAGCGCTCGGCCGCGAAGGCGCGAGCCTTACGCATCAACTGTCCGCGCAGGACCGCCACGGCCGCGCGCGCGCCACGCTCGCCCGATTGGACGGCGCATCACTGAGCTTCGTGCTCCAGGGCGAACATCCGCAAGCGATCGCCGTGATCCTGATGGAGCTCGGGCCCGACGCGTCGTCGGGAGCGCTGCCGCGGTTCTCGGAGCCGATGCAGCAAGACCTGGTCACGCGCATGGTCGGCATGCAGAAGCCCACCGGCGAGTTCGTGACGCTGTTGCTCGAAGCGGCCGTCGACAAGGCGAAGACGCTCGAGGACACCGGCGGCTCGGTGCCGGAAGGCGACAAGCTGAAGCAGGTCGCGGCGATCCTGAACAAGTTCAAGGACGAGCAGCGCCAAGTACTGATGATGAACGTGGAGATGAACGATCCCGAGCGCGCGCAGAAGGTGAAGGACCAGATGTTCACCTTCGAGGACCTGCTGAAACTCGGGCCAAAGGACATCCAACGCATCCTGTCCGGCATCGACACGAAGGTGCTGGCGACGGCGCTGAAGGGCGCGAGCCCCGCGCTGTCCGAGTTCATCCTGTCGAACATCTCGAAGCGCACGCAGGAGCGCGTTCAGGAAGAGCGCGAAACGATGGGCGCGATCCGCCTGTCGGAAGTCCAGAAGGCGCAGCTCGAGATGGCGACGGTCGCACGTGACCTGATCGGCCGCGGCGAGATCCAGTACGGCGGTGGTGACGATGAACTCGTCAGCTGAGCTGCACGTTTCGCTCGGCGTCCCATTGGCCGGAGCGCATCTCGGCGGGGCGGCGCAAGCCGACGGCAGGGCGCCCGGTGCACCGGCGCGTTCGGCCACCGATGCAACGGCGCAGCGCGGCGAACTCAGCGAACTCGAGCGCGCCCAGGCCGAGATCACGCGGCTGCGCGCGGAGCTCGACGCGAGGAACGCCGCGGACGGCGGTTGGTCGAAGCTCACGGCGCGCGTCGACGTGGAACTGGCGAAGCTCGTGCAGACCGTGAAGGCGCAGCTCGACGCGCTCGGTTCCGACGTCGTCGGCCTGGCGCTCGCGGCAGCCGGCAAGGTCCTGCATACCGAGTTGACCAGTCCGCAGTTCGATCTCGGCGCCGTGGTCGCGGAAGCGCTCGATCGCGTCGTCGCCGGAGCCCGCGCGGACAGCCCCGTGCGCATTCGCGCGTCCAATCAGGATCTGGCGACGCTCGATCGCTCGACGCGCATGCATCCGACCGCGAGCGAGCGCGTCCAACTCGAGGCCGACCCGGCGTTGGGGCCGTCGCAGGTGGTCCTCGAATGCGATCTGCGCCGCGTCGTCGTCGACGTCAAAGCCGAGTTCGAACGCCTGAAGGCCGCGCTGTCGGCCGAGGACGATCCCCATGGTTGATGCGAGTCCGACCGTCGCGTCGAGCGTGATGCGTGCGAAGCAACGAATGGCGCGCTTCCGCACGTATCCGGTGCTCGGGACGTTGACACGCATGATCGGCGTCACGGCCGAGTGTCGCGGCCTCGACGCCGAGCTCGGCGAGCTGTGCGTGATCTCGCGACGCAATGGTCCGGCGGTCGCGGCCGAAGCGATCGGCTTCCGCGACGGATCGACGGTGCTGATGCCGCTCGCGGATCTCGACGGCGTACGCCCCGGGGACGCGGTGCGCGCGATCGGACGCCAACTGCTGGCGCCGGGCGGCGATGAGCTGCTCGGCCGCGTGTTGGACGGGGTCGGGCGACCGCTCGATGGGAAGCCCGGCCTGTTGCGGCCGTACTCGTACCCGGTCCACCGCGCGGCGCCGTCGCCGTCGGAGCGCCATGCGATCCTCGAACCCTGCGTGACGGGAGTGCGCGCGCTGGACGGGCTGCTGACGCTCGGCCGCGGGCAGCGCATCGGCATCTTCGCGGGCGCCGGCGTCGGCAAGAGCACGCTGCTCGCCGCGCTGTCGACGCGCTCGAACGCCGACGTCACGGTGATCGGTCTGGTCGGCGAACGGGGTCGCGAGGTGTACGACTTCGTTCGCGACTCGATGGGTCCCGAGGGAATGAAGAAGGCCGTCGTCGTCGCCGCGCCGTCGGATGCGCCGCCGCTGCAGCGCTTGAAGGCGCCGTACGTCGCGACCGCGATCGCGGAGAGCTTCCAGCAGCAGGGCAAGCACGTGCTGCTGGTCATGGACTCGATCACGCGGTTCGCAGCCGCGGCGCGCGAAGTCGGGCTGGCGCTCGGCGAGCCGCCGACCGCGAAGGGGTATCCGCCGTCGCTGTTCTCGCATCTGCCGCGTCTGGTGGAGCGGCCCGGCAACTTCGGCAAGGGCAGCATCACGGCGATCTACACGGTGCTGGTCGAGGGCGACGATCTGAACGATCCGGTCGCGGATTCGGTGCGCTCCTTGCTCGACGGTCACGTCGTGCTCGCGCGCTCGCTCGCGGAGCGCGGGCACTTCCCGGCGATCGACGTCCTCGCGAGCGTCAGCCGCCTGATGCCGCACTTGGTCAAGCCCGAGCACATGGGGCTCGCGGCGAAGATGCGCCGGCTGATGGCGCTCTACCGCGACCACAAGGACCTGATCGACGTCGGCGCCTACAAGGCGGGCGCGGACAAGGCCGTCGACGAGGCGATCAAGCGATTGCCCGCGATCGACGCGTTCCTGCGGCAGGACCTGTCGAAGCCGGCGCCGCTTGCCGAGACGATGAAAGGACTGGAGCTCGCGATCGGAGGCGCTGCATGAAGGCGTCGACGTTGCAGCGGCTGCTCGAGTTGCGCCGGCACGAGGAACAACGCTGTCGACAGGAGCTCGGCTTGGCGTTGGCCGCCGAGCGGGAAGCGGCGGCGGCGTTGATCGCAGTTCAGCGCGGGCTGGACTCCGAACGCGAACAGCTGCGCGCCGCGCTGGCGGCGGGGGCCGTCCTGCCCGTGCGTTTCGTGGCCTGGATGGAGGACTTACGCGTTTCGGAACGGGACGTGGAGCAGGCTCGAGTCGAGGTGGAACGCCGGAAGAAGCGGGTCGTCGAAGCCGAAAAAACTCACGACTCTGCGAGACAGGCCAAAAGGTCCCTGGAGAAATTGGACGAAAAAAGGCGGGAGGCTCGGGAGCGCCAACTCCGCCGGATCGAGCAGAAGTCGCTCGATGAGGTCGGTCTGCGGCGCTTCCGCGAGCAGGCCGAAGCGGCCAGCCTCGCGAACGAGGAGACGCCATGAGTGGTGCGACGAAAGTGGTGCGCGGCTTGATGCTCGTGCTGGGCGCGGTCGGCCTGTTCTCGGCCGGTCTGGTCGGGACGCTCGCGGCACGCGGCAAGCTCAGCAAGGAGTACCTCGGGCCGATGTTCGGCATGGAGATGCCGAAGGAGCCCGGGCCGCTGGACCTGAAGACGCCCGTGCGCACCGTGGAACCGAAGCCGGAGAAGAAGCCCGCTCCGATCGAACCGAAGGTGATGCCTTCGATCATGCTGCCGTCGCCGTTCTCGTCGGAAGAGACCGATCAGCTGTTCGCCGAGATCCGGCAGATGCGCGACGACCTGAAGATGAAGGTCGCGAAGGTCGAGTCCGATCGACGTGATCTCGAACTCGTGCGTGCCGACCTCGATCGACGCTTCGACGAACTGAACTTGCGCGAGCAGCAACTCGAACAGGAAGCGCGCCTGCTGACCGGCGAACGCTCCGAGTTGTCCGAGAAGTCGGTGCTCGTCCAAGAGGCCGAGGTCGAGAACCTGAAGAAGCTCGCGGCCGACATCGAGAAGATGCCGGCGCAAGCCGCGGCCGAACTGCTGCAGAAGTACACCCCGGACCAGTCCGCGAAGATCCTGACTCACATCAAGGCGCGCGAGAGCGGCAAGATCCTCGCCGCGTTGCCGGCCGACATCGCCGCGAAAGTGGCGGAGCGCATGCTGGGCGTGATGTCGGGCGATGCGAACGCGCAAAAGAAAGGCAACTGACCATGGCCGATGAGAAGAAGCCCGAAGCCGCTCCCGCGGCCGCAGCGGCTGCCGCGCCGTCGAAGATGAAGGCGCTGATGCCGATCCTCGTCGCGGTGCTGGTCTGCGTCGCAGGCGCGGTGACCGTCGGCATCATGGCGTTCCCGGATGCGCACGTCCCCGAGGGGCATGGCGCCGTTCCGGCGAAGAAGGAAGCCAAGGAAGCGTTCCAAGCTCCGATCCCGAAGATCCTCGTGAACCTCGCCGAGGACACGCGCGGCAACCGCATCCTGCAAGCCGAGATCACGCTCGAGATGACCGTCGTCGATCCGATCGCGGCGCAGGCCGAGTTCAACAAGATCCTGCCGAAGGTGCAGGACAAGCTGATCGCGACTCTGTCGTCGTACACCGCGACGGACCTCGAAGGGTCGCAGGCGAAGGAAATGGCGAAGACGCGCATCAAGGACGAGATGAACCGCGACCTGTTCGCCGAAGGCGAGATGAAGGTCGGCAAGGTGCTGTTCACCGAGTTCGTGGTGCAGTGAAAGGCGGCCGCGATGGGCGACGGCAATTTCGGTCACGATGGCGCGGAATCGGCGCGGCGACGACGGAAGTCGGACGCGACGCCGGAGCCCGTCGATTTCCGGCGGCCCCCGCGCCCGACCGGTGAACGACTGCATGCGATCGAGCGCACACAGGGGCGGCTCGGATCGCGCGTGCAGAGTTGCATCGCCAACTACTTCCGGCGCCTGTTCGCCGTCGATCCGCAACCGATCGAGGTGCATCAGTTCGATCTGTTCGTCGCAGCGCACTCGACGAAGGACTGGATGGTCCCGCTCGCGTCGAACAATGGACAACGGGCACTGCTCGTGTTCGACGAGGGGCTTCAATCGCATCTGATCTCGCGGTTCCTCGGCGATGGTCCGCCGAAGGAAGACGCCGAGGAGCCACCAGCCGCGGAGGCCCCGCCGATCGAGATCGGCGTCGTGTCGCGCGCGGTCTTGAAGCCGCTGCTGCAATCGGTCGTGCGCGAAGTGAACATCGTGCTCGGCGATGCGGCCGAAGAGCGCTTCGTGGTCGACGAGTCTCGATCCGGGGTCGCGCCGGGACGCATGCTGCGCGGCGGCGACGCGGTGGTGTTGCTGTCGTTCCGCGTCGCGGAAGGCAAGAAGCAGGGGACGTTCGGCCTCCTCGTCGAAATGCGCAGCCTGATCCAGCGCTTGCGCCTCGACGCCGAAGCGCCGACCACCCGCAGCGCGACACCCGAGGCGCAGGCAAAGCTCGAGCAGGTGGTCCGCGGACTCGACGTGCCGGTGACGGTCGGGCTGGGCTCGGCGTCGATCGATCTCCAAGAGTTCATGCGCCTGATGCCCGGGGACGTTCTCGTCCTCGATCGCAGACTCGGCCAGCCGCTGGACGTCGCGGTCGGCGGCAAGGTGTTGTTCGAAGGTCAGCCAGGCCGCTCGGTCGGACGGCTCGCCGTTCGCCTGACGGGACGCGTGGAACCGGGCGCGCGCAAGGAGCGATCATGAGCAGCGAAAGCGACAAGAACGACGCGGCGTCGACCGGCACCGAAGAAGGGGCCGCGCCGGTGTCCTTCCCGGAAGTCGAAGCCCGGCAAACGAATCAAGCTGAAGCACCGCTCGATCGGGTCTACGACCTGACGGTCCCGGTGACGGTGGAGCTCGGACGGACGTCGCTGTCGGTGCAGGACGTGCTGAAGCTCGCGCCGGGCGCGGTGGTCGAGCTCGATCATCCGTCCGAGACGCCCGTGAACCTGTACGTGCACGGCAAGCGCGTGGCGAAGGGGGAGATCGTCGTGGTGTCGGACTTCTACGCGATCCGGATCACGTCGGTAGGGGATTGACGCTCGGGCCGCTGGGCCCGACGCCCGTTCGGGCGTCGAGGCGAAGTGGGGGGCGGAGGCCCCCCCCCCCCAGCACACCCGGGCCCACAGAGGGAACCCGGCGCTCGCACCCCCCCGCGCGGCGGGGGGGCCCCGCC
>JBPOIU010000185.1:0-7284 GCA_052034255.1 Planctomycetota bacterium | reverse complement strand
GTGCCGATCAGGTTCTTCTTCAGCTCGCGGCGACCGAGCGCGACGTCGAGGGCGACCTGGCAATGCGCCAGCATCTGCGCTGGATTCATCTTGCCCCAGAGCGCCGGTTTCGCGGGATCGAGCCGATCGAGGCGAGCGAGCATCGACGCGTTCTGCGTGGGGTCGAACAGGTCTTCCATGATCTCGGAGTCTCCGTGCGTTGCGGTGTTTCCTCGAGGCGTCGGCAACGCTCTGCGCGGTTCGTTGGTTTCGCGGCGCCGTCGGAATACCAAGTGATACCGGGCATCGAAAGCCCGCGCGCACGGGTGCCGGACGCGGCGGGGCACGCCGCCGCCGTTGGGTCTCGACCATGGCGGAGGCTGCACACGCGCCCGCGAAGGCGTACGGGACGGGTGCGATTTCGCGCGGAACGCCGTAACCTCCCCGCCCCGGAGGTGCGCGTGCGTTCATTCATGTCGGATTTGGTCCGCTTCGGCTTCTTCGCCGTCATGTGCATGGGCCCGTTGAGCGCGCAGGACGCTCCGCCGATCGACAAAGCGGAGGACGCTCCGCCGCAAGAGCCGCGCGGCCTGCGGGTGAAGGACGCGCGTGCGCTCGACGGCTACACGCTCATCACGCCGCTGAAGTCCGTACGCGCGCTGTTGCTCGACATGGACGGCAAGATCGTCCACACGTGGCAGACCCAGCTCGCACCGGGCAACTCCGTGTATCTGCTCGACAACGGCAACTTGTTGCGTTGCGTGCGCATCGTTGACGGCGGCATCTTCGAAGGCGGCGGCATCGGTGGACGCGTGCAGGAACTCGCGCCCGATGGCAGCGTCGTCTGGGACTACACGCTCGCGGAGGAGTTCCGCCATCACCATCACGACATCGAGCCGATGCCGAATGGCAACATCCTGTTGATCGTCTGGGAGCGCATCTCGCACGACAAGGCGCTGAGCCTCGGTCGCGATCCGAAGCTCATGGAGTCGGGCGAGCTGTGGCCGGACATGATCGTCGAGGTGAAGAAGACGGGGCCCACGAGCGGCGCGATCGTCTGGGAGTGGCACACGAAGGATCACTTGATCCAGGACTTCGATCGCGACAAGCCGAACTACGGCGAGATCGCCGCGAACCCCGGTCGGCTCGACATCAACGCGGATCGCCGCACCGCTGAACCGCCGCATGGCCCGCCTCCGGGTGGTCCCGGTCGAGGTCCGCCCGGCGGCCCGGGTGGCGGCCCGGGTGGTGGCCCGGGTCCTCGACCCGACGGGGCTGCCGACGACGATCGCATGCGCCAGCTCGGCTACGTCGGCGGGCAGGCGAAGGGCAAGGACGGCAAGACGCGCAACGTGAAGGGCGCCGATTGGATGCATGTGAACGGCATCGACTACGACGCCGCTCTCGACCAGATCGTGTTCTCCTCGCCCAAGATGTCCGAGTTCTACGTCATCGATCACTCGACGACGACCGACGAGGCCAAGGGCTCGACGGGAGGCAAGCGCGGCAAGGGCGGTGACTTCCTGTATCGCTGGGGAAATCCCGCGATCTACGCGAGTGGCGGTTCGGCCGAGCAACGCTTGTTCCACCAACACGATGCGCAGTGGATCGAGTCCGGGCTGAACGGCGCCGGTCATTTCCTCGTGTTCAACAACGGGCCGGGGCGCGCGGAGCCGCCGTTCTCGTCGGTCGACGAAATCGTTCCTCCGCTACGAGCCGACGGCACGTACGCGCTCGACCCGAGCGGACGCTTCGGTCCCGACCAGCCGACGTGGAGCTATGGCCGCAAGGAGTCCGAGCGCTTCTTCTCGAGCTTCATCTCCGGCGCGCAGCGACTGAAGAACGGCAACACGCTGATTTGCTCGGGCGAGAACGGCCGCATCTTCGAAGTCACCGCCGACGGCGAGATCGTCTGGGAGTACTGGAACGAGCACGGCGGCGACTCCCCCAAAGAGCCCGGACCGACCGGCATGGTGCAGCCCTTCGCGCTGTTTCGCGCCACGCGCATCGCGAAAGACCACCCCGGCGTGAAGATCGTGCTTGGCCAGGGCGGAGCGAAGCGCGACGGGTGACGCTCGGCCGATCGCGCTGCGCGGCTGGCGCACCGGCCGCGGCGTTCGCCGTCGCGGCAGCATCGTCGTGGGACGGACCACGCAACTGCCGTCGGGGGCGTGGCCGGCGGCGGTTTTGAACCACGACAGCCCTGGGCGGTCCGCGCGAAAAGGCCTACAACCATGCGTTTCGTGCGCTCCGGCGACTGCTCGAGCGCGAGCTCAAGACGCTGGACCCAGCCATGGCCGACGACAAGAAGATCACGAAGCGTTCCGACGACTACTCCGCCTGGTACCAGGACGTCGTCCTGCGGGCCGAATTGGCCGATTACTCGCCGGTGCGCGGGTGCATGGTCTTTCGGCCGCGTGGCTACGCGATCTGGGAGAACATCCAGCGCGACATGGATCGCCGCTTCAAGGAGACCGGGCACGTCAACGCGTACTTCCCGTTGATGATCCCCGAGTCGTTCATGAAGAAAGAGGCCGAGCACGTCGAGGGCTTCGCGCCCGAGTGCGCCGTCGTGACCCACGGCGGCGGCGAGAAACTCGAGGAGCCGCTCGTCATCCGCCCGACGTCCGAGACGATCATCGGCTCGATGTACGCGAAGTGGGTGCAGAGCTACCGCGACCTGCCGATCCTGATCAACCAATGGGCGAACGTCGTGCGCTGGGAGATGCGCACGCGCTTGTTCCTGCGGACGACCGAGTTCCTGTGGCAGGAAGGCCACACCGTGCATGAGACGCACGAAGAAGCGTGGGACGAAGTCGTGCGCATGCTCGGCGTGTATCGCGCGTTCGCCGAGGAGATGCTCGCAGTGCCCGTGATCGCGGGCAAGAAGAGCGACAGCGAGCGCTTCGCCGGCGCGCTGACGACGCTGTGCATCGAAGGGCTGATGCAAGACGGCAAGGCGCTGCAGTGCGGCACCTCGCACGACCTCGGTCAGAACTTCACGAAGGCGTTCGACATCAAGTACCTCGGCCGCGACGGCAAGCAGGCGTTCGCGTGGTCGACGTCGTGGGGCGTGTCGACGCGCTTGATCGGCGCGTTGATCATGGCGCACTCCGACGATCAGGGCCTCGTGATGCCGCCCAACGTCGCGCCGGAGCCGGTCGTCATCGTTCCGATCTGGAAGAACGACGACGAGAAGGCGCTGGTGCTCGGCAAGGCGAACGAGCTGGCGCAAGCGTTGAAGGCCGCGGGCATCAAGCCGCACGTCGACGACCGCGAGAACTTGAAGCCCGGCTTCAAATACAACGAATGGGAACTGCGCGGCGTGCCGGTCCGCGTCGAACTCGGTCCGCGCGACGTCGCGGCGAGCCAGTGCGTGCTCGCGCGCCGCGTCAGCGGAACGGGCAAGGAAACCGTGCCGCTCGCGCAAGCGGCGGTGCGCATCGGCGAAGTGCTGAAAGAGATCCAGGCCTTCCTGTTCGCGCGCGCGCTCGACCATCGCAAGGAACACACCACGTCGGTGTCGACCTACGACGAGTTCAAGCAAGTGCTCGACGGCAAGGGTGGATTCGTGCGCGCCAATTGGGACGGCACGAAGGAAACCGAAGCGCGGATCAAGGAAGAGACGAAGGCGACGATCCGCTGCATCCCTGACGACGATCACGCGCCGACCGGCCCGGACGTCCTGAGCGGTGCGCCTGGAACATGTTCCGTGCTGTACGCGCGGGCGTACTGACGTCGATTGCCGTCGCACCCCCACGCCGCACCACCCGTGGCCGCAGTGAGCGGCGCGGGGGTGCGACGAAATCGCGGCATCGCTCGGATCGTCGCTGAGGGCTAGGCTTCGCTCTCTGCCCTCCGCCCGCTCCGCCGTCTTGACTTCGAGGTGAACGTGTCGACCGCGACATCGACGTCTCCGACCGCGCAGGCGTCCGGCGTGCTCGAGCGCCCTTGGGTGTTCCGCGTTCCGCTGGTGCCGTGGATCGTCAGCGCGCTGTTGTTCGCGTTCCTCGCCTGCAAGCCCGTCGCCGCGAACGAACGACTGCAGTGGACGTTCGTCGGAGTCGCGACGTTCGTCCTGCTGTGGGCCACCGTGCTGTGGGTGCGTGGTCGCGCGAGCGGTCGGACGTACGTGATCGAGCGCAACGTCGTGCGGGCGCACTATGTGCAGGCGTTGGTGCAGGGGTCGATCTACGCCTACTGGGCGCATTCGTCGCCGGGCGTGATCACCGAGGCGCCGTTGATCGTCGCGCAGGTGCTCTACCTGTATGCGTTCGACGCGCTGATGTCGTGGTCGCGCGGCAAGTCGTTCCGCCTCGGCTACGGCGCGTTGCCGATCATCTTCAGCACGAACCTGCTGCTGTGGTTCCGCGCGGACTTCTACTACTTCCAGTTCGCGATGGTCACGATCGGCGCGCTCGGCAAGCAGCTGCTGACCTGGACGCGCGATGGCCGACGCACGCACATCTTCAATCCGTCGGTGTTCGGGCAAAGCGTCGTCGCCTTGGCGCTGATCGCGACCGGTGCGACGACGAAGTACACGATGGGCGAGGAGATCGCGGTCTCGTTCGAATCGCTCGATCACATCTGGACGTTGTTGTTCCTGCTCGGGCTCGTCGTCCAGGGCTTGTTCCAGGTCACGCTGATGACGCTCGCGGGCGTGTCGACGCTGGCCCTGCTGAACCTCGCGTACACGGGGCTCACCGGCTCGTACTGGTTCGTGACGCTGAACATCGGCGCCACCGTGTTCCTCGGCATGCACCTGCTGATGACCGATCCGTCGACGTCGCCGCGCACGAACGTGGGACGCGTGATCTTCGGTTCGCTGTACGCGATCGGCTACTTCCTGTTGTTCCGCCTGTTCGACGACCACGCGGTGCCGGTGTTCTGGGACAAGCTGCTGCCGGTCCCGATCCTGAACCTCTGCGTGCCGCTGTTCGACCGCCTCGCGCGCAGCGGTGCCATTGGTCGCCTGAATCGAGCCTGGCAGTCCGCGTTGCGCCCGGCCGCGCTGAATGCCGTCCACATGGCGATCTGGTCCGCCGTCGCCGGGACGATGTTGTGGACCGGATTCATCCAGGGCCCGCACCCCGGCAAGTCCCTGTCGTTCTGGGTGCAGGCCGCCGACGAAGGGCGGCCGCGCGCGGCGAAGAACCTATTGCTGCTCGCGCAGTATCGCGCGCGGTTCGACTCGGCGGAGGCCAACGAGATCCTCGGCCGCGTCTACCACGACGGCAAGTACGTCGCGAAGGACGAGAAACTGGCCGCGGCGTACTTCGTGCGCGCGTGCCAACTCGGTGCGGCGTCGGCGTGCGCGGTGCTCGGGCGCTGGCACCTCGAGGGGTACACCGTGATGCGCAATCCGAGCATCGCGGCGCAGTACTTCGCGAAGGCCTGCGAGCTCGGCAGCCCGGCGGGCTGCGAAGGCGTGGTCGGCCAGTACTTGTTCCTCGGCCAACGCGTCTCGCAAGAGATCGTCGAATCCGCGTTGGACAAGCTCGAGACGATGCACGTGGCGGAGGAGACCGGCAACGCGAGCTTCCTGCTCGCCTGCGCGTACGAGCGCGGGGCCGGCCGTCCCCAGGACCTTTCTCGCGCGCTCGAGCTTTACGACGTCGGTTGCGCCAAGGGCCATGCCGAGTCCTGCGCGCAGGCGAAGCGACTGCGCGACGGCGGCGCATCCGGGCCGGCTCCGGGCAAGTGACAGCGGCCGAGTCCGCGCCGCGGTGACGCCCGGAGCGGCGTCGTTACGAGAGCGTGCCGATTTCCACGGATTCCGGGTGGGCATGGGGCTTGCTCCGTTCCGGTCGGCCCGTCCGCGATTCCCTTGCGCGAGGCAGGTCTCGGGAAACGCGCATGGTCCGTGCCAGTTCGCTCACCATGGCCGCGGGAGCGGTGTTGTTCGCGTTCGGATCGTTCGCCGCGCTGTCGTGGACGAACGCGGGGGATCTCGCGCCGACGGCGGGGTTGCCGCTCGCGACGCGTAGCAAGCTCGCGCACCTCGACGAGGTCCTGCGCGTGCTCGAGGGTCGCCCGACCGAATCTCTGACGAAGGAGCAGCGGGCGCGCCGCGAAGCGGTCCTCGATGCGTTGCGCGCCTATCGCGACGCCGGGCACTTCCCGACGAACGTCGACGAGCCGGGGCGAGGCGTGCCGTACTTCATCGACCACGAAGGCACACGCTGCGCGATGGCCGCGGTCTTCGAACGCACGGGGGCGGCGGCGCTGACGCGGCGGCTCGCGTTGGACGACAACCACGCGTACCTCGCCGCGTACGCCGACGACGCCGAGTTCATCTCGTGGCTCGACGCGAACGGCATGACGCTCGAAGAGGTCTATTACGTACAGGCTCCGGGCTCGATCGACGTCCCATGGAGTGGCGTCAGCGGCACCGATCCGTCCGATCCCGACGCCTTCGCACCCGGACCGGCGCTGGATCCGAAACCGATCACGTCGGGCTCGCGTCCGACGCCGCGTACACCCGACACGAATGGAACTCCGGCTGCGCCGACGCAGGGCAAAGGCTCGGCGCTGATGGGGAAGAAGCGGGGCAAGGCCGCGAACCTGTCCGTGAGCGATTGGTGGCGGCGCAATCGAGCGGAGTACCTCGATGTGCGTCGCCGCTATCACGGCGCGTTCGCGGCCACGCCGGACGCGGCGGCGGGATCGCACCGCCCGACGCCGGAGCGCTTGGCCAACGACGTGCTGCCGTTGTTCCAACAGCTGGCGCAGGATCGCGGCGAAGTCGGCTCGACGGCGCTGGTGGCACTGGCGCGCGCGACCGCGCAGACGCCGGGGGGACCGATCGTCCCGTTGGCGCTGAAAACGCTCGCCGCCGAGGAGGGACGGTTCCCTGAATACGTCGCGCTCGCGCACGGTGAGCTCGGCGATGCCGCGTCGATCGACCGGCTGATGGCGATCGCGCTGGACGCATCGGCGACCGAGCGCACCCGAGCCCGCGCCGTGGCAGCTCTCGGCATGATCGCGGAACCGGGCTCCTCGAGCTGGGTCCGATCGGCGCAACGCGGCGTGGACGGTTCCCAGGCCGACCCGATCGTGCGGGAAGTCCTGCGCCTGTTCTGACAGAACGCGAGTCCATTGGGGGCAGACCCAATGGGTCTGGCCACAGTTGATTCATGTTCGAGGCGGCGGCAGCCGCCGAATTCACCGATGAACGGCGATGCATGACGCGAACGACCTGTGAATACGGCGGTCAGGAAGTCGGTCGCTGCGCGACCGGGGTGTCGCCTCGGACGCCTTGTCGGTTCGGCCGTGAGTCAATCCCTCGAAGCGAGGGATTGACTC
>JBPOIU010000197.1:0-14244 GCA_052034255.1 Planctomycetota bacterium | reverse complement strand
GTGTGGGTGCGCCCGGGGGCGGGGCGCCCGCGCGCGCGTGCCGGCCCGGGGGCGGGGGGGGCGCCGCGGGGGGGCCCCCCCCCCCCCGCTCCGATGTCGTCCCCACGCCGCGCGCGGAAATCCCCGCCGCACCGACTGCCGGTTCCTCTCGATGTGAATCTCTGCGAGGGCCGAGCAACGGAAGGGATCGGTTTTCCCGCGGGCTGATACATTCCCACGCCTCTGGTCGAGCGCCAGCTCGAGCCGTCCGCAACGGACGACTCGATTCCACCGGAGTGGTCATGAGCAGGGGACGCAAGAAGCCATCCGCCAACCGAGCGTCCGCCCGTCGGGCTCAAGCGCCGCGCGCGAAGACCGCCGCTCCGCAACGCACGAGCTCGCCCACGAAGAAGTCGACCTCGCGCACTCCAGCGACACCGCGGCCGCAGGAGCCCCTGCGCACGGTCCGCATCCCCGCGAAGCTGCAGCAGAACTTCCGCGCCGCGGAGGACTTCGTCCGCCACCTCTTCGCCGCGTTCCGGCATGACCCGGCGCGCGCGGAACTGAGCCTCTCGGGCGAGCGCTACGTTCTGGTGCGTGCGGCGTCGCTGTCGGTGGAGTTCTTCGACGTGGTCGCGTCGCTGTTCGGGGAACGCGGGGAATCCGAAGCGCAGAGCGTCGCGAACAACCTGCTGTTCGACCTCGCGCACACCATCGGCAAGGCCGACGCAACCAGCTTCCACGAGCGCCTCGGCGTCGTCGATCCGATCGATCGGCTGGCGGCCGGCCCGATCCACTTCGCGTTCGCCGGATGGGCGACGGTGCAACTGTTGCCCGAATCGAATCCGGAGCCGGGCGCCGAGTACCTGCTCGTCTACGACCATGCGGACTCGTTCGAGGCCGACGCGTGGATCCGCCATCGACGCAAGACCACGAGTCCGGTCTGCATCATGAACGCCGGCTACTCGTCGGGCTGGTGCGAGCAGAGCTTCGACATCCCGCTGGTCGCCGTCGAGATCTCGTGCCGAGCGCGCGGCGACGCGCAATGCCGCTTCGTCATGGCGCCGCCCGATCGCATCGACGCTCACCTCGCGCGCTTCGCGCCGCCGTCGCGCGCGAAGCGTGGCAGCGCCGCGACGCGTCGACCGCTCGAAGTCCCGGAGTTCTTTCGCCGCAAGCGCATGGAAGAGCAACTGCGCGTGACGAATGCGGAGCTCGAGTCGCGTGTCGCGGAGCGCACCGCGGAACTCTCGAAGTTGACGCAACGCCTCGAAGAGACCGCCGCGCTGAACCGCGCGTTCTTGCATTCGTCGCCGGTCGGCCTCGGCGTGATCGATCCGCAGTTGTGTTTCGTGTTCGTCAACGAGTCGCTCGCTGTGCTGCTCGGTGGGACTCCGGCTGCGTACGTCGGCCGTCGCGTCGCCGACGTCGTGCCGAGCCTGTGGACGTCGATCGAGCCTCTACTGCGCCGCGCGATGACCGAGGACGTCCCGACGTCGCACCACGAGATCAGCGGCGAGACCGCGCGCGATCCTGGCGTCGTTCGGCACTGGACGACGACGTGTTTCCCGATCCGCCGGCACGATGGCCAACTCGTCGGCGTGGGCGTCACGGCAACCGAAAGCACGGAGAACCGGCGCGCCGAATCCGAGCGCCGCCGCCTGCTCGCGCAGGCGCTCCACGCGCAGAAGCTCGAGAGCATCGGGTATCTCGCCGGTGGCGTCGCGCACGACTTCAACAACCTGCTGCTCGGCATCCTCGGCAGCGCCAATCTCGCGCTGCTCGACCTCCCGGACGATTCGCCGATCCGCGAGCACTTGGAGACGATCGAACAGGCCGGCAATCGCGCGGCGGACCTCACGCGTCAGTTGCTCGCGTACGCCGGCCGCGGACGCTTCGTCCAGGAACGCATCGACCTGTCGAGCCTGTGCCGTGAGATGGTCGCGCTCCTCGAATCCGCGATCCCGCACCGCGTGAAGCTCGCGTTCGAGCTGTCCGAGTCGTCCACGCTCGTGCTCGGCGACGGCGCGCAATTGCGCCAGATCGTCATCAGCCTGGTGACGAACGCGGCCGAGGCCTGTCGCGAGCGCGGCGGCACGATCCGCATCGCGACCGGCGCGACGAACGCGTCGCGCCCGCAGCTCGATCGTTGGTTCCTCGGTCCCGATCTCGAACCCGGGCGCTTCGCATACCTCGAGATCGAGGACGACGGCGTCGGTATGGACGACGCCGTGCTCGCGCGCGCCTTCGAGCCGTTCTATTCGACGAAGCCGTCGGCGCGCGGCCTTGGACTCGCCGCGGTCGAGGGCATCGTCCGTGGGCACTCGGGCGCGATCGATCTGCGCAGCACGATCGGCCGAGGCACGACGATCCGCGTCTACCTGCCGAGCCTCGTCGAGGAGTCGGCGCGCTCGCCGGAACACGACACCGTCGAAGTCAGCACGGACCGCTGGCAAGGCTCCGGGCGCTTCCTCGTCGCCGACGACGAAGAAGACGTCCGCCGCGTCGCGTCGGCGTTGCTCACGCGCTTCGGCTTCGACGTCATCACCGCGCGCGATGGCGACGAAGCGCTCGCGCTGCTGCGCCAGCCCGGCCCGGCGATCGCGGGAGTGCTGCTCGACTTCACGATGCCGGGGAAGACCGCCGACGAAACACTGGCGGCGATCCGCACGCTCCATCCGTCATTGCCCGTGTTGCTGTCGAGCGGCTACGACGACGACCGCGTGATGGGCCTGGTCGAGCGCCACCCGCACACGATGGTCCTGCCGAAACCGTATCGGCCCGCGACGCTGCGCAATGCGTTGCGGCAAGTGTTGCGGTGATGTCCCGGGGGAGCTCGTCACTCCGCCTCCAACGCCGCACGCAATCGAGCCCCCAACTCCGCGTCCGGTCCCAGACGTAGCGCGGCCTCCACATCCGCTCGCCCGGCGTCGCGTTCCCCGCCGCGCATGCGCCACAAGCCGCGCAATCCGAGCGGCCGCGCGTCGCTTCGCGCCGCGGCGACCGCGGCATCGAACGCCGCTCGCGTCCGCGCTCGCGCGGCCGAGACCTCACCGTACGCACCCGTGAATTCGATCGCGCTTCCGTCGAGCTCGGCACACAACGCGCGCTCGAGCAACGCCGCCGCATCGTCCGGTCGCCGCGCGAGCACCGCATCGAGGTCCGCTTGCGCGCGCTGCAACGCATCGATGCATTCCGAACGCCGCAGCGCGGCCGTCGCGCGCTCCGCCGCGCGTCGCCACCACTGGGCACGATTCAGCCGGGCGAGCGCGAACAACGGATCCGCGAGCACCGCGGCGTCGAAGTCCGCACCCGCGCGCGCGTCGTCGGCGTCCGCATCCTCGATGCGCTCCAGCGCACGCAGCACGCGCGCGCGCTCGCTGTGGAACACGCCTCGGTTGTTCCGTGCGCCGAGCAGCGTCGCCTCGATCGTCAACGCCGCCGTCGCATCGTCGATCGCCGCGGTCCACGCCGAAAAGGCGGCGTCGCGATCCCCGTCGCGCGTCGCGGCCGCGGCGCGCCGCGCGTGCACCAAGCTGCGATTGCCGTATGCCATCGCGTCGCGCGGGTCGGCGGCGAGCGCGCTCGAGAAGTCCTCGAGCGCCCCTTGCACGTCGTCCAGCCGCAACCGGATCCCGCCGCGCTCATGCAGCGCGTCCCCCGACGCATCGCCGCCGGCCACGCGCTGGTCGGCCGCCGACAACGCGTGCTGCAGCGCGGCTTTTCCGAGCGCATCGGCCGGCGCCGGAGATGCGGCGGCGGCGCTGCGCGCCAAGTAGGCCGGTCCGAAGCCGCGGCGTAGATCGAGCGCGCTCATCGCGTGATGCCATGCGGCGTCGCCGTCGCCGGCGGCCAGCTCGACCTGCGCCAGGCGCAGCCGCGCGTCGACGCACAACGGATCGAGGCGCAGCACTTCGTCGAACGCGGCGCGCGCGCGCGTCGTGTCGCCGTTCAATCGCGCGCGTTCACCTAGCGCCAGTGCGCGATCCACGCGCTTCGCGCGCGGCGAACTCGCGCTGGCCTCGAGGTCCGCGAGCGCGGCGTCCCGCGCGGCGACGTCGACGGCATCCTCGCCGCCGTGGTCGATCCGGGCAGCGCGGGCCAAGCCGCGTTCGAGCCGCGCTTCGATCAGCGTCGGCTCGAGCGCCAGCGCCGCATCGAGTTCGGCGAGAGCGGCTTCGGACTCGCCGCGTGCGCGCAGCAACTTGCCGAGCAGATAGCGCGCATGCGCGACGTCGTGCGTCGCGACGAACGCCCGACAGGCGGCGATGCCTTCGTCGAGTCGCTCGTTCGCGCGTGCGACGTCGCCCAAGCGCTGTTCGAGCGCGGCATCCTGCAACACGCCACCGACGAGCTCGGACAACGCCAGCGCGTCGTCCGATGCGGCTCGTCGACCGCGCTCGTGCCACGCCATCGCCGCGACGCCGAACACGATCGTCGTCAAGACGGCACCGATCGCGAAGGCGGGGCGATGGCGCCCCGCGAAGCGCAGCACGCGATTCATCTGCGACGGCGCGCGGGCTTCGACCGGCCGTCCGTCGAGCACGCGTTGCAAATCGTCCGCCAACGCCGCCGCGCTCGAGTAGCGCCGGTCCTTGGACTTCTCGAGGCACTTCAGCACCACGTTCTCGAGATCGCGCGACAGCTGCGGCACCAGCGCTCGCGGCGACCGTGGTTCCGACTCCGCGATGCGGCGCAGCACCGTGACGACGTCGGCCGCGGCGAATGGCGGTTCGCCGGTGAGCGCTCGATACAGCGTCGCACCGAGTCCCCACACGTCCGTCCGCGCGTCGACGTCGTGGACGCGCCCCTGCGCTTGTTCCGGAGCCATCGTCTCCGGCGTGCCCAAGACGTGCCCGGACGTCGACGTCTGGCCATCGAGGTCACGCAGGTCCTTCGCCAAACCGAAGTCCGTGACGAACACGCGGCCGCTCGCGACCAGCAAGTTCTGCGGCTTCAGATCGCGGTGGATGATGCCGTGCTCGTGCGCGACGTGGACCGCGCGTGCCGCATCGCGGACGAGCGCGACGACCTCGGGTACGTTCCGCGCCGCGGCGACGTCGAGCGCGATGCCGTCGACGAACTGCATCACGATCACGTCGGCGCCGACGTCGAGCACGGCCGCGATGTTCGGATGATCGAGTCGGGCCGCAGCGCGCGCTTCGCGCTGCAGGCGCCGAGCGGCGTCTCCGTCGAGCTCCGTGACCGTCATGCGCTTCAACGCGACGCGTCGGTCCAACTCCACGTCGTGCGCCTCGAACACGACACCCATGCCGCCGCGGCCGACCTCGCGGATGACGCGATAGCGCCCGAGCACGAGCGCGTCGTCGCGCCCCGGTTCCGCTTCGGCCGCGGCGCGCAGCAAGCGCTCGATGGCGTGCGGAGGAAGCGCATCGGTCATGGGCGCTGCTCCGCGAACAACCAGGCCCATTCCTCGGTCAACGCATCCGGATCGCGCACCGTGTCGGTGACCTCCGTGCGCAGCGCGGCACGAAAGCGGTGCTTCGCGCGTTGCAGGTAGTTCGACACGTCGGCCTTCGTCAGGCCGTGACGCGCGGCGATCGTGCCGTAGTCGACGTCGGGCGCGGGCTCGAGGACGTACTCGCGGAACACCGCGAACACGGCGGAGCGCCCATCGGCATCGAACTCGGTGCGCATGCGAGCCAGCGCGCGCTCGATCAACGCGCTCTTCCATGCACGATCGAGCACGTCTTCCGCCTGTAGCGCGTCGGGATCGGCGACGTCGATCGAAGCCCCATCGGCCCGCGTCCACGACTCGAACGTCGTGTCGCCACCGCGCAGAGTCGCGCGCTCCTTGCGACGCTGTTCGAACACGAAGTGCCGCAACGCGACTTTCAGGAACGACCGGAAGCGCCCGCGGGTCGGGTCGGCCTTGCCGAGAAAGCCCGACTCGATCGACCAGACGAAGAACGCTTGGGCCAGATCGTCCGCTCGATCGGTCGACTGCGCGAACGCGCGGCGCAAGTACGCGCGAATCGGCTCCCTGTAGCCGACCGCGAGTTCGTCGTACGCGGCGCGACGCGCGTCGCCCCCCGCGCGCCCGGCGAGGAACAACGACCACCGCGTACTCGGGAACTCCGCGCCAGCGCGCGTCGGTCGATCGCCGCCCGTCATGCACGAATCCGAAAGAAGTTCGATGAACCCGTCGCGGGGATCCATACCGAACCCATGGGAACCAGCGCTTGTCCGGGGCCGCGACGGTCGCGCCTAGGATACGCCCAGGACCCGATCCGGAGACCTCGTCATGTCCCCATCCTTCGCGTTCACGGTCGCGCTGGCCGTCGTCGCTCCTTCGTCCGCGTGGGCGGTCGCCGCGATCGAGGACGAGCCTCGAGAGAGCGCCGATGCGATTCTCGACCGCATGGACGAGGTCTGCGGCGATGTCGCGCGTCGCTCCGCGTTGAAGACGTTGCGCATGAAAGGCGGCCTTCAAGCTCCCGGCGCCGGCGCGACGATCACGTTCACCGAGGTCCACGCCGGCACCGCCCGCGTGCTCCACACCACGGCGATGGGCGACTTCGGCTCCTTCACGATGGGATCGACGCCGACGCTGTCGTGGTCGACCGATCCGGCGCTCGGCATCACGATCCGTGAAGGCGACGAGCAACTCGGCGTCGTGCGTTGGTTCGCGTTCAATCGCCGGGCGCCGTGGCGCACGCTCTACGAGAGCGCCGAGCTGCTCGGGACGGAGGACGTCGAAGGCGACGACTGCTGGAAGCTGCGCATGATCCCGAAGGCCGGTACCGATGCGACCTGGTACGTCGACCAAGCGACGCACTTGCCGCGCAAGATCGACGTCAAGGTCCCGAATCCGACCGGCGGGGACATCGCGATGTCGTGGCTGTTCGAGGACTGGCGCGCCGTCGACGGCATCCAGTTCCCGTTCGTCAAGAAGATGAGCGTCATGGGCGTCGAGATGGTCTACCGCTACACGTCGATCGAACTCGACGTCGAGCTCACTCCGGCCGAAATCGACCCACCCGCCGACGTCCAGGCCGCGATCGACGATCCGAAGCTGCGGTCGAAGAAGGCGCCCGAGAAGGGCGGCGACGTCACGATCGAGACCATCGAGCCGTCCACCGTGATCACGATGCGCGCGACCGTGAAGCCGGACGAACTCAGCAAGCAGCTCGCGCGCATGTTGCCGGCGATCGGCACCGCGATCGCGCGCAAGGGCGCGGAAATGACGGGCCCGCCGTTCACGCGCTACCACTCGGGATTCGATCGCGACGCACTCGACATCGAAGCCGGCATCCCCGTGAAGCGCCGGATCGAACTCGAAGGCGACGCGACGATGTCGGAACTCCCGGGCGGCAGGGTGGCGACCACCTGGCACATCGGGCCGTACGGCGAACTGCCGAAGACCTACGCCCTACTCGAAGCGTGGATGAAGGAGCACGAGCTCGAGAGCGCCGGCGGGCCGTGGGAGATCTACTGGACCGATCCGGGCCTGGAGCCCGATCCGCTGAAGTGGCGCACGCAGATCCTGTGGCCGATCAAGCAGGCGCCGTGAGTCGCGCCGTCACGCGAACAGGTCGGTGACGACCTCGCCCTCGACGTCGGTCAAGCGGAAGTCGCGCCCGGCGAAGCGATACGTCAGGCGTTCGTGATCGAGGCCGAGCAACGCGAGCATCGTCGCGTGGAGATCGTGGACGTGGACCTTGTCGCGATCGGCGTAGAAGCCGTAGTCGTCGGTCGCGCCATGGCTGAAGCCGCGCTTCGTGCCGCCGCCCGCGAACCAGATCGTGAAGCCGTGCGGGTTGTGGTCGCGACCGTTCTCGCCTTGCGCGGTCGGTGTGCGACCGAACTCGCCGGCCCACAACACGAGCGTGTCGTCGAGCAACCCGCGCACCTTGAGGTCGTGCAAGAGGCCCGAGATCGGTAGGTCGACTTCCTTCGCGTTCTTCGCGTGCAGCTCCTTCAACTGGTCGTGCTGGTCCCACTTGTAGGAGTGCGTGCACTGGATGAACCGCACGCCGGATTCGGCGAGTCGCCGCGCGAGCAGGCATTGGCGGCCGAAGTTCTCGGTGATCGGATCGTCGATGCCGTACAGCCGCTTCGTGGCGTCGCTCTCGCGCTCGATGTCGAGCGCTTCCGGAGCTTCGGTCTGCATGCGGAACGCCAGCTCGTAGGACGCGATGCGCGCCTCGAGCATCGGATCGTGGTCACGGCACGCCGCGTGTTCGGTGTCGAGCTCGCGCAGCAGGTCGAGCTGCGCCCGCTGGAACTCGGGCGCGACGTCGCCGCGCTCGAGGTGACGGATCGTCGCCGCCTTCGCGGGAACGCTGGCGTTGCCGATCGGCGTGCCTTGATAGACGCCGGGCAAGAACGCGCTCGACCAGTTGTTGACACCGCCATGGCCGAGCGTGGGACAGATCGTGATGAACCCGGGCAGGTTGTCGTTCTCGCTGCCGAGGCCGTAGAGCACCCACGATCCCATGCTCGGCCGTACGAACGTCGCGGAGCCGGTGTGCATCGCGAGCAACGCGCCGCCGTGCGCTTCGTTCGTGCCATGCAGCGACTTCACGAAGCACAGATCGTCGACGTGCTTCGCGACGTTCGGGAACAGCTCGGACACCCACGCGCCGCTCTGGCCGTATTGCCGGAACGACCACGGCGACTTCAGCAGGTTGCCGGTCTGCGCGAACTGGATCCGCGGCTTCGCGAACGGCAACGGCTTGCCGTGATCGCGCGCGAGCAGCGGCTTGTGGTCGAACGTGTCGACCTGGCTCGGCCCACCGTGCATGAAGAGGAAGATCACGCGCTTCGCACGCGGTGCGAAATGCGGCGGGCGCGCGGCGGTCGGCGAACGCTCGAATGCCTGCGCGAGCGCTGCGAACGACAGCCACCCGAATCCGGCGCCCAGCGCTTTCAGCGCGTCGCGTCGCGTCGTCGAGCCGAAACGTGGCGGGCGGTCAGTCGACATGCATGAACTCGTTGCTCTCGAACAACACGTGGGCGAGTCCGCTCCACGCCCCTTCCGCATCGCCGGCGGGCGACGCCGCGCGCGCGCGCTCGAGGAACGCTTGCGCACGCGAGATCTCGTCGGGCCTTGGCGCGCGCAACAGCACCGCACGCCAGGTGCGTTCGATGCGCAGGACGTCCGAGTCGTTCGTCGGCGCGCTCGCGCATGCGGCCGCCACCGCGCGCGCGGCATCGCGCACCAGCGGTGAGTTCATCATCCACAGCGATTGGTGCGCGCCCACCGTCGCGGGCCGGCACTCGAGATGGACGCCGGCATCCGCGTAATCGAACGTCGAGAACAAGTCGTACATCGCGTTGCGGATGATCGGCAGGTACAGCGAGCGGCACGGCACGTCGTAACGCGCGGCGTCCGCCGATTGGTCGTTCGTCACGTAATCGCCGTCCGTACCGGTCAACAGCGTTCCGCCCGCGGTGCGATCGAGTTGGCCGGAGAGCAGCAGCAGTCCGTCGCGGACTTCTTCCGCACCGAGGCGGCGGCGGAATTGACGCGCGAGCCGCAGATTGTCCGGATCCGCCTGCGCCGCCGCGTCACCGACCACGCTGCTCATCCGATACGTCGACGACGTGAGGATCAACCGCAGCATCGCCTTGACGTCGTAGCCGGATGCGACGAAGCGGCGCGCCAACCAGTCGAGCAACTCGGGATGCGTCGGTGGCTCGGTCCGCAGTCCGAAGTTGGACGGTTGCCGCACCAGGCCGAAGCCGAACTGCCAGGTCCACAGGCGATTGACGAAGACGCGGCTCGTCAGCGGATGCTCCGGATGCAGCATCCACTGCGCGAGCTCGAGCCGGCCGCTGTGCGCGCTCGGAATGACGGGCGGCGGCACCACGTGATCGAAGACGCCAAACGCACC
Organism: Planctomycetota bacterium; assembly: GCA_052034255.1. GTDB lineage: Bacteria > Planctomycetota > B15-G4 > B15-G4 > JADJEK01 > JADJEK01. The sequence continues at coordinate 4,405 of JBPOIU010000197.1, read as the reverse complement.
GCGGGGGATCGCTTGCTCTTCGAGGTCGAGGTGGCTGCCACGTTTGTGGATCGCGACATCGGAGATCGTCGACGCCTCGCGCACGGCAAGGGCGCGCGCGAAGGGCGCCGGCTTCGTGCGCTCGAGTTCGTCGCGCGTCGCGCGCAACGTCGACAGCTCCGTGGCGACGTTCGGATCGAGCGCCGCGTCGAGGCTGGCCTCGTCGGCGGCGAACAGTCGATCCGCCGCGGTCCGCGCGGTGTCCAACTGCGGGTCGCCGATCTGCGTCGCATTCGCGTCGGCGCGCATGCACGCGTCCCACGCACGATCGACCACTTGGATCTGAGCCTGGATGCGCGCGGCGAACTCCTCGCGCGACGACGGCGTCGGCAGCTCGAGCAGGGCCGTGAACGGGCCGTCTTGCGCTGCAGCGCGGGCTGCGTCCACAGCGTCGCGACACGCCTCGCTCGTCCGCGCGGCCGCGATCGCGAACCACGGCGACCACGGTGAGTTCGCGAGGCGACGTTCGAGCACGAGGTGCGCCGCCGCAGCGCGGACCAGCGACGCCGTGAGGTCCGCGCTGGCGACGGCCTCCGGCACGAGCACCAACGCATCCACGTGCGGGAAGTGACTGTCGCGTTCGATGCGCAGCACGTGCGCGCCCGCAGTCCAGCGCACGCTGCCGATGCGCGTGACGCGCTGGTGTTCCGGCATGAAGCCGCCGGTCACCGCGTCCAACGTCGATGACGCGACCACGGCGCCGTCGGCCAGCACGCGGATCGGCCGACTCTCACCCTGTGCGTAGCGCGCGAACACGTGCCACGTGCCGTCGTGCGGCATCGAGACGTCGTACTCGGCGAACTGCACTCCGCCGACGTGCGTGTGGATCACGCCGACCTCGGCCGTTCCCCAGTGCTCGTGATCCACGTGCAGATTGCCGCGAGCGAAGTCCTCGGCCTCGATCACGCGTGTCGACGCACCGGCATCGGTGGCCGCGACCAATGCCCGCGCCAAGTCGGCGCGCCAACGCTTGCGGACCGCGTCGCGCGCCGCGGCTTCGCGCTGCGCGAGCTCGCGGTTCGCCGTTTCCAGCCGTTGCAGATGCGCGTCGCGCGCCGCGATCTCGGCTTCGGGCGCGAGTTCGCGCTGGTTCCACCGCGACACGAACTCGAGGTTCGCCATCGTCGCCGTGTTCTTGAAGATGCCGGCGAGTGCGTAGTAATCGCGCGTCGGCAGCGGATCGAACTTGTGGTCGTGGCAGCGCGCGCAGCCGGCGGTCAAGCCGAGGAACGTACGCGCCGTGACGTCGAGCTGCTCGTCGACGACGTCCATCACGAGCTTCTGCTTGTCCTGCTCGGCGAGCATCTTCGGCCCGAGGACGAGGAAGCCGGTCGCCGTCAGTTGGTCCTCGAGCTGCGCGCGGTCGGCGGGTTCGGGCAGGAGATCGCCGGCGAGTTGTTCGGTCAGGAAGCGGTCGTACGACTCGTTGGCGTTGAACGAGCGCACCACCCAATCGCGATAGCGCCATGCGTTCCCGAGCGCGAGGTTCTCGTCCAGGCCGTTCGAGTCGGCGTAGCGCGCGAGGTCGAGCCAGTGGCGCGCCATGCGTTCGCCGTAATGCGGCGACGCGAGCAAGCGATCGACCTGGCGCTCCCAGGCATCGGGCGCGTCGTCGGCGAGGAACGCATCGACCTCGTCGCGCGTCGGCGGCAATCCGGTCAGCCCGTAGCTCGCCCGACGCAACAACGTGAGACGGTCCGCTTCCGCGGCCGGCGACAGCCCCTGCGCTTCGAGGCGCGCGAGCACGAAGCGGTCGACGTCGTTGCGTACCCAATCGCCGCGCGTGACTGCGGGCGGCGCGGCGTGCCCCATCGCGCGGAACGCCCAATGCTCACGCCAGCGCGGGAAGTCCGACGCGTCGAATTTGTTCGGCAGCTCGCGTACGACGGGATCCGCGCCGCGAGCGGCGACGAAGCCGAGCGCGATCCACCCGATCATCGAGAGCCAAGCGATCGGTCTCATGCGGCGCCGCATTGTGCGGGGCGGATCGCTGCGGAACAACGATCCGCCCCGCGAAGCCGACGATTCGGGGGTAGGCGAATTGCGCGTGTGCCGATGCTCTTCCGATCAGACCTTGTAGTCGGCGCGGTACTCGCGATGCACGAGCTGCTCCCAAACCGCGGGATCGAGGCCGCGCGCTTCGCCGGCCTTCGCATCCCACAGGATCGGCTGCCCCGTGCGCTGTGCGAGCACGCCGACGAGCACGGCTTCGGTGAACGGTCCCGCGATCTCGAAGTTCGAGTACCCGGCCGGCCCACCTTTGCACGCATCGATCCACTCGGCCATATGGCCGTTCGAGCGCGGCACCGTGAAGTTGGTCTTCGACGCGCCGAGTTCCGCGGGCTCCCAACTTTGCTTCTCGCCGTACGCATCGACCGACAACATCGAGCCCGCCGAGCCGCGGATGAACAAGCCGTTCGTCGGCATCTCGGGCGCGAGGCTGGTCGGGATCGCTTCGCGCGGAGGCTTCATCGAGCCGTCGTACCACGTGATCGTCACGTCGCCGCGCGTTCCGCCGAGGCTCGGGAAGTGGATCAGGATGCGTGAGCCCGCGGGATACGTGTCGTCGAAGCGCTTGGTGGTTTCACCCGCGGCCCAATCGGGCAATCCGAGTTCGAGCCCGCGCCACGCGAGATTGAGGATGTGGCACGCCATGTCGCCGAACGCGCCGGTGCCGAAGTCGTACCAGCCGCGCCAGCTGAACGGCAGGTATGCCGCGTGGAACGCTCGCTTGTCCGCGACGCCGAGCCACGAATCCCAATCGAGTTCGGCGGGGACCACTTCCGGGTCCTTCGGCGTTTCGATCGCCTGCGGCCAGATCGGACGATCGGTCCACGCGATCACTTGTCGGATCTCGCCGAGCACGCCGCTGCGCAACAGCTCGACACCGCGGCGGAAGCCGTCCTGGGCCGAACCTTGATTGCCCATCTGCGTCGCGACGCCGGTCTTGCGCGCCAACTCCGTCAGTTCGCGGGCTTCGCCGATGGACCAGGTCAGCGGCTTCTCGACGTAGACGTGCATGCCGCGCTGCATTGCCGCCTTCGCGATCGGCGCGTGCATGTGATCGGGAGTCCCGATGACGACGGCGTCGATCGACGCGTCGAGCTCCTCGAGCATCAAGCGCCAGTCGCGGTAATGCTTCGCGTTCGGGAACTCCTCGAACGCTTTCTTCGCCGAGCGCTCGTCGACGTCGCACAGCGCGACGAGGTTCTCGCCCTTCGCGTCGTGCACCAACGAGTACCCGCGACCGCCGACGCCCACGACGGCGATGTTCAGCTTCGAGCCCTTCGCCTTGAAACGCGGCGCGACGGCCGCCCACGGCATGGAGTTCGCGCACGAGGTCAACGCGAGCGCGGCGGCGGTCCCGGTCGAGAGCCCGAGGAAATGCCGGCGCGAGAGATCGGAGGTCATGGATTTCTCCAGCGGTGGAGCGCGCGGCTTTCCGCGACGCAGCGTCGAAGGGGGCGGGAGCATAAAGAACTCCACGGCCGTTCTCGCGCGCGCCTTCTATGCTCCCGCGCTTTCCTCCGGAGAGCGCGCTTGGACTCCCCCACGTCGTCCTCGCAGGCGGTCGGCCCGATCTCGTCGTCGGAGCGCGTGAACGGCTGGGACCTCGCGCGCGGCATCGCGGTACTCGGCATCCTGCTCGCGAACATGCCATGGATGGGACTCGCGGGAATGCTCGCGCAGCACGGCGAGTACGTCGGCGAGCGGCCGTTCGACGACCTCGCGTTCCTGTTCGTGTTGTTCGTCGCGGACTCGAAGTTCGTGACCCAGTTCTCGCTGCTGTTCGGCGCGGGACTGGCGCAGATGCGCGAGCGCGTGCTCGCGCGCGGCCGAGCGTTCACGGCCATCGGCGTGCGACGCATGATCGCGCTGATGGTGGCGGGCATCCTGCACGGCGTGTTCCTGTGGTTCGGCGACATCCTGATGCTGTACGCCGGGCTCGGCTTCTTGCTCTTGGCGTCGCTGCCGAGGTCACCGCGGTTCCTCGCCTGGGTCGGTGGCACTCTGCTTCTCGTCGGCGGGTTGGCGTGGCTGCCGCTCGCGTCGATCGGCGACGACGAGCCTCCACCGACGTTTCTCGACGCGGCCGGCAATGCGTACGTCGGCGACGAAGCGATCGCAGCGGCGCAGACGCACTACGCCGAAGTCTTCGCCTCCGGCGAGTTCTGGCGCATGACGAAAGAACGCGCGCGCATCGTCGCCGACGAGTTCGGCACGCTCGTGGCCTTGATGGGACCGCGCACGCTCGCGTTGTTCCTGCTCGGCGCGTGGCTCGTGCGGATCGGATGGCTGACGCGACCGCACGCGCATCGCGCGGCGCTGCGTCGGTGGTTCGCGTTCGGCGTTCCTGCGGGGCTCG
>JBPOIU010000241.1:0-4477 GCA_052034255.1 Planctomycetota bacterium | reverse complement strand
GAGCGAGAAGTGCGCAGGCGAGGAGGATCGGCGAGTCGACTCAATGGAAAGAGTCGGCGAGTCGGTCCGACGAAGCATGCGCGCTTCGCAGCCGGCCGCAGCCATAACAGAATCGTGGACTCCGATTTAGATCGGCGAAGCCGTCGCGATCCCAGTCAGCGAGATGGAACTTCAGCGCGGAGGGTTCGATCGCGATCGAGGGCCGAACCGTCGGGTTCCCGCCGCTCGCGCACTGCACCGCTCCAACCAGGATCGACGCCGCCACGCACCCCAGCCGACCGAGCCCCATCCCGCCCTCCATCCCGATCGAGCCACCGGCACCGCGCGCGCCGAGATTTCGCCCGATTCGCCTTCAGTCATCGGCCCGGGTCGACTGCAACTGAAGGGACTTTCCCTACACTCCGGCCTCTCGCGCGCGCCGTCGCCCGGTCGCCCTGCCCGCGACTCGATCGGCGCGCCGCCTCATGAGGGGTTTGCTCATGCTTCGTCTTGGTCTCGGCCTGATGGCCGCATCGTTCGTCGTCTCCGTCGTTCCGGCCCACGCCGCGGACGAGACTCCCGCCGCCGTCCCGAAGTCGGTGCTGATGGATGCACTCGACGTCGAACTCACGCGCTCCTTCGGCGCATTGAAGGACCGCGAAAAGGAGCCGCTGTACTTCCTCGCGTACCGCGCGACGGAGCAGAAGACGTGGTCGGCCAGCGCGTCGTTCGGCGCGTTGAACGGCGACGACTCGGGTTGGAGCCGGCGCATCGACGTCGAAGCGCGCGTCGGCTCGCCCGAACTCGACTCGACCCATCAGATCCGCGGCTCGTACGACTTCGGCGCGCGGCTCGCGTCCGGATCGCTGCCGCTCGAGGACGACGCCGCCGCGATCCGTGCGGCGGCCTGGCTCGCGACCGATCGCGCCTACAAGTCGGCGCAAGAGCGCATGATCAAGGTGCGCTCGAACGAAAAGGTGAAGGTCGAGGCCGAGGACACGTCGGCGGACTTCTCGGCGGCGCCGGTCGGCACGTACTTCGAACACGCCGTCGATCTGGTCGCCTCGAAGGACTCGTGGAAAGAGCGACTGCGCAAGCTCTCGGCGATCTTCCGCGAGTTCCCGTTCTTGCATGACGCGAACGTCTCGATCGAGGCGACCGCGGAGAACCGTGTCTACCTGAACACCGAAGGCACGCGCCTGACGTTCGGCCGCACGCATGTGCGCGTCAGCGTGAATGGCTCGACCAAGGCCGACGACGGCATGGACCTCGACCTCTACGACTCGTTCGACGGGCCGACCGAAGGGGACATGCCCGATGACGCGACGATCGAGAAGGCGATCCGCCAACTGTGCGAGCGCCTCGGCAAGCTGCGCGCCGCGCCCATCGTCGAGCCCTTCGCGGGCCCGGCGATCCTGATGAATCGCGCGACCGGCGTGTTCTTCCACGAGATCTTCGGGCACCGCATCGAAGGCCACCGGCAAAAGGACGTCGACGAAGGCCAGACGTTCACGAAGAAAGTCGACCAGGAAGTCATGCCCGCGTTCCTGTCGGTGAACGACGATCCGACGCGCGCGAAGTTCGGCTCGATCTTCCTGAACGGCCGCTTCCAGTACGACGACGAAGGCGTCGCCGCGCAAAGCGTTCCGTTGGTCGAAAGCGGCATCCTGAAGAACTTCCTGATGAGCCGCTCGCCGATCGCGAACTTCCCGACCAGCAACGGCCACGGCCGCTGCGCGCCGGGTTATCCGCCGGTGTCGCGCCAAGGCAACTTGATCGTGTCGTCGACCGAACGCGTCGAATTCGCTCGGCTGCGCGCGATGCTGCTCGAGGAGATCGCGCGGCAGAACAAGCCGTACGGCCTGATCTTCCACGACATCTCGGGCGGCTACACGACGACGCAGCGCTCGGGGCCGCAGGCGTTCAAGGTCCAGCCGCTCTACGTCGTGCGCGTCTATCCGGACGGACGCGAGGACGAGGTCGTGCGCGGCGTCGACTTGGTCGGCACGCCCCTCGTCACGATCACGCGCATCCTCGCGACGGCTGACGACGACGACGTGTTCAACGGTTTCTGCGGCGCCGAATCGGGCTGGGTGCCGGTGTCCGCGATCGCGCCGTCGGTGCTGGTCGCCGAGATCGAGATCGAGAAGAAGCAGAAGAGTCAGGAACGTCCGCCGCTGCTGCCGCCGCCGATGCACGATTCGGCCGCGGACGGGAACTGAAGGAACGCGAAGGAACCACCCATGAAGACCACCTCTCTCATCCCGTGCGTCGCGTTCCTCGCCGGCATCGTCGCGGCGCCGATCGGCCTCGGCGCCGATGAAGACGTCGTGCTGAAGGCTCTGAAGGACGAGATGGCGCGCTCGATCGAACGACTCCAAATGGAGAACGTCGAGCGCCCGTTCTACGTGTCGTACGTGCTCGACGAGTCCGACGTGTTCTCGTGCTCGTCGGCGTTCGGCGCGCTGCTCGGCTCGGGCCGCAGCCCGTCGCGGAGTTGCGCGATCGACGTGCGCGTCGGGTCGTTCGATCTCGACAACACGAACTTCGCGCGCGGCGGCGGCGGCGCAGCCGGCGTGTCGTTGCCCGAGGACGACGACTACGGCGCGATCCGCCAGAACCTGTGGCTCGTCACCGATCGTCGCTACAAGGACGCGGTCGAGGAGCTCGCGGCGAAGAAGGCGTGGCTGCAGACCAACGTCGTGACCGATCGCCCGGCCGACTGGACGGTCGTGCCGCCGCTCGAGCACATCGAGCCGAAGCGCGCGCTGACCGTCGACGAAGCCAAGATGAAAGAGCTGACGCGCGCGCTCTCCGCCCGCTTCACGAGCGCGGCGAAGATCCAGTCGTCGTCGGTGTCGCTCCGCGCGGCGGCGGAGAATCGCACGCTGTTGTCGACCGAGGGCTTCCACACGCGGACCGGCGAGACCTGGTTCCGCCTGTCGGTGACCGCGGGCACCCAGGCCGACGACGGCATGCCGGTCGGCGACGTGCGCGTGTTCTACGGCCGCTCCGCTGCGGACTTCCCGCCCGAGGCGGACATGATCGCCGCGGTCGACGACATGATCGCGAAGCTCACGGCGCGCACGTCCGCGCCGCGCGCCGAGGAGTACATCGGCCCGGTGTTGTTCGAAGGCGACGCCGCCTGCCAAGTGCTGTCGGAGCTGCTCGTCCAACGCCTGTCCGACGCGCACGAACCGCTCGGCTCGCGCGACGCCGGCTCGCCGTTCAAGAACCGACTGAAGAAGCGCATCGCGCCGCCGTTCCTGACGGTCGTCGACGATCCATCGCAGCGCTCGTTCGAAGGCACGCCGCTGCTCGGCGCGTTCGACGTCGATCACGACGGCGTGAAGACGCGTCCGGTGACGCTGGTCGAGGAAGGCCGGCTCAAGGAGTGGTACATGAGCCGCATCCCGACCCGCGCGATCAAGGAAACGAACGGCCATTCACGCGGCGGTTCCGGCGGGGCAGGGTGTGTGTTCGCGCGCTCGACGAATGGCAAATCGCGCGACGAGTTGCGCAAGGAGCTCGTGCGCATCGCGGTCGAGCAGGAGTTGCCGTACGCGATCCGCGTCGAGTCGCTCGCGCGTCCCGACGTCGCGTCGTGGGGACCGCGTGCTTCGGGCTGGTACTCGGACGGCCAGGTCGACCTGTCGGCGCCGGTCGCCGCGTACCGCGTGTATCCGGACGGCCACGAAGAACCGATCCGCGGCGCGCAGTGGCAAGGCGTCACGCTGCGCACGTTGCGCGACATCTTCCTGACCAGTGATCGCATGAACGTCATGAACACGGTCGGCGGGGGCGCGTTCGTTTCGATCGTCAGTCCGGACTTGCTCGTCGAGGAACTCGAGATCAAGAAGCCGGCGCCGCAGGAAGCGAAGCTCCCGTACCTCGCGCACCCGTCATTCGCGAAGGAGTGAGCTCGAGCCGCGCATGACTCGATCCCGCGACCCGAACGACCCGTACGCACCCCCGCATGCGAACGTCGAGAAGTTCAATCCGCTGCGCCTGACGCCATTCGAGGCATTCAGCCTGGCGGTGCTGACGGCGCTGTTGCTCGGGATCGCGTGGTTGATGATGGGAGCGGCAGTGTTCTGAGCCGGGGCAAGCTCATCCCTGCCATCCCTGGATTCCTGCTCTCCCTGCTCTACCTGTTTCCACTGTTCCCACTGCTTCCTGCACCCCTCGTCCCCTGCCTCCCTCGTTCGTCCATCCGACGAGTTCTGCCGGGAGGCAGGGGACGAGGTATGCAGGAAGCAGTGGAAACAGTGGAAGCAGGGGAAGCAGGGGAAGCAGGGAGAGCAGTGGAAACAGGGAGAGCAGGGAGAACATGGAGAGCAGGGACGACAGCGGAAACGGGAAGTCAGGGACCCAGGAATTCAGGCGCTTCTTGGGGCGCGGAACTCACAGCCGGGGGTGTCAGACGAAGTGTGGACTTGGGTCGGTCGCGGCGGGCATCGGTGAGTTCACTCTTCAGGCATGCGGCCCGGGAAAAAGG
>JBPOIU010000119.1:0-10026 GCA_052034255.1 Planctomycetota bacterium | reverse complement strand
CATGAACCGTCACGGCGACCGCCGGCGGCGAGTTCGGATGGAAGACTGCGACGGGTGGTACTCGCTCCGACTACGACAGAATCCGCCAAGGCGGCTTGACGTGGGGTTACTTCTCATGGAAGACGCGCCTCCGTCCCCGTCTTGCGTTCGCGTCATGGAGGCCCAGTGTCGGTGGGTGCTCGAGCTGTGGACGCCGACCTCGGCCGTCAGTCCAAGCGCTTACGGAACCGCACCGTGCCGATGACGAACAGCGTCACGCCGATCGCGCTGAGCGCGAGTACGTCGTTCGTGAGATCGGTGAGCGTCGCGCCGCGCAGCACGACGCCGCGCAGGATGTTCACGAAGTACGTCGTCGGCAGCACGAACGTGAACGCGTAGATCGGCTCGGGCATCGACTCGCGCGGGAACGCGAAGCCGGACAGCAGGATCGACGGCAGCATCACCGCGAACGCGATCAGCATCGCGTGCAGTTGCGTGCGCGCGAACGTCGAGATCACGAGCCCGAGCGCGAGGCACGTGAACAGGTAGAGCAAGGTCAGAGTCGTCAACGTTCCGAGGTCGCCGCGGATCGGCACCTGGAACACGACCACCATCGCCGCGTAGACGATCGCCGCCGCGACGCAGCCGATGGCGAGGAACGGCAGCAGCTTGCCGGCCATCAATCCTGCGCGCGTGACGGGCGTGACGAGCAACTGTTCGAGCGTGCCGGCCTCGCGCTCCTTCACGACCGCGAACGCGGTCAGCATCGTCAGCACGACTTGGAAGATCACGGCCGCGAGGCCCGGCACGTAGAACATCGCGCTGCGGCCTTCCTCGTTGAACAGCGTGCGTGGGCGCACGTCGATCGACGGAGCCGTGCCCGCGGTCGCGAGCAGCAGCGCCGTGTTCTGCGCGCGCGTCGACACGGTCGGGTCCGAGCCGTCGACGAGCACTTGGACGCGCGGAGCTTCACCGCTGATCGGCGATTCCGCGAACCGGCGATCGATGACCACGCCGACGCGTGCGCGACCCGAACGCAGCGCCGCCAGCACGTCGTCGATCGACGTCGCGGACTCGGTGATCGCGAAGTATTCGGTGTTGACCAACGACTCGACGTACGCGCGGCTCTGCGCCGTCTTCGAGCCGTCGAGCACGATCGTCTTGATGTGGCGCACGTCGGTGTCGATCGCGTAGCCGAACACCGTGAGCTGCACGATCGGGATGAACAGCGCGAGCACGAACGTCGCGGGATCGCGGACGACGTGTCGGACCTCTTTGTAGAAGATCGCGGCGAGGCTCTTAAACACGGCTCCTCCGCGCCATCGTCACGAACACGTCCTCGAGATTCGGCTCGGCGCTCTCGACCTGCGCGCGCGGCAATCCGGCGCTTTCGAGGCGCGCCACGAGCGCGTCGTCGCCGAGCGTCGCCGCGACCACCGCATGGACCTCGGCGCCGAATACCGTCGCTTCGTGGACGTCCTTCATCGCCGTCAACGCGCGCAGCACGTGCGTCGCATTCGGCCCGCGCACGAGCACCCGCCGCTGGTCGGGCGGCGTGAGATCGGGCCGCGTTTTCAACTGATCGGGCGTGCCGTCGACCAAGATCTTGCCGTAGTGGACGTAGGCCACGCGATCGCAGCGTTCAGCCTCGTCCATGTAATGCGTCGTGACGAACAGCGTCGTTCCGTCGGCCGCGAGCTCGAACAGGAGGTTCCACAGTTCGCGGCGCGCGACGGGATCGATGCCGGCCGTGGGCTCGTCGAGGAACAACACGTCCGGCCGATGCAGCAGCGCGCAACCGAGCGCGAGGCGTTGTCTCCAGCCGCCCGACAGGTTCTGCGCGTAGCGATCGCGGTACGGCGCGAGATGCAGGCGCTCGACGATCTCTGCGATGCGCGCGTCGCGGTTCGGCACTCCGTAGACGCGACCGAAGAACTGCAAGTTCTCCGCGACCGACAGATCGCGATACAGGCTGAACGCCTGCGACATGTATCCGATGCGGCGCCGCACGGCTTCCGACTCGCGCGTGGCGTCGAGACCGAGCACGCGCACGCGGCCGGACGTCGGTCGCAGCGAGCCGCAGCAGATGCGAATCAGCGTCGACTTGCCGGAACCGTTCGGCCCGAGCAAGCCGAAGATCGAGCCGGCCTCGACGTCGAGCGAGACGCCGTCCAGCGCGGTGAACGCGCCGAAGCGTTTGACGACGGCTTCGACCGAAAGGGCTGCGTTCATTCGAACGTCACGTCGCCCCACAAGCCGTCCTTCAGCGCGCCAACGTCTCCGTCGATGCGCACGCGGACGGCGAACACCTGCGTCACGCGTTCGGAGCGCGATTGGACGTTGCGCGGCGTGAACTCGGCCTCGCGGCTGATCCACGTCACGCGGCCCGCGTACGGCGCCGGAATGCCGTCGACGTGGATACGCGCGGAACGCCCGAGTTCGACGGCGCCGAGGCGATCCTCGGGCACGTAGACGCGGATGCGCGTGTCCTGCGGCAGCAGCAGGATCGCGACGGTCGCGTTCGGCGTCACGAGATCGCCGGGGCGCAGGTCGAGCGTCTGCACGATCGCGTCGGACGGCGCGCGGATCGTCAGTTCGTCGATCTTGGTGGTCGTGAATGCGACTCGGGCGTTTGCGGCCTCGACTTCGGCGCGGGCGGCCGCGATCTCTTCGGCGCGCGGTCCGGCCACGAGTTCGTCGACGTAGGCGCGAGCCTTCGCGTACGACGCTTCGGCGGCGGAGACTTCCTCTTTACGCAGTCCGGCTTCGAGCAGCGCCAAGCGCTGCGCGAGCGCGGCGACCGTCGCGTCGGACTCGTCGCGCCGATTGCGCGCCTCGTCGAGCTCCTGCTGCGCGGTGATCTCGGTCTGCGCGAGCGCGGCGATGCGCGCGAACTCCTTCGTCGCCAACTCGGCCGCCGCGCGCGCGGCGTCGACGCGATGGCGAGCCTCGGCGACTTCCTCCGTGCGACTGCCGAGCGCCATCACTTGCCACAACAAGCGTTGCCGTTCGGCTTCGGCTTTCGCCTGCGCGACCTGCTCGGGTCGCGTACCGGCGAGCAGCAGCGCCAAGCGCTTCGCCGCCGCATCGGCCTGCGCGCGGGCCTCGGCGAGCGTCGCGTCCCATTCGCGCGGATCGAGCCGCACGAGCACGGCCCCCGCGGCGACGCGCTGTCCTTCGAGCACGTCGACCGACGACACGCGCCCGCCGACGAGCGAACCGACGTGGACGTCTTCGAGCTCGACGGTGCCGGAGTACGTCGCGCGATCGTCAGGGTGGGAACACGCGACGAGCAGCCATGGAACGAGCCCGATGAAGATCTTCCGCATGGGGCCGTAGTCTAGGGAGCCCTTCATGCGCGTTCGCAAGAACGTGGAGCGTGGTGGTTCGGGTCGGATCGCTACCCTCGGGCGCGCCGCAGCAACCCCCGGAGGCCCCATGTCGATCCTGTCGCGCAGCGTGTCCGGTCTGAAACCGCTGATCTTCGTCGCGTGGTTCGTCGCCGCGATGCGTCTCGTCGCGGACGCGTGCACGACGGACTTGAACTTCCTCGGGATGCTGAGCGTGTACGGAGTGATCGCGTTCGTGTTCCTGTACGCGGGTTTCAGCGGAATCCTCGACGCGCTGGTGTGGAAGCCGCTGCTGCTCGGGTCGGTCGTGCTCGGCGTCACGTGCTTCTTCGTGCCGAACACGATTGCGTACTCGGTCGCGCAGTTCCAAGGCTGGAACCACGGCCGCTTCCAAGTCGACGCCGAGCACTACGCGATCCAGAAGCCGCTGATGGAGAACGGCATGGGCCTGTTCGAGGCCAAGGCGAAGTCCGAGGAGATCCTCGGACGTCCCGATCCGACGCGCGGCCCGCCGATCGCGGAGACGACTGGCGGCAAGATCAAGGCCGCGGCGACGATCGGCGCGTTCACGACGATCGCGGGCACGCTGTGGTCGCTCGTCTTCGGCACGCTGTTCGTCGGGATTCCGGCCACCATCCGGCGGCGGCGCGCAGCATGAGGCCCGTGGAACACGTTGCGCGGGGTCGCTGGATCGCTGGATGCATCGTCGCGTTCGTCGCGTTCGTCGCGACTAGTGCGCGGCGCGCCGACGCGCAGGTCGACTACTCCGCCGACGGGCAACCGTGGACGCAGCGCGCCGAGAGTGGTCCGGACGCGGGCGTCGACGGCTGGTACTACAACCTCGGCATCACTGGCCTGCGCGCGCGCTTGATCGAGGAGTCGCCGACGCACTTGGTCGTGCGCCACGTGTTCGAGCGTTCACCGGCGGCGGGGCACGTCCGCGTCGGCGATCACGTGATCGGCGCGGCGGGAGTTCGCTTCGCGACGCCGCACCGCAACGGCTACGGCATGGAGGTGTTCGGTGCTGCGGGGCCGATCGAGGAGTTCGCCGCCGCGCTCGAGCTCGCGCAAACGAAGCAGCGCGGCGGCAAGCTCGCGCTGACTCTGCTGCGCGCGAAGAAGACGATCGAGGTCGTGCTCGACGTCGGCACGGCGTACGGCGCGTTCTCGCCGACGTACCCCAGCGATTGCGCGAAGTCCGAGCGCATCCGCAAGGAGCTGCTCGCCTACCTCGTCGAACAACAGCACGACGATGGTTCGTGGGGCTCGCCGCCGCACGACGTGTTCGCCGCGCTGGCGCTGCTCGGCGGCGGTGATCCGAAGCATCGCGCGGCCGTGACCAAAGCGGCGCGGTTCCACGCGCGCACGACGGCGGCGCGCGACGACGGGGACCTGATCAACTGGCGTTACATGGCCGCCGCGATCGTGCTGTCCGAGTACTACCTCGCGACGCACGAGCGCTGGGTCCTGCCGGAGCTCGAGCAGATCCGCGACTTCCTGCTCTCGAGCCAATACGTCGATCTCGTGCAGTTGAATCCACACGTGAAGGAGTCGCATCCCGACGCGCTGCCGCAGGGCCCGCTCGATTCGCACGGCGGCTTCGGGCACAACCCGGGCTTTGAGGGCTACGGCCCGATCGCGATGATCACGGCCCAGGGCGCGATCGCGTTCGCGTTGATGAAGCAGTGCGGCGTCGCGATCGACGCCGAGCGCCATGAGGCGATGTACGCGTTCCTGCGGCGAGCGACCGGCGCCAATCATTACGTGTGGTACGAGGACTCGCCGGCCGGCGCACAGGACTGGGCCGACATGGGACGAACCGGAGCGACCGCGTTGGCGAACTTCCTCGCGGGAGCGTCCGACGCCGAGCACGCGGCCACGGCACTCGAGCACGCGCGGATCATCGGCACGCATCCGCAGAGCTTTCCCGACACGCACGGCTCCCCGACGATGGGGATGGGCTTCGTCGCGCTGGGAGCACACCTCGACGCCGCAAGCTTCCGTGCGCTGATGGACGCGAATCGCTATTGGTTCGCGCTCGCGCAGTGCGGCGACGGGACGTTCTATTACCAGCCGAATCGCGACAACGCGGGCTACGGCGACGACTCGCGACTGTCGGCCAGCGCGGTGACCGCGTTCATCCTGACGATTCCGCGGCGGTCGCTCGCGATCACGGGAAAGGTCGACGAGCGCGCGAAGTGACGGGCGTCAGACCAGCAAGGCGCAGGCGGGACAGAACCGCACGCCGTCACGCAACGGACCACGGCAGCGGCTGCAGTGCGATGCGCTCATCGGAACGTGACGGCGTCCCCTTGCCATGCATCGCCCACGAGTTCGAACGTCATCGTGAGCTGACCTCCCGGCACGAGGAACGCGACGCGCCGCGCCGGCCCCTCGCCGTCGATCGTCGGCGCGGCGAGGTTCGGCAGCGTCGCGGACCAATCGCGCGACGCGCTCTTGCGGTCGAGCCACGTGCGCAGCTTCGCTTGCTTCTCGGTCGGGAAGAACGCGGCGACGTCGGCGCGGCGTTGGCCGTTCCAGGACTCGACGAAGCGATCGAGCGTGGGCTCGAACTCGGGTGGTGCGCTGGCGATCCTCCAGCCGACGAAGCCGATCACCGCGACGAGCGCGATGACGCCGAGCGTCACGAAGTTCTTGCGCGCTTGGCGCGCCGCGGCCTCGGCGTGACGGGTGCGTCCCGCCGCCGCGGCCTTGCCGGCACGCACGTTCCACAGCGTCGGGAACCGCCGGATCGAGCGCTGCGCGCGCGACAGGTCCAACACGATCCACCACAGCGCCGCACACCACAGCACCGGGATCACGGGCAGCAGCATGCTTTGCACCGCGATGCCGATCAGCACGGCCCACGCGGCGTCGAGCGTCTTCAACGCGGCCAGGCAGACGCTCCAAGCGACGGGCTGGTCGACGATCCGTCGCGCGGCGAGCACGCGTAGGCCTTCGAGGGATCGGGGACGCGATACGACGTACCGCACGAAGCGCAGGCCAGGACGTCGGTCGACATGAGGTAGGGGCCCCTTCGGCGCATCGCGGATCGAACGGATGCGAGGGGCGGGAGTGTAGGGAATCGGATTCGGCGACGGACCAACCCTTGGGCCCGGAGCGCAACGAGCCCTGGTCCACTCGGTCCGGATCTGACAGGCTCCGCGCATGACGAACCAAGCCCCGACAAGACCGCGGCTCGAGACGATCGACTTCGGGCGTTACCCCATGTGGCGCACCGTGCTGCCCGGGCTCATCGCGACGCTCGTCGGCTTCGGTACCCCGCTGGTGTTCTTCCTGGTCTTCCTCATCCGCGACCTGCGGTCGGAGACGCCGCACGAGAACGTGCTGCTCTTCGGACTACCGATGTTGGCCGCGTACGTGCTGATCATCGTGCTGATGCTGTTCTATGGCGTGTTCGGCGCGTACCGAACCACGCTGCTCGAGGAGGGCGTCCGCATCCGGACGTGGACGGGCGTCCGCATGTACCCGTGGAGCGAGGCGAAGCGCGCCGCGCTCTGCCGGCTGAAGTACACCGTGACGCTGAACGTGAGCTTCGGCGGGCTGCGGCGCGCGGTCGTTCAACTCCACGACTATCGAAAGTCGCGTTCCGTGTTCGAGGCCGTACGCGCCCGCCTACCGGTGCCGGTCGAGGGGCACGCGGTGCTCGTGGCAGGTTTGGCGGACGGGTAGGGGGCGTACAGCGCGGTCAACGCGGACGTGTTGCTGCCGCTCGAATGGATGTCCCAGGCGATCACTGTGTCGGAGTCGACGAGTCCGCACGCTGCCGCCACAAGCGACGGGCACTCACCGCGAGGCCTCGCGCGCGGACTCTGGATTTCGCGCAGCGCCAACCACGTCGCGCCGCGCACGGGCCATCCCTCGACCAGCGGGCGGAACCGACCCAAGCGTGTCGAGCGACGCATGACGCGATCAGAGGACGCGCGGATCGAGTTCAGCCTTGGCGCACCGTCGCACTCGGATCACTGGAACGAGAACGTCCCGTTCGCGTGGTACGTGACGCTTGCGACGGGGATGAGCACCGCGCCGTGGGTCGCCTCTCCGACGGTGAACCCGAACGTCATGAGATCGTCACCCGCCGTGATTCGAACGGTGCCCGAAGTACCGGGCTTGCCGTTGAAGTTGTTCACCGAGATTGCGTACGTGCCCGGCACGAGCTCCGCTTGCGTGCAGACGTAGTAGTTCTCCGGGCCGTTGCCGACGATGTCGTCGTAATCGAGCTGGCCGACCGCACCTTGCTTGTCGGCGTAGTACACGTGCGAGCCGCCGGGTTCGAAGACATGGAGATCGATGTCGCCGTTGATGTTCCATTCGAGCGTCGCCTGCAAGAACCCGGATCCGAGATCGGTCGTCGGCGTCTGCACGAGCCCCATCTGAGCCTGAGCCGTGACGTGGATCGGAGCCGCGCTCTGGGCGTAGCCGAGGTAACTATTCGCGACGTCGTGGATCGACACGCGCTGGAGCGCGCACGCAAGCGCGAAGAGGGGGCCGAGCTCGCACGTGGTTCCGAGCGACAACGGATTGATGACGTTCGAGCTCGGACTGAACGGGACGACGTTGATGATGTCCCACAAGAGGTTGAAGTGCGCGAACGCGCCGTAGCTCCCTTGGTCGGGGTAACTCGCCGGGCTGGCGAGCGCGATGACGCCGACCGATTTGCGGCGCTCGGAGCTGAGGAACGAGAGCGCTTCCTGCGTGTAGAAGTTGCCTTGGGAGTGCGCGAACACGATCACCTTGTTGCCACTTTGCACCTGTTGGTCGATCGCGGCTCCGAACTCCGCGGCCACGGAGAGGAGCGGGGGCAGAGTCAGCACTTGGGTCACCCACTGAAGTGGTGATTCGACGAGCAGGTCCACGCCGATCCCGGTGCCGATCGTCGCGCCGATCTCGCAGAGTTTCTCGAGTTCTTGTTTCATCGCCTCGGCGTAGAGCGGCGACCAACCAGCCAAGAGAGCCTGGGCGTCGATCGCGAGGCCGGCGATCTCGGCGAACGAACCGCAGATCCAGTCGATCGTCGAGCCCGAAATTCCGCTCGGGTTGTAGAAGTGCTTCACCCTGACGCGCTTGCGCAGATCGTCGGGGAGCACGGCCAGCAGTTGGGCTTGGATGAGCGCGGCGGTCGCGATGCACGAGGCCTTGTCGGTCAGCACGCCGTTGATGAAGAACACCGTGATCTCAGGGTCGCACAGTGGCTCCTGACCGGCAGAGAGCCCGGTACTCGGCGCGATGGGATCGACCGCGTAGGGATTGGGAAGCGTGAGGATCGACGCGCTGTTCTCGCATGCGGCCCGATACGCATCGACCGTGCTCGGCTTCTTCAGTGAGTCCAGGATTCCACGTCGTACGCGCAGGTACTCGCCGCGGGGATCGTCGGTGGCGTGCATTGCCTTGACGCACCGCGTTGCGATGTCGAGGAAAGCCGGGTCGGGGTCGGAACCTGACGCGATGGCCGCCTTCACGGCCTCCGTGACCTCGGGCGCTTGATACTCGTCGACGAATCCCTTCGCGGGCTTCGGCAGCTTGATGCGGACGCTGGTCTTGATCGTTCCCGGGTCCCCGGAGTTGAGGATGAGCGCGAGGTGCACTCCGGTGCGCGGAACGCTGAGACCCTTGATCCGAGTCGTGAGTTTCGACGACTTCACCTTGTGGAGGAACACCATCGGAGCGTTCCCACTGACGAACTGACTGATCGTCGGTGCTTTGCCGGCCGACTTGGACGCGGTCGCGGTCAACGTGATCGTGGAGCCGGGGATCGCGTCGAACGTCGCAACGACACTTTCGTTGGCTTCGACGGAGAATCCCTGACTGGACGGCTTCAGCTTCGACTTCGCCGCCTTGTGCTTCGTCGTGACCTTGAACGATCCGGTGTTTCCCTGGGCGTCGCTGATTCGCAGGCGGTAATGCGCCGTCGCTTCGACGACCCAGTTCTTCACGACGAACTTGTTGCCGCCGAAGACGGTGACGTACTCCGCGACGTCGACGTCGACATCTCCCGGAAGTCGCTGAATCTCGAGGAGTGGAACGAGCCCGGGAGATCCCACGACCTGAATCGTGACGGTGGATCCCTCCAAGAAGGGCATGACCCATTCGTCGGTGTCGGTCGGAGATTCGATCGTTCCGCGCAGCTTCGAGCCCGCGGGCACGACGGAAGCTTCCGTTGAAGGCATGAGGGTGAACGATGCCAGTGCGACGAGCAACGATGCGCGGGGCAACATGCTTCCTCCCTTTGGTCACTCGGTTTTGCTCGAACTCGACGATGCCGATTCGACGTGACGTCCAGGGGTGAACCTATGCGAATCGAAGCTCGGTGCAGAGCCAGATTCCTTGCCGCCGCCGACTTCGAGCGCGGCGGCAGCCGTCGCCGTGGGCGTCAGGCTGAGATCCGGCGCAATAGGGCCCTCGAAACGAGGGATTCCTCCACAACCTCCAAGCACGCAAGGTCGAGCCCAGGTCGAGAGCCCGGCCTGCGCTGAAGGATCGGGACCGGCGTCAGGCACGCATCACGCCGTATCGAAGTAAGTCAGTCCTTCGGGCGCGATGGTTCCGACGGCGGAGAGAGACTCCGACCGAAGATGTCGCGGACTTTGGATTCGACGCTCGGTCCGAACTGCGATTGTTGTGCGGCGAGCATGAGGTACTTGTCCAACCGGCGATAACTATCCAAATGTGCCTTGGC
>JBPOIU010000149.1:0-35317 GCA_052034255.1 Planctomycetota bacterium | reverse complement strand
GTGTGCCGCGTAACGCTTGGCGGCGGGCGTCGCCCCCCCCCCCGGTCTGGCCCGGCGCCGGCCGCCGCCCCGCAATACCGGGTGAGGCCGAGAACGAGAATCAATCGGATTGATTCACGTTCTGTCACAGCAGCGGCGACAGCAGGCGAGCGATCTGGTCGCGCAATTGACGCCACCACGCGCCCCGGATGTGGCCGCGCAGCGTGACCTCGCGGCTGTGTTCGAGATCTTCGAGGAAGCGGCGTTCCATGTCGCTGGCGAATGCGTCGTCCGCCACGGCCGCCGACAGCTCGAAGTTCAGCCGGAACGAGCGCACGTCGACGTTCGCCGAGCCGACGACGCAGAGCTGCGAATCCACCACCACGGTCTTCGCGTGCAACATGCTGCGTTCGTACTCGAAGATCCGGACGCCCGCGCTCAGCAGCGGCCGGTAGTACGTGCGCGCCGCCATGCCGACCAGCCAGACGTCGCAGCGCGCCGGGACGAGGATGCGCACGTCGATGCCACGCATCGACGCCGCGAGCAACGCGCGCATCGTCGGTGAGTCGGGAATGAAGTAGGGGCTGGTCAGGAACACGCGCTCGCGCGCGGCCGTGATCGACGCGAAGTAGACCATGCTGTTTGCGTTGACCAGCTGGTCGGGCCCGCTCGGCACGATGCCGACGCGCGCCGTTCCCTGCGGCACTCCGCAGAACTGCGGCGGGTCCAACGCTTCGCCGGTGGCGAACGCCCAATCCTCGCGGAACACCTGGGCGAGATCGGCCACCGCGGGGCCGTCGATGCGGACATGGCTGTCGCGAAACAGCAGGTCGCCGCGTCGACGCACACGACCCGAGTACTCGTTGCCGACGTTCATGCCTCCGGTGAACGCGACCATGTCGTCGACGATGACGATCTTGCGGTGATTGCGTTGCTGGACGGCCCAGCGGCGACGCCACGGCGACAGCGGGAGGAACGCCTCGACGCGCGCGCCGGCGCGGCGCAGGGCTTCGAGTCGGCTGGAATCGAGTCCGAACGAACCCATCGCGTCGAACAGGAAGCGCACTTCGCGCCCCGCGTTCGCCTGGCGCGTCAACAGGTCCAAGAAGCGCCGGCCGGTCTCGTCGTTGCGAACGATGTAGTACTCGGCGTGGATGCGGCGCGTGGCGTTCTCGAGCGCCGACTCGAGCGCCTGGAACGCGTGGTCGGCTTCGATGAGCGGCATGACCTGGTTGCCGATCGTGGCCGGCATGCCGGTCGCGGATTCGACCGTTCGCAACACGGCGTCGGCGACCGTGCCGGGCCGTTCGGGTCGCGTCGGTTGATTGCCGTCGAGATCGCGGACTCGCGCCGTCGAGCTCCGTCGGCGACGGATCGTCCGATGCAGGCTCGGGCCGGACAGGATCAGGTACAGCACGGCGCCGATCGCCGGAAACGCGATGATCGAGAAGATCCACGCCAGCGTGCCTTCGACGTCACCGCCGCGGCGCAGGACTTTCACGATCGCGGTCACGTCGAGCGTGGCGATCACCGTGGCGGCCGCGATCGCCGACGCATTCCAGTTCCCGTCCACGCGCGCGCTGCCTCCTACCTCGATCGGCGTTCACGGATCGGGCACGAAGGCCAGTCGGGTCGCCGCGACCGGCGGGGTCATCCGCTGCACTCGATCACCGCGAGCGCGATCCGGGGACGACGATAGCGCGCCCGCGGCTCGCGCGGACGCCGTCACTGGATGACGATCGTCTTCGCGTCCGTCATCGCGTGAACGAGGTGCGGCGCGCTCGGCGCGTTCAGCGTGATGCCGGCGAACACGATCGGGATGCCGATCGCGACCGGCGTGTTCGGCACGCTGAACGTCGCCGTGGCCGTTCCGGAAGGCGACAACGTGCCCGTCAGCCCCCCGAACAGCGAGGTGTTCGGGAACTGGATCGTGAACTGCATCAACGCGTCGAAGTTCAACGGCAACGTGCGGCCGTCCGACAACGGCAGGCCCGGCGTCGAGCCGAGCGACGCCATCAGCAGGTAGGTCTCGTTGCCGACACCCGGGAGATCGAGGTTCAGTTGGATCGTCGTGCCGATCGTGGCCGGAGCCGACGGCGTGATGGTCTCGAGGTCGTACAGGCGTCCGTGGACGTCCGTCGAGCTCGCGGCCCACAACGCGATCAAGCGCTGACCGCTGCGCGAGCACGCGACCTTCGGCTCGTACTGGTTGCCGGCGGTGTTCGCGTGCAGCACGAACTCGTTCGACAGCGGGGCGCCGAAGCGATCGAAACGGCGGGCCATGACGTTCGAGTCCGTGCCGGTCGCGTTGTCTTCCCAGCAGACCGTGAAGTTGCCGACGTGATCCATCCAGACCTGCGGATCGCGTTGATCGCCGACGGTCGTCTGATTGACGAGGAACTGTGGGCCTGCCGCGACGCCATTCGCCTCGTAGCGTCGCGCGAAGACGCCGAACTTGTCGCCGTCCAGGCCGCTTTCGTCGACGAACGTCACGACGAACGATCCGTCGAACGCCATGACGACGTTGGGGTCGCGCTGCATCCCGGCCGACGTGCTGTTGACCAGGAACGGAGCGGTCAGCGGGTTGCCGTCGTTGTCGTAGAGTCGCGCCAGAACCTCGCGCGCCGGACCGGTCTGCCCGCTGGCGTCGACGTACGCGACGACGAATCGACCGTCCTGATCGCACGACACCGTCGGGTCGATCTGCGACGCCGAGTTCGGGGTGTTGACGAGGAACTGGCCGGTCAACGGAGTGCCATCGCGGTCGAAGATGCGCGCGAACACGCCGCAGACTCCATCCAGCGCGGCGTCGGCCCACACCACCATCACGTGGCCCTGGGTCGAATACGACATGTGCGGCTCGAACTGCGAGAACGCCGTGACCGTGTGGCAGAAGAACTCCGGGCCATAGGGCGTCCCATCCGCGTGATAGAAGCGGATGCCGCAGCCCATGTCGAACCCATCGTTGCCGTTGCGGTCCGACCAGCCGATCACGAAGTCGCCGGTCACCGGATCCATCGCGACGTACGGCTCGTCCTGCGTCGAGTTCTTGATGGTCGGATTGACCTTGGTGTCCGGACCCAGCGGATTCCCGTTCTTGTCGAAGCGCCGGAAATAGATGTCGTCCTGCGAGTAGACCATCACGAAGTTGCCGGCCTGATCGCAAGCGAGCCACGGCTGCTTCTGCACGTAGGACAGCAAACTGTTCAGCGTGAACTCCGGGCCCACCGGGCTTAGAGTCCCGGCGGTCGCGTCCGAGCCGAAGACGGCGAGCCCAGCGATTGCGGCGGCGACGACGAAGTGGCGGACGATCATCGGGAGTGGACCTCGGTGCGAAACGGTCGGGCGAGCTGGTTGGCGAAGCTTATCCCATGCGCGCTCGTCGTCATCGGTTTGCTCGGCGCGGCACGCTGGTTCGATCTACATCCGGTCAGTCTTTCCGGCGCCCCGGAAGAAAACACGGTCGACGGCTACGCCTCGGCGTTGCGAGTCCCCTCCCGCGCCGATGTGGTCGTCGTGGTCGGGGAAATCCCGGCCGCGTCAACCTTTGCCAGGCTCGACCTGTCGTACGGGCTCGTCCAACTGCTGCAAGCCGAGCTCGGGCCGGTCCGCGTGACGACGCTCGCCGCATTGGACGCGAACCTCGCCACGGCACGTGCCCTGGTCGTCACCGCATCCGCCCGCCGGGACGTTCCCCTGTCCACGTTGCGCACGTTCGCGGCGGCGGGCCGGGTGGTCGTCGTCGATGGGTACGGCGACACGCTCGGTGAACGCACGTTGCCCCGCTGGTCGAGCGAAACGGTCGGACGCGGGCGCATCGTGACGTTCGACAGCAGCGTGGCCCGGCGCTTCTCGACGCTGGTCCAAGGCCAGCCCGAGGACGATTTCGCGCTCGTCCAGCGCTTCGGGGACTACCCCGACATCCTCGAACCCGACGATCTCGTGCGCGACCCCGCCCTGCGTTCGAACGAAGACCCGTTCGCGGACCGCCTTGCGCACGACTTCGTGGCGCTTCTCGATCCGCCCGACGGCTGGCCGATTCCCCGCGTGCTGTGGTTCCCTCCGGGTTCGAACGGTGTGTGGTTGTCGACGCACGACGAAGACTTCCGCGCCGGCAAGCGCTGCGCCCAGATCGCCGCACAGAACCAGGAACTCGGCGTCGACGGCACCTTCTTCGTGATTCCGGTCCCACGCGTCGCGGACGATTGGGTCGTCGGTCACGACTTCGTGGCGGACATCGAACGTCGCGGCGGCGCGATCGGCCTGCATTGGAACCAGTACCCGATGGTCGGACGCGGCCTGGGCCCGATCGAACCGCTCGAGTACATGCAGTCCTGCACCGAACAAGCGGAGCGGCTGCGGGGCGTGCTCGATGCGTCGGCGCGCATCTCGCCCGAAGTCCCGTGGGCCGCCGCAAACGGCAAGGCGCGGACCAATCGAAACCACTACCTGATCCTGCGGCCGCGGTGGTCGGAGCATTTCCGCGTGCTGGCCGCCAACGGGATCGAGCTGGACACGACCTACGGCTCGAACAAGGGCCGGGGCTACTTGTTCGGGACCGCGCGCCCGTACCAGGCCCTCGCCGAGAACGGCTTGCCGCTGCCGATCTTCGAGCTGCCGTTCATCAACCAGGAGGACTGGGGTGGCGCCGACGCGGCGTACTTCGACCGGCTGTTCCGCGCGAACGGGACCCAGCACCACGGCGCGCTGGTCACGCTGTTCCACCCTCACCTCGTGCTCGAAACCGAAGCCGGTCGCGCGCTCTATCGCTCGATCGCCGCGGTCGCCCGCGCGACGGGACATGTGTCGTGGACCATGGATCGGATGCTCGGATTCTGGCGGGGGCGGCTCGAGCTCGGCCTGACCTCGAGCCCGACCGACGCCGGCCTCACGGTGACCCTGGATCTCGGCAACACCTCCGAAGCCGGACGGGCCCAACCGTTCGCGATCGGACTGCCATCACCGACTGCGATGCAAGTTCGCGTCGATGGCGTGCCGATGAATCCCCGGACTCTGACCGTCGGCACGACGCGGTACGTCGTCGTCGACCTCGATGGAGCGAATCCCCGGCCCGTCATCGAGTTTTCGCGCGGCGATTGACTTGATGCGTTCCGGGGGAAGAATCACGCGGCCGTGAGCGAGAGCACCATCGAACGCCCAGCGCAGTCCCCCACCCCGCAGTCGCCGCCTCGCCCCGTCGGGTCGATCGCGGAACTTCGCCGCATCTGCCAAGACCCGGTCCGCCAATACAACGACCTGTCCGGCGCGCTGTACGGCTGGCGGGTGTCGATCTACGTCACACGCTTCCTGCTGAAGCGCGGGTGCACGGCGTCGTTCGCGTCGCTCGCGATGTTCATCTGCGGGTTCGTCGGTTCGCTGCTGTTGCTCGGTCCGGGTTGGTGGCGCATCGGAGGGCTCGTGCTGCTCGTCGGCGCGTTCGTCCTCGATTGCGTCGACGGCGAGATGGCCCGCTTCGCGAAGATCGACTCGTATCGCTGGGCTGCCTTCGACAACCTGCATCACCTGACCGCGAAGTCGCTGGCGTTCTTCTGCCTTGGCCTTGGGCTCCACCTCGAGCGCGGTGAACCGTTCGCGATCGCGGCCGGCGGCCTGCTGTCGATCTTCTGGTTGGCGCTGCTCGTGATCCGCGATCTGCCGACGGCGATCTTCGCGAAGAAGATCGTCATGAACGACGGTCGCGAACAGAACCCGGCCTACCTGCGCCTGCTCGAGAACATGCGCCGCCCCGACGTCGTCAGCCAGGCGACGAAAGAACGCGAAGACGCGCGCATGTTCTGCGGCGAGTTCCGCCTGCGGCCGTGGGTCATCCGCGCGTTCTTCGTGAACTTCGACATCGTCGTGCCGTTGTTCCTCGCCGGCGCGCTCGTCGATCACTGGGTGTCTCCCTTCACCGCGTTCGATCGCGCGTGGACCGTGACCACGCTGATGATCTACGCGTACGCCGTGATCATTCCGCTGCACACGATCGACGTGCTGGTCACCGCGATGTGGCGCGGTCGCCTGCGCGCCGAGCTGTACGACCTCGCCGCGCGCGTCGAGCGCTTCCGGGAGAAGCGCTGAGCGTGGGCGACTCCTCCAGCGCGGCGTCCGGCGGCGCGCTGCGCACGCTGTCGTTCCATACGATCATTTATCTCGTCGGTCAGATGGCGTCGCGAGTCGCGGCGTTCCTGCTGCTGCCGATCTTCACGCCGCGCCTCACGCGCGAGGACTACGGCCGACTCGAGATCGCCGACTTCGTGCTGTTGCTCGCATTGCAGATCGTCGGCTTCCAGCTCGACGCGGCGTTGACGCGATTCCATGCGCGCGCGGGTGATCCGGAGCACAAGCGCGACGTGGTCACGACGTGCTTCCGTGCGGTGACGCTGCTCGCGTGTCTGGCGGGCGGCGCGTTGTACGCGGCGGCCGAACCCGTCGCTCGCGCGGCATTCGGGTCGAGCGCGGATGCGCCGCTCGTGCGTCTCGTCGCGATCGTGCTCGCGGCAACGTGCGTCGTCGAGGTCGCGTTGTCGGTCCTGAAGGCCGAGCAACGCTCGATGGCAAACACCACGGTGTCGCTCGTGCGTTTGGTGCTCGAGCTGTGCGCGAAAATCGCGCTCGTGGTCGGCTTCGGACTCGGCGCGTTCGGCGTGCTCGCGGGTCAGGCGGGCGTCGCGGCACTCGGGGCACTGCTCGCGGCGTCGTGGCTCGGTGTGCGCCATCGCGGGCGGTTCGACCGTGCGCTGTTGCGCGAGCTCGTCGTGTTCTCGGCGCCGATGGTGTTGTCGGGGCTGTGCCAATTCGCACTGCATACGTCCGACCGTTGGTTGCTGAAGTCGTTCTGCGGGCTCGCCGACACCGGGCTCTACGGCATCGGCTACAAGTTCGGCTACGCGGTGAACGCGGTCGTGCTGAGCGCGTTCCTGCTGATCTGGTACCCGTTCATCTTCGCCGTGAAGGATGACGCCGAGCGGCGCACCGTACTCGGCCGTGCGCTGACGCACGTGCCTGCATTGGTGACCGCGATGTCGTTGCCGCTGGCGTTGCTGTCGCCGGAGATCGTTCGCGGCTTCACCGACGAGCACTTCCACGACGCGTGGCGCTTCGTGCCGGCGGTCGCATTCGCCTACGTGTTCTGGGCCGCGTTCCAAATCGCGCAGACGCCGTTCTACGTGCACGGCAAGACCCGCTCGGTGCCGCGACTCGTGCTGATCGGCGCAACGGTCAACATCGGTTTGAACCTGATGCTGTTGCCGACGATCGGCGTCGATGCCGCGGCCTGGACGACCGCCATCGCGTTGGCCGTGCTGGCCGGTGAGACTTGGGTCTCCGCATCGCGCCTCGAAGCGATGCGCGTGCGCGCCACGGCGGTGATCGCACCACTCGTGTGTTGGATCGGCGCGTTGGCCGCGTGCTACGCGGTCGATCTGGGATCGCGGTGGTCGCTGCCGCTTCGCGCCGGGCTCGCGCTGGTGGCGCCGATCGTGTTGTTCTTCGTCCAACTCGACGCGGTCGAGCGCGCGCAGGTCATCCAACTGGTGCGGTCGAGCTTGCGGCGCGGAGGGTCCACGCATGCGTGATCGTGCGGCCAGGCTCGAACTCGTGACGTGGATCCTCGCGCTGCTCGTGGGTGCGTGGTTGCGCGTGCCCACCGAGACGTGGCTGACGCATTGGGACGAGGGCGCCTACGTCGCGGGGCCGCAGCATCTCGGTCCCTTCGCACGCGATGAGCCGCTGGCGGTGTACGCGCCCCCGTTGTTGCCGTATGCGCTGGAAGGCGCGCGCCGCGTATGCGGCGTCGAACCGGGCCGGGCGATCGCCGTCGTCGCGGCGTTCGGAGTCGCCGCGATCGTGGCCGCCGGCTGGCTCGCGCGCTCTCTGCGCGGGCGAGCGGCGGGGATGTTCGCCGTTTGGTGCATGGCGCTGTCGCCGTTGTCGATCGCATACTCGCGCATGGCGCTGACCGACGTGCCGTTCACCGCGTTCCTGCTCGCCGCACTCGCTGCGCTGGTGCTCGCCGAACGCCGCAGGAGCGTGGGTTTCGCGATCCTCGGCGGCGTGTTCGCCGGGTGCGGCATGCTGACGAAGTACCACGGCTTCCTGACGATGGGCGGTCTCGGGATCGCCGTCCTCGTGTGCGGACTGACTTGGAAGCGCGCGGCCTCGCGCGAGCTCGCGGCGCGGCGCGTTCGCTTGGCTGTCGCGGCCGGCTTGGCCTTCGCCCCGTTCTTCGTCGCCGCGTTGTGGTTCGTCGCGCACGACATGGGGTTCGACGCGTTTCGCGCGACGCGCGCGACGTGGACCGTCGGCCTTCATCCTTGGACCGTGCGGCAAGCCGTGACGTTCTTCGCCGAAACCGTGTGGACGTTCGACCTGCCCGTCGTCGCCGCCACGGCAGTCGGCGGTGCGCTGCTGCTGTTGCGTCGGCGACGCGCGACGACGGTCCTCGCGACCGCGGCCGTGCTCGCGGCGATCCTGATCGCGTACCGCAACTACACGCGGTTGTTCGTCCCGGCGATCGGCCTCACGATCGTGTTCGCGGCGTGTGCGGTGCCGAGCCTGCTGAAGCGCGTTGCGCCGCGGCGGCGGCGCATGGCGCTGCTCGCGGCGATCGTCGTCGCGATCGTGCCGTCGCGCACGTCGCCGTTCGCCGCCGCGCGCTTTGCCTCCGACGCGTACGCGACGATGGCACGGCGGGTGGAGACGGAGCTCGCGGCAAGTGACGGCGTGGCCGTGCTGGTCGGTCAGTACGCGCTGGTCCCGTACCTGACGCGCGCGACGGCCACACGCGTGATCGCGATCAACGAGCCCGAAGGTCGGCGGCGGATCACGTCGGGTGAATGCGCATGGATCGTGTTCGACGAGGATCCGTCGCGCCGCCCCGAAGTCGAAGCGGCATGGCGTGTCCTCGCGCCTCGTGCGCAGCTCGTGTTCTCGCTGAAGAACCCACTGCCGCCGGTCATCGAGTTCGATCGCACGCGCGGGAAGCCGCTGTCCGACTTCGATCGGGAGCTGCGCCTCTACCGCATCGCGCCAAACCACTGAGCGAACGTGAATCGATCCGATTGATTCACGTTCTCGGCCTCACCAGGTGTTGCTCGGCGACGGGAATCGCCGCCCCGTTCAACAGGCACGGATGAACCGCGTTGAATGACGCGAATAGCCTGTGAGTACGGCGGCCAAGAAGCCGGTCGCTCCGCGACCGGGGTGCCGCCTCGGACGGCACGCCGCTCGTTTCGCGATCAGTCGTCGTCCTTCGCTTCCTCGGCAGCCTTCGCGACGACCTTGGGCCAGTGCTCGTCGGCGCGCGGTCGCAGCGTCTCGTGCCCCTCCTTCTGCCACTTGGCCCGCGTGTCGGCGAACAAGCCGTTGAAGAACAGGTAGAGCTTGCCGTCGACGACCAGGAACGACTCGATGTCGATCTCGACCTTGTCGCCGCGCGCCATCGCGTACGCGCACCAACCGCCGTACTGAGGCTCGTACGCGCGCGGGTCGGCTTTGAACGTGTCGAGATTCGCCGCGGTGGCGAAGCGGTACTTCACGCCGCGGTACGTGAACTCGTGCTTGGCGTCGCCCTTCGTCGGCTTTCCCCCACCGACCTCGAAGTACGCGACGGGGTCGTAGCCCGACAGCGCGAGGCCATCCCGATCCAAATTGAACGCACGTACGTCCCGCACCACGGCCGGGTCCTTGCCGTCATCGATTGCGGGCTTGGTCGCCGCGGTGTCCTCGGCGAATGCGCAGCACGACGCCCACAAGACGAGTCCACGGATCACGATCGAATGCATGGTGTTCACCTCCGGGCGCTTCGGATGCCGCGGGGGCGAAGGCGGTTTCAACTGCGTTCGCGCACCGTGTTGCGCCGACGATCCTCCCACCAGCGGCGCACGATGGCCGCCACCGGCGTCGTCGTCGCCCCACCACGCGCGTTGTGACTCGCGATCGCGAAGGCGTGCCGCCACTGCGCGAACAACACGCGGTACGCGGCGAGCAGGCCGTGCTTCGGGTCGTAGATGTGCGTGGCTTCCGAGGTCAGGCCATTCAATTCGACGATCTTGAACGCGCGGCCCGCGCGCAAGTCGTCGACGCTCGCGACCTTGAGATCGAAACGCCCGAAGTAGAAACCCGCGGCCGGTACGCAGACACGATCCAGCGCCCGCGTGAGTTCCTCCGTGCACAGGTGCTCGGCATCGAGGAACAGCGCACCGCGGCAGTGGTTGCCGATCTGCGCGAGCCGGACGGCCTCGCCGGCGGCGGGCACGAAGTCCAAGCGGTCGGCATGCAGCGCGAAATAGGTCGGCGCGACGCAGACCGCGCGCGCGTCGCGCAGGATCAATGTCTCGAGCGTGCTCGCACCGTCGCCGATCACGTCCGGCAGCCGCTTCTCGGTGATCGAGAAGATCTGTCCGCGCGGTTGTCGCGGATGGCGGACGTAGAACACGCCGAACTCTTCACCCGGCGCGTGCTCCTGGACGAGCAGGTCGAGCTCGCGGGCGTTCTCCAGTGCGTCACCGAGTGCGCGGTCATCGTGGACGATGCGCACTCCGGAACCGCGTTGACCGATGTCGGGCTTCACGACGACCGGATACGTCAGCCGTTCGCGCTGGAGGAAGGCCTGGGCGCGCGCCAACCGCTGCTGCGGGGTTCCGCCGCGCTCGATGACTTCGAAGCGCGCGACGTATTCTTTCGCGTGCTCGAGCAGTCGCAGGATCGCGCTCTTCGACTCGCCGACGACGCCGCTGGCGTCGATGCCGGGATTGGCGGCGGTCAGGACGCTGAGGCTGCGGTGGCGCAGCGCCAACCACAGGACGTAGAGCAACACCGGCGGATAGAACGCCCACGCCGGCCAGTACTCCCACCGCGTCAGTCGCCGCCACGACGACCACAGCAGTCGCCGGCCGCGCCACGTCAACAACCGCAGCAGTACACGCTCGACGAACCACAGGCTGGCGAGTACGAGCAGGATCGACAGCCAAGGATGCGCGGACACGGCGTCGAGCGCGCCCAGCGCGCGGTCCCCGAATGCCGCGGCGACGCCGACCAATGCCGGCGTCCACAGAACGGCCGCGCAGGCGAACCAAGCGGCGAACTTCGGCAACGGCATGCCGGAGACGCCGGCGGCCACGTACGTGGGCAGCCGCAATCCTGGCGTGAACCGCGACACGAAGATCGAACGGATGCCGTGACGATCGAAGAACGCGGCGCCGCGCGCCACCGCGGCCGGAGTGAGGAACCACGAGAACGGCGGGACGCGGGCGATCGAACGCCCGATCCCGCGTCCGGCGAGGAACAGCAGCACGTCGCCGACCCAGATGCCGACCGTGCAAGCGAGCGCGGCCGGCACGAATG
Organism: Planctomycetota bacterium; assembly: GCA_052034255.1. Lineage (GTDB taxonomy): Bacteria > Planctomycetota > B15-G4 > B15-G4 > JADJEK01 > JADJEK01. The sequence continues at coordinate 23,992 of JBPOIU010000149.1, read as the reverse complement.
CGATGCGCCCCTTCGCCACCAGCAATCCCGCTCCGATGCAAGCGAGGTCTTCACTCGCAAACGTCGCGAACGCGAGACCCAACCAGAGGAGCCAAGTCGGAGTGCTCGCGTCACCCGCAAGTGCGTCGACGTCGAGCGGCCCGAGGTCCGCCGCGAGGGCGATGAGGGCGGCCGTCAACGACGCGCTCATGCGCGGTTCACCCGCGCGAGCTCGACCGCGACGCTCCGCGCCCGCCGACAGGGCGGTCCCGGTGTCCACTCCAGGCGCACCCGCTCGTCCTCGACGTCGACGCGCGTGAAGCTGCGCGTCTCGGCATCGTCGCGGTGCATGCAGACGGAGTACGCGCTCACCCCGTGGGCGTGTCCCGCGTGGTACGCGAGCAGCGCGTCGACGTCGCGCGTCGTTGCCGCGGTCGACGCGGACCACGCGTCGAGCCGCGCGGCGGCGACGGCCGACTCCGCGTGCGACGACGACAACAGCGGGCAATACGGCTCGGCATCCGTGACGACGTCGAGGGATCGCGTGTCCCAGGTCGCGAGCAGGCCCGCATCGTCCGGATGCAGACCGAGCATGCGGAAGGAGCGATACCGCCGCAGGTCGTGCGCCTCGAGGCGCGTGCGCAGTTCGCCGCTCGTGCGCGCCGCCGCGACGTCATGGACCAACAAGCCGCGCGAACGCGGGGCATCCATCGGTTCGCAGTCGTCGCGCAGGTAGCCGTTCACGACCAGCACCACGAGGCCGTACTCGTTCACGGCGATCCACGTCCCCCCGGCTTCACCGTCCGCTGGCGCGATGCGGCGGACCCCGTCGCGCAGCGTTTCGGCCGGCGGCGCCTCCGCGGCGCGCGTCCGCCGCTCGTCGCGGTTCATGAACACGCGAAGGATCGAGCCTTCGCGCATCCAGCTCACGGAGCACATGCGCGGAGCGACTCCATGGCCGCTTGATGCCGCAACGTCGACGGCGCGACGCCGAAGTCGTCGCCGACGTCGATCGCGAGCCGCCGCGCGTGCAGCGCGATCAACGCGAAGTGATGGATGGTGTGGCTCTGCAAAAACATCAACTCGCGATGGAACGTCGAGTCGCTCCATGGAGCATCGGGCTCGGCGCTCTCGGCGCGCACCATCACGCGGCGCGTCGGCGGCAGCGTCGCGAGCGCCGCGAGCCGCCGGCGTTGCGTCGCCAACTCGGCGCGCGCGAAGTCGCGATCGCGCTCGACGCGCTCGTCGCGGCGGCGCTGGTCGTAATCGATCCGCCCGAGCCGAATGCCGTCGACCACGCAGCGCACGAAATCGAGCACGTGGCGCAGATGCGAGCCAGGCGCCGCGAGTTGGAGATGCGGGTCTTGCAGCCGGAACGCGTCGTCGTCGATCGCGTCGAGAAAGGCCAACGCACGGTCGAGCAACGCCAGATTGTCGGCGATCCACGGAGACGTGAAAGTCATGACTCGGTCCCGATCGAAGAAGGTTCGAAAACGGCGAGCGTTGCGGAGTGCGCTGCGTGCGCCAATCGCTTGCGGTCGTCGGAGGGCACGACTTCGGGTCCGAACGTCAGTCGCACGCGGAACCCGGGCAATTGGAACACGCCGAGGAAATGCGGCAGGAACTCCATGTCGCCCCACCAGCACAGCGATCGTGATGCCGGCGGTACTCCGGCCGGCGCCTCGTAGCGCAACGCGACCACACGCACCGGAACACCCGAGCGCAGCGCGGCCGCGAACATGGATGTTCGGAACGGCAACACGGTTTCGCCGCGGGAGCTCGTGCCTTCGGGGAACACGATCACTCCCCGACCACGCGCGAGTTCCGCGCACAGTCGGTCGACGACCGGACCGACGGCGAGGCGCTTCTCGCGTGTGACGAACAAGGTGCCGACCGCGCGCGCCAACGCACCGATGACCGGCCAATGCGCGATCTCGGCTTTCGACAGGAACGTGCCTTCCACGGCCGTCCACAGCGCGAACACGTCCAGGTACGACAGGTGGTTCGACACCAGGAAGAACGCGCCCTGCGGCGGCGTGCCCTCGATCTCGACGCGCATGCCGAGGAGCCGCGCGACGCCGCGCGCCCATAGGCGTAGCAGCGCCGCGTGCGAGCGTTCCGCCGCCCGCCGGGAGACCAACGCCGCCGCTCGCGTGACCGACCACGCCGCGAAGGCGCAGGCGGTCCAGACCGCGAAGGCGAACAGGCGCAGGCCAGCTCTCAGGTGGGCCAAATCGGGGGATCCGAAAGGTCGCGCGTGAAGCTCGCGAATTGCCGCGGGTCCATGCGCGCACAGTCTTGCAGCGTCAGGAAGTCGATCGTGCCGAATGCTCGGTCGATCGCCGGCGGGCCGCACAGCACGGCGCCGTGGCGCAGGTACGTGAAGAACAGCGCCGGGACCTTGACGTTCGTGCGCGCGATCTCGGCTTCCGGCGCGGCGCAGGCGAACGACGGCCACGGATGCACGACGCCACCGTCCCACATCACGCCATCGCGCGCGAAGCGGACGGCCAATGCCAAGCCTTCGGCCGGACGTCGACTGGTCAAGGACGAGCAGCCGAAGAAGTAGCGCTTGCGGTGCGCGAGCAGGTACGAGGCAAGCCCGCGCCACAGCAGGAACAGCACCATGCGATTGCGATGGTCGGCGGCCACGCACGCGCGCCCGAGTTCGACCGCGTGGTCGAGCACGCGGTCGGCGAGCGGCGCGAGGTCGAACTCGGTCGCGCTGTAGAACCCGCGTCCCGCGCGCGCGATCTCCGCCGTCTGCAGCCGATAGGTTCCGATCACGCGAGCGTCGTCGACGCGTTCGACCAACAAATGGTCGCATTGCGCGTCGTACTCGTCCTCGTCGAGTCCGGTCGCCGCGTTGGCGGCGAGCCCCTCGTGGAGTTCGTCGTGGAACACCGTGAAGCGCAGCCGTTTCGCGGCCGCCACGTCGTCCGTTCTGGTGCCGAAGCGCAAGCGGTACGCGCCATGCACTTCGTCGAGCGCCAGCGCGCGTCGGGCGCCGGAACGATCGGTCGCCGTCGTCATCGAACGTCCTCCTCCGTCGTCGCCGTCCGCCGGATCCGTGCGGGATCGATGCGCAAGTACGACAGCGTACCGGCGCGTTCCAATGAACCCGAGACCTCGATCGGTTCCGCGACGAAGTCGAGCACGGCGCGGTTGATCGCTTCGCCGTTGGTGCCGATCAGGACGAAGTAGGTCGCCATGCCGTCGGCGCCGCGGACCATCAACAGCGGTGGCACGCCGCCGGAAATGCACCGCACGGCGCAATCGCGGTGCGGCTTCAGGTGCCCGGGCTTCATGACGCCGAGGTAGCACTTGGAGTCCACGATCTCGCCGCGCACCACGATCTCGCCGAGCGGCTGCGCGGCTTGCGCGGGCGCGGCTGGCCCCAAGTCTTCGCACGCCGCGTCGCCGAGCTCCAGCATCGCCGTCTCGCCGCGATGGATCAGCGTGCCCTGCGCGCGCACCCGGCGGCCATCGAGCGGCGCCACCAGCTCCTGCGCACCGTGTTTGAACGCCGCGACGAGCAGCAGCTCGCGGAGGCCGGGAGCGCCTGGCACTTCGAGCTCGAGGCGCGGCACGGGCGTCGCGCGGACCACACCTTCGAAGGTGCGCGTGGCGCCCCATTCGAAGACCCCGGCATCCGCGCGCGGATGCAGCGCGGCGAGCAGCGCGAGGCCGCCGATCGCAAGGGCGCCACCGATTCCGACGACCGCCAGGACGAAGCGTCGCGTCGCCGCGTCCGCCCGCGGGCGATAGCCGACGTAGAACGGAACGTCGTCGAACTTCATACGGGTTCCTCCGCGCGTGCCGGGGTCACCGGCGTGCCTTCGGGCAGCGCTCGGACGTCGAGGAGCACGCGCCCAGCGACGACGCGCACGCGGTACGTCGCGACGCGATCCGTGAACGGGGCCGGCGAGCGACCGTCGTGCGGGCGGTACTGGTACCCGTGCCATGGACACGTGATGCAGCCGTCGATGACGCGGCCTTCGCCGAGCGGGCCGTTCTGGTGCTTGCAGACGTTCGAGAGCGCCGAGATACCGTCCGCGTGCTTGAACACGGCCACCCGCTCCGCGCCGACGCGTACGACCTTTGCGCGATCGAGCGGCAGCGCGTCGACCGCACCGATGTCGCGCTCGTGTGCGTGGACGTCGGGCGTGCCGCGATCATGGCGGGCTTCGACCACCGCGGACGCGACATGCAACGCCGCGAGCATCGTCGTGCCGACTCCGAGCGCGATCCACGGCGCCGAAGCGTCGACGGCTTGGAACGCCCCCAGAGCGACGTGCGCGACGCACAGTGCCCAGGCGCCGTAGACGCCGCAGTGGAGCGTCTTCCACACACGCGGCGTCAGGTTCTTCAGCCAGAAGTCGTGGCTCGTCGCGGCCAGCAGGAACAGGATCACCAGCGCGAGGAATCCGAGTTGCTGGAACGGGAAGTGCGCGAGGCTCGAGAACCGCGTGTTGCTCGACCACAGGCTGACCAGGATCGAGACGTCGCCGAACGCGTGGAACTGGAACGCGCTGAACACGCCGTGCGCCAGCGCCACCAGGAACGTGATGACGCCGAGATGCCGACGGTTGTAGAGCAGCGGTAGGAAGCGGCGGTCGAGTCGGCACAGCGGACCGATCGCCAGGATCACGTGCAGCAGCGTGAACGCGGTCGCGCCGAGGGCGCGAATGATCAGCGTTTCGGCCGTGGCGCGTGGATCGAGCCACGCACCGCAGCCAGCGAACGCGGCGACGCATGCGACGACGATCCCCGCCACCACCGTGTCGTAGATGCGCTTTTGCCGATTCCAGGTCACGCGGGCGTACGCGACGCTCATCGTTTCATCCTCCCGTGCCGCCGCCGGCTTCGAGTGAAGCGCGCGCGAAGATCGTGTGGTGACCGAGGTCGTAGAGCAGCACGACGCCGCGCGGCGACGGGGACGGCAGGCGCAACCGCGCCACGTGAAGCGCGTCGACGGCTCCGAGCCAGACGGCGTCGGCGGGAAGGGCTTTGGACGCGTCGGTCGTGCCCGACCAATACGCCACGACCAGCGGCGCCTCGTCCCGCAGGTACACCTCGAGCGTGCCATCGCCGTGCGTCGCGCCGCGCGCGCGCTCCGGCACGAACGTCAGCGCGGTTCCCGCGAGCGCGGGTTCCGCGAACGCGGCGTCGGCGGTGAAGCGTTCGGGCGACACGGACCTCGCGGCGGCGACGAGCAGCGGGACGGTTCCCAGGAGGCCGATCCAGATCCAGCGGTGGGCGCGGCGCAGCGGCGCGATCATGCGGCACTCCCGCGCGCGAGCCACCAACGGCGCGCGAGCCATGGCCACAGCGCGACGGCGCCCGGGAACCAGACGACGCGCACCGCAAGCGGCGCGGCGGCGGCGGCCGGGTCCAGCGCGCTGGCGCCGCGTGCGACGAAGGCGGCGCCGAACAGCGCTCCGCTCGCCAGGTACGACCAGAAACACCATTCGAGGACCGTGGCGACGAACACGGGGATCTCCGCGAGGAGCGCGACCTCGGGGCGAGGTCTTGGCGCGCTTCGATGTGGCATAGGATGCCGCGTTTCAGACATCTTCGATCTCGTTCGCGCCGGGCCGCGGCGGTCGTTTCGCGCTCGCGGCGGCGACCGCACCCGCCTGCAGCGCATTCGAATCGCCGACGGCGGGTCGGGCCCACGAACGCGGCGCTACCCTGGCCCCCATGGATTGCGTGTTCTGCTCGACCCCCGGCGGCGTCGTGTTGCATACCGAACCCGCCGCACGCGTGGTGTGGCCGCAGGAACCGGAGCAGCCGGGCCTGCTGCGCGTGATCGCCACTGCGCACGCGCGTGAGCTGACGGACCTCGAACGTCCGATCCGCGAACGCATGTTCACGTTGGTCTGCGCGGCCGAGATGGCGCTCCGCGCGTTGCTTTCGCCGAGCAAGGTCAACGTCGCGAGCCTCGGCAACCTCGTGCCGCACGTCCATTGGCACGTGATTCCGCGGTTCGCGGACGATGCGCACTTCCCACAGCCCATCTGGGCGGCGAAGCAGCGCGAGGTCGCGCCCTACGTCGTCCCGTCGACGTTCGCGGCCACGGTGCGCGGCGCGTTGGCGCGGGAGCTCACGCGATGACGGGTCCCGGCGCGAACGGCGAGCGTCCCGATTGCGCGCGCTGCGAACACTTCCTGGTCACGTGGAATCCGGCCGCGCCGCGCGGCTGTCGCGCCTACGGCTTCAAGGGCAAGGACTATCCGTCGGTGGTCGTGCTGCGGGAGACGGGGATGCCGTGCCAGCTCTTTCAGCTGAAGCCCCGCCCACCGTCTTCGTCCACCTCGTGATGCGACGTCAAGCCGGCCGGCGTGGCCCGGGCGGCGGCTTCGATCTCGACCGCCGCATGGAGTCGGCCTTCGCCCTCGAGCCCGCGGCGAACGCCCACGCAATGCGTGGCCAACTTCGCGTAGGCCTCCGCGTTCCGCAGATGGGCCGGCCAGAACGGCCACGTGCGGCACTGCGTCGGCCGCGCTTCATGCACGGTGCACCGCGCCCCGTGGGTATCGCGACTCAAGAACACGCAGTCGAACACGCCAGGTTCTCGTTCGATCTGGCGCAGCCCTTCGCCCGATTCGAGCGCGACGACGTAGCGCTGGCGGAACTCGAACGGGAGCACGCCGACGACTCGCGCCATCGCGGCGATCTCGGCCGACGAGCAGGTCACTTCGCCCACCGGGCCGGTGCAGCACGCGCCACAGCGGTTGCAGGAGAAGTGGACTCCGGACGCGACCCAATCGCCGACCGTCATGCGAAGTGGAAGTGCATCACGTCGCCGTCGGCGACGACGTAGTCCTTGCCTTCCATGCGCAAGACGCCGGCTTCGCGCGCGCCGGCTTCACCGCCGTACTTGACGTAGTCGTCGTAGGCGATGGTCTCCGCGCGGATGTAGCCCTTCTCGAAGTCGGTATGGATCACTCCTGCCGCCTTCGGGCCCTTGGTGCCGCGCACGATCGTCCACGCGTGGGTCTCCTTCGGACCGACCGTGAAGTACGTGATCAGGTGCAGCAGGTCGTAACCAGCGCGCACGACGCGGGCGAGACCGGTCTCATGCAGCCCGAGATCCTCGAGGAACGTCGTGCGCTCCTCGGGCGGGAGTTGCGCGACCTCGCTCTCGATGGCGGCCGAAACCACGACGGCGACCGCACCCTCGGCCGCGGCCTTCTCCGCGACGCGGCGCGAGTGTTCGTTGCCGGTGGCTGCCGAACGCTCGTCGACGTTGCAGGCGTAGAGCACTGGCTTCGACGTCATGAGCTGGAGTTCGCGAAACGGCTTCTTCTCGTCGTCACTGACCTCGACCACGCGTGCCGGTTTGCCGGCCGACAACGCGGCCATGACGCGCTCGCAGAGGCCGTACTGCACCGTCGCGTCCTTGTCGCCGCCGCGCATGCGCTTTTGCAAGCCGTCGCGCCGGCGCTCCACGGATTCCAGGTCGGCGAGCATCAATTCGGTCTCGACCGTGGCGGCGTCGGCGACCGGGTCGACCTTGCCTTCGACGTGGACGATGTCCGAACTCTCGAAGCAACGCAGCACGTGGACGATCGCGTCGACTTCGCGGATGTGCGACAGGAACTTGTTGCCGAGGCCTTCGCCCTTCGACGCCCCGCGCACGAGTCCGGCGATGTCGACGAACGCGAGCTGCGTCGGGATGATGTCCTTCGATTTCGCGAGCCGCGCGAGGATCTCGAGGCGCGCATCGGGCACGGGAACTTGGCCCAAGTTCGGTTCGATCGTGCAGAACGGGTAGTTCGCCGCCTGCGCGAGAGCGCTCTCGGTGAGCGCGTTGAACAGAGTCGACTTGCCGACGTTCGGCAGACCGACGATGCCGCACTTGAAACCCATCATTGCCTCCGGAAGCGGAATCGAGCAGGTTACCCGCCCGCCTTCCGCTTGTTCCAGCGGGCGGTCGCTCGCAGGTGAATTCCGGGTTAGGCTGCGCGCTGCGAGCCCTCTCTTCGCCGTCCGCAACAGGGGTTGTCCGAAATGAAGTCGTCGATCGTCTGGGTGGCCCTGCTCGGCCTTTCCCTCCCGGCCTATGGGGATCCGGGCAAAGTCCTGTCCCACACCAAGTTGAGTTCGCTGTCCGGCGGCATCCCGCCGCTTCCCGACTTCTCGCTGTACGGCGTCTCGGTGGCGAACATCGGGGACATCGACCAGGACGGCATCGACGACATCGCCGTCGGCGCGTACGTCGAAGCCGACGGTGGGCCGGAGCGCGGCGCGCTCTACATCCACTTCATGAAGGCCGATGGCACGGCCAAGGCGACGCAGAAGATCAGTTCGACGCAGGGCAACTTCACGGCGATCCTCGAGGACGGCGATGGCTTCGGCAACTCGATCGCGCCGCTCGGGGATTTCGACGGCGACGGCGTGCCGGACATCGCGGTCGGCGCATGGCTCGACGACGATGGTGGCTGCTGCCCCGGCGCGGATCGTGGCTCGTTCTACGTGCTGCGGTTGAATCCGAACGGCACGGTGAAGGCTTGGAACCAGGTGTCGTCACTGCATGGCGGGTTGCCGGCGATCCTGATCGACGACAGTGACCGGTTCGGCCAGTCGATGTGCAACATGGGCGATCTCGACGGCGACGGCGTCGTCGACCTCGCGGTCGGTGCGCTCTACGACGGCGACACGAAGGTCTCGGAGAACGGCGGCGTGAACACCGGCGCCGTGTACATCGTGTACTTGACGCCGCAAGGCACCGTGAAGTCGCTGTCGAAGATCAGCAACTACTACGGCGGTTTCCAGCACACGCTGAAGAACCAGGACCGCTTCGGATTCTCCGTCGCCAACATCGGCGACCTGAACGAGGACGGGGTCGTCGATCTCGCGGTTGGCGCGATCGTCGATCAAGACGGTGGGCAATCGCGCGGCGCGGCGTACGTGCTGTTCCTGAACGCGAACGGCAGCGTGAAGGGCGAAACCAAGCTCAGCTCGCTCGAGGGTGGCGCGACGTCCGCGAACGTGCTGGCCCACGAACTCCAGAACTGGGACTTCCTCGGTCACGCGGTTTCCAGCCTGGGCGATCTCGATGGCGACGGCGTCATCGAACTCGCGGTCACCGCGACCGGCGAGGACGACGGTGGCGGCGACACGATGTTCTCGGACAAAGGCTGCGTGTGGATCTTCTCGCTGAACGAGGCTGGGAAGATCGAGCGCATCCGCAAGATCAGCCAGACGATCGGGAACTTCACGGGAGTCCTCGACGACGGCTGCCGTTTCGGGCACGCGCTCGCGAATCTCGGCGACTTCAACCACGACGGTGTCGTCGACGTCGCCGTCGGCGCGATCGGCGACGACGACGGCGGACCGCTGCGCGGCGCCTTGTGGATCTTGCAAGTCTCGGACTTGCCGTGGACCTGGCTCGGCGGCGCGCTGGCCGGTGCGCAAGGTGAACCCGAGTGGTTCGGCGAAGGCCCGTTGCTCGCCGGTGAGCGGACGGACTTCCATCTGACGAATGCGACGCCAAACGCGTTCGCGATGCTGTTGTTCTCGGTGGGGTCGAACCCGCAGCCGATGCTCGGCGGGACTCTCGTTCCCGCGCTCGTCGGCACGCCCGCAGCGCTGTTCCCGGTGTCCACGTCCGCGACCGGCACGTTCGAGTGGTCGCTGGCGTGGCCGGCCGGTCTGCCGAGCGGAGCGACGCTCTACACGCAAGTGTGGATCGCGGATCCGTCCGGCCCCCAGGGCGCGACGGCATCCAACGCGTTGTCGTTCGAGCTCCCGTGACCGGATCCGAATTCCGACCAACGTCCGCACCCGTCGCCCCGTAAACGACGCAAAACCCCTACTCCCGAGGCTCCGCGATGCGCGCCGCCCTGCTCGCGTGTGTGTCGGTCTTGACCCTCGCTCTCGCGTTCGCGCAGGATCCCCCCGCGCGCACCGAGAACGAGCTGCGCGCCGATCTGGTGAACGCACTGACGTCCGAACGCTGGGACGACGTCATCGCCGCTGCGCGCGGGCTGATCGCCCGGAATGAGCGCGACGGCCAGGCATGGGTCAACCTGGGTTATGCGCTGCATGCGCTCGGCCGGGTCGACGAGGCGTTGGAAGCCCATCGGCGGGCCGCGCAACTGCCGGGGGTCGCTGGCATCGGGGCCTACAACATCGCGTGCGTTTACGCGCTGCGCGGCGATCCCGATCAAGCCTTCGCGTGGTTGCGCAAGGCCATGGCGGCCGGCGGCATGGAGATCCGGCGCGTGCGCGAGGACTCCGACCTGAAATCGCTGCACGACGATCCGCGGTTCAAGGAGTTCCTCGCCGACCTCGTCCGCGACGCCGCGCACGAGGCGTCTTCGCAGCGCGCGACCGCCAGCGTCGCCGATCGGCGCGAAGCCAGGCTCGTCTTCAACAGCGCGACCGGCAGCGCCGGGCAGATCAACCTCGACTGGGGACCGGTCGCTTGGAAGCCGGAGTTCGAAGCGCACTTCACCGGCGATTCGCTGACCGAGCGCCGCTGGCGCTTCGGCAAGGACTCGTGGACGTCGTGGGACGCGAGCGTCACGGTGGCGTTCGGGGACAAGAAGCTGCCGGCCGGCCAGTACTACGTCATGCTCACGCGGCAGCCGCGGGGTTCGCTGGCGCTGGTGTTCCTGGACGCGGCGATCGCGCGCGACTTGCGTCTCGACGCGATGCTGGCGCACACGACGCGCGGCGGGCTCGAGATCCCGGTCCGCCACGACCCCACCACGTCGACGCAGGAGCGGCTCGAACTATCGTTCGTGCCCGACCCAGAGCACCCGACCCACGCGGCATTGGAAGCGACCTTCGGGACCCACAAATTGAGTGTGCCGTTCACCGTCGAATTCGGCGTGTGAAGTCGGCAGGACGCCCGGCCGCCCGCGGTCCGGCTCGCCCCTCGTCCGTCATGCGCGGGGCGCCACACCCCCGGACGGAGCCCAAGAATCGGCTCGTTGGGCCAATCCCCGTGTTTTTTGAGGTTTCCCCGGGGAGCGCCTGCACGGCCAGCCGTACCATCCCACGCTTTCGATGCGATCGAGCGGACTCCAGGCGGAGCCCAGCCCCGCATCCGATCCCACGGCGGAGTCCGATTCTTTATGACGCGCGCGTTCCGTACGGCCTTCGTGGCCGCCCTTTCGAGTCTGTCGTTGTCGTTCGCAGCGTTCGCGGGCGACGAGCTTTGGACGCAGGACTACAAGGCGGCGCTGGAGAAGGCGAAGGCCGAGAACCACGACGTCCTGGTCGATTTCACCGGCTCCGACTGGTGCATCTGGTGCCAGCGCCTCGACCAAGAGGTCTTCGCGACCGATACCTTCAAGACCGAAGCGCCGAAGCACTTCGTGTTGCTGAAGCTCGACTTCCCGAACGATCCGTCGCTGGTCACCGATGTGGTGCGTGAACAGAACACGAAGCTGATGGCCGAGTTCGGTGTCCAGGGCTTCCCGACCATCTACCTGCTCGACGCGAGCGGCCGTCCGTACGCGAAGACCGGCTACGAGCCCGGTGGCCCGGAGACCTACCTCGAGAACCTGGCCGAACTGCGCTCGTCGAAGACGAAGCGCGACGAGGCCCTGACGGCCGCCGGCGCGCTCACGGGCGTCGACAAGGCCAAGGCGCTCGACAAGGCCCTGGGCATGCTCGACGAAGAGACCGTGCTGCCGTTCTACCGCGCCGAGGTCGACGAGATCGTCACGCTCGACGCGCGCGACGAAGCCGGACTCAAGTCGAAGTACGAAGCGCGTCTCGCCGACTTCGCGGAAGCGGCCGAGGGTCGCAAGCTCGAATCGATCGCGCAGGAGTTCGGCACGAAGGGTGACTTCGCCGGCATGCGCACGGCGATCGAAGCGTTCATCGCGGAACATCAGGGCAAGTCGGGCTTGCTGCAGAAGGCCGAGATGATCCGCGCGCTGACGTTCGCGCAGGAGAAGAACTTCGACGAGGCGGTCCGCCTGCTCGATGAAGCGGTCAAGCTGAAGCCCGAGAGCGAGCTCGTCGCACAGATCGAAGCCATCAAGAAGCAGCTCGAGATGGCGAAGATGATGGGCGGCGCGCCGGACGAAGAGGACGACAGCGAAGAGACCGAAGAGCCGGAAGCTCCCGCCCCGGCGAGCGGCGGCGGTCGCTGACGTGACGTCACGGCATCGGTCCCCTCGAGACCGATGATCGTGGCATCGATGCGAAGGAGCCGGCTCTTCTCGCGAAGAGCCGGCTCCTTTCGCTTGCAGGGCAGCTGCGGCGTCCCTCGATTCGCGTCAGCCGTTCGCGCCGTACGACTTCGGCTTGGGCTTCGACGTCGACTTGTTCGACTTCGGCGCAGGAGCCTCGGGCTTCTTCGCCGTGGGCGCCGTGGGCGCCGTGGGCGCGGTGACCGGCGCGGGCTTGCCGGCCGGAGTCGGCTTGCTGGGCGCGATCGGCGCCTTACTCGGCAGGGGCTTGCTCGGCGCCGTCGGCGCCGCGGCGGCCGCGGGCTTCGCGGGCTCGGGCTTCTTCGCCTCGATCTTCGGGGTGGTCGGCGTGCTCGCGGCCGGCGCGTTCGCGATCGGAGCCTTCGCCGCGCCGCGCGCGATCTTGATCGTCGCGACGCCGTGCTCGACGTCGACCTTCGCGCGCGCCGGATCCACGTCCTGCGGCAGCGCGATCTCGCGATAGAGCTCCTGCGTGTTGTATTCGCGCACGCGCAGATCGCCGCTCTGGCGGTTCGACGCGCTCGACTTGCGCCCGCGCACGATCAGCCGGCCCGCGCGGCCGCCGATCGTCAGGTGTTCGCGCGCCATGCCGGGAACCGCGATCTCGATCGCGATCGCGTCGGGCGTCTCGTGGACGTTGATCGGCGCGCGCCAGCACGTCTCGCACTCGGCGTCGAGCCAATCGCGCACGTGGTCGCGACGACCGGCCTCGCGCTGCGAGACCTCGAACGCGCGCTGCTTCACGCGCTCTTGAAGCGCGGCGAGCTCTTGCTCGAGTCGCGCGAACTCTTCACCCACCAACAACGCCACATCCGTCGGCTTCGCCATACGACCCGTCCTTCGCTTCGATTGCGTCGAGCTCTTCGTCTTCTTCCAGGAACTCGCGGCGCCGAAACGGCATGACCGCCGTCAGCGCATTCGCTGCGGCCCGCGATGCGCCCGACGATAGCCGGAAAGGCCCTGGACCCCGCTGCGGCATCGCGTCCCACGGGGCAACTCACCACGGGGTCGAGCGGCCAGCGTCAACGCGCGGTCAGGACCGCATCAATCAGGTCCTCACCGGAGCGTCGCGTCCCTCACAGATGCGACAGCACGTGATCGACTTCGTCCGGGCTGCCGAGGATCACGCTGGTGCGCTGATGCAGTGCCTTCGGCTCGATGTCGAGGATGCGCTGCGTGCCCGCGTAGGCCTTGCCGCCCGCTTGTTCGATCAAGAACGCCATCGGGTTCGCTTCGTACATCAGGCGCAGCTTGCCGTCCGGTGACTTCTTCGTCGGCGGGTACAGGAACACGCCGCCGTTCAACAAGATGCGGTGGACGTCCGCGACCATCGCGCCGGAGTAGCGCGTCGAGTACCCGTTCTCGTGGGCGAAACGCAGGTAGCGCTGGTAGCCGTCGGGGAAGCCGAGGCAGTTGCCCTCGTTCGTCGAGTAGATCTTCGACGCCGCCGGGACCTTGACGTCCTTCGCGACCAGCACGAACGCGCCGATGTTCGGATCGAGCACGAACATGTGCACGCCGTTGCCGGTCGTCAGCACGAACACGACCGACGAGCCGTAGAGGATGTAGCCGGCCGCGACTTGCTCGGCGCCGCGCTGCAGCAGCGAGCCCTCGGGCGTCTTCGCGCGGCGGTCGTAGCGCAAGATCGAGAAGATCGTGCCGACGGCGCCGGCGCAGTCGAGGTTCGATGAGCCATCGAGCGGATCGAACAGCACGCAGTACGGCCGCTCCGCCCCACCGGAGTCCTGGCGCAGGATCATCGGCTCTTCGTTCTCTTCCGACGCGACGACCGCGACGCCGGAGCGCGTGCCGAGGCAACGTAGCAGCGTCTCGTTCGCGATCACGTCGAGCTTCTGCTGGCGTTCGCCTTGGACGTTCGACGATTCCAGCGCGCCGAGCACGTCGTCGATGCGCGCGCGGCGGATCTTCGACGCGATGACCTTCGTCGCCAGCGACATCGCCGACAGGATCCACGAGAACTGGCCGGTCGCCTGGGGGAAGCGCTGGGCCTCTTGGAGGATGTGCGACTGCAGCGTGGTCAGATTGTCTTGGTGCAGCATGGGATCACCGGGTTGTGCGAAGCGCGGAAGCGTAGCGACCGCGCGCGGCGATTCACGCGTCACGACGTCGCGGCGCGCAAGCGTTCGAGGAGCGCGGCGTCGATGCGAATGCCGGCGCGCCGCAGCGCGATCAGCGCCGCCCCGCCGATCGGCGCGAGAACGGGCGTGCGCCAACGGACGCTTGGGACGGCGCGTCGGACGGCCGCCTGGATCTTGCGCGCGTAGGCGGGATCGGATTCGGCTACGCCTCCGGTCATCACGACCTCGATCGCACCGTCGCCGAAGGCGAGCTTGCGCACGATCGTCGCGACGCACAGCGCGAGTTCGGCCGCACCGCGCGCTTGGATCGAGCGCGCGACGCGATCGCCGCGCTGCGCCGCACGCGTCACGCAGCGCGTGAGCGCCGCGATGTCCTTGCGCTCGAACGCCGGCGACTCGATGCGAGACAGCATCGCGCGCGGTTCACGCAAGCCGAGCTCGCGCAGCACGAGTAGCGTCAGCATCGTCTCGGGACCACGGCCGTCGGCGGCACGCGCGACGGCTTTCAAGGCTTCCAATCCGACCCACGCACCGGCGCCGACGTCGTCCATGCGACCGCCGAAGCCTCCCGTGCGCCACGCGCGGCCGCGCGCATCGACGCCGATCACCGACGATCCGGTGCCGCAGATGATCCCGATGCCGGGGCGCAGCGCGAGCCCGCCCGCGAGCGTCGCCTCGCCGTCGTGGACGACGAACGCGTCGCGCGCGGCGCGCAGTCCGCGCACCATCGGCGCCAATCGTGCG
This sequence comes from Planctomycetota bacterium, assembly GCA_052034255.1. Taxonomy (GTDB): domain Bacteria; phylum Planctomycetota; class B15-G4; order B15-G4; family JADJEK01; genus JADJEK01. Next base: position 8,991 of record JBPOIU010000149.1, on the reverse strand, counting down.
TGATCGACGCGCGACGCCGCGCTCGCCATCGCGAAGCACGCGACGGCGACACGCGTTCGTGTGAGCCCCGCATCGGCGAACGCCGCGTCGATCGCGGAGCGCAACGCACGCGCGACGTCGCGCGTCGGGCGATCGTGATCGTTGCCGGGCCCGGCGTCGCCGCGACCGAGCACGTGACCGGTTTCGGTACACAGGATCGCGCGCGTGCGCGTGCCGCCGGCGTCGAGCGCGAGGAGCGTCGTCATGGGCGGCCAAAGCTCATGAACGAGCTGCCCTGACTTCCTCCCGTGCGTTCGTCGAGCTGGATCGTGAGATGGCCATCTCCGTACCGAACGGCATACGTTCGAATCCCAGGCGGCAGGAATCGAAGATCGCTCGGGAGATCGGCATCGGGCTCGACGAAGGCGATGCCCACGGAACTCAGCGAGAGTCCTCGCCCGTACCCTCGCACCGCCCAGTCGATCGGAGTGGTCCAGTGCCGGATCTTCGCGCCATCGATCTCGTGCGACGTCCACTCGTCGACGTCGATGACGCCAAACCCGGACTCGGCGAGGATGCGGGGCAACTCCACGCCTTCCGCTCCGGCGAAACCCAAGCGTTGACGCTTGGTCCCGAGTCGCTCTCGGTGCCGCCCCACCTCGTCCGCCTCGAAGTAGCCGGAGCAACTCACGCGTGCACCGCCTCGCGCGGCGCCGACGATTGCCTGCCACGCGTCGTCGGAAACTCCCGTCGTGGATGCGAGCACGACGTGCGTTGCCTGTCCGAGGTCGTGTCGAGCCAAAGGTTCGAGGACGACGCGAACCCGCGTGCCGTTGCGTGCTGCCGCGTGCACGGCCGCGAGTCCTTCGAGCGCGCGCGGTGAGAATCGATCCACGTCGGACATCACGACGACGGTCGATGGCTCGACGTATCCGTCGAACTCGTCACGCGTCGCCGCGATGAACTCCGCGACGCGCGCGAGCGCCTTCCATTCCGGCTTGTAGCTGCCGTCGACGCGATGGATCCCGATCGCGCATTCGTTGTCGGACGCCATGTACGGATTGACGTCCCAGCACCATTGGACGACGCCGAACGCGCCGGCCGCGAACGCCGCGGCGAGCTTGCGCTCGAGCAGGTCCTTCGCGTCGTCGAGCGAGCGCAACGCGTCGCCCGACAACAGCTCGCGATTCATGACGCCGGTTTCAGACACGAGCATCGGTTTGCCGCGTCGCTTGGCCGCGAGTCCGTCGAACACGAGGCGGTCGTTCCACCACCACGTGTGGATCGACGTGTACTCGAGCGCGTCGGCCATCAGTTGCGGATGCGGGCGCTGTAGCAGGCCGCCTTCGTCCTGACCAACCGTGATCGCCATCGGCGAGCCGGCGTCGCGCACGGCCTGGCGCATCGCGAAGCACCAATCGCGGAACGCGTCGTTCGCGAAGCGCAGCCAATCCTGCGCGCGATACGGCCGCTTCGAGCCGAACGTCGTGCCGTCGTCGAAGTCCTCGAGCGCGGGCAATCCGATCGGCTCGTCGGGCAACAGGCGCCAGCGCGAGCGGACCTCGTCCTGCCAGGCGCGACCATCGATCGCGAAGGTCCGCTCGAGCCACGCGAGGAACGCGTCGCGTTCGAAGCGATCGCCGTTCGGCCGCGCGAACCACAGCTTCGCTTCGCTGCAGAACGACGGCTCGTTGATGAGGTCGAGCTGGAACTCCTTCGCATCTTTGAAGCGCGCGGCGATGCCGCCGACGAAGCGCTGCTGCGCGGCGATGGACTTCGGATCGAGGTACGCGTTCTCTCCGCCGAAGCGCGGCGGCATGAACGCGAACACGTTGAACAGCACGAGGATCCCGTGCTTGCGCGCCGTCAGGTAGTAGGCCTCGAGCGCGCGCAGGAAGTCCTCCTTCGGCGTGCCGTCGGCCTCGGCGGCGCGCGACCAACCGGACCACAGTCCGGTGCGCACGAGGTTCAACTTCAGGCGCGCGAACGTCGCGAACGCGTCGTCCCATTCGGCGACGTTGGGTTCGAACAAGAAGTCGCGGTGCACCGACGGCGACATGAACGTCGTGCCCACCACGGGATACGGAGCGCCGTCCTTGCGCAGCATCTGATGGTCGAACGACAGCGTGGAGCCCGAGCGGAACAGCGCGTCGTCCATGACCCAGAATGCGCTCGAACTCGTGCGGCCGTTCTCGAAGTGCGCATCGATGCGCCAGATCCCCGGACTCGTCGGAGTGCCGATCGAGACCGCGACGGGCTCGTTGCGGCCGGACGTAGATACCCACGCACATGGCGTCACCGTCTGCGCACCGTCGGGCGCCGTGATCGTCAGCGCGCCCGGGTACGTCGCGTAGGTCTCGGCGACGATCTCGTTCTCGACCCACACGACCGCGGACTCGCCGGGGCGGAGGCAGCCGCGAGATGGACGTACGCGGAGGTCCACGACGTCGCGTTCTGCCTCTTGCAGCGTCGCGGCGATCTCCGCGGCGGACGGCGCGCTGGACAACAGGCGCAGGACCCAGCGGCCGCCAGCGAAGAAGCCCGCGATCCGATCGATCGCGAACGCCGCCGACGCGAACGGGAACGCTTCGTCGTCATTGCGTTTGTGGACGAACGCCAGCGGATGCAGGACCGCCTCGCGTGCACCCGGCGATCCATCTTCGTCGGGGTACGTCTTCGAGTCGGTGAAGCGCGGCTCGAGGATCGACACGGTCGTGCCGTCCGGCAGCGCGTCGAGGTCGAACGGCGAGTTCGACCGATCCACGGCTCGCACGCGCGCGCCGCCGACCGGCTCGACGCGACTCTGGTTCAGCCGCAGCTCTTTGAGGATCGACGTCGTTCGATCTTCGACGCGCCACGCGCCGGGGCCGCCCGTCACGACGCGCGTCCATGGCTCGCCGCCGAGGTGGACCCAGCGGCCGCCGCGCAGCAGGAACTGCTTGATCGCGGGCCACGACGCGGCGGGGATCGTCGAGCCGTGGCGCCACACGAGCACGCGTGTCGACTCCAGGGCGTTGTTCAACTCGTCGACGGTCGTCGCGACGCGAGCGCCGGGCACGTCGGCGACGCGATCGATGCCGACGGCCGGGAAGTCGGGAGCGCCGAACGTGACCGCGGATTGCGCGCTGGCGAATGGGATCGAGACGAGCCAGGCCAGCGCGATCCACGCGACGACGCGGCACGTCGGGTTCACGGCAAGTACTCGATCAACAAGACGTCGAGCCATGCCGCCCCGCCGATGTTGTTGCAGTGCACCGCGAGCGTGTTCGGCCCGGGCTTCACCAACGCCGCGACGTCTTGCGGCACGATCACGCCGCGATACGCGCCCGCCGAGTACGACGGCAACGTGCCGACCTGGATCCCGTTCAGGAACACCTCGGCCCCGTCGTCGTGACAGATCTGGATCAGCAAGCGTCCCGCGATTTCCTTGTCGGTCTCGAACGTCTTGCGGATCCACAGACCACCTCCTTCGAACGGGCCAGCGTGCGCTTTCGCGTTCTTCTCGTCCCCGAACGGTCCCTTCGACTTCGGCCAGGCCGAATCGTCGAACACCGGCTGTTCCCAGCCCGCGCCGGGCTTGGTCGACGTGTACCGCCATTCGTCCCCGGCCTTCGAGCCGGGGCCGACGAGGACGCGCGACGTCGATGCGGCGCGCAGTTCGTCGTCGGCGGCGATCACCGGCAGCAGTTCGATTTCCTTGAAGCCCGTGCGCCGTGAACCATCGGACCCGGGGTACGTGCTCTTGATCGCGATGCGAATGCTCTTCACGCCACCCTTCGGGAACTCGATGCGTTGCTTCGCTCGCGTGGTGTCGAGCAGGCGCACTTTGAACGGCTTGCCGCCGTTCACCTGGACTTCGATGTCCTGCGGCCGGCCGTACTGCCCGTCACCGCCGAGGTATGGCTGCGCGGCGACGACTTTGATCGCGCAAGCGGCGACGGCTCGACGCAGCGAGACCTTGATCCACGGTTCGCGGTCGAGTTCCGAGCAGACCCACGCCGTGCCATTGCGGCCGTCGACGGCGTGGCGCGCGTCGTGTCCGCCATCGACGGACGACGCCACCGCGTCCCAATCGCCGATCTCCGTCAACGCGGCGGCGTGGTCTCGAACGGTCTCGCGGTGACGAGGCTCTTCGACGTTGTCGACGCGCACGATCAGTGGGTGCGACGCGCACTCGAACGACGCTTCGCCTTCGACGGGGACGAATTGCACGGTCGCTTCGAGCTCTTGGATTCCGTTGCGCCGCAGCGGCTGATGCAGCAAGAAGCGTTCGAAGCGCACGTCGGCATCCGGTGGCGGCACGACCGTCGCGACCACTTGCCCATTCAGCTTCCACTGCACGCTCTTGATGCGACCACCAGCGGCGAGATGCTGTTCCGCCTCGGCGCCGAGGCCGCGCACCCACGCGAGCATCGGGTTCTCGCCGTTCGAGGCGATCGTCGGCTTGTCGGCGTCGCTCGCGTCCGAACTCGTGCGGGACCTAGGCTCGACACCCGTCGTGCGCGAACCGCGCTTCAGCATGATCAGCGCGAAACAGGTATTGGCGTCGCCCTCGCCGTACTCCGTCGCCCACGAGCCGTCTTCGGCTTGGCGGCGCAGCACCGCGTCGGAAGCCTCGGCGTACCAGTCGTGTCCGCCGACGACCTTCTTGTTCGAGATCGAGCCGTACCGCTCGAGACCGTAGAGGTAGTAGTAGTACCAGCGTCGGCTCCCACCGTCGTCGCCGGGCGCGACGTTCGCTTCGACCGACCAATTGCGTTCGAGCCAGCCCTCCGCGCGCGCCAGCGCACCTTGCAGCCGTCGCACGGTCGCCTCTTTGCCCTTCACCAACGCGAGCTGTTCGGAGCAGATCAACACGATCGTCATGCCGGCGAGCGTCATGCTCGCGGTCGGCTTCTTGTCGGGGCGGTAGCAGAACTCGCCGTAGTCTCCTTGCAGTTCGAGCGTGTCGGCGGCGATGCGTTCCCAGACGTTCGTCGGGACCTTCTCGCCGCATTGCGCGGCCGCACGCAGTCCGAGGACCGCGTACTGCGTGTTCGACAAGTCCCAATGCAGACGCTCGGCCGGATTCTGGTGGCCGAACGGATACCCCCAGCGCGCGCCGATCTGATTCGCGCCGTTGCCGAGCGTGTCGAGCAGGAAGCGCGTGATGGCCTTCACGCGCTCCTTCGGCCGGTTCTCGCCCATCGCCTTGTAGGCCATCAACACGCAGCCGGCGTCGTAGGTGCGCACGACGGGCACGCGCTCGAGGTACGCGAGCGCCGCCTTCACCGACGGGTGATCGAAGCGCAGCCCGCACTGCATCAGCGTGTACGCGCCGAGTGCGGTCATTCCGTAGTAGATCGTGCCGTCGGGACCGAGCCACGAGCCGTCGGGTTCCTGCTTCAGCAGCAGCCAATCGATGCCGCGTTCGGTCGCCTTCGAGATCCGGCTGTCCTCCGGCGCGGCGGGCAACGGCATCAGCCGTTCGGTCTCGGGCCGGGTCGTGATCGAGATGCGCAGACAACCCGCGGTGTGGCGTGGAAAGCTCGAGCGGAAGTGGAAGCGCAACTTCCAGCGCGTGCCGTCGGTCGTGCCGAACGGCTCTTTCGGTTCGAACACGAGCTCGCGCGCCTCGTGACGCAGATGGCCCGCGGGCGCATAGAACTCGTTCGGCGTGATCTTCCCGTCGACGGCGAAGCGCGGCAGGAAGAAGTTCGCGCCGTCGCTCTGCGAGAAGTCGGCAACCGCGCGCTTGAATCCGATCGGCTTGTCGCTGCCGAGAGCCGTCACCGGCAGCACCGTCAGATCCACTTCGCTGAGCGCGAAGTTGCCCTGCTCGGCGCGCCCCGGACCGCCGTACGGCAAGCTCGGGTGCGCGAGCGCTTCGACGCGGATCGCGGTGATCCCCTTCACCTGCGTCGCGAACACGAACTCGTAGGTCGTGACGTCGGGATTCTCGCCCTCGGCCAAGTACGACCCGTCGTCGAGCCGACGCAGCGTCACGCCGCCTTCGGCCGTCGCGGCTTCGGCGGTCAACGGGGTCCAGTCGCCGTCGCCGGGCGGATCGTTCGTGGCGACCAGTGCCGCAAAGCACGAGAACACGAGCGCGAGGGCCGCGAGCATCGAGGAGAAGTCTCCGACAGGGGGTCGGAGGATACCGCGCGAATGCGCTCCAGGCCGCGCCCTTCGTCGTTTCGACTGCGCGGAACCCGTCAGTCCGCGGGCAGCACGATACGCAGATCGACGCCGGCCGTGCCCTCGACGGTCACGTCCTGGCTGCCCGGCGTCGAAACCACCACGCGGAGCGGTGCCCCTGGCTCGAGCGCTGCCATCGTTTCGAACGACCCGTCGCTGCGCGTACGTGCCTGAGGAAACCCGAACGGGGGCAGCGAGCGAATGTCGAACCGGATCGTCAGCTGAATGCCGGGTCGTGGCAGTCCGGAGGCGTCGACGACCGACCCGCGAATGGTCGTCACGGGACACTTCATGTCGACGGAGCACTCGACCGTCTCGCCGGCCTTCGCATCCACGACGCGCTCCTCGACGTGCAAGCCGGGGATCTGGAAACGGACGACCGTCTTCCCCGGTGGCACGCGGCGGATCCGGAACGACCCATCGACGTCCGCATGTCCTCGACGCGTCACGCCGCCGCCGGCGCACAACCATGGAATCGGGCCAGCCGTGCCGTTGAAGCGCACCCTCCCGCGGATCTCCGCCAACTCGGATTCCGCGCGCGGCGTCCTCACGAGGTCGGTCAACTCCAGCACGGTCGAGTCCGGCGTCGGCTCGATGTTCACGGGCGTTGCGAGCCAAGCGACTTCGTCGCGTAGCACGACGCGTCCGCTCGCGGTTGCCGGCGCGCCATGGAGTTCGAACGCGCCCGTTGTGTCCGTCCGCACCAGCGCTCCGCGATTGCCGATCCAATTCCAGTGCTGGGCGGCCGAGTCGGGCCGCGCGGGATCCGCGACGGGAAAGATTCCGACGGGCTGGAGATGCACGATCACGTCGACGTCGCGCTGGGGTTCACCGACCTCGTCGACGACCCGGCCACGAATCACGCGCTCCGGCTCGAGTGAAACCTCGCGCTCCGCGCCGCCGACATCGGAGACCAGGACTTGCGTCGACGCGTAGCCGTTCGCATCCACCACCAGCAGGCACGGAAGCTCGCCAGTCACGCGCGACGCCGGTAGTGCGACGTCGATGCGGCCGAATGCATCCGAGCGCGCAAAGGTGCGATACGGAACGTCGCGAAACGCGCTCCGCCGCGCTTCTCTCCACACCGCGTCGGCGACGGGACGGCGCGTGCGGGCGTCGACGACGCGCAAGGCGATCGGGATGCGAGCACTCGCTCGAACCACGCGAGCGTCGGCATCGAACGGATCGGTCTCGAGGTTCGCGATCTCGGGGATGCCGTCGAGCGCAACGAGCGTGCAGCTCGTCGCGTGGACGTTCCCGTGTGCGACTCGAGCCCGGCCGTACGCGTCGGTCACGGCGTCGCGTGAGCCGAACTCATCGACGCCGACGAGGGTCGCGTCGACGAGCGCCTCGCCGGTCGCGTCGACGACGAGCATGCGTAATGGCCCGAATGTCGGCGCGGTGTCGGGGAACGTCACACGTTGCTCGTAGCGATCGATCGCGAGGGCGGCCCGCATGCGCCCACGACCCGGACACGTCACGAGCACTTCGCGGTCCGCCTCGTCGACGGAGAAGCCATCGAGGTGCAGCACCGCGCGGCCATCAGGACCGGAGACCGAGGAAGTCAGTGTGCGATCCCCGAGATGACCTTCGTCCAGTGCTCCGTTCGCGGCGCACAGCGCGACGGTTGCGCCGGGCAACACCGTTCCGCTCTCGGTCGTGACGAGCACGCGGTGCTCGCGCTCGTCCGTGTCCACGTCAGGGTCGACGGCAACCGCGACTTCGTTCCGCTTCACCGTCGGTGCTGCGACGTCCCCTACGTTCGACGCATCGTCCTGCGGGGGCGCCACGAGTTCGGTCGCGTGCGCGTGGGCCGGAACCGCGTCGGATGGAGCGACGATCCACATCGTCGCCGAGCTCACCACGAGCACCACGGCGGCGGCCATCCAAGTGGCCCAAGGCCAACGCGAAGCGCTCAAGGCGACCAGTCCGCGGACCCAGGTTCGCCGTTCGCCGTGATACGCGGCATCCAATGCGTCGCGCATCCGCTCGAGCCCGCGCGCGATTCGAGACCGCACCGTCGCGGCCGGCACGCCGGTGCGTGCGGCGATCGTGGCCGGCTCGAGTCCATCGACGTATCGCAGCGCGAGAGTCGACCGATAGGGCTCGTCGAGTGCGGCCAACGCCGCGAGCACGCGACTGCACAACTCCGCGCGTTCGGCGGCGTCGGCGGGATCACCCCCGTGCGAACCGATCACATGAGCACCGCCCGCGCGTTCGCGCCGCGACCGCCGGGTCTCCCCGCGAGCGGCTCGAATTTCCCCGCGCCTCAAATACGAAGCGCCGAACGCGCGCGGAAAGCGCAGCGAGGCCCGTCGCATCCAGGACGCGAGCAGACTCTCCTGGACGAGGTCGTCGCGGACGTCGGCGTCACGAACGAGCCGAGCCGCCAACCCACGGATCCAGTCCATGTGCTCCGCACTGCGAAGCACGAGTTCGGCATCGGGAAGGGTTCGAAGTGGTTCCATCAGTTCAAGGAGTGCCGCAACTCCCCGCGTCGTTGCATCGAGCGAGCGAGAGAACTCCAACCCCGAGGATCGAACCGCACAAGCCCCAACGCACGAGGGAAGAAGAGGAGACCAGGTGACCCTTGACCGATTGCTGAGACCCGAGAACCGAAAGGGTGCGACCGAGGGTGAGACGTGGTGGACCTGGGGTCGAGGGCGAGAGCGGTGATCGGTGACCGGTGACCGATCACCGAGACCCGGTGACCGACGGCGCGCTGCGCGCCGACCGGCCGCGCGGCGCGGACCGTGTTCGCTCGCATGAGCTCGCGATCGTGCTCCGCACGACCGGCAGGAGAGCGCGACAGGTCTGATTGGGATGCAAGAGGTG
>JBPOIU010000216.1:0-5916 GCA_052034255.1 Planctomycetota bacterium | reverse complement strand
TTCCGCATCGTCTGCCAAGGCGATCACATCCGCTCGTGGTTGAACGGAGTCGCCGCCGCGGATCATCACGACGCGATGACGGCGCGCGGGTTCATCGCGCTGCAAGTCCACGGCGTCGGCGACCGCGTGTCGCCGTTGCGTGTGCGCTGGCGCAACTTGCGGATCAAGGAGCTGCGCTGACGCGATCGGCGAAGCGTCGTCACTCGACGTAGACGTCGAGGCCTTGCGTCACCGAGAAGCCCTGCGCCAGCGACGCGTCGGCGACGACGGCCTGCAGCATCACGTGCGACGCATGCGCGATGGTCGACGGCACGTGCGCCGTGATCGTCGCGTGCCCGCCTCCCGGGCCCGTGCCCGCCAGCGGGAGCGCGAGCACGACGCCGAGCGGCGACGCGACTTGAAGCAGGCACGAGCTGCCCGACGCACTGGGCGCCGCACCCGTCCCGGCGATCAGCAGCGCGATCGAACCGCCCGGAGCATTCCGAACGTCGATCGTCACCGCGGCTCCAGGCCGGACGCATCCTTCCAGAGTCAGCGACGGAGCGAATCCTCCCGCACCAGCGCACGCATGGCCGAACCGACCGGCACTTCCGACGCATTCCATGCGCAGCACGGTCAGTCGCGTCGAGTTCCCGGCGACGAGTTCGGGCCGGCCGTCGCCGTCCAAGTCCGCCACCTTCCCGTCGGCGTACGTGAGGATCGCTGGCGAGGGCGGCTCGAACTGTCCGAACCCGACAGAGCGCGCGATGCGGGTCGAGGCGTAGGGCAACGACATCGCTTCGGGGATCCCGTCGCCGTCGAGATCCGCCAGGTCGAATCCATGGAGCCCGAAAATCGGCGCCGAGATCACCGGAGCGGCGAAGGCGCCGGTGCCCAGCGAGCGATGACTCCGTAGCTCCACGGTCGGGTAGGGAAATGCGAGGAGACGATGGGACGACGCGAGATCCGCGAGTCCGTCGTCGTCCATGTCCACGAAGCGAAGGTCCCACACGAAGTCGGGCGTGATGATGTTCAGACCCGTCGGCACGAGGGTGCCCGCGACGTTCGCGTGGATTTGAATCGTGTCGTCGACGAACGGATCCACGCTCGCCAGCTCGGGGAGACCGTCCCCGTCGAGGTCGCCGAATCGCGCGATGCGGGCTCCCAAAGTGATCCAGCCGAGCGGCAGCGTCTGCATGAGGGACAGCGTCCCGGCCGAGACGTGGACGAACTCCAAGCGAGCCGCATGACGGACGAGGTACGCGAGCTCGTCCACTCCGTCGGCGTCGATGTCGACGACTTGCAGGGGACCGAACTCGAACCCCGAGAACTGCCTCGACAAGGGCGCCGTGAATGCGCCGCCGCCCGAGCCCCGAAACACGTCGACCTGGTTCGTGTTCGAGCTCGACCACTCCGACGATCGCGTGGCGAGATCGACGATGCCGTCGCCGTCGAAATCACCGGCGCTCGGGATACCGAACGACGCAGGCGGCCCGCTCTGCGCCGTGAACTTCCCCGTGCCGTCGTTCAGCGCGAACCGGAACGTCGCCTGCGGCGTGTACGGCGCATGGACGCGAACGACGTCGAGATCGCCGTCTCCATCGAGGTCGGCGATCGCGGGGGAGCCCGGGTTCGCTTCGAAGTCGGACACGACTCCGCTCTCGAACGTCAGCGGCCCGGAGCCGAGCAGCGTCAGCGAGCCGGATTGGTCGGAAGCATGCCTCGCGATCACGTCCGTCCACGGATCGCCGTCGACGAGGCCGACGAACACCAGGTGCTCGGGGATCCAGCCGGTCGTCGCGACGACGCTCGTGAACGTCGCGCCGCCGTCGTTGCGCAGCAGATGTGCGCTGCCCCCGAGAACGATGTCGGCATCCCCGTCGGCGTCTCCGTCCGCGACCGCGATCGATTCGGCGTCCGTGACGATGGTGAAGGGCGCCGCGAACGTCCCACCGCCGCCGTAGAGCGCCCCATGAACGGTGCCCTGCGCATCGAGCACCAACACGTCGAGCAGTGTGTCCCCGTCGATGTCGACGACTTCGAGGTCCCGCGATTCCGTGAACGCCGAGCCGAGGGCGATCGTCACGGGATTCGCAAACGTCCCCGTACCGGTTCCGAACGCGATCGTCACGCGGTGCAGGCTCGGCTCGGTCACGATCGCGTCGACGTGGCCGTTCGCGTCGACGTCGGCGACGGCGAGACGCTCGGGCACGAGCGGGACCGACGAGTGGATGACCTTCCACGGACTGCCGTTCGCGAGCACGCGGAACCCGTACACATGCGCTCCCACGGACACGATGTCGACGTCGCCGTCGTCGTCGGCATCGGCGGCCGCGATGGCGGCGGGGAATGGCGGCGGCAAGTTCTTGGCGTGGATCGCGAACTTCCCGAACCCGTCACCGCGGAGCAGTCGCGTCTGCGCGCCCATCTTGACGACGAGATCGAGGATGCCGTCCCCGTCGATGTCTCCAACGGTGCAAGGCGGTGCACAGAGGAGCGAGGTCGTCACCGATTCCCCGAAGTTGCCGAACCCATCGCCGAACGTCGTCGTGAGTCCAGGGACGCTCAAGTGGTCGATGCGGCCGTCGCGATCGAAGTCCCGCGCGAACGTCACAGCATTGGGGTAGGCGGACACGTTCGCCACCGCGGCCGGATACGGCGGTCGCTGCCGTGCGATCGAAAGGTCGGACGTGACCGCGACGATGGCCAAGAACAGAGCGACTCGGATCGTCGAGCGCATCGGGTTCCCCTCTCCGAACGCGACTGGAACGGATCGAACTACGCCGCGCACGTCGGAGGGTAACTCGACGTGCGTCGTCCGTGGATCAACCCACCGAAACGAGAGTCCGCCGCCGCCTTCCCCAGGCAACGGCGCCGATCTCACTCGAGCCGCACCTGGACCGCGTTCGATGCGCTGAGGCCACCTGGCGCTCCGGCGTCGACGAAGACGACTTGCGCGAAGAGATCCATCGCCGGATACGCCGACGGCAACACGGTCGGGAACGCGATCGATCCCGTTCCGGGCCCATTGCCAGCGAGCGTGAATGCGATCGGCGACGCTCCCACGGGACCGATGTGCAGCGTGCACGGCACGCTGAGCGCGAACGCGGGCGACTCGGACGCCGACACCAACAACAGGCCGAGGGAGCCACCCAACCCGCGATCGATCGTCGTCTCGAGGGTCGCTCCGAACTCGACGCACCCCGTCACGCGCAACCTAGGAACGAGCGCGGCGCTGCCCGGGCAACCACTCTCGATGCGCGCCACGCGCGACGGACACTCCGCGAGCAGCACCACGGTGTCCACGGTGAACGCGGTCAATGGCGCCGCGAACGCGACGACATCGTTCGTTCCGTCCTCGTTGAAATCGGCGACCCCGAACTGCTTGACCGCCACCGTCGTCGGCAGCCTTCGCACGACGAAGTTCCAAGGCGCCTGCGACAGGACGAAGTCGATGACGAGATTGGGTCCGCGCGGAACGCCGATGTCCAGGACACCGTCCCCGTCGAAATCGTCGGTTCGGAGGACAGGGTTCGCGGTCTCCGAGAGCACTCCGAGCGGGACCGCCGCGTGCTCGACGAGGCCACCAGGACCGGTCTGCTCGATCGGAACGATCGTGGCCGTGAACGACCTCCACCCCGCCAGATCGGTGTCGCCGTCGAGGTCGAAGTCGGCGGCGCAGAGATCCTCGGTCGATCCGACCCCGAAGACGAAAGTCGACGTGGTCGGGAACGAACCGAGTCCATCGCCGTGCCAGACCAGTGTTTGGTTCTGAGTCTTGGTCGGCATGGCGGCGTCGAGATCCCCATCGAGATCGAGGTCGGCGATCACGACCCTGTTGGGGAGCGCTCCGCCCGGATGCGCCAACGTCGCGTGTTGCGTGAAGTGCGCGGAGCCGTCGTTCAGCAGCACGCTGGATGTGGCACTCGACTGCGAATAACCGATCAGGTCCTCCGCGCCATTGCCATCGAAGTCACCGATCGCCAACCGTTGCGTGTTCGTCGCGGCGTTAGCGTCGACGCCACTGATGAACGTGCCGTTGCCGACGCCGAGCACGATCGGGATCGGCTTCTGAAGAGTCGTCGACGCGATGTCCAAGTCACCGTCGACATCGAAGTCCGCGGTCGCCGTGTCGACGGTGATCTTCGAGTTCAGCGTCGGCGCCGGGCCCAGGAACGAACCGTCCCCCTTGCCGAACCAGGCGTCCGAGCGGCCCGGGGACACCACGAGGAGATCGGCGTGCGAGTCCGAGTTCAGATCGGTCGTGACGGCGAGTGCGCTGGTCGCCGACCCGAACTGCGCGGCCGGTGGCAACGCGAACGTCGACGCTCCGGCGCCACGCGCGACGTAGATCCCGAACTTCGCGAACCCGGCAACGACGTCGTCCAACGCGTCGCCGTCGAGATCGAGGACCGAGAAGTTCCCGGGCAGATGCGTACTGAGCCCTGGGTTCGGCGGATTCACCAGCGGGACGAGCGAGCCGAACGCGCCACTGGCGTCACGCAGGGACACGAACTTCGCGGACCCGGAGATTTGAGCTTCGATCGTCATGACGACGTCCCGATCGCCGTCATCGTCGATGTCGAGCAAGCGCGCGCCGAGGCCTTTCGCGACGCTCGGGATCACGGTCGTGCTGGGACCGAACGCACCGTTGCCGAGTCCCGGCACGATCGCGACGGAACACGACTTGGGCGGATCCGCCACCGTCCCGAGGATCGCAAAGTCGTCGATCGTGTCTCCGTCCACGTCGGTCACCAGCACTTCGTTCGCCGGTGCGGGCACGGGAATCGTCGCCGTCACGGAGAAGCCGAACAGCCCCAAGTTCGTGTTGATGCGCAGACTCGTCTGGCCGTCGACCGTCACCACGTCGAGCAGCCCGTCGCCGCCGACGTCGAGCACGACGTACGACTTGTTCGGCGCGCCACCGTTCGTGATCGTGGGGCCCATCAGGAACGAGCCGGACGACGTGGGCGAGTACACGCGCAAGCCATTGCTGAATGCGATCACGTCGGCTCGGCCGTCCGCGTTCATGTCGGCGCAGCGCAGGTTCGTCGCGGTCGCCGTCGCGTTGCCGAGCGTGGTCCAAGCCGCGAACGTGCCATCGCCGAGACTGCGCCAAATGTGGACTTTCAACGTGTTGTTCTCGATCAGCGCGAGATCGTCGTCGCCATCTGCATCGAAATCGCCGCCGGCGACCGCGACGAAGAACGTCGGGACGACGGTGTTGATGACGGGTCCGAAGCGGCCGAATCCGTCGCCGCGCTGCGTTTGGATGCGCAGCGGATTGGTGTCGACCGAGACCGCGTCGAGCCGCGCGTCGCCGTCGACGTCGGCGAGCGTCATCGGCGTCGCAGTGGTGAATCCCGGAAAGACCTCGAACGAGAACTCCGGATTCCCGGCCACCGCGGTCGAGCCGACGAGCATCAACGCGGCGGCGAGCCGAGCCCAACGTCCAACACCCATGCGCATGCGTCGCTCTCCTTCGTCCGCCCGTGGTCGCGGGAAGGGTCGCATGAACCGCGGAATCGGTCAATCCAGCGTTCGCGTCGTTGCTCGACCCGACGAAAGCGACCGCCGACACGTGTGGGCCGGCGGGCCGTGGATCACCCCACCGTCGCCAAGCGCAGCGCCGCTTCGGCCTGATAGTGATCGAGCCACGCGAGTTCGGCCTTCGTCAGCTCCGCGCGATCGATCAAGCGCTCGTCGAACGGCACCCAGGTCAACGGCTCGAAGCCGAAGTAGCGCTTGCCGTCGACGACCCGATTCAGGTCCTTCACGACGTAGAGATTCTCGAGGCGGATGCCGCCGACGTCGGCGCGGTAGTAGCCCGGCTCGATCGACGTGATCATGCCGGGCGTCAGCGCGACGACGGCGTTCGCGCGACGCTTCGGTTCCGCGATCGCGAACGGCCCCTCGTGGACGCACAAGAACGCACCG
>JBPOIU010000105.1:0-24281 GCA_052034255.1 Planctomycetota bacterium | reverse complement strand
GACCGCGCGTGGCTTCGACGGCGATCGCGAATTCGCGTTCCTCGATGACGCCGGGCGTGTGTTGACGCAGCGTCGACATCCGCGCCTCGCGACCGTGGACGTCGCGTGGGATGGCACGACGTTGACGCTCGGCACGAGCGATCGCGCGGCCGTCGTCGTCGATGCGCGCGACTTCTCCGTGGAGCCGATGCGGGCGATCGTGCATGGCAACGCGATCGACGCGGTGCGTCATCGCGACACGGCGGCCTCGACGTGGATGACCGAACTCCTCGGCACGCCGGCCACGCTCGTTCGCTGCACGTCGCACGCGACGCGCTCCTCCGACGACGGTGGGCGCTTGACGACACTCACGGACGCCGAACCGATCAGCGTGTTGTCGCGCGCGAGCGTGGACGCGCTGAACGCACGCCTCGACGCGCCGGTGCCCATCGACCGCTTCCGCGCCAACGTGATCCTCGACGGCGTCGACGCGTTCTTCGAGGACCGCGTCGAGTCGCTGACGCTCGGCACGCTGACCCTCGCATCGCAGCGCAGCATCGAGCGTTGCGTGATGATCCAAACCGACCAACGCACGGGCGAGCGCGGCGTCGAGCCGATGCGCACGCTGCACGCGACGCGCAGCGTGCTCGGTCGCGTGTTCTTCGGCCGCTATTTCCGCGTGCGCCGCGCGCCCGGTGAGCCGGCCATCGAACTACGCGTCGGGGATCCTGTCGTCACGCCGTGATCAGCGCCGCTCTTCGACACGCATGCCGATCTCTTCGCCGTTGCAGCGGATCTCGGGCACGTACATCGCGTGGCCGACGACCGGCAGAGCGGCGAACGAGCCGGGGACTTCGGCGCGCAGGTCGTAGCGCACTTCCCACACGCCTTGCGGCAGCTCGTCGAGGAACAGCGCGACCTTGCGATCGCGCAGTTCGGTGTGGATCCACGCGGTGCGTCCGGTCATGCCGTAGTCGCTGGTTGCGGTCGGGTCGCGAACACCCTTCGTCGACTCGTGCGCCTCACCGTCGTCGCCGAAGCGGTGCTCCGTCTCCGACCGCTTCAGCTCGTGCGCGTACAGCGGTTCGCCGCTGCGTACGCCGACCGCTTCGAGTCCCGCTGGCTTCAAGTCCTCGAACACCAGGTACTCGTAGTGGTTCTTGGCTTCGATCGTCAGCACGACCTCGACGCGCTCGCCGCTGAGGATCGGATCGCCGTCCTTCATCGGCACGCGGTCGTAGACGATGCCCTTCAGCAGGGTCGGGCGCGGTACGAGCTTCCAGTACGTGCGCCGCACGAAGATCTCGTTGCCGCGCGGTTGGACCCGGGCCTCGGTCGAGAAGAACGACGCTTGCGCGGCGAAGTACAGCGGGCCGTCGCCGCTCGTGCGTTGCACTTCGATCGTGTTCTCACCCGCGACGAGCACGGCCGGGTCGACCGGGAACACCGAGGGCGCCGCCAGGATCTCGGCGGGCGCCACGGTGCGCTCGGCCACGACGCTGCCGTTCACGCGCACGCGATACCCGACGCTGCGGCCGAGCTCGCCCGACACGCGCAAGTAGTCGTTCATCGCGAGCACGCACAGCGCGGTGTCGCGCGTGTTGCTCCATTGATTGCCGCGGCGATTGCGCAGCAGCCAATTGACGGCGGGCTCCACCAGCTCGTGCTTCGGGTCCACTGCGAGCAACGCGCGGATCGCCCACGCGGTCGCTTCGACGCCGCCCTCGGACCACCGCCACCGGATGCCGTCCTCGCCCCAATGCGCGGTCGGCATCGTCGCGGCGTTCGTGCGCTCGGTGCCGCGCTGCACGAGTGAGGACTCCGGAGCCTCGTCGCGAATCACGCCGTTCTTCAAGTTGTCGACGAGCACGCGCGCTTCGTCGCGCCGGCCGAGCGCCTGCGCGGCGAGTGCGAACAGCGATCGCGTGTACGCGTTCAACTCACGATGCTGCGCCCACAGGTTGTCGAACGCGGTCGCGGCGAACTCGGCGGCGCGCGCGCCGTCCACGCGATCGGCGTACGTCGCGAGGGCATAGAGCATCCACGCCTGCATGTCCGGACGGCGTTCCTCCTCGACCAAGTTGCGATCGAGGAACGCCGCTGCGTTGGCCAAGCGGTCGAGATCGACGGCGATGCCGGCTTCATGGGCCAGCGTGAGTCCTTGGACCACGTAGGCGGTCATGAAGCGATCGGACTCACCGATCTTCCACCAGCCGAAGCCGCCATCCGCGTGCTGCAGATCCGCGAGCCGCGCGAGCGCGTCCTTCGTCACCTCGTCGAGGCGAGCGAGCCCCGCACTCTTCGAGTGCGTCTTGTCGGCGGTCGCGCGTTCGACTCCGCCGAACACGCGCGACGCGATGTCCTCGGCCGCCAGGCCCTGGTCCCGCAGCGTCTTCGCCGTGATCACAGCGGGAAGGAAGCGCGACATCGTCTGCTCGGTGCAGCCGTACGGGAAGTCGACCAAGTACGGCAGCGCGTCCAGCGTCGCCACCGCGAGGCTCGGCGCGACCTGGACCGCGAACCGCGTGGTTCCGTCTTGTCGCAGCGCGGGCAGATCGAGCACCGCCGTGACCGCGTCGCCGCGCATCTTGCCGGACGTCGCCGCGAACACGTCGACGCCGTGTGCGAACACCGGATACGTGCGTTCCATTGCGTCGGCGTAGCGATCCGCTTTCGCGGTGACGGAGAAGCGCGCCGTGCCCGGAGTCGTCGCGCGCACGCGCCAATCCGCGCGCGCCTCACCGTGCGCCGGAATGCTGATCGCGTCGAAACCATCGAGGAGGTACGCGCCGTCCTTCCAACGCCCGAGCAACTCCAGACCCTCCAGGATCAGCGTCGGCGTCGCTGCCAATGGCGCGTCGGTGTCGTTGTTGAGGACGGCGGACAGCGTGATCTCGTCGCCCACGACGAAGAAGCGCGGCGCCTGCAGGCGGACCATCAACGGCTTGCGCGTGCGCACCGAACTCGTGCCCTGACCGCAACGCGAGGTCGCGTCGAAGCCGATCGCGCGCACGTTCCACCGCGTCAGCGAATCCGGCCACGCGACCTTCGCGTCGGCGCGTCCTTGCGCGTCGGTGACGAGCGTGGGCAACCACAGCGCCGTTTCGCGGAAGTCACTGCGAACCTTGACCGCGGGTTCGGCGTCGGCCTCGGACTGGTCGAAGAGCTCCTTCGATTCCTTGCCGAAGGCAGCGCGGGCGTTGCCGCCGAGGAAGCCGAGCTTCTGACCTCCTCTCCCGCGAGCCTTGTCCCCCGGGGCCGGGGACATCGCCGAGTCCGAGGCCGGCGGATACGCGGATCCTTCCGCCGCGACCTGGAGTCGGTCGTCATCGCGTACGGACGCGGTAGCGGCTTGCAGCTCGTCGTAGACGCCATTCTTGCCATCCCGCAGCCGCGCGAAGCTGCGCCACCACGACGACGCACCGACCGCGAGCTGCAGCCAGCGCTTGTCGCCGTAGAAGAACTGCCGCGGATCGCCGGCGTAATCGGATTGGATCGCGGTGACGGAGGCGTCGGTGACCGCGAGCGAGAGTTCGGTGCGTACCGGCTCGCCGTTCGCGTCCTTGACCGTCACGTGGAGCGACGTCGACGTGCCGGGCTCGACATCCGTCGCGTCGGCGGTCACCGCGACGTCGAGGAACTGCTGTTCGGGTGGCACCACGATCTCGACCTGGGATTGCTGCAGTTGGCCATTCGACCAGCCGACGACCGTCAGGAAGGCGTTCGGGATGTGCTGGGCGCCGACGTTCAGCGTCTCGAGTTTCGCGCGACCGTCGATCCGGATGACGCGGTGTTCGAGGATGCGGTCGGCGACCGCGAGGAACAACACGTGACGCCCGCTTTGACGCGACGTGATGAGGAACGGCGCCGACGCGCCGGACTTGAACGTGTCGCTGTCGACGATCAGTTCGAGATCCTGCCCGAAGTACCCGAGGTCGCGCGAGTTCACATCGGCGACGAACGCCGACGTCTCGCCGAGGACCTGGAGTCCGCGATCATCCCGACTGCTCCACTCGATGCGGTAATACCCTTCGCGCGGCGCGACGAAGCGGATCGAGCCCTTGCCGTTCGCGGCGGTCGACGCATCGACCGTGCGGATCGGCTCGTCGTCGTACGTGCCGCCGGTCATCACGTACGACGCATCCAGCCGCGACGAGGCCGTCTCGCCGTCGGCACGCGTCCAGATCTCGCGATAGGTGCGGCGCGTGATCGTGATCGCTCCCCGCGCTTGCACCGGCGTGTCGTTCGCGTCCAGAGCTTCGAACTCCACGTCGATCGTGTCGCCGGGCTTCGTCACGCGGTGCGGAACGCGGACGTCGACCGCGTATGCGCGTTGCGTGACCCGCACCGTGCCGGTGCCGACCACTTCGCGGCGCGAGCTGTCCGTGACGCGGGCTTCGATCACGTACTCGTATTCGGCGGCGTCGCCGGCCGGCGTCTCGAACGACACGCGGGCCTTGCCCTCGGCGTCGGTGCGCGTCGTCGTCTGCTGAACGATCGGTTCGCCGCCATGGCGCCACCAGCCGCCGCGGTCGTCGCTGGCGTAGAGCCAGCCATAGGCGCGCTCGCGCGCGAAGATGCGGTAGTAGGGGCGTTGCTTGACGACGATCTCGACGTCGGCGCCGCCCACCGGACCGCCGAAGTACGCGGTCGCGACCACTTCCGCCGTGACCACGTCACCGATGCGGAACAGCACGGGCTTGCCGTCGTCCCGCGTCGCCGGTTTCACCGCGACTTCAAACTCGGGCAGCTTGTACTCCTCGAGCCGGAAGAGCTGCGCGCTGCCGATCGAGCCGCGGTCGTCGCGTTCGAACAGCACGGAGTACTCGCCGAGCGTCATCGTCGGCGTGGTCTCCAACGTCGCGAAGGCGGAGCCGAAGTCGTTCAGCGTGACGCTGTCCGTCTTGACCTCGTTGCCGAGCGGGTCGCGAATCCGGTAGCGCACCGCGATGCGGCCAGGGTTCGCGAACGTCGCGCCGTCGTACGCGCGCACGGTGAACTTCCACTGCACGGTGCTGCCCGGGCGGTATGCCGGGCGATCGGTCGTGGCGTAGATGCGCTGTTCCGACGTGCGCGACGCTGGCCACGACACGTTCGACATGGCGAACGACTGGCGTCCGCCTGCGGACGCGAACATCACGAACTCGCCGTAGTCCCGACGCGCGTCGAGCGTGAATGCCGCCGTGCCATCGGCGACCGTCTTGCCGTCGAAGCGTGCGACGCGCCACGTGCTGTCCTTCCACCAGCGTTGCCACAGCACGACGGTGGCACCTTCGATCGGCGTGCCGTTCGACGAGTCGCAGAACCAACCGAGGACGCGCTCGCCGAGGCTGTGCGTGGTCAACGCCGCGTCGGTGATGAGCAGCAGGTCGCGCGCGCGTTCGCCGGAGGCCGTGGCTTCGAGCACGTACGCGCCCGGCGCGAGCGAGCGCTCGACGTAGAGCGCCACGGCTCCGGGAACGTGCGTGCCGTCGTCGTTCGTGTCGTGGGTCCAGCGCAGCGCGGGTTCGAGCTTCGTGACATCGATCGACTCGACGAACGCCGACGTCGACGTCGCTTCTGCGACCTGCACGTCACGCGTCAGATCGGTCGGATAGAGCGCGAGCTCGATGTGTCCGACGTTGCGCCACGTGAGGTCGTACGCGAGCTTCGAGCCCGGAGCGAATTGATTGTGGGTGGCGACGGACAGCGCCGGCGCCGTGATCGAGCGGATGCGATTCTGCGCATCGTCGAACCAACGCGATTCGCCGGCGCGGAACTCACGCGTGAAGCGGCGGAACAGCTCGAGGGCGCGCGGATAGTCGAAGCGTGTCGTCCAGCGACCCTGGGCGTCCAGTTCCGCGAGGCCGAAGTCGCAGATCAGACACGCCAATCGGTACAGCGCGTCGTCGTACCAACCCGATCCTTTGCCCGCCGCGAGCGCGGCTTCGTATTGCTCGATGGCTCGGGAGCGGCGCGCGGGTTGGCCCTGCGCGGCCAGGGTTTGCCCGAGCAGGAACTGCGCGTGCGCGCGTTGCGTCGGGTCGGTCGCGATGCGGAGCGCGTTCTCGAGGATCGCGACGTCGATCCAATTGCCGCTGTAGTAGCCGTACTCGAACCACTCGTTCGCCCAGCGCGGCTCGGCCATGCGCCACACCAGATCGAGGTAGCGCTGCCGCGCCGCTTCGAGGTCGGTCGAGCCAGCCCAGACGTCGAGCGCCGCCGCGTAGTGCGGAGCTGCGGTACTCCAGTTCCCGTACTGCTGTCCGTTCCAATAGAAGTCACCGATCGACTGCGCGATCTCGGCGTGCGTCAGGTCGCGGTCCTCCGGGCGCTTCGCTTCACTCTCCTGCGCGGTCAGTCGTTCGATCGCCTGATCGATCTCCGACGTGTCCGGATTCTGGCTCGATGCCGCCGCGCGCCACGTGCTGTCCTCGCGGCGGAAGCGCACCCAGCGCGCCTCCGCTTCCGGAAGCGCCTGCAAGTCGACGGCGAGATAGAGGTCGCGGGCATCGGCGAATGCGCCGCGCGCGAAGGCGGCTTCGGCCTCGGAACGCAATTGCTCATAGGGTTTGGGTGGCGCGGCCGTCGTGAGCGCGAATGCGCTGAGCAGCGACGAAGCCAGGAGCCAGGCGATGCGGGACGAGGCGGACATGACGGGTCTCCGAGGGCTCGAGCAACGCAAGAATGCCGACGACGAGGGTGATCTTGGCGATTGATGGACCGCGCGAGTAGCCGTCGGTTCCCGGTCGCTTCGCCGATGGTCGGGGAAGTCGCCCAAGAATTGGCCCGCCGGATCGAAATTCGCGTCAAGTCACGTGCCGCAGTCGTGACGCACCGGGACCTCGCCGTCCCGTGCAGGGGAATTGGTGCGTTGACGCGGGCGCGGACGTGCCATGGAATGCGCCGCGCGCTGCTCGAAGGGAATTGCTGCCAAGCATCGATGGGATGAAGCACCGTGGGCGACAGCTCCGACGACATCACGATTCTGTTGCGCGGCGCGCGACGCGGCGACAAGGAGGCGGGGAAGAAGCTGCTCCCCGTGATCTACGCCGAATTGCACCGCCTCGCCCGACGCAGCATGAGCGGCCAGACCAAGTCACATCTGCTGCAAGCGACCGCGCTCGTCAATGAAGCGTTCCTGCGGTTGATCGACGGCAAGTCGAGCGACATCAACGATCGCCAGCACTTCTTCAATCTGGCCGCCCGTGCGATGCGCCAGATCCTGATCGACCATGCCCGGTCGGCCAAGGCGGGGCGCAAGCAAGGCCGCGTGTTCGACATCGAGTTCGACGCGCTCGTCGATCAATTCGACGAACGCAGTGGCGACGTACTCGCTCTGGAGGACGCGTTGGTCAAGCTCGCGGAGTTCGATCCCGAGCTGGAGCGCATCGTCAACCTGAAGTTCTTCGGTGGCTTGTCGACCGACGAGGTCGCGTTGTCGCTCGATCGCCCCGTGCGGTCGGTGGAGCGCGGTTGGTCGGTCGCGCGACGCTGGTTGAAGCGCGAACTCGGGGCGTGACGCAGCGCGTGCGCGCGCGTCAGGGATCGATCCGGATCCACCAACTCCGTTCCGAGACGAGCAACATCCCGTCGTCCTTGAGGACCCACGGCGTTCTCTCGCCGCGGACGCGCGCGTTGTCTTCGACGCGTACGACGACGCGCCACAGCCCGGGCGCGTAGTGCTCTTGCTCGAACGTGAACGCATCGACGCCGCCGTTCGCCTTGCCGACCTGCTTCGGTTTCGCGTCGAGCTTCGACAGCGGTCCGCGCGCGAGGCGATCGGGTTCGCGCCGCGGCACGGTGGTGGGGCGCGCCGGATCTTCCGGCAGCACGTACCACGTCGCGGACAAGGTGTGCGTCTTCGGTCGCAGTGTCTTCACACGGAACGTCAACGGCTTCTGCTCGCGCAGTGGAGTCTTCGCCGACAACACGATCGCGCCCTCAGCGGTCGCGGGCGGCTCGGGCGTCGCTTCGTCGATCGGATCGACCGAACGGTGGATCTGCAGCACGATGGCTTCACGGCAGACCGGACAGAACTCGAGGCCGACGTCCATGATGCAGTTGTTGGTCGGCTTCCACGCTCCCTGCGCGCGGCCGTTCGCGCCCTCGTGGACGCCGATGCCGGAGACGTGCTCCTTCAGCCAATGCGCCCACGGCACCTGTTTCTCGTCCTCGACGAACGACACGTTCGGGCCGCCGCGCACGTCGACGCGATGTCCGGTGTTCGACGAGTACTCGTCCATCAGGTTCGCGAACGCGTGACCCCACTCGTGGATCAGCGTTTTCGGGTCACGACCGCCGACCGCCGCGATGCCGTTGCCGCCGGTCCCAAGGAGGCCGTTCTTCACCAGCACGATCGCGTAGCCGTCGTGCTCGGGAAGTTCCGTCAGCATGCGGTGCACCGCATCGCGCCGCACCGTGACCTGACCTTGGATGCCGCCGGAGCTCATGGCGCCGAGCGCCGTCGAGTAGTCGCGGCCGCTGCCGTCGACGCCGTCGTCCTCGCTGACGATCGCCGCGCGCACGAAATTGAAGTACGCGCCGTACTCCTCGAAGACCTCGGTGCGCGGGAACTCGCGGGGCACCATCTTCGCGAGGGTCTCGTAATCCGACATCTGGTCGAGGCGAAAGCCCTCGCCCATGACGACGACGTCCACCCGATTGGCGGACGGTCCGGTCTGCCCGAGCCAATCCCAGCCGAGGAACGCGTTCTTCTGCGAGCGGCGTTCGCCGACCTGACCTTCCTCGGTCTGCGCGTACTCCTTCGCCAGCTGCTTGTAGAGCGCGACGGCGCGAGCGTACTGGCCCTTCGCGGCCGCCGCCTCGGCTTGGTCGAGCAGCTGCCCGGCGGGCGACCGCGCGGGATCCGGTGGTCCGGTCAGCGCCAACGCCGACAGCAGCAGGCTCACGCGCGCGCGTTCCATCCGCAATCCCATCCCATCGTCACGATGCGTGACCCGAGCCTATCAGAGGCCGTGAAAGAATCCCCCGCGAGCGGCGGAACGAGCGAGAACGGCGAACGCACGAGGTGCCGACGGCGGCGCCCCGGTCGCGAAGCGACCGTGACCTCGCGCGTTCACTTCGTGGACTCCGCGGGTGCCTTCGCCGTCGCGAGCAATGCGTCGACGTGGCTCACCGCGGCGCCGTCGTCGACCTTCGCATAGAACGCACGCGCGCGACCGAGGGCCTTCGACGAGATGGGTTCGACCCACGGCCGCGGCGCGTGTTCGAGGAACGCCACCAGCTCGTCGAAGCGGCGGCGCGCTTCGTCCTGGTCGTCGAGCCGGTACGACAACAGGCCGATCGACGCCAACGCGTTGACGTGGGCATCGGGAACCAGCGGATCGAGCGTGGCCGCGGCGACCTCGACATACGTCGACCGCGCGTCCTCGAGGCGGTTCGCGTTCGCGTATGCGGTCGCGAGCTGATCGAGCGCGCGAAGCGTGGCAGGCGCGGCGACCCCGGCGACTCGTTTGCGGCCGACGACGATGGTCTCGGCGATCGGCACGGCTTCCGCAGGGCGGTTCGTCAGCAGCAGGACGTTGGCGAGCGTCACGCCGACGGCCTGCGCGTTCGGCGAATACGGACCGCTGGTCGCGACGTGATGCGCATGACAGGTGCGCGCGTACTCCTCCGCGAGGTCGAGGCGTCCGGCTTGCAAGTACAGCTCCGCGAGGTTGCCGCGGACCGTCATCGTTTGGGGATCCGTGGGGCCGGAGTGTTCCTCGCGCACGCGCAGCAGCTCCTCGTAGGCGGCGATGGCCTCGTCGATCAGGCCGAGCGAGAAGGCCGCGAACGCTAGGTCGTTGCGCAGCACGAGCGTGGTGTTGTGGAACTCCCCGTAGACGCGCGTCGAACGTTCGATGAGTTCGCGGAGCGCCTCGCGTGCGGCCGCTGGATCGCGCGTCATCTGCCACTGGGTCTTCAGCCCGCAGGCCATGATCCCCGCGGCGGAATCCCGGCCGTGGACCGCGTCGGTCACGGCGATCAGCTCGTCGATGGTCGCTTCGACGTCGTCGGCGCGCGAGAACTCGACGAGCGTCGCGCAGTAGTTGTAGAGGACCTCCCGGTAGCGCGCGCTCGTGGCGCCGAAGCGGCGCTTGCGGATCGCGACGTTGTCGGCCAACAGCGCGATGCCCTCTTGCACGGCGCTCGTCTCGCACAGGACCGTGCCGAGGTTGTTCTTCACCGAGAGGACTTCGTACGACTCGGGGCCGAAGAGCTTCTCGTACGTCGCCACCGCCGCACGCAGGGTCGCGATCGCTTCGTCGTACGCGCCGACGCGACTCAGCGTCCAACCGAGCGTGTTCTTCAGGCGGCCGATCTCGCGGTGGTCGTCGCCGAGTTTCGGCAGCGTCGCGTCGAGGGCTTGGCGCAAGACCCGCTCGGACTCGGCGAGCAGCGACAAGCGTTCGTAGCTGGTGCCTACGGTGCACGCGATGCGCGCGTGGATCTCGGGCTGGTCGGCATAGGCAGTGGCGAGGTCCTTCGCCGCGCGATCGAGGACGTCGGCCACCTTGACGTCCCGCCCCGATTGGTTCGGGTCGACGGAGCGCAGCAGGTCTTCCTGGAAGTCGAGGACCGCTTCCTGTTTCGCCAGCTCCGCTTCCTTCGCGCGGAGTTCGGCGCGTCCCGTCCACCACAACGCGACCGGCACGGCGAGCACGAGCGCGGCGCCGAGTGCGATGGCGGCGCTGATCGCCGTCTTGCGTTGGACGAAGCGGACGAAGCGCAACGCGAATCCGGCCGGCCTCGCGACGATCGGCTCGAACGAAAGGAATCGGCGCACGTCATCGGCGAACGCTTCCACCGACGCGTAGCGCCGCGTCCGGTCCTTCTCCATCGCGGTGCGCAGGATCGTGTCGAGGTCACGCGGGACGGCGGGGTTCAGCGAACGCGCGGAACGCGGCACCTCGTGCACGATCCGGCGCAGGATCTCGTGGGACGTCTTGCCCTGGAACGGCACCGAGAGCGTCAGCAGTTCGTACAGCGTGACACCGAGCGAATACACGTCGCTGCGGGCGTCGACTTCGTCGTGTCGCGCGTCGGCCTGCTCGGGCGATGCGTACGTGGGGCTGCCCACGAAATCCCCGGTCTGCGTCATCGCCGCATCGGACTCCCGTCGAGCGAGTCCGAAGTCGGACAGCACCGCGCGGCCGTCCGTCTTGATCAGTGCGTTCGACGGCTTCACGTCGCGATGGACGAGGCCGGCCGCGTGCGCGTGCTGCAGCGCGGCCGCGATGTCGAGCGCGATCGAACACGCTGCTTCGACGAAGCTGCGGCGCCAGGCGTCTGGCGTGCGGCCGTCGTCGACGCCGAGTGCGCGGGCGAGATCGCTGCCGCGCAAGCGTTCCGGCTGCGAGTTCGCCGCGCGCAGCGTTTGGATCACGTCGCCGAGCGAGCGGCCGTCGACCGCTTCCATCGTGAAGTACGGCACTCCGCCGGCATCGCCGACTTCGAAGATCGGCAGGATGTTCGGATGACTGAGGCGCGCGGCGGCGCGCACTTCGCGTTCGAAACGATCGCGTGCGCTCCGACCGAGCGCGGCGGCTGTGGCGATCGTCTTCAGCGCCACCACGCGGTCGAGGCGGTCGTGGCGCGCGAGCCAAACGGTGCCCATGCCACCGCGACCGAGTTCGCGCAGGATCGTGTAACCGGCGATCTTCGGCAACAGCGGCGCCTTGCGCACGGCGGTGCGTTGCGCGAGTTCGACCAGTTCGCGGATGTCGCGCTCGAGTTGCGGGTGCGCCGCGATTTCCGCGTCGACGTCGACCTCGGTGCCATCGCGGACGGCTTCCAGCAGGCGGCCGAACAGCCGATCGAGGTACGCGTCGTCTTGCGTGCCGTTCGCGTCAGGGGAGCTCATGCAGGCGGCGGCCCTCGGCGTGAGGCGTTGACCGATTCGAGTTCGCGGGCGTACTGCTGTGCACCACGGCGGAACCGATACCACGCGGTCGCTTCAGGAACTTCGAGCTGCGCGGCGACCGCGCTCATCGGGAGTTCTTCGAACAGATGGAGCCGGACGACCGCCTCCTGTTCGGTGGGCAATCGCGACAGAGCGAGTTCCATGCGCTGCGCGCGCTCGGCGTAGCTCGCGACGACCGACGGTGTGGTCGATCGGCCGGGCAACAGCCCGGAGATGCCGAAGCTCTGCGATGCGACCAACGCCGAGAACTCCGTCGCGATCTTCCCGCTGCCGCGCTTCTGCGCGGTGGCCTGATCGGCGAGGTCGTGGATGCGGTTCTTGGCCACCGACAGCAACCACGAGCGATAGGTCGCGAGCCCGTTCCACGCGTGCTTCTCGCGGTCGCGCCACGCGTGCAGCAGAGTTTCCTGCCAGACGTCTTCCGGTGTGAGTTGGCGCTGTAGCGCTTCGCCCATCCAGCGCTTCACCACCACCATGCAGGCATCGGGTCCGACGGCTTCGATCAGCGCGTCGAAGCGTTGCGGGTCGAGGTGGGGATCGGGCACGCCTTGGAACGGGTCGACCATGGCGCCGCAGGGTACGCAACGCCGCCCCCGGCAAGAAAGCCGGGAGACGCGGACCTCACGATCCGCGCCTCCCGATACGAAACCGATCCATCCCGGAGTTACCTCCCTGGCTCGGAGGTTTCGACGCTCACCGCGACGAGTCGCGGGCACCTGCTTCCCATCACGGTTTGCGCACCCAGGAATGCCGTGGCCCGGGATTTCGTTGCGCGATTCCGCAAAAACTTCTCGGCCTCTGGTCGTGCTCGGCGGCGGCGTCGTGCACGCGGAGCGAAGTACGGACGCGGACGCGCAGCACCTGTGGATACGGCGGTCATGAAGTCGGTCGCTTCGCGACCGGGGCGCCGCCTCGAACACTTGGTGGGCCCAGCGGCTGCGCTGCCTCGAACATGAATCCATTGGGGGCGGACCCGTTGGGTCTGCCCCCAGTGGACTCACGTTCTGTCACCAACCGTAGAACACGCCGAACGCGGATCGGACCTCTTCGCGGAGCTTCGAGGCGTTGCTGCTGCCGCCGTTCACGAACACCACGATGGCCTCGCCCTGCGTCGGATTTCCCGCCATCCGCGTGCTGGCGCCGGCGTGCCCGCCGTTGTGGGTGAACCAGCGGTTGTTCGACGGCGTCACGATCGGAGCGGACAGGGACAGTCCGAGGCCGTAGTTGGTCGTTCCCGCCGCCTGCTTCGACATCATCGTTTGCGCGCTGATGGGGGTCAGCACTTGGACGCCGTTCGCGCCGGTGCCGAGGTTCATCTGCGCGATCACGAGCTGGGCGTAGTCGGGCGCCGATGCGTAGAGACCGCCGGCGACGGCCCAGAAGTAGTTGGGCCGCGACGCCACCGGCACGGCATTCCCGTTGCCATCGTGCGGCACCGCGGCGCGCGCCGCGAAGCTCGCCTCGAGCGGCTGCGCGAACGTCGAGTCGTTCATGCCGAGCTTGTCCAGCACCACCGACTTCGCGTACGTCGCGAACGGCTGGCCGGTGAAGGTCTCGACCATCGTTTCGGCGACGAGGAAGCCACCACCGGAATAGCGATACACGCTGCCCGGCGGCGTGAAGGTGCCATCGCCCAGGATGTTGGTGTTGTAGCGCACGATGTTCCCGAGGTTTGGCTGCCACTGGCCATTCGACAAATTGCCGCCGAGCAGCTTCACGATCGCCGGGGGCGTCGGCCAGCTCGGCGGGAACGGGGTGCTGGCCCAGGGCTCGAGGGAGGCCGAGTGCGAGAGCAGGCGGCGGAACGAAATCTGGTCGGTCGGCACCGGAGGCGTCGACGCCAGCGTCGGGCTGACCGTCGCCCAAGCGAAGATCGGATTCGAGACGGTCGCCCCGACGAGCTGGATCTGCTGCGCGACCGTCGTGTCGAGGTTGGCGTTCGGGGACGATTCGAGGAAGCGCATGATCGCCGTCGTTCCGGCGAACTTCGACAGCGAGGCCGTGTCGAACGGCGAATCGGCCTGGACGAAGCGTTGCGTGCCCTTCTCGAGCTCGCCGTAGCCGCGCGCCCAGCGCACCTGGTTGTTCTCGACCACGGCGATGCCGACGCCCGCGATGTTCAGATCGCGCATGCGCTGCCAGATGTTCGTCGTGACCGTGCCGCCGGACGGCGCCGCGTACTGCATGCCGTATTCGATCGCTTCGATCCCGACACCGGGCGTCGGCTGATACGAGCCTTCGGAGAACAACGCGAAGCCACCGCCCTGAGCGATCAGCACGTGGTCGAGGCGGCGCTGCTCGCGCTGGAATTGCGTCAGTCGCGCGTAGAGGCCGCCGGACGCGCTCGCGCTGGCGAACCAGTCGTCGGCCAGGAACGCGAAGCGACCGTCGAACGACAGCGCGGCGCCCGTCGACGTGCGCTTGCTCGCGTCGCCGTCGGTGATCGCTTGCGCGACGTCGGTGCGGACCGCCTCGACCCACGTGTAGTTCTGGGCGAGGAACACGAAGCCGTCGCCGTCGAAATCGAACTGGAGCTCCTTGACCTTCAGTGGTCCGGCGAACGCCGCGCTCACGCGGGCTTTCAGGCTGGTCATCCGGGCGATCGGGCCCGCGTGCCACCAAACACCATCGCCGATGACGACCCACGAACCGGTGGGAGTGAACGCGATCGCGTCGATGCGATGGCCAGCGTTCGTGAACTCCTTGACCTTGTTCAACGTCGGTACGGGGAAGCCGGAACTGGTGTGGATCACGGCCGCTTGGGCCGCTGCGCCCGAGTTGCGCACGATGATCCACTCGCCGGTCGGGGTGACCGCCCATTCGTCGATGTCGAGGTTCGACGACGCGAGGTTCTGGACGAGGGCCGTGAGCTTGGCGGAATCCTGGAATCCGGCGCCGTTGACCGCATAGGAGTGGCCGAATGCGCTCCCGCACAACGATGCGGTCAGCGCGAACGCGAGTGGGAACGAGGGACGGAAACGGGTCATGATCGAACTCCGATGAAGGACCGAGTGAGGTCTGTGTCGATGTGCTGCACGTTCACGCTGGGTCGAGAGGAGGATCCCGCCAACTCCGTGGGAGAAAATCCGGATCGGTGATCGCAGGGGCCGAGTCGTGCCGGGCCGCCATTGCGTGAGGTTCGCCGCGGCGCTCAAATCGCGACCTCGCGTTTCCGCCACGCGACTCGCGTCCACGAGTCGCTCGGAGGTCCGGAATGTCGCCGGTCGTCCTCGTCGTCCTGGTCCTCGTGCTGGCAGGCGTCGGGGCCTATTTCGGGCACTTGGCCGAGCAGAAGCGCCGCGAAGAGATGCGCGCGGTCGCCGCCCGACTGCAGTGTTCATTCCAAGCGGACGGCGACGGTCGCTGGGCCCGGGACGAGCACTTCGACGCGTTCTCGCGCGGGCATTCCCAGCGGGCGTACAACACGCTGAGCGGGCGCCTCGAGGTCGGGACGTCGAGCTACGCCGTGCGCGGCGGCGACTTCCTCTACAAGGTCACGTCCGGCTCGGGCAAGAACCGCTCGACGCGCACGTATCGGTTCTCGTACTGGGTCGTCCACTTGGCGTGGCCGCATTGCCCCACGTTGCGCATGCGCACGGAGAACGTGCTGGACAAAGTCGCGGGCGCGCTCGGATTCGACGACATCGACTTCGAATCGGAGGAGTTCAGTCGCCGGTTCCACGTGACGTCGAGCGACAAGAAGTTCGCGTACGACCTCATCGACCCGCGCATGATGGAGTTCCTGTTGCCGCGACTGACGACGGCGCTCGAACTGGAGCACGGGAAGCTGCTCCTGACGAGCGGTGGCAACACCTGGGCACCCGGGGAGTTCGCGCGCAAGCTCACGTTCGCCGGCGAGTTCCTCGCGCGCTGGCCCGAGCATCTGGTCGCGCGGCTCGATGGAGCGACGCATGCCTGAGATCCTGATCTTCTTCGCGCTGATCGCGGTGCCGCTGATCTGGTTCGTCGCGAACTACAACCGCTTCGTGCGCTTGCGCCGGCATCTCGAAGAGAGCTGGTCGAACATCGACGTCGAACTGAAACGGCGCCACGACTTGATCCCGAACCTCGTGAACACGGTGAAGGGCTACGCGGCGCACGAGAAGGACGTTCTCGAGCGACTGATCCAACTGCGCGCCGAAGCGATGGCGGAACGGCGGCGCGGCGCGTTGGCTCGGCGGGAGCAGGCGATCGAGGTCGGACTCGCGGGAGTGTTCGCCGTTGCCGAGGCGTATCCGCGGTTGAAGGCGGATGCGCACTTCCTCGCGTTGCAGAAGGAACTGGCGCTGACCGAAGACCGCATTGCCGCGGCGCGGCGGTTCTACAACGGCAACGTGCGCGACTTGAACAACCTGTGCGAGCAGTTCCCGACGTCGATCATTGCGTCGATGTTCGGTTTCGCGACACAGGAGTTCTTCGAGCTGGGCGATCCCGCGCAGCGATCCGCGGCGCGCATCGAATGGGCGCCGTGAGCGACGCCGCGGGCTCCCGCGACCATTTCTCGCGCGCGGCGCCGCAGCCATCGTGGGAAACGCCGATCAGGAGCGGCGCGCGAGCGCGCGCAACCCCTCGACCAAGCGCTCGAGATCCGCGGGCTCGAGCCACAGGTTCGGCGCGACGCGCACGCCGCCGCGCACACCGACCGTGAAGATGCCGAAGCGCTCGAGCAGCGCCGCCGCGGCCTCCTTTCCCGTCATGCCGTCGACCGCGACGGTGCCGAGCGCGCAACTCCCGGAGCGATGCAGCGGCATGCGGAAGCGCAGTCCGGGTTCGTTCCGCAAGGGTTCGGTCCAGCACTCACGGAGGTAACGCAGGCGCTCCTCCTTGAATGCGCCGCCGATCGACGCGTGGAACGCGAGCGCCGATCCGATGCCGAGCACGTTCGCGCACGGATGCGTGCCGTAATGCTCGAACTTGCGGATGTCGTGCGTGCCGGCGTCGGCGTCGGCGAACAGCGGCCAGATCGAAGGGATGTGGCGCTTCGCGATCCACAGCACTCCGTTGCCGAGCGGCGCCCCCAGCCATTTATGCAAGCTCGCCGCGTACGCATCGACACCGAGATCGCCTGGACGCGCGTCGAGTTGCGCGAACGCGTGGGCGCCGTCGCAGACGACGAACACGCCGCGTGCGCGCGCCATCGCCGCGATGGCGGCGACCGGCAGGATGCGACCGGTCAAATAGAAGAGATGGGACACGAGCAGCACGCGAGTGCGCGGAGTCAACGCCGCCGCGTAGTGCGCGACGATCGCGTCGACGTCGGCATCGAGCGGCGGTTCGTCGATCACGATCGGAACGACGCCGTCGCGGCGGGCGCGCTGGTCGAGGATCTGCAACATCGAGCCGTATTCTTGGTCGCACGCGAGGATCTCGTCGCCGACGTCGAGGTCGATGCCTTGCAGCACGGTGTTCAGCGCTTCGGTGGTGTTGCGCACGAGGGCGACTTCTTCGGCGTCGACGCGCATGAAGCGCGCGAGTTCGGCGCGCACCGTTTCGTGCTCGCCCTCTTTCTCGCGGCGCATGTACCAGGATGCGAGCGCGTTGATCCGGCGTTGATCGTGCTCGAGCGTCGTCGCGACGACGTCGGACAGCGGCGAGTAGTAGCCGCTCTCGATGTTCACGAAGTGCGGCGACGGGCCGTAGCACGCGCGGATCGGCGCCCAACGCGCTTCGTCCCGCGCGGCGAGCAGCGGGTCGTCGGTAGGGGCCGCGCCCGCCAGCGCCGAGCTTTGCCAAGCGACGGGGGCCGCCGCGAATCCGGCCGCGATCCGCGCGCCGCGCAGCAGTAGTGCGCGCCGATCCAGGCTCAGCGGGACATCCGAAGCAGGGATCATTCGCGATTGCCCCCAACAAGCGGCTACGGTTGCGCCGTTTCACCACACCGAAGACCGCCGGCCAAGAGGGGCTCATGCTCGCGCTGCTGACTTTGTCCGCGTTGCTCGCGTCCGATCCGCTGCATCCCGACGACATGCTGACCGGCGTCGTGAAGACCGAGCACTTCGTGATCCGCTATCGCGAGGGCTCGCGCGCCGAGGCCTCGGTCGATCGAGTGATGGTCGCTGCGGAGGCGGACCTGGCGCGCATCCTCGCGCGCCTCGAGTTCCCGCAGTTCGCCGAGACGATCACTCTGTACCTGTACGACGACGTCGCCGAGCTGCAGACGATCACGAAGACGCAGACGTCCGGCGTCTCGGTCACGCGGACGTCGCACGTGCCGCACGACAACGACCAGACGCGACTGCATGAGCTGGTCCACGTCGTCGCCGAGTTCCTGCCGGAGAAGGGAGACGAGCCGCGCAGCTTGTTCTTCGCCGAGGGGATCGCGAACGCGGTGCTCGAGTACGTCAGCGGCGTCCACGTCCACGCGGTCGCGGCGTACGAGATGAAGCGCGGCATGCTGCCCGCGCTCGACGAACTGCATCGAGATCCGGACTTCTACGGTTGGCTCGCGCGCCATCCGGGCGTGAACGGTTACGACATCGGCGGCAGCTACGTGCTGTACCTGCTCGAGACCTTCGGCGTACGCAAGACGCGGCGGTACTACAAAGGTGTGCCCGCGAAGGAAGCGTTCGGGAAGTCGCTCGCGGACATCGAGAACGGCTGGCGCGCGCGCCTGGCGAAGGTCGAGTTGCGTGCGGGTCTCGAGCAGTTGCTTCGCGAGCGCAGCGGACAGCCCGCGCAGTTCACGACCTACGTCGCGCCCGATGCGAAGCTCACGCCGCAACTGCTCGGACCCGACTCCGCGTGGACTCCGCTGGCGCCGAAAGAACCGCGCGGGACCGGTTTCGGTTCGATCGTCGCCGACGACGAAGGCTTCGTGTTGAGCGGGCCGAAAGACAGTGGGGATTGGGCGGACTTCGTGCTGTCCGGTGACGCGACGTTTCGCGACGCCTGGGTCCGCTGTCGGGCCGAGCCGGTCGACGGGTGTTTCGGCGTCAAGCTGGCACTCGGCCTGCGCTGTCAGGCCCTGCTGATCGGCAGCGGCGCGTTCATCTACACGGACGTCGGCGGAGTCGCGTTCCAAGGGAACCAAAAATGGGCGGACCGCGCGGTCGACATCGTGATGCGCCGCGAAGCGGGTTGGGCGACCGTGTGGTTCGACGGGGTCAAAGTGCTCGAAGCGCAGATCGCGGGAGACGCGGCGCCGGTGTCCATCGGCGTCGTCCAGGGTCGAGCGCGGTTCACGCAGGTTGCGGTGCGCGTGCCGAAGGGGTGAAGCTCTCCCACGCGGTTGCGTCGATCCGCGCCCCGCGGGTCGGCCTGGAGCGCGTTCGGACCGGGTCGTTCGCCCCCGCGTGAGCGTCGGCCGGACTTCTTGGACGGGCTGTTACACTCCGCCCGTCGCAGAGCGCCTGGAGCCCGATCGATGGACATCCCTGCTCCGTGGTTGGAGTTGTTCGGACGATTGCATCCGATGCTCGTCCACTTCCCGATCGCGCTGCTGCTCATCGCGTCGTTCTTCGAGTTCGCGCGGCGTCGTTCGCACGAACGCCGTCCGGCGGCGGCGGCCCTGTGGTGCCTCGGGATCGGAGCGGTCAGCGCAGTCGTCGCCGCCGCGGCGGGTTGGGCGCGCGCCGCGGTCGAGCCGATCGGTGGCGACGATGCGCAGATCGTGCTCCAGCATCGGTGGGGCGGCGTGGCGGTCGCTTCGATCGC
This sequence comes from Planctomycetota bacterium, assembly GCA_052034255.1. GTDB lineage: Bacteria > Planctomycetota > B15-G4 > B15-G4 > JADJEK01 > JADJEK01. The sequence goes on along the minus strand of JBPOIU010000105.1, from coordinate 4,741 downwards.
GGTGCTCGCGCTGCTGTTCGGCGGCATCGGCTGCTCGCGCATGACGTGGGCGCGCGTGCCGTATCGCGCCGGGCTCCTCGGGCTGCTGTTGCTCGTGCCCGCGGTCGGACACCTCGGCGGCACGCTGGTCTTCGGTCGCGACTATTTCACGGAGCCGTTCACGCGCGACCAAGCTCCGCAATCGCAGGTGCCGAGCGCTCAGACCGCACCCGCTGCACCGACTGCGCCCGTCGCGACCGCGGCGATCGACTACGCGACGCAGGTCGCGCCGATCCTCGAGGCGAGCTGCGTCGAGTGCCATGGTCCGAAGAAGAAGAAGGCGGGTCTCGCGCTCGAGCCGATCGCCGGCGCGTTCAAGGGCGATCCGAGCGAATGGGCGATCCGTCCGGGCGACGCCGCTGCGAGTCCGCTGATCCAGCGCGTGGAGCTGCCGCGTGACGACGACGATGCGATGCCGCCCGGCGAACGCGAGCCGTTGAGCGCGCAGCAGATCGCCGTTCTGCGCGCGTGGATCGACGCTGGCGCGCCGCGGCCCGAAGCGTCCGCGAGCGAGTCCCAGACCGACGTCGCGAAGAGCAGCGTCGAAGCCGTCGCGCCGAGCGCTGCGGCTCTGGCGCAGCGCGACGCGGTGATCGCGACGGTCGTCGCGGGCGGCGCGTTCGCCGCACCGATCGCGCAGGATTCGACCGACGTCGAGGTGAACCTCGGCTTGCTCGGCGCGCAGTGTGGCGATGCGCAACTCGCTCAACTCGCCGGGCTCGAGCCGTTCGTCGTCGCGCTGCATCTCTCGCGCACTAGCGTCACCGACGGCGCCGCGAGTGCGCTGGCGACGTTGACGCGACTCGAGCGCCTGTGGCTCGACCACACCGGCGTCGGCGACGGCATCGTTCCGGTCCTGAAGCTGATGCCGCAGCTCGAGTACCTGAACCTGGTCGGCACCAAAGTGTCGAACGCAGCGATCCCGGTGCTCGGCGACTTGCCGCAGCTGAAGAAGCTCTACGTGTGGAACAGCGCGATGACGGCGGAGGGCGTGGCCGCATTGCGCCAAGCCCGTCCGCAACTCGAAGTCGTGTTCGACGAGATGCCGGCGACCTCGACCGAGCCCGCAGCGAGCGCGCCGGAAGCACCCGCCGGCGAGGCTCCGTCGACGCCTCCCGCTGCGACGAAACACGCACCGTGTTGCGACAAGGCGAAGGCCGCGGGCATGGTTTGCGATCACCCCTGCTGCGTCGCCGCGGCGAAGGAAGGCAAGTTGTGCGAGACGTGCGCCGTCGACGGCCCGTGACTCGACTGGGAGCAGATCCAACGGGTGTGCCCCCAATTGACTCGTGTCGAGGCGGCGCAACCGCTGGACTCACAGGTGTCCGAGACGACGGCAGTCGCCGAATTCCCGTCGCCGGGCTCACTGATGCACCGCGTTGAATGACGCGAGCAATCTGTGGATACGGCGGTCAAGAAGTCGGCCGCGTCGCGATCGGGGCGCCGCCGTCGGCACCTCGTGAGTTCGGCTGGGAATCAAGTCGTCGAAGCCAGGGATGGATTCACAGCCGCGGAGCAGCCGGCGTACCGGCGATGGATGCGCCGGCACGTTCAGAATCTCCGTCACCAGGATCGCGCACGGGCGTATTGCGGGGCTGCGACCCATGGGCCGAGGTCCGGGTCGAGTCGATCGCCGCCGCTGACCGTTGCGAGTTCGAGCCATGCGTGGAATGTTCAAGGTCGCGGGCGCGTGGGCGCTGGTCGCGAACCTCGTGTACGTCGTCGTCGCGGTCCGCGGCGCGGATGCCGGCGAAGTGCTGTACGCCGATGGACGACGGGCCGCGGTGGGAGCGCCGCGTGCGGACGCGAAGGGGCATTGGACGGGGGAGTTCGAAGGGCGCCGCGTTCCTTTGCGCCCCGGTGACGTCGTGGTCGTCGTCGACGATGCCGGGACGGAGACGGTGCTGATCCCGCCGACGCTCGACACGCCGGATGCGCCGGAAGTCGCGACCATGCTCGCGAGTTTGCGGGATCCGAAGGACGAAGGCTGGCCGGTGCTGCTCGAACGGTTGTGCGCGACGCCGACCAAGACGGTGCAGGCGGCGCTCGAAGCGATGGCGGCCGATCCGAAGAAGCCGCTCCGGCAGCGCGCGATCCAGGCCTTGATGCGGTTGCGGACGCGCGAAGGAACGCTGGCTGCCGCGAAGGTCGTGCTCGCCGAGGCGGATCGCGCGCTGCGTCGAGAGTCCGCGTCCGCGTTGTTCGCGGTGGAAGAGATCTTCCGGCGTTGCGACGGGGCGGCGGAACTCGTCGCGCAGGGCCTGCGGGATCCCGAGCGCGAGGTGCGGTTCGTATTCGCGATGTTGGCGGCGCAGGACGACGCGGCCGCCATCACGGTCCTGGTGAAGGACGGGCTCGGGCACACCGATCACCACGTGCGGGAGTCGGCGGCGCTCGAACTCGGCCGTCGCGGCAACGTCTCCGGTGAGCGCATCCTCATCGGTCTCATCGATCGGACGAAACTCGATATCTCGGACGACCCCGAGCTGAACGATCGGCTGTTGGCGGAGAACCAAGTCGACGTCTGCGGCGTGCTGGGGACCTTTCACACGCAGGCCGCGACCGCCGCGCTGCAGAAAGCAAAGAAGTCGAAATTCGAGAGCGTCCGGGCCGCGGCGGAACGCGCACTCGCAGCCGCGACCGCCGCCAAGTGACGACCGTGCCGGGCGATCGGACCCGGTGCCGGGAACTCTCACCCGGATCGACGATCTTCGAGTCGCGGCAATCAGGCGGAAACGACCGTGGATCGCGTGAATTCGCGAGGCTGGGCTCAGGCACGGCTCTTGCACCGCGTCGGGTCCACCCCTCCTCGGAGCGAGTCATGATCCACGAAGTCAGCGGCGACATCCTCCTCACCAAGGCGCAGGCGATCGCGCATGGCGTCGCGCCCAACGACCATTTCGACAGTGGGTTGGCTCTGGCGTTGCGCGAGTCGTGGCCGGCGATGGCGAAGGACTTCCGCCATTACGTCCATCAGACCCACCCGAAGCCGGGTGAGTTGTGGATGTGGGGCGGGCCGAATGGCCTGCGCATCTTCAACCTGATGACGCAAGAAGGCGAGATCGCGCACGGCGCGCGTCCCGGCAAGGCGCAGTTGTCCCACGTGAATCACGCGTTGCGCCGGTTGCGCCACGAGATCGAAACGCAAGGGATCCGCAGCTTGGCGTTGCCGAAACTCGCGACGGGCGTGGGCGGGCTCGAGTGGAGCGCGGTGCGACCGTTGATCGACGAGTACCTCGGCTCGGCGAAGATCCCGGTGTTCGTCTACACGACGTATCACAAGGGTCAGAAGGCGGAAGAGCCGGGCGCGTGAGCGCGGGAGCGGGGCAGATCCCCGTTCGCCTCTCGCCGTCCAAAGTCGCGAAGGGGACTGTCCCCTTTTCGCCCTCTTCGGTTCTCGTCAGGTGCGTTCCAGCGTGCGGACGGACCAGCGCACTCCCGTGCGCTCGTCCGTTCGCTCCGGCTCGCGGTCGACTTCGCGCCAACCCGTGCGAGGCAGCGTGAAGTACGTATCGCCGTCGGCGTCGAGTTCGACGAGCGTGAGTTCGATGCGGTGCGTGCTCGGCAGCAGCGCCGCGTAGATCTCGGCGCCGCCGATCACGAAACACTCGTCGCCACCCGGTGCGCGTCGAGCGAGTTCGAGCGCGTGCGCCGGCGCGTGCGCGACTTCGACTCCCGGCGCCGCGAACGTCGTATCGCGCGTGACCACGACGTTCGTGCGACCGGGCAACGGCTTGCCGATCGATGCGTACGTCTTGCGCCCCATGATCACGGGGTGCCCGAGCGTGCGCGCCTTGAAGCGCTTCAGATCGCCGGACAAATGCCACGGCAAGCCGCCGTCCTTGCCGATGACGCCGTTCTTCGCCGCGGCGACCAGGATCGTCACGCGCATCGCGCTCACACGGCCACCTGCGCCTTGATTGCCGGGTGGCATTGGTAGTTCTCGAGCGTGAAGTCCTCGTAGCGGAACGCGAACGGATCGGTGATCGCGGGGTTCAAGCGCATCGTGGGCTTCGGGAACGGCGTGCGCGTGAGTTGCAGACGGACCTGCTCGAGGTGATTCGCGTAGAGATGCGCATCGCCGAGCGTCAGCACGAAGTCGCCGAGCTCCAGCTTCGCGACTTGCGCCAGCATCATCGTCAGTAGCGCATACGACGCGATGTTGAACGGCACGCCGAGGAACACGTCGGCGCTGCGCATGTAGAGCTGGCACGACAGCTTCGAGTCGGCGACGTAGAACTGGAACAGCGTGTGGCACGGCGGCAATGCCTGCTTGTCGACGTCGGCGGGATTCCACGCGCTGACGACCATGCGGCGCGAGTCCGGTTGCGTGCGCAGCAGGTGGACCGTCTGCGCGATCTGGTCGATGACACGGCCGTCGGGCGCTTGCCATGAGCGCCACTGCTTGCCGTAGACCGGACCGAGTTCGCCGTCGGCGCCCGCCCACTCGTCCCAAATCGTGACGCCGTGATCGCGCAGGTACTTGACGTTGGTATCGCCGCGCAGGAACCACAGCAGCTCGTGGATCACCGACTTCAGGTGGACCTTCTTCGTCGTGACCAAGGGGAAGCCCTCGGCCAAGTCGAACCGCATCTGGTGACCGAACACGGACAGCGTGCCGGTGCCGGTGCGGTCGTGCTTCTTCGTGCCGTGGTCGAGGATGTGGCGCAGCAGGTCGAGGTAGGGGCGCATGGACCGGAGC
>JBPOIU010000218.1:0-19809 GCA_052034255.1 Planctomycetota bacterium | reverse complement strand
GTGTCGGACTCGGGCATCCAAGAGGCGGTGACGCTGAATCGCGGTGCTGCGGAAGTCTGGTCGATACAGAGTTTGATAGGTGACCGCTCGGCATTGACGCAATCGGGGTCAGTTCTCGGACTTCATCTCTCCGCTGGATACGAATTTGCCGGCGCGAGCTATTACACGCTTGCGAGCTACACCGGGCACACCGGAATATCAACGTGGGGAACGACGATTCCCTTGACCTACGATCCGCTGACGGAACTCTCGATCCTGTTCGCGAACACTCCGTACTTCAATGCGACGTTCGGCGCGCTCGATCCGTCGGGTCGAGCGACCTGCTCGTTCGACGGGAGCCTGCTGCCGCCAGCCGCCGATGGGCTGACGTTCAGCTTCGCGACGCTCGTCCTCCGCAGCGACGGCAAGGCAATGGCGACGGTGGCGTTTGATGTTGTGATCGAACTAAACTGATCAGCCGACACTCGACAAGCTGTTACAGCTCGACAACCCCGCATACCTCGTCGTGTCGGGCCGGGCCGGCTTCGAGATCATCACGAAAGCGCGCCGCGCGGGCATCCCGATCGTCGCATCGGTGTCGGCAGCGAGTTCCTTGGCGATCGACGTCGCGAAGGACGCCGGCATGACGCTGCTCGGCTTCGTGCGTGACGGCACGGCAACGGTGTATTGCGGGGATGCGCGGGTGGGGTGAGGGTGGGGGCGAAGGACAGGGTTTTTGAACTTGCCCCGGTTTGGCCTCCCACAAAGCAGCGCGCATGTTGAATTTCTTAGGGTGACGGAGTTCACGCGCTCTCGCTACCGTCCGCAGCAGGTTGGTGAGTGGAACAGGGGCAGAGCATGAAAACGGGGAACAGACCATGAGAACCCGGATCACGCGACTCACCACATGGCTTTGCATCGTCGGGTGGATCGGGCTCAGTGGAGCGAATGCTGGCACGCTGCGTGAGGCGCGCGCGCTGATTCATAGCCCTCTTCGAATGAGTTGGTTCGAGTCCGACGAAGGATAGTTCGAACCCCCGATTGCCTACCGGTATGTGGACGGTCGAGGTCGGTTGTGCCTGCTCGACGATGGCGCGTTCGAGACGCAAGTCCCCTCCTCCGAGTTGGTCTCCGAGGCATTCGATAGACTCCCCGAAGTACCTAGCTCCCCGACTCGCCTGCTTCGCATGTCTGCGGAGTGCGACGCGGTAGCTGGGCCCGAGTTGTCTCGGCGCGCGTCGGAGGTAGCACGACGCACGCGGTCAAGTCGGGAGGGGTGCGTTGCGCCGACGAGAGTTCCTCTGAAGTGGGACGGTGAGATGGCGGGGAGCTCGTCGACCGGATCAAGGCAGTCGTTTCTAGAAACGCCGACAAGGGAGAATCTCGGCCTCGAGTGAGACCGGGTGCCGATGGCCGGCGCGTGCCGGCTGTCTTGCGACTATGGGGCTACAACAAAGGAAGAAACGCATGCACATTGGACTTTGTACGTTGAGCGTTGCTCTCATCGTGTCGAGCGCGCTGGCCGGGCCTTACTCCGTCGATGAAGTCGGCGGCAATCCACCGGACAATCCCACGCAGCGCATCTTCTCGGGCGCTCCACCGGCTCGTTGCCATCAAGAGATCGTCAACAGCGGGCCGAACTCGATCTCGATCCGGGTGAGGTACGTGAGTGACGGCGAACCCGCCTCCGACGTCATCAATGTCGGCCCGAACAATTTCACGACGATCGACTACGGCGAGTGCGTCGAAGTGGAGATCAATATTGCCGGCACCGGAGCGGAGGGCGAGCAGACGTCCTCGGGTACGGTCACCAACATCTGACCGGCATGCATCTCTGCCTGCGGTCGATCCGACCGCAGGCAGAGACCTCTCGGGGAGCACACTATGGCGAACTCAAGGCTGCTGGCCGGGACGCTGATGATCGGTGCCCTGGGCGTGCTCGGCATCACGCTTGGCCTTACTTTCGTGAAGCCCGGTTCCGGCGAGCCAGCCGGTTTCGACGCAGACGCATCAAGCATGCGGGTCGGTCCCCGTGATTCGGACTTCGGTGATCGTACGGACGAATTCCATCGAGTCGAAGTCGCGGACGGGAATGCGCTGCTCGACCGCGAGTTCGAAGGTACCCGAGGGTATTCGCTCCAACTCCGAGGCACGGTGGTGGACAGCGAAACCGGTACGGGCATTCCAGAAGCGGAGGTCGCTCTCCTCGAACGGGACGTAGCGCTGGCGACCGCGACATCGGACGCGGTCGGCGCGTTCCGGATCCAAGCGAATGGGCCGTCCGCGGCGTTCGTGTGCTACCAAGTGAACGCCGCTGGCTACGCGCCGTTCGAAGCGCTCGCTGCGAATTCGAGTGACACCGTGGTCGTGCTGTCGCGGCGACGTCCCATCCGCGTTCAAGTCCGGAACCTCGCGACCGACGCACCGATCGCGCACGCGACGGTCCGGCAAACGGACCTCGCGGGAATGCCGCGCGGACCCGTGCATGTCGCGGACGGCAACGGCGTAGTCGCGTTCGACGGTCGAGCGGAGTCTGGAAGACTCCTCGTCCGTGCTCCTGGCTTCGTCCTTCGGGCGATCGACGAATCCGCGGCCGATGGCGCTGACGAGTTGCGCGTCATCCATCTCTCTCCGTCCGCGGAGCATCGGCTGCGCATCGTCGGCCCCACGGGTGCCGACGTCGAGTCTCCGGAGTTCGAGGTCGAATTTGCGAATCGGTTCGTTCGGATCGCCGTCGAATCGCGACGGTTCGATGGAGCGACGGTTTGGCATGTCCGTCCTTCCGATCGGGGTCTCGTTCGCATCACGGCGCCATGCATGGCGGCGACGACCGTCCAGTTGGACGCTGTGGGCTCGGACGAAACCAAGGACATCGAGCTTGCCGAGGGCTGGACCGCACAGTTTCGACTGGAGCTGGTGGATCCGACGTTGACCGGGACGGTCTGGCTATGTGAAACGCCGTACGCCATCGACGGGGATCGGTGGCCGCTGTTCGACCGCCGGGAGATCACGCACGGCGAAATCGTCCGGTGCACCGGCCTCGCGTTCGGGAAGGACTATCGACTGCGCGTCGCGGCGCCCGGCCTACGGACGCATGAACTCGTGCTGCGTGAAGAACAGGGGTGCGTGCACGACCTCGGGATCATCGCTCTCGATGAACGATCGGATCCGATCTCGATCCGCGTGGTTACATCCGATGACGAACCCATCGCGGGAGCTCGATTCAGCGTCGATCCGGCCGAGGGGACTTGGTTCTCGGACGCTGCCGGGGAGTGCGCCTTGACCCTGCCGTTCGACGCTGCGACGCTCGCGATCGAAGCGGCCGGAAAGTGTACGAGGCGCATTCCGATCGGAAGTCTCGATGCCGAACTCAACGTCATTCGTCTCGAGGACGGTGCCACGATCCGCGGAACCGTGGTCGATCAGTTCGGGCTCGCCGTGCCCTTCGCGGAGGTCAGTGCGTCGGCCGACGACGGATCCCAGAAGAGCGTGAGAGCGGACGGGTCGGGATCGTTCGTGCTCGAAGGGCTCTGCCAGCCCGCATGTGACCTGACGGCCAAATCGACCGACAGCTTTTCGTTCAAGTCCAAGACCGGGGTCAAAACCGGAAGCGACGTGCGACTGACGGTGGAGCGAATCGGAACCGTCGTCGTGCGGGTCGATCGGTCCGACCCGAGGTCGGAGTGCAAGCTCTCGTGGGATTGCGAAGGCGTGGTGTTTGGAAGGTATCTGCCCGCAAGAGTCGATGTCGAATCGATCGTGATGCCGGCAGGGACGCGATTCTTGAGTGTCGGCGAAGCAGGTGGCGACCCGATCGTGAAGCCCGTCGAAGTTCCTCCGGGCGGTCGCGTCGACGTGAACGTCGTGATGCGCTCGGTCCAAGTCGTCCCGATCCTCGTGACGAATGCGGAGGGCGCTCCTCGAGCCGGCGCGAGACTCGATCTCTACTGCGCGGGCGATACCAAGGGACTCGTCCGAGTCTCGGAGATGACGACGGACTCCGATGGACGCGCGGAGGCTTCGGTCGTGCCCGGTCGGTATCGCGCCGTGCTGCGAGGTGTCGGAGCCAAGAATGAAGCGCCTACCGCGGAGTTCGACGTCGCGGGTTCGAACGAGATTCGGCTGATCATTGGGGAGTGAATCGTCGCCCGGCGGTCGTTTCGTTCGACATGCACCCGCCGATCGCCTCGCCCGTCCAGTCAGGGGCTCAAGACGAGGCGCGTGCACTCTCCCGGGCGCACGGCGACGCTCAATGTCCGTGGCGACTTCAGGCCGATGACCTGGAGTTCACGAAGTCCGCAGACGACCGGCGAGATGACGACGCGTCCGGAATCGTCGGGGACATGGATGGACTGGCCAGCGATCAGCTCCGCGTCGGGCTGCGAAGCGTCGAACTCGACGTGGCACGTTCGTGCCGGATCGACGGTGCGAAGGTCCAGCTCGATGGATCCACACTCGATGCGTGATCGGTCCTGAAATGGAATGACCGTGAGGATGCGGACGTTCCCGTGCGTCTCGTGCACCGCAACCGCGACGCGTCGTGGAACGCAGGAGAGGTTCCTGAATACGAACTCTCCATCAGGACCGATGGGGACGCTGTGAACCGGCCGCCCGCCGGGAATGGGCGTTCCCCAATCGTCGAAGAGCGGAATGGCCACGAGAATCCCCGGGTCGACTCCCGTGCACTCGATCCGACCCCGCGCGACCTCCGTGGGCAGCCAGCTCGTCGGGGCATCGATGACCGTCTCTCTTCCCGCTTGCACGGTGAGGGGAAGCGACGGGAATCCGCGGGCTCGTCGGAACTGCGCGGTGCGCACCTGGTCGATCGGTCCGACTTCGTAGCGGCCGGGCCGCAGCGGCGCGAAGTGCACGCGATCGGAGATCCCCAGTCCTCTCGTGACTTCCCCGAGTTCGTCGACGCATGCAATCGTGTTCACCGCGTTCGAGCCCCGCACGACGATCGATCCGACCCATCGCGCGATCTCGAGTTCGATCGTGTCGTCGATTGATTGCCGCGCGTCGATCACCGTGATGGGCGACGAGGCAAACGGATCACCGAGATGCACGGCCAGAGCGTCGCGTCCGCTCGCGAACTCGCTCGACAGTCCTTCGGCGTTCAGCGCGCCAAGGAAGAGCGTTCGTCCCGAGTGGAGTTCGACCACTCCGAGCGTGCCGCGGGTCAGTGGCGTGCCGTTCATGAGAACGCGTAGTCGAATCCCTCGGGCTGGCTGAAGCCGAACTTCGAGCTCACCCGATTCGTCGACGGGTGCCCCGATCAGGGTCGGTGCATGGGTTTCGCTCCAGACGGCGAGGTTGGTGTGCATTCCGTCGAGGCTGCGGGGGCGGACGATCTCGTGGAGTCCGCCGTCACCGATCGAGACGTGGCTCGCTCCGTATCGCCATCCGGCTTCATGGTCGCGCCGCACTCCGATTGCGTAATGGACCAGCGCAACGCCGGCCGTCGTCGTCGCGTCCACGACATGAAGCCTGAGGACCGGACTCCGCCGCGCATCGATCCACGTCGGACCACCCGGTTCGATGTGAACGAGGACACCCGGGGTGGAGGGGAACGCTTCCGATCGCGGAACGGTCCGCGGGTCGATCAGCTCCAGTCCGGCCGTGGCGGATTCAATGGCGTAATTGCCGACGGGCAAGACAACGGAGGCGAGTCCCGAGTCATCGGTCCGGATTGCGTGCGTGGTCCTCGACGCGACATCGAGCGCATGGATACGCAATCGAACGTGTCCGACTCCGCTTCCGCTCGATCCGTCGCGAATCGCGAGTGAGCCCGCGGACGCCGGCGAAAGCACGAGCACGAGTTCGTCCTCGTCGCTCGCCGGCTCCGTCCATCGCGAGCACACCTGTCCGTTCATGGCTCGTAGCGCGGCGATTCCATTTGGATCGAAGCGCCCGATTCCGTCGTCGCCCGTCACGGTCAAGAGGATCTCGGAGTCACACTCGGGTGAATCCGATGGGAGGCCGAGGACTCGCGTCCGCGGGAACGGTGCACCCGTCGAGTCGAGTGTCCGAACACGGACGGTCCGAAGCGGCTCGAGAAGAATCGTTCCGAGGTCGCCGCTCAGAGGGTCGTGCGTCACGGCCTGCGTGACCTCGGAGTACCCCGGCGCGCTGACCACCAGCTCGAGGCCAGCGACCAACGCTCGCGGCATCCGGCATTCGAAGCGCCCCGTTTGGGCTTCTGTCGCAACGACCCACGACCCGCACCGGACCATGGCGAGGAGTGGGCGGTGTTCGACCCTCGAGACCACGAAACCGTGCAGGGCGACCATCGAGGCTTCGTCGGTCACGGGAGTTCGCGCACTCGGCGACTCCGGTTCGATCGCCCGCGATCCGAGGTCCGTTTCCAGCGGCTTCGTCGTGGTCGAGGGTTGGTTCCGCGGCTCGGTTTCTTGCATCCGAACCGCAAGGAACGCACCGATCGCTCCGATCACGAGGAGCGTCGCGATCGCGGGGATGACCGTTCGCGCAGTCGTGGTTCTCACGGTCGTCGCATGCTCACGGGGACTCCGAATCGTCGACTCCGACTGCGCTCCCCTTCAATACGTCATCGCCGACTGCACCTCGCGGATCGTCTCGCGGCGGTCCGGCAGTAAGCGCGTCGCCTCGGCGAACGCTTCCGAGAAATGGTGCCACGCGACGAAGTGCAGCAACGGTCGCGCGCCCTCGACGTCGAGGGGGGCTCCTTGGTCGACGGCCAGCACGATCGCGGCGATCAGTGCTCCGGCGTCCCGCGGTTGTTCGCGCGCCATCGCTGTATACGCGAGCGCGGCTCGAGCTTCGACCGCGCCGCCACCTTGCACCAATGCTTGCGCGTAGTGAATTGCGGCCGATTCGAGCTCGCGCGCCTGCGCCGACGCGCGCGCGCGGGCGAGATGCGCGCCGGGTCGTGATGCATCGAGTCGCAGCGCGTGATCCGCGAGCTCCGCGGCGTCCGCCGTGCGCTGCCTCGCGAGCCGCGCTCGTGCCGCGATCTCGAGCACGGGCGCGGCTTGCGGAGCTCGCGCGAGCGCTTCGTCGACGAGGCCGTCGGCGAGCGTGAGCAACGCCTCGCGATGGGCCGGGATCAGCGATGCGAGCTGGAGCACGCACAGCGCCGACACCGCGCGCGCGTACCCGTCGCCGGCGTGGACGAGGCGCGCGCGACCGATCTCCTCGCCGATCATCGGCACGAGCGCGAGGCGCTCTGCGTCGTCCGCTCCGACCGCGACGTCGACGAGCGCCAGCGCGCGGGAGATGCGGTATTGCGCGACTTCGGGCGCGAGCTCGATCGCATCGGCCAGCAGCCGCGCGGCCAACTCCGGCTTTCCCGCGCGCGCCTGCGTGACACCCGCCACTCCGGCGCGGAGGTCCGCGACGACGCGGAGGACGTCGTCGCGCGCGACGAACAGCGCCGCGAGCCACAGGACTCCCGCGGCGATGGCGCGGCCGCGCGGCGGAGCGGGTTCGCTCGTACGCAAAGCCACGGCGGTCGCGCCGACCAGCACGCCCGCGAGTGCGACGAATACGCCAAACGCCAGGATCGCCGCGTTCGCGCCCTGCTCGCCATAGAACGAGATCAGGCTCGGGTCGATGCCCGGCCCCGCGATCGCCCACGACAGCGCGACGAGTGCACCCGGTGCGACACCGGCGAGCAGCGCGACGAGATCGCGCCTCGGCACGATCCACGCGAGCGGCACGAGCGCGATCACGACGTTGCCCGAGTGCGTGGCGACCATCGCCGCGGCCACCACTCCACCGACGAGAGCGGGCGCGATCCACCGAGCGAGTTGCGTGTCCGACGTCCGCTCGCGCTGCGCGAGCAAGCCGAGCGCGACGAACCACGTCAGCTTCGCCGCGATGCCCGCGACCGACGCGAGTGCGAGCAACGTCAGCACCAGCACGAGTCCGCGCAAGGCGCGCTCGGTCGTGTCGTCCGCGGACTTCCGTCCTGCGCGCCACGCGCCGACCACGAGCACGATCAACCCGAGCGCCGCGAACACGCCGCGCGTGAACACGACGTCGAGCAACTCGCTGTGGAAGCGATCGACGCGCGTCGTCGCGCCGACGGCGGTCTGCAGCGCTTCGCTGATCCAGCGCGTGAACTCGACGCCGATCGTGTCCGGGCCGTGCCCGAACGCGAGCCGAGCGGGATGCTCCACGATCGCGGCGATCGCTTCGGCGTACAGATCGACGCGCGTGCCGAGCTCACTCGGGCGCGTGAGGTCGGCGAGCCGCGTCGGCAACAGATCCGGCGGCAACGCGGACTTCCATGGCGACAGCGACAACGCGCCGATCGCGAGCACGAGCAACCCGCCGACGAGCAGGGGTCGCGCTCGACGCTCGCGTGGCTCTTGCAGCAAGACGTAGGCCGCGCCGAGCGCCGCGGCGAGCAGCGCGAGTCGCGACCCCGACGCCAACACGCCGAGGAACGCGAGTAGCGCGAACGCGCCGAAACCGCGCCGTTCGCGTTGCGCGAGCGCGAGCGGCACGAGAGCCGCCATCGCGGTGCCGAAGTACGTGGGCCCGCCCGCGAGTCCCGAGGCTCGCGTGCTGGCGACGTCGACGAAGAACGGCCTCCACGGCGTGTAGCCGAGCACCGCGACGAATGCCGACACGACGCCCGCCGCGAGGATCAAATCGAGCGTGAGACCGCGCATCCCGCGATCGCGTCCGCACGCGAACGCGCCGAGGAAGGCCCCCGCGAGCGCGACGTCGGTCAGCCAGCCGTCTTGCCGCAAGTAATCGCCCGGCAGCGCGAGCGCGGGCGACGTCGACGCGAGCGCGGCGACCAAGCTCGCGCCGAGCCACGTCGCGAGTCCGATGCCCGCGATGCCGAGCGGCTTCCATCGCGCGCGCAACGCGAGCGCGACCGCGAGCGCGGGCACCGCGAGGATGCGCGTCAGCAGGACCTTGTTCTCTTCGAACAGGCGATACGCCTGCGGCACCGCGAAGGCCGGCGCGAGCGCGAGCGCGACCCACGTCGCCGCCACGGGCAACGTGGCGCACGCGCGGGTCAACGCGTCGATTCGGCCCGCGCGGCCCGCCGTCACGGACCCTTCACGAGAACCCGCGCTTCCTCCATCAACGTCCCGAAATGGGGCGCGAGCAGGTCGAGGTTCGGATTGCCGTGGCCGTCGTACGTCCAGCGCTTCGCGAGGTCGAGCCAGCGCCACGCGCGGCGGTAGACGAGGCGCGCGCGGACGCGGACTTCGCCGCTTGGCGGCGCCGCGAACTCGTAGGTGGTCACGTCGGGTTGGAACGGGTACAGGCGATCGTCGGCGAGGATCGCGACCGCTTCGGTGAAGAACTGCGCGGGGTACTGACCGTCGTAGTTGATCTTGCCGTAGAGCTTGCCGGGCTCGCCCGCATAGTCGCCGGTCTCGCGATCGCCGACGCCGCCGAGGACGTTGACGACGTTGCCGCCGGTCTGGTTCAGCGCCGTGTCGGTCGCGTCGTGGGCTTCGACCAGCAACACCAGGTTGCGGAAGTCCGAACCGGTCGGCACCGCGTGGCCGGCCATCGTGTTGGTCAGCTTCACGGTCGCGACGATCTTGCCGTTCTTGCGCACGGCGCGCAGGTCGAGCTCGACCGCGTTCTTCAGCGAGACTTCGTCCGTGCCGAGGAACGTGTGCGCGCGGATCGTGCTCGGATCACGCGTCGGACCGAACACGCAGACCTGCGTGTCGCCGGTCGGCGCCATGTGGCAATCCTTGCAGTCCTTGAACGCCGGGCCTGGAACCGCGTACGGACTCGCGAGCCATTCCGCGTACGTCGACTGGTGCGGGATCGATCCCGGATCCGCGTAGTCGCCGTCGTCGTCGTGGTCGTTGCGGTCCTGGTGGCACAACGCGCAGATCTGCGCGCTCTGGAACAGCGGGTTGTAGGCCGGCCGCATCGCGCCCGCCGTGAACACCGCGTCGTCCCACGGGCCGAACATCAGCGGCGGCGAGCCCGGCGGCAAGCGGCGGAACTTGGCCTTGTTCGGATGCACGCCGGGGAAGACCTGGTACGCGAGGTCGACGCTTTCGACGTGATGACACAGGTCGCACGCGACGCTGGCGAGCTGTTCGTTCGTCGCGCTCGCGGCGTCCAGCAGCGGCGTTTCGGCGCCGGCGCCTTGCGCGGCGAGGACCGGCGCGTGGCACGACGCGCAGTCGCCATCGGGGTTGCCGGTCTTGTGCTTCGAGTCGCGCGTGTAGACGAACCCCGACATGCCGTGCGGCGTGCCGAGCCCGTTGAACAGGTCGATCGTCCACGAGTTCTCGCCGCCGTGCGCCATCGGCGACTGGAACCAGTCGGAGTACACGTTCTGATGGCAGAAGTTGCAGTTCGCCGACGACGTGAAGTGGTAGCTGGCGTCGTCGCCCTGCGGCAACGGCGCGAGTGTGATCGTCACGAATGGGGCGGGGGCAATGACGGTCTGAGAGCTGTTCCAGTACCCGAACTTTGCACCGGCGATCACGACGCTGCCCGTCAACGCCGGAAACGAAAAGCTCCCGTCGGCGGCCGTCGTCGTCGCCGTGTCGGTGGTCTGCACACGGACGGTCACGCCCGCGATGGGCTGACCCGTACCGAGCTCGACGACGGTGCCCGAGATTTGGGCGGACGCGGTCGGAACGACTCCGAGCGCGAGGATGCACGCGGCGAGGGTGTGGCGCATGGTGTAGGCGTGGCTCGAGGAACGGGAGGCGGGGCCGGGAGTGTACGGGACGCTCCGCCCGCAACGCAAACCCGGCGCGGGCCGTCGCGACGCGCGCCGTGGCGGCGACTTCCTGGCGCCGCGAGCGGGGCGTGATCCGGGGCCAACCGGGCACAAGAACTCGCCCGCGCGCGGTCGATACACGGAGCGGTCCGCGTGGCGTCCTGGCTTCGGGGTGCGTCGCGGACCCCAACATTGCACCGCGCGATGCCGGCGCGCCGCAAGGCTGGGACCAGATCGCGCGGACCGGCGGGCGCTCTAGACTGCGCCCAGGAGTTTCCATGCGTCCGCATTTCGCCGTACTCGCGGGGGTCGCGTTGGTCGCGGGAGCCTGCGATCGATCGCAGTCGCCGGCGCCGGTCGCGCAAGCGGCGGTCGGGGCACGGGCGCCGATCGTCGCGCCGATCGCGGTGACGGTCGATCCCGAGCCGGCCCCCGAAACACCGAACGCGCAAGGTGGCGCCGCGACCGAGCAGGCACCATTCGAACTCGCCCGCGCACGCACGCTGTTTTCGGCGTCGCGGCTGAAAGGCGGCCGCGTCCTCGTCGCGGGCGGGCTCGCCGACCAACACCAGACGACGAGCTTCCTGCCCAACGCCGAAGTCGTCGACACCCTGTGGCACGACGGCGTTGGTCGCGTCTTGCCACCGATCGAGTTCTCGGCGCGCGTCCTGCCGGGTCACTTCCTCCATGCGGCGGTCGAACTCGACGATGGGCGCGTGTTGTTGATCGGCGGCTCGGCGAACACGTTCGTCGAGTGGTTCGACCCGGATCGGGATGCGAAGGGTCGATTCGTGCGTGGTCCCGAATTGCCCGGTGGTCCACGTGCGGCACTGTCCGCGACGAAGCTGGCCGACGGTCGCGTGTTCATCGCCGGGGGCCGCACAGTGGGCGGCCAAGCGCTGGACGCGACCGCGTTGTTCGATCCCAAAGCGAATGCGATCAAGGTCGGGCCGTCCTTGTTGCGCGGGCGCGCTTGCCACACGGCGACGCTGCTCGCGGACGGCCGCGTGTGGTTGTGCGGCGGCGTCGGCGTGGATTCGACCGAGTTCTACGATCCGACCACGAACACGATCACGGCTGGGCCGACGCTGTCGTGTGCGCGCGACGATCACCGCGCGACGCTGTTGGACGACGGCACGGTGCTGATCGCGGGTGGCCAGGACGCATTGTCGAAGACGCTGCGCACGGCCGAG
Organism: Planctomycetota bacterium; assembly: GCA_052034255.1. Lineage (GTDB taxonomy): Bacteria > Planctomycetota > B15-G4 > B15-G4 > JADJEK01 > JADJEK01. The sequence goes on along the minus strand of JBPOIU010000218.1, from coordinate 7,935 downwards.
CGCTTCGATCCGAGCAGCGGCCGCCTCGATGCCGTCGGATCGTTGTCCGATGCGCGCGCGGACCACGAACAAGTCCTGCTCGGCGACGGCACGGTGCTCGTGCTCGGCGGCGAGTCGGACGATGGCACCGACGAGCACGACACGATCCTCGCGTCGGTCGAGCGCTTCGATCCGAACACCGGCCGCTTCACGTCCTGCGCGCCGATGCGCGAGGCACGCGACGACTTCGCCGCGGTCAAGTTGGGCGACGGCCGCTTGTTGCTGATCGGCGGCCAAGGCCGCGACGGTGTACTGAAGAGCCTCGAGTTCTATCGGCCCTGATCGCTTCCGATCGTCGCGCGCACGCAGGCTTCGAAGCGGTGGCGCAGTGCCTCACGATCGCGCGCTGTCGTCGTGGGTGTCCATGACCCGTCGTGTCCGCAGCGCATGCGCGCGTCTTCCATGCCCGCGAGTTCGCCGCAGGCGAGGGCCGCCAGCAGCGCGGCTCCGCGCGCGGTCGTTTCCGAGGTCGCCGCGCGGCGTACGTCGCGTCCACTGACGTCGGCGAGCCGCTGCAGCATTGCGTCGTGCGCGGCTCCGCCACCGGCGACGACGACTGCGCGTCGGCCGCGCGGGTCGAGCGCGCGCAGGAGCTCGTTCGCGCGCGACGCGACGCCGCGAAGCGCCGCTTCGGCAAGGTCCGCGCGCGTGGTGCCGGCGTGAACGCCGAACCACGCGGCGCGTGCCTGCGGAGCGAGCCACGGCGCACCGAGCCCCGACACCGCGGGCACGAACACCGGCGTGACGTTGCCGTGTCCGCGCGCGAGAGCCTCGAGTGCCGCGGCGTCACGCACGCGGAGTTGGTCGACGACGTGGGCGATGCTCGCTCCGGTTGACGGGTCGTTCGCTTCGACGGCGTGCGTCGCGTGTGCACCGCGTCCGATCAGCACGATCGGGAACAGGCCACGCTCGCGATCGCGGCGCGCTCCGACGCGGACGGCGAACGCGCCGGTGCCGAACGTCAGGCCGATGGCGTCGTCGGCCAAGAGGCCGAGTCCGATCGCCGACGCTGATTGGTCCGCCACCGACGCGACGATCGGCACGCCCGCGGGCAAGCCCGGCGCGAAGCGCGCGGTCGTCGTCCCGCGCACGCCGAGCGTCGCCGCGACCGGAACCAACCACGAGGCGCGCACGCCGGCGGCGCGCAGCGCCGCTGCGGACCACGCTCCGTCACGGGGCCGCGCGAGTTGCGTACGCGCGCTGAACGACGGGTCGGTCGCCCACGCGGTGCCTCCCGTCAGCAGGTGAGCAAGCGCGACGTCAGCGGTCACGAGCTTCGCACGACCGGAGTCGAGCGCGCGTCGCCAACGCGGCTGTGACGCCATCCAGCGTGCGCGCAATGCGAACGTGAACGGCAGGACGGGGAGGCCACTGGTGCGCGCGAGCAGCTCTCCGCGCTCCGTGCGCGCGAGGTGGTTCGCGAGCTCTGCGGCGCGCCGATCGTTCCACAGCACGAGTGGCGAAAGAAAGCGCGCGGTATCGGGCTCGAGCAGCATCGCCGACGACCGGTGCGCGGCGAGACCGATCGCGCGGACGTGAGGCGCGCGCACGGCGTTCAGCGTGCGGGCGAGCGCGTTCGCGGCCGAGGCGAACACGAGGGCCGCATCCTGTTCGGAACTCCCGTCCGCGGCAGTGCGCGTGCTCAGTGCGGTCCGCGTCGCATGCACGACGCGAAACGATGCATCGAACGCGCAGACCTTGACGGCCGACGTGCCGAGGTCGAGTCCGATGAACAGCGAGGGCTTCGTCACGCCGGCATCATGCCGCGCGCGCGGGCGTCATTCGAGGATGACGAGGATGTCGTCGCCGCCGGCGATCGTCGCGGAAGGGGACGTGTTGACTTGCCCGTTCGGGCCGGAGCTCAGCACGACGACGCGTTCGCCGGAATTGAAGTAACCATTGACGTTGATCAGGTAGCTGCGCCCCCACGGATCCGGACCGACGTCGCGGTCGAGGTACGGGCCCTTCCAGCTCGCGGCGCGCGCCTCGTTGTGGACGAGGAAGTCGTAGAGGTGGGCGCCAGTGCCGCTCGCGAACACGTTGTTCGAGGGCAGTGTGCCCGCCGTGTGCAGCCAGTGGAGATCGGTCGCGCCCTTCACACCGGTGGGGAACTGGTGCGTGTCGTTCGCGAACTGCAGGATCGCCGCGGCGATGCGATGGCAGTCCTGCGCGGCTCGCCCTTCCGGAGTGCTCGTGCGCGAGACCGACATGATCGGCACCACGACGCCGGCCATCGCGACGATGACGGCGAGGATGACGACGAACTCGATGACGTTGAATCCGCGCGAGCGCATGACGAAGCTCCGGTGTCCGACGCGATGCCGCAAGTCGTGGGACGCGGACCCCAAGTACGACGAGTTTCCGCCGCCGCGAACCACGCAGTCTGTTTCGGGGATTGCCGGGGCGGACTTGAGGGATTCGTCGAAGTTCTCGACGAATCCACGGGGAGGTCCAGCGCACGCCGAAGGGGCCTGCGTCCAGGCGTCCCTGTCTTCCTGAATTCCCGAATCCCTGTTTCCACTGAAGGCCTGCATCCCTCGTCACCTGCCTCCCGCCCGAGCTCGTCGGGTGGACGAAACGGGGAGGCAGGTGACGAGGGGTGCAGTGGGCAGGGAAAGCAGTGGAAGCAGGGACAGCAGGGATTCAGGGATTCAGGAAGTTGGGGATGCATGACCCACACCGATTTCTCTGACCCCGCCCGGATCCGCTTCGCTCCATTCGACTTCGAGCGCTTCGTCGTTCGATAAGCTCTGGCCCCTTCGGTTGGTCCTGGCCCGCTCCATGCGCGATCTCGCTTCCAAACTCGGTCGCCACGGCTCAGCGGTCGCGGCCGCTCTGTTCGTGTCGCGCATCGCGAGCTTCCTCGCGCTGCCGTTCTTGACCGAAGCGATGGTCGAGACCGACTACGCGAGCCACGACAACCTGCATCTGATCGGGCAACTCGTGGCGCTGGTGGCGCTGCAGGGCATTCCGTCCGCGATGTTCCGCGAATACGCGTTCGCGAGTTCGTCCCCGGCCGACAAGCGCTCGATCATCGTCACCGGCTTCCGTTACGTCGCCGTCTCGACGGTGCTCGCGTGCTTCGTCGCCGGCATGTTCTCGCGTCCGATCGCCGAAGGTGCGACGAACAACCTCGCGTTCTGGAAGCTGTTCCCGCTGATCCTGTTCACGCACTTGCTGCTGAACCTGCGCAACCTGTGCGGACAAGTCCTGCGCGCCGAATACCGCACGAAGGAGTTCGTGCTGATCTACAGCGGCGAAGGCCTGCTGTGCCTCGCACTGAACCTCTACTTCGTCGTCCACCTGAAGCAGGGCGTCGCCGGCCTCGTGTACTCGAACCTGCTCGGTGCCGTGGCCGCGACGATGCTCGGTCTGTTCTTCGTGCCCGAGGCGTTGTCGCCCGGCGTCGATCGCGCGCGCCTGTCGCGCATGATCCAATTCGGTCGCCCGTTGATCCTGCCCACGCTGACGTTGTTCTTGCTCGATTCGGCGGATCGCGCGTTGTTCCGCTTGATGCTCGGCGAGCCGGGCCTCGAGCTCTCCGGCATCTACGGTCGCGCGATGACGTTCGCGAGCATGTTGAACGCGCTGTTGCTGATGCCGCTGAACACGTTTTGGCCGACCGTCTACTACGACCTCGCCAAGCGCCCGACGGGTGCGCACGACATCGGGCGGTGCGGCTCGTGGTACTTCGCGATCGGTTGTTTGCTCGCCACGGGCCTGTCCGTGATCGCGGAACCGCTGGTCTCGTTGATGACCGACCGGCGCTATCACGAGGCCCACACGGTCGTGCCGTTGCTCGCATTCGCGTTCGTGATGCTCGGCGCGTCCGAGATCACGAAAGTCGGCATGTTCATCGCGGCGCGCACGAAGTGGATGCCGTGGCTGGTCGCGGTGGCGCTCCTCGTCAACATCGGCGTGAACGCATGGCTGATCCCGCGCGTCGGCTTGCTCGGCGCGGGGTGGGCGGCGCTCGTCGCGTACTTCGCGCTCGCGGTGGTCGCGGGCCTCGTCGGTCAGCGCCTGTTCGCGATCCGTTACGAGTGGAGCCGCCTCGCGCGCGTCTTGCTTGCGGTCGGCGTGTGCTTCGCGCTCGGTGCTTGGCTGCCGGTCGACGTCAGCAGCAGCGTCGCGGATCGCATCGGGAACATCCTGCTGCGCGGCACGACCGTGGTGATCGCGTTCCCGGCGGTCTTGCTCGCGACGCGCTTCTTCACGCGCGGTGAGTTGGACTTCCTGCGACGGCTGGCGCCGCCTAGCTGAGCGCCTCCAAGTTGAGCGCCGCGAGTTCGAGCTCGCTGGAGTCGACGACGCGCGTCGCGTTTTGCTGCGTGCGCAGGTACGCCTTCGGGAACGGACGGAAGCGGCGGTAGTACGCCGTCGCCTCGACCCGCAATGCGTCCATCGTGATGCCCTCACGCGCGGCGGCCTCCGCGAACGCGCGCGCGGCCCGGTCGTATGCCGGCCCATGCCGCAGCGGGGATCCCGAGCCATCGAAGTCGGGATGGATGTGCATCAGTTCGTGCATGACGACCTCGCTCTGCTCGCGCGGTTCGAGCGTCAGGAACCGCGGCAGCGTGAACGAGATCACGTAGCGCACGTCGCGACCCTGGTGCGTGATGCGCGGTAACTCGAATCGCCCGTCGGCCGACACGCGCGTGCGCGTCTCACGGAAGGCCGAGAAATGGCACGCCGCGTGGCGCCCGAACGGGCCGGACTTCCCCAGTACCCCGACCACCAGCAGCGCGTTCGGATCGACGTAGTCGCGAAACGGCGCCACCGACGCGAAGCGCACCACGAGGTGCGCGAGTCGATCGGTCAGCACGGGCGAGGTCATTTCCGCCGGGAGCGCCATGGCGGCGGATTGTATTCTCCGCCCCTTCGTTCGACGGAAGGGCTCGTCGACGGTGACTCGAGGTGGCGGATGCGTGTGCGTGGACTGCGCGGAATCCTGTGTGTCGTGCTGCTGACGACGAGCGCGTGCAGCAGCTCCGAGGACAAGCGCGAGGGCATCGACCTGTTTCCGCTCTACCGCAATCTGTCGGACGGCACGACCGGTGAACGCTCCGTGCTGTTCCCGCTGTCGAACGCGGAGTGGGACGACGAGCTCGACGTCTCGCGCTCGTGGATCTTCCCGTTCTACGTGAGCTGGCACGGGGGCGCGAACGAGGAGGGGCTCTTCGTCCCGATCCTGCCGCTGTACATGCACCGTCGTTCCGCCGGCATGGAGACGACGCAGTACATCCCCGTGTGGGGACGAACGACGGAGAACGGGGTCGAGCGGACCAACGTGCTGCTGTTCCTGTTCGAGTGGGCGCGCGAACAGCGCACGGGCGATCTCGAAGCGACATCCGTGTTCCCCGTGTACCAGTGGGAGACGGGTGGCAACGGCCAGCGGTTCTCGCTGCTCCGCGCCGGTGAGATCTTCCCGTCCGGACCGATCGTGTCGTTGTTCGACGTGGATTCGCGGATCCCGGCGTTCCATGGCGCGGCCGACGAGCCGGGCTTGCAGATCGACGTGCTCCACGCCGTTGGCCGACTCGTGCAGTTGTTCCATTGGGGCGATGCGGGCTCGTACGACGAGACGCGATTGCTGACGATCTTCGCGTCGGAGCCGCTGTCGCTGTTCCATCGCAAGGTCCCGCACGAAGGCGCGCCGGGAGCGTTCGACCGTCGCACCGTGCTGTTCCCGTTCTATTGGGATACCGACGACGGAGTCGAGCAGACCTGGCGCTTGTGGCCCTTCTACGCGACGACGAAGACCGCGACGGGCTCCAGTTGGTCGATCATCTCCGGCGCGTTCGGAATGGAACACGAAGGAGAGACGCGCACGCTGCGGTTGCTGTGGATTCCGATCGAGTTGGGGAACTGAACTCGAATCGGAGTACGGGAAGCGGCGGTGGACGCGGGTGTCGTTCCTGTTTCCACTGCTCTCCCTGCTTCCACTGCATACCTGCACCCCTCGTTACCTGCCTCCTGCTCGAGCTCGTTGGATGAACGAACGGGGAGGCAGGTGACGAGGGGTGCAGTGGGCAGTGGAAGCAGGGATACAGGGAACGCGGGGAACGCAGGGAACGCGAGGGTGGCCGCGCTTACCGATCACTCGCGGCGGCTTCGGTCCTCAGTTCGAGAACGTCTGACCACTGTTCTTCTGCCCGAACGTCGACGTCCGTGGCGTTTGCCACACGAACTCGGCATACGCGTTGCCGGTGCCGCCGAGCTGCAGTGAGTGCGTGGTCGCCGTCGACTCGCTTTCACTCACTCCGACGTTCGTCGACGCGATTCCGACCGCCGGACCGTTCGTCGCTGTGAACGCGCCCTCGTAGCTCAGGAACAACACCGGCTGGTTCGACGGATTCACGAGCGCGATTCCATCGGGCGGGCCGTTCTGCAGGCCCGCGAGCGAGAACGAGGCCGTGCCGTACCCCGACTGTTGATTGGGCAGAGTTCCCGACAGATTGACCGTTGCGTAACTCGCGCCGTTCGAACCGTTGTACGCGATCAGCTTCCAGCCACTGAGGTTCGTGCCGGCGGGGCCGGCGACTTCGATCTTCTCGTTCACGTCCGAGCCCGCGTTGTCGTAGTGGAACTCGTTGATCCAGATGGTCGCGGGGGCGGTTCCGCCCGAGCACACGCCGCCGAACAGGCAATCGACCCACTCGGGATGATCGACGAACGGATTGCGATTGCCCTGGAACCCGAACACCGCGTTGCAGTGCTCCATCTCGATCGCGTCGACGGGATCCTGCTGATGCCACTGCAGCAGCACGCTCTTGAAGCCCATGTAGGCGACGGCGAGGTTGGCGCCCGTATTCGACGCGTTGATCAGCGCCAGGTCGTCGGTGAGGATCAGGTTCGGCTCGGCGGCGCCGGTGACGCCGTGGGTGCCGCCTTCGTAGCGCACGTCGAGGTAGAACAGCGCGCGCGCGACGTCACCGCGTCGCTTGCTCCACGTCTCCCACACGCCGCTGTTCACCGCGCCGCTCGTCCAATTCGAGTTGCCCGGATACACCCCGGCTCCGCCGCCCTGGCCGGCATTGACGAGCGTGGTCTTCTCGGTGCAACCGCTCGCGCAGATGCCATACGGCTTGTTGTTGCGCGACGAGTTGTAGCCGCTGTCGCACAGGAACAGGTGATGGCAGTCGGTGTACGGGTAGTTCGACGCGTTGTCGTTCGGGAAGCCGTACGACTTCGGCCACGTGTGCTCACGGTCATACGGACCGGTACCGCCGTTGACCTTGGTGTAGACCGCGTTCTTGTACAGGTCGAGGATGCGGCTCGAGTTCGTCGGATCCTCGTCCGCGAGCTCCAAGACGTTCCAAGTGTCGGTCGCACTCGACGTGTAAGGGATTCGCTGGTGGTCGTCGATGACCGCATGCAGCGTTGCGCGCAACGCCGGGGCGGAGGACGCATCGACGGTGGTGTAGTAGCCGGGCGGTGCTTGAGCCTGTGCGGCCGCCGCCAGAACAGCGATCGCGAGCAAGGCCAGAACGAGCGAGCGCGTCACGGGTGCGCGTCGCTCGGTCGCGACGATGGGGTGTTGGAAGAACATCGTTTCGGTCGCCTCCGGAAAGGCGCGGGCGAATTGCCCGCGCGGATCGAAGCACGACCGGACGTCGCGAAGTCGGACTGGCCGTCGCCGCTGCGGCGAGCGTGCGCTGAATGCGGATCATGTGCGCCGCCCGATCGTGCGCACGGAAGGCTAGGTCCGCGGTCGCAAAGACGACGCGAGGACCGGGACAAACGTTGAAGGGTGGCGCGAGGTCAGTGGGCGCGGACCGTGATCGCCGTGGATTTGGGAGGGAACGGGAATGAACGGGAGTGCGCGGGACTGAACGGGAGTGCGCGGGAGTGAACGGGAGTGCGCGGGACTGAACGGGAATGGTCGGGAGTGCG
>JBPOIU010000235.1:0-3591 GCA_052034255.1 Planctomycetota bacterium | reverse complement strand
AACGTGCCGATCGCGATCGGCTTGATCCTGATGATGATCCCGCCGCTGGCGAAGGTCCGCTACGAGCAGCTTCCGGCGGTCTTCCGCGACTGGAAGGTCTTGCTGCTGTCGCTGATCCAGAACTGGGTCGTCGGCCCGGTGCTGATGTTCGCGCTCGCGATCGTGTTCCTGCGCGATCACCCCGACTTCATGCTCGGGCTGATCATGGTCGGGCTCGCGCGCTGCATTGCGATGGTGCTCGTGTGGAACGACCTCGCGAAGGGCAGCGCCGAGTACGCCGCGGCGCTGGTCGCGTTCAACAGCGTGTTCCAGGTGCTGTTCTTCGGCGCCTACGCGTGGCTGTTCATGACCGTGCTGCCGCCGCGCCTCGGACTCGCGGGAGTCGCCGTCGACGTCTCGATGGGCGAGATCTTTCAGAGCGCGTTCGTCTACCTCGGCATCCCGTTCCTGACCGGCATCGCGCTGCGGCTGACGCTGCGCCGCGCGCGCGGCGATGCGTGGTACACGGCGACGTTCCTGCCGCGCATCGCGCCGATCACGCTGATCGCGCTGCTGTTCACGATCGTCGTGATGTTCAGCCTGAAGGGCGATCGCATCGTCGCGGTGCCGCTCGACATCCTGCGCATCGCCGCACCCCTCGTCATCTACTTCGTCGTGATGTTCCTCGTGTCGTTCTGGCTCGCGCGCCGCGTCGGCGCGGACTACGAGCGCGCGGCGACGCTCGCGTTCACGGCCAGCGGCAACAACTTCGAACTCGCGATCGCGGTCGCGATCGCCGTGTTCGGCATCACGTCCGACGTCGCGTTCGCGACCGTGATCGGGCCTCTCGTCGAAGTCCCGGTGCTGCTCGCGCTGGTCGGTGTGTCGAAGTGGCTCGGGCGCCGCTGGTACGCGATGCGGTGGTCGTGAGCGGGTTGCGACCGGCATCGCGCGAGTACCGTGCCGAGCATTGCCGTCGGAGGAATGCCAGGGTGCCCACTCGCCTGTCCGCCGCTCTGCTCTTGTCTGTATCCGCGTGCTCTTCGGTGCCCGAACCCAGATCCATCGAGGAGCGCTTGGCTGCGTACTCCGTCGCTTGGGTCGAAGACGGCCACGTTCGCGTGTCGCGAGGGGACGGTTCGCGGCGTCGGATCATCGCGGTACCACCCACATCGGATGAGGACGGAAATGCGCGATTGAAGTGGAGCGACGCGACGATCACCACGGATGGCCGCATGCTCGCGGTCGTGCGGCGGGACGGACAGCCCGACCCGCCGAGGGGTTTCTGCACGCGCAGCGAACTCGTCCTGTTCCCGCTCGACGACTCGAGCGGGGCAACGGAACCCCAAGTCATCTGGAACGTCGACGCGTGCATCGAGACTCTGTCGTGGTCGCGGGATGGCCGAAGGCTGCTGTTCATGGTGCGCTTCGATGCGCCGTCGCGACTGACGCGCTGGCTCGACGCGCGGTGGCCGGCTCGCCATGCGTATGTGCTCGATCGCGACGCCAGCGGATCGGTGCGGCAAATCGAGTTGCGACCGGACTTCGGAGTCGCTTTTGATGCGTTCGACCAAGTCGCTCGATTCACGCGCGCGGAGTGGGCTCCGGACGATCACCGCATCGCGCTGCGATGGGAGTCCACCAAACACTGGTACGGCATCGCGACGATTGATGGTGCGCTGCGCGTGCTGGGAAAGTCCGAGTTGGTTCCAAGTCCGGGTGGCTCGCTCGTCGCGCAGACGATTGCACTCGCGGAGGATCCGGAAGCGGACGCCATTCTCAGCTCGACCTTTTGGCCGGCGTGGTCGCAGATGAAGCCGGGAGCCGCCACCTTGTTGGCGCGTTCCGCCGACGGTGTGTTCGCTTGGTTCGCGACCGAGCGCCCCGCGCGTGGAATCGACACGCTCGACATGCGCACACGCATCGTGATCGCCGAGGAGACGAGCACGGAAGTGTGTGTCGAGATCGAAACCGGCGAGACGTATTGGGACTTTTGGAACTGATTGGGCGCGTCGACCGCGCTGCGCTCGCCGACGCGCCCTGAAACCCTCGCCGCACCCACGCATCGAAGCGGCGTGCTCGTGCGGATCCTCCCCCGCGCGAGCGACCCGAAGCCTCCAACCCTGAGAGTGAAGAGAGCCGCGCGCCGCCGGCCCCGCCCCCTGGCCGGTGGCGCGCATTTCCTTCGCTGCTTTCTCTCATGAGGACAAGCCGATGAAAGCCGTTGCCGTGTTTCCGTCGCGTCGCGAACTCGCGTTGCTCGATCGTCCCGCACCTCGCCTCGAGTCCGCGCACGACGTCGTGCTGAAGATCCGCGACGTCGGCGTCTGCGGCACCGACAAGGAGATCTGCCGCTTCGACTACGGCACTCCGCCCCGCGGTGACGAGTTCCTCGTGCTCGGGCACGAAGCCGTCGCCGAAGTCGTCGAGGTCGGCGCGAGCGTCCGCGCCGTGAAGCCCGGTGACCTCGTCGTGCCGACCGTACGACGACCGTGCGTCCACGAGACGTGCGTGCCGTGCCGAGCCGACGCCCAGGACTTCTGCACCACCGGCGAATTCGTCGAGCGCGGCATCACCGGCGCCCACGGCTTCATGACCGAGTTCGTCACCGAGCACGCGATGAACTTGCGGCCGATCGCGCGCGAACTCGCCGACGTCGCCGTCCTCGTCGAGCCGCTGACGATCGCCGAGAAGGCGCTGCTGCAACTCCATCACCTCCAGCAACGCCTGCCGTGGACGTGTTCGATCGATTCGAACGCGAAGGAGCGCTGGTGCCACACCGTGCTCGTGCTGGGCGCCGGCCCGGTCGGCCTGCTCGGCGCGATGGCGTTCCGCGCGGCCGGATATCGCGCGTTCGTCTACTCGCGCGAAGGCCAGGACTCGGACAAGGCCAGCATCGTGCGCGCGATCGGTGCCGAGTACGTCCCTGCCGACGACGTCCCGGTCGAACGACTGCGCCAGACTCTGGGAGCCATCGACGTCGTCTACGAAGCCGTGGGCGCGTCGAGCTTGGCGTTCCAAGCGATCCACCAACTCGGCCCGAACGGCGTGTTCGTGTTCACGGGAGTTCCGGGACGCAAGGCGCCGATCGAGGTCGACACCGATCGCCTGATGCGCGACCTCGTGCTGAAGAATCAGGTGATGCTCGGCACCGTCAACGCGGGCAAGGACGCGTTCGACGCCGCGATCCGCGACCTCGGTCAGTTCATGGTCCGCTGGCCCGACGCCGTGCGCCGCTTGATCACGCGACACCCGGTCGCGGGCTACCGCGAGCTGCTCGAGCACGGCGGTCAGGGCATCAAGAACGTCCTCACGTTCGGTGCGCCGTGAGCGTGCCGCGCTGGACCGTCGCGGTGGCGTGGTTGCCGCTGGCGCTGGGCGCGCTCGGTGTCGTCGCGGCCGCGCGCATCGAGGACGCGACCGCGCATGCGCCTCGCACCGCGTCGATCACGCGTGTCGCTGGCGTCGCGATCACGGTCGCCGATCTCGAGCGTTCGCTCGACTTCTACACGCGCGTGCTGCCGTTCACGGTCGTCGACCGGCGCACCGAGTCCGGACCCGCCGTCGAGCATCGCGAGGGCGTGTTCGGCGCGCGACTCGACGTCGCGACGC
>JBPOIU010000177.1:0-38712 GCA_052034255.1 Planctomycetota bacterium | reverse complement strand
GACGGCGACGGTGCCCGTCAGAACGATCTGAATCGGCCGGACTCCGCGGCGAACCGGGAAGTCAGGGGTGTAGGCCGCCGAACGCGTACAATAAAGAGGCGAAGTGCCCTAATAAGTTTGTCGGGGTCGCTCGGCGAGAATCGCAGGGCGGTCTTGAGCATCTGTGCCGAGCCCGCCATTTGCTTGAGCTTCGCGACAAGAGACTTGGCGATGGTCTTAACTGGTTCGACGCTGGCGACTTTGTCCGTTGCCTCGTCCACTCCTTTGGCGAGCCTCTCCAACTCGTCGTGGTCGATCCCCCCCGCGGCCTTGTCGAGCAAGGGACGCAACGGCGAACGGGTCCATCGGGCGAGATCGCCTTCGCAGTCACGGAGCGCCGGCAGTAGCTCCAGTGGAATCCGGCGGCGGACATCAAATCCAACGCGATTCGCTGGCCTATCGCCGCCGTAGGTGAAAAACTCGTAGTCGGCTTCCTTCTTAGGGGCGCCCGCCAAGGTTGCCAAGGGCTGCCATACGTATGTGAGGCGAGCGACCATCGGGTCTGGTTTGACAAGATGTTCGGTCAACACGGAGAGGAGGTTCTCGTCGGACTCGAAGTCGGTAAAGTCGACGGATATCCCTATGCGATCGTCCTTGGTGAGCGGTCGTGGCAGGCCGTCCCAAAAGTCCTCCTCGCGCAAGCTGCGTGCTGAATCTGGTAGAGACGGATCTAGCACTAAGCGGAGCGCATACAAAAGGTTGGATTTACCGACCTTGTTCTCTCCGACAATTACAGCGTTCCGACCCAGCGCAATGTCAACGTCAGAGAAGTTGCGGAAGTTCGAGACCTTAATTCTGGATAATCGCATTCATGCACCCAATGGCCTAGCAAACACCGCGGTGAGGTGTTCTAGCACGTCGAGTGCAGGATGGCTGCGCTGCCGAATGGCTTTCGTGCGGAGCAGGACGCATTGCCAGTTGGCGAGTTTGAACGCCGCAGTCGACACAATTGTCTTCAATCCTATTCGCGCACCAATTGCACTTTCTCCTTCCGCGATATCTCACTTTGCAGCGATGGACGACCGCAAGCGCACAAGTCACTGGCTACAGCGTCGCCTCGAGGTTCAGTGTCACTCTTGCTTCGTTCTTCACTTCCAGCGCGGCGGGCACTGGCTGCACCGTCCGTTCAACCTGACCGGTAGGGGTCTCAAGCCGCGCCTTGATTCGCAGCGCGTATTCGCCTCCTGGCAAGGAATACTGGCGGAATGTGCCGGAATCGATCGCGCATCCGCGCGTGGCGTCGTTGCCCGTCATGGAATTCGGGTCTACGAACTCCAGTGCTGCCCAGCTCACTCGCGTTCCGGGCGGTATGTGAAACGTCACCGAGCCCTCGACCAATGTTCCGGGCCTCTGCGCCACGATCCGTATTTCCTTCGGCAAGTTCGGCTTCACTTCCAGGAATGATGGCTCGATTCTGATCGGATCGCGCGCGAGGCCGAGGGCGTCGCTACCGGTTTGGCTGACGGTGATCCTGAAGTATGCGTCGCGCACGGAGCCTTCGAACCGGAATCGTCCTAGGGAGTCGGTCACTGAGGCGCTCGGACGCAACTGCCGGCCATCGTGCCCTACCACAAGCCCTGCGGCGGGCGCGCCGTCATCCCACACGACTATCCCGTCGATGACGTCAGCGTCGGGGAGAAGAAACTCAATGTTCCGGACTTCCCCCTCACCCGCGGTGATTCCGGCCATTTCAGTCCAACCGAACCCTGGAGCGGTAACCTCAAAGGAGTAGTTCGCCTCCGGTTCTGCTGGCATTGAGAAGCTGCCATCCACCTCATTTATCGAGATGACCGACGTCTTGCGGCCTCCTGTTGAGCGTACGATGACACCGGTGGCGGGGCGACGGTCTCGCATTCCCAAGATCGTCCCCACAATCGTCCCATACTTTCGCAAGATGAAGTCGACGTCTACGGAACCCGCGCTCGCTTCGCGATCGATTACACTTTCGCGGTCATCCACTGGGTCGCCCGCAGTCACTACGTATGTGCCAGGAAGTAATCCATCCAGGATGTACTGTCCTTGAACGTCTGTATGCGTTGCGTGATCCACCGCGTATCCATTCTCCGGCATGGATCCGTCGGCCGTGAATCGGATACCGCATTCAACACGAACGCCAACAAGCCCGCCGCCGGCGGCGTCCGTTACGCGCCCGCGAATCGACTCTCCATGACGGAGCACAATCCGATTTGGTCCAGATATGCAATCGTGGATAGTCGACACCCAAGGTGCGTACGAAGGGCTCACGATCACGATCGATCCCTCGGTACCGACATGCGCCAGCTCGAAGCTGCCGTCGGCCGATGCGGTGGTGACTGCGTCTATCTTGTACGTCGATGATCGCCACTCCACGCGCGCGCCGGCCGCGGGGGTCCCATTTTCGTACTGCACTTCGCCCGCCACTTGCGTTCCGCTGGCGCACTCGACGTCACCGAGATCCAGATTCACGCCCGCAGTTACGCGGATCCCGTCACGAGTCGTTGGAATGACCTGCGGCGACAGGACTTCAACGCGGTATGCGACATTGCCGTGCAGGCCCCGATCTTCAAACCGGCCGGCTTCATCCGTGATTGACGACCTGTTGATGAGGGATGGGTGCGTGCATCGCAACCCAATAGGAGTCAGGGTCACGTTTGCACTGCCGATCGCTCTCCCATGAGAGTCGACGACTCGGCCTGTTAACCCTCCCGCGCGACAGAGCTTCATCACGACAGGTGACTCGCGATGGTCACCGGCGGGACGTTGGAAATAGCTCTCGGTTCCTAGGTAACCGGGCGCGACGGCGTGTGCCGAGGATCCGCCTGTGTGCTCGCGTGTCGGGGCGGTTTCGCTGCGAGTCGCGCGGTAGACTCCGTCGCCGAACGCCTCGAACGGTCCGGGTCGGAACGTCACACCTTCAACCGGCTCTCCGGTCACATCGTCCGTGACGCGAAACCAGCTCTGGAGGTCGACGCCGGTTCTGCGGTCGAGTGCGATGTCCAGGCTCGTTGCATCGGCGCCTAGGACTCGGGAATACGCGCCATAGCCCTCGGCCGTGACTCTGATCTCTAGCGGACCAGTTCGACTATGGAGAGAGAAGGCGCCTTTCGTCCCGGTTTCGACCTGAGCGCCGACCGTCGCTCCCAGCGCTAGAGCGAGAACGCGCGCGCCTATGATCGGTATTCCGCTTTGGGCGTCCACGACCCTACCGGAGATCGCGCGTCCCTGCAGGAGCGTGACTGCTAGATAGTCTCCTGGGAGCGCGCGTTCCCGGACGCCTGGGGAAAAGCCGCCGGCTTCGAACAGCAGCGTTCGTGGCCGGATCGTATCGCACATCACCGCGAATGTCCCGTCGTCCCGAGACATCGCCACATTAGAGAACTCGCTCGCGTCATCGCGCGACAGCACGCTTGCGCCGACCACTGGACGGCCCGTAATGTCAACAATCCGTCCAGTGATCTCCGGATATTGCAGACTGCCGGGCCTGGCGGTGCGTGCGCCAAGATCCCGCGTACCGCGCGTCGCGCTATCCACTTGCTTCGATGCCGCGGTCCCCGGCGTCTCGAACTTTGGCTCGGGAGGAGCCGCGACTGTCGGCAAATCGTCGGTGCAAGTCAGCAGCACGACAAGACCGCCGGAGACCAATAGCACTCCGAGGCTCACCAACCAGTGCATTGAGTTGCGCACTCTGTACTTCGGCTCCCGTCAGTGACTGCGGCCCCGCGCCTTCGATCTTGTGACTCACTCCATGGCTGGCAGCTTCAGGTATTCTGCGTGCAGGAATTGGAAGTGCCTGCTCCTGTGCAAGTGTTGGCATCGGTCACGCAGCTGTTGCTGGTGGTACCACAGTCGTTGTTTGCACCGCTATAGCAGCTGTCCGAATAGCGACCGCCGCATGCGTTTGAATGACCGACTGCGCCTGCACATTGGTTATTGGCACCGCCATTGCAGACGTTGCTCGTTTGGCCGGTGCATTCGTTCGTACCACCGCCATTACACTCGTTGCTACTGCCCGACTCGCCGCAGTTGTTAGAGTGCTCGCCGCTACACCGGTTGCCTGAAATACATTCGTTCGATGCGCCTCCGGTACACTGGTTCGACGTCCCGGAAGAGCACACGTTACCGCCCGTGCAGTTGTTCGACTGTCCGGTACCACAGTTTGATCCGGTCGTGTTTGCGGTACAGTCTGCCAACGCGCTACGCGCCGACAGCAACCCAAACGTGCCGCTGAGCACCGCCATCAGTCCGACTTTCAGCGACAAACGCCGTGACTCCAAGATCGGGTTCTCGCGTTCGTCGAGGTTATGATCCGAAAGTTCCATGAATCACCTCCTGTTGGAATTCCAACTGACCTGAGCCAAATCCACGCACCGTGACGCGTGCCGTTCCGGCATCGCGCCTCGCACGAATGACCGATGCCAGCGCGCCACACATGGCGTCGATCGACAGAATCTTGAGTTCGCAATCGAAGTTCGCGAGGGCAAGAGCGACATCGCTGCACCCACTCGACATCAAGGCGTGAAAACGCGGCGTCTCGAATCCCGGGCACAAGGGCGCGGACGAGCACCGAACGCAGGCCGGTAGGCGATCGCCTTCCGGTAGATCCAAACGCAGAGCCGTGCTTTGGCCAGAACTCCGCTTCGAGGTACCAACACTGACGTACTCAATTGCTTGGCCCCGCAGCACACGCGCTCCACCAAGAGTCACGTTTTCGACGATCGACCGCCACGGCTCCACCGTTTCTGAGCGCCTGAGAAGGAACTTCTCCAAATGCCGTGAGAGTTCTTGAGCAAGCGACCGCGGTTCTGCGCTTGCTAGTTTCTTGCTGCTTGGCCGCACTCCGATCGAGAAGCCCGGCAGTGCATTGGTCCACTTTTCCAGAGCCGCTTCCACGGTCTCGACGTGATCGAACTCAACCACCGCGCGCAGACGTTTCGCGGAGACTGCGTCACGTAGCGAGGCGGCCACCGACTCGACCTTCCGCCAATCTTCGGAGTCTGCGTTCACTAACAGCGCGCACTGGAGCCAATCCGGACCGTCGGACGCCAGCTGAACTGCGTCGCTTAGATCACGTGTCGCGATCTCGACGCGAACGGCATTCCATCGTTCTCGAAGCCTCCCGATCGCACTCACGAGTTCGGCTCTAATCGCGATTCCTGCGCACGGCTCCGAGAAGGTTAAGGTTACTACCGCCGAGCGGCTCATCCCGGGTAGCCGTGTCGTTAGGTGCTCCGAGATCTCGTCCAACCACTCGTGGTCCCACTGGAGCGACGGCAAGAGGTAAACAATTCCAAGAGTGCCGTCGGGTGCCGAATGCGATCGGCTGTCGCCGCCCTGGAGGATGCCTGCTGCGATCAACTCCTGGAGGACCGGGTCCTCCGTCAACGGCTCGAACTGGCCATGTGAGGTCAGCACTTCCAAAGCTCGCGCCCTGTCGGATAGGAGGCGAACTCGCGGTGGCGCGGTGGAAGCATCGATAGCGAGGAGTAGGTCTCCGTCATCGAAAACCGTCGCATTAGGAGAGGCAACCAATCTCGGCAAATCCCTGTTCATCGCTGTCCATCCGACCGCGCGTCTTCGCACATGGCAAGGAGTGCTTCCAGGTGCTCCGAACCGAGATCCGCGAACATGTCGTAGAGCTTGTCCGCGGAGCGGTACATCTCCGCTGTCCAATCGCAGAAGGCGTCGTGCGGCGTATACATAGATCCGGTCTCACTAAGATTAGCGGCAGGGCAGAAGCCGCCGCACACGGAGTTTGCGGGACAGGTCGTACACCTCTCCTTGTGATCCACGCCGTGATCAAAGTCAAGGAACGCCTTCTGTAGGCTGTGATTGAACCCTGATTGGAAGATATTTCCCAATCTAAACGCGCCGTCGGCCTTTGCGGCTTCGTCGGCGCCATCGAAGCGATGGCACGGCCAGATGTCGCCGACGTAGTCGACCATCATGTAACCCTTGCCGGCGCCACACGGACTGGGATGAAATTTAATCTTCGTTTCCTCGTCGACTCTTCGATGACGAATTAGATTATTGATATAGTATCGCAGCACCGTCATACCAACCGGACGCCCTGCACTGTATTCATCGACGATGTAGCGCAGAATCTGGTCCATTTGTTCGCGGAGGATTGCGAAGTGTTGGGGCGTCCATTCCCCGTATTCCGCATTCGCGACTGCAATCTCTCTGAAGCCGAGCGAATGGAGGTAGTCAATGCTCTCGAACAAGCGCGACACCCACCGAGGGTGCACGGTGGCACGAGCCGTAGACTGCGGCCGCGTCTTGAGCATTGATTTCGCCCAGTATTCGACGACGCTAGACATTTTTTGCCCGTTCTTTGCTGGTCGCTGCGCGTCCTGAACCTCCGGACAGCCATCGATTGACATCAGCACGCCGAATCCGTACTCGTCGACGAAGTCCCGGATCTCTTGTGTCCATAACGTCAGATTCGACGTCATGCTGAACGAGACGTACTTCCCACGAGCCTTGCCATGAGCTCTGGCCCACGGAACGAATTCCTTGATATCTTTCCACTTCATTGTGGGCTCGCCACCCATGAAGTTGCAGTTGACCCGCTCTGCGTTCCCGCTTGCGGCGATAAGCCACTCGAGCGTCTGCTTCATGGTCGTTAGATTCATGTTCTTTGTGTATTTGTCGCCCTTGAAACAGTAGACGCACCCGAGGTTGCAGTTTTCCGTGACATCGATGTCGATGTTGGTGACGGCGTGTAGGACGGGCACGGAACGCGGGTCGAACTCCGCGTGAGCGGTCTCAGAACGCATGTGCTGCGTCTTAGCCGTTGCTGGCGATACAGAAGTCCCGGGGGCCGGCGTGGCGACATGAGTGTCAGATGGGTTCATCTTGCGTTCCTCCCGGTTAGTACATGCGAAGTCCACGCGACGTGACCTGAGGGCCCAGGTACACACGTCAAGCGCCCCTGTGTCGCGCGCTTGCTCCACGACATCCGGCACCATGCATTGTCAGTCATTCGCCATTTGGGAATGCCAGACGCAGATCGCGCATTCAATGCGCTGATCCGGCATCGAACTCCGTTCGGGTCGTTCGGATGTGAATGCGAGCGCGCGAGATCCACGTAGGACGTGGATTCCCCGCATTCCCGAGTTTTTCGCGCCGTTCCCATCGGCCGAAGCTCCCGCATTCCCAAGCGGTCTTGCAGACGGTAGCGGCGCCGCTTCGCGTGGCAAGTTTTTCGTCCATTCGCGCGGCAGTTTTCCCGCGCGTTTCACGGCGGAGACGTGGACAGCTCTTCTTGGTCTTGCGCGGTCGCTGGTACTCGTGAAAGCGCTCGATGAACTCATCGGGCGGCAGCGGCTGCTCGTGCCGCAGCTCGCTGCGCCGGAGTTTGAACTCGAGCTCGGCGCGAATGCCTTCGGCGATCTTCTTATTGTCGGTCTTGAGCGACTTGCGCACGCGGCGACCGTCGAGCAGGTAGTAGACCCACCACGCTTCGCCACGCTGGAACAGATGTACGCGATCCACGGGGTTTACTCCGCCGTGCGACCGTCTCTTCGGCTTCGTCCAGTCACCCTCGCGCGCGCACTTCCACGTTTCTTCCACAAACGCGCGTTTTCGGAGGTCGGGGCAAAACAAAAGAGGAGCCGCAAACTTGCGGCCCCTCTTGAGTTATGTCTGGTAGCGGGGACAGCATAGACGGGGTGGGAGATGTCGCGACGGAGGCCGTTCCGGGTGGCCGTTTTGTCACCAATTGCAGGTCGGTAGATGACATAACTGTTGTGTTGTTAGGTTGTTATGCATGTCACTGGGTGCTAACGTGGACATTCCAAAACCTAGGGCGCCTCGGTCTCTTGCGCACTCCGCGTGGCTGTTCGCCGTCGGCTCCGTCCCGCTCATCGAGCTCGAGCTCGTCAAGGCGAGGCGCCGGCGCGCACGAAGACGCTCAGCCCGTACTGGCCGTTGCAACGCGCGCGGAAGCGTGATGCTCTGGCGACCGGCCGGCGCGCGGCAACGACCATCTCCTGCCGGCCATCGGAGGGGACGATGCGAGCGATTCGTACGTGCGTCGCGGTCGCCCTGCTGTTCGCCGGTACCGCGGACGCGCGAGGCACGGCGACGACCTTCGGGTCCGGATGCGGCGGTGCACAGGAGCCGATGATCGCGGTCTCGGGCACGATTGCTCCAGGCGGCCTCGTGACGCTGACCGTGGGCAACGTTCCACCCGGAACGACCACGTACCTGGTCGTGGGTGCGTCGAATGCGACGTCCGCCGCGGGTTTGCTGCCGCTGCCCTTGCCGATTCCGTTCGGCGGAGGCTGCGCTCTCCTCGTCTCGCCCGATCTCGTCGTCGGCGTGCCCTTCGTCGGCTCATCGTTCGCCATACCAGGCACGTTGCCGGCGAGCCTCGCGAACGTGCACCTGTATATGCAGGTCTTGTCTGTGTCCCCGGGAACGGCCGTCGCAAGCGCGGGTCTCGACGTGCACGTCACGTTGCCGACGGTCGACGGCACCGTGGCGCTCTCCGCCGGCGCACCCGTAGCGAATGCGCGCGTAACGTTGTTCGTGCCGGACTTGTCGACGTTCGCGGAGCGCCGCACCGACGCGCTGGGAGCCTTCGAGTTCGAGGCGGTCCCGGCAGGCACGTATCGGCTCGGCGTCGCGGCGGAGAACTACGGCTACGACGAGCGCAACTTGATCGTCGGCGCCGCGTCCACGACGCAGTCTTTCGCGCTGCAGCCGGAGACGCATCCCGGCGCGTGGAGCTTGGCCGGCAGCACGGCGCCAGAGTTGTTCGATGCGACCGACATCGGCGCATACCGGCCTGACGGAACGATCCTGTTCTGCCACGACACGACCGATCCGATCGTGTTCGATCCCGAGACCGGGACGAAGTGGCTCGGCCCGGCATCGGGCACGCCGCAGGGCTGCATGAACACGACGCACCTTCCGGACGGGGGCGTGATGCTTGCGGGTGGCCAGAACGGCTCGAGCCCCGGCGACTTCACGAAGGCGATCTCATGGGTGAAGAAGTTCACGACCGCGGGGCAATGGGCGTCGATGCCGTGGATGCTCGCGCCGACGGGCCGCTGGTACCCGGGTCTCGCGCGGCTCGCCGACGGCCGCGTGCTCGTGTTCGGCGGCGGCACGGCGCCGAACGCGGAGCGCACCGACACTGCCGAGATCTTCGACCCCGCGACGGCAACTTGGGCATGGACCGGCTCGATGGGGTCGAAGAACGAGTTCGCTCCGTCCGCCCTGCTGTTCACGGGCAAGGTGCTGCGCACTTGGGGCAGTACCCCGGAGCTTTATGACCCTGCGGCAGGGACGTGGTCAGCCGCGGGAACGATGGCGACCTCACCCGTCGCGCGTGGGTTCCCGGACCACAGCGACCATTCGCTCGTCGTGCTCGCGAACGGGCGCGCACTGCTGATCGGCGTGCGCGGCAATCCGGCCGCGGCGATGACGGAGACCTTCGATGCCGCAGCGGGCGCCTTCAACGCCGGCACGAGCCCGGACCTGAAGCGTTACCAGTGCGAGATCGTGCAGCTTCCTGACGGCCGCGTCTTCGTCGGCGCGGGCGACGAGAGCAGCGCCCCGAGCGCCGAGCCCGACGTGCTCGGGATCGTGCGCCGTTGCGACCTGCTCGATCCCGATTCCGGCGCGTGGCGACGCGTGGCCGACATGGCGATCTACCGCGAGTACCACGCAATCACGCTGCTGACGCGCGACGCGCGCGTGCTCACGACCGGCGGCACGGCGATCAAGTTCCAAGTCGGTCCGACGTCGACCGCGATCGAGAGCTGGGCTCCGCCCTACCTATTCCGTGGCGTGCGACCGCAACTCGCAGGACTCTCCGATGCGACTCCGGCCCGCGGCCAGGCCGTATCCTGCACGGTGTTCCCCGCCACTACGCTGACGTCGTTCGTGCTCGCGGGACTGCCGACCACAACGCACTGGGTGGACGGAGGCATCCCGCGCCGACTGGTGCTGCCCGCAAAGCAGGTCGGTGCGTCAGCAAGCACGACGATCCCGTCCGACCCGAACCTCGTCCCGCTCGGCTGGTATTTCCTGTTCGGCATGGTCGACGACATCCCGTCAGCGGCGTTCATCGTGAACGTCGTACCGTAGTCGACGCGGAGCGCCGTGCGAGAAGCGGGCGAGCCAACAATATGAAATCGCTTGGATCACCGCTGATCTCAGGCGTCATCGCGACAACTCAGTGCGGGCCTGCGCCGCAGCAGTCCTTGGAAGCCTTTTCGGTCATCCGGCACGCCTTGGAATGCTGCATCATCATCGGATCGCTTGACATTTTCTCGCTGAGGCTGGCGCTTGCGGCGCAAACCTCTGCGCATGCGCTGGCAAGGATCGAGCTGTAAGGGCCGCCACGTGCCGCCACGCTTGCCATGGCGCGGCAGACCGTCGCGCAGTCGAGTGCCGAACGAAGGGTCTCCGCGTACTCGTGCTTGCCCTGCTTCAGCATGTCGATACAGTAGCTCGCGCAGGTGTCGCATGACGTTGCGCACACCGCCGCAGCCGTTGCGAGAGCGGTTTGGTTCTCGTGAAGCATCATCTGGCCGGGATCATTCCCTTCAGCGTGCTTGCTTGCAGGCTTCGCGTCTTGTCCCAGTGCGACGACGACTCCGAACGCCGCAACGAGCAGCGCCGGGATTGCAAAACGGGTCGAGATCATGGGTCGGTTCCACTTGTCGAAATTGAGGACAGACCTTGAGCCGCGCACGTCCCGTACCGCTCCCTTGCCCCTCACCGCGAGGTCGGTGGGTCATGGGTGTGACCTTCATGAGGAGATAGGCACGAGTCTTGCGCGCACCCCGTGTACCGTCGTCGCATTGCTTCGAACTGTGGCGCGGTTCGTTGAAAGCGCCTATTTTCCAGCGGTGAAACTGTGGCGCGGTTCGTTGAAAGCGCCTATTTTCCAGCGGTGATCGCCGTCTGAGACGTACCAACAGCCATGCGCGGCCCTCGAAAACTCCTTCTCAGCGCTCTGTTCCTGGGGCTTCTCGCGCCCCCCGGGCTTTCGTTCGCGGGTTGCCATTGTGGAATTGGGACGCGTTGTGAGTCGCGTTGCGGGTGCGATTCGACCGAGCGTGAACACGGACACGGAGGTTGCGGCACCGAGTCCGTGCTCCCCCCAGTCTGCGAACCGACGACTCCCGCCAATCCCCGCGATGCTGGACCGGTCGCGGAGGCATGCGCGCCGAGTTGCAAATGCAGCGTGTCTTCGTCGCCGTCCTCGTCGATGACGCCTAAGCGGGGCGCCGAGTTGCGGATCGAGCAGCCGCTGCCGGCAGTCCTGCCTCCACATCAAGACTTTCTCGCGCACTGTGGATTCGACGCGCGCTGCGCGTCTCATCAACCGTCGGCACGCGCTTCGCCTCCACGACTCGCACGCAACCAACCTCTCCTGTGTTGAGAGCCGCCAGCGTCCATCGCGTTCGTGCGTTGGACGACTGAGACCGGCCCCATCCCCATTTGTTTCGCGTCCCGTGCGGACCGCGCAGTTGCGGTCCCGGGCGACGCCGCGGGATTCGGGTTTCACACACCCGACACATGGAGACATCGATGTTCATTGCACAGTTCGTTCTCGTTTCGACGTTGCTCGCGCTCGGCGAGGCACAGGATTCGACCCCGAAGCCCGCCCCCCAACCGCCGACGACTCCGGCGCCGGAGCAACCCAAGCCGAGCCCGCGCGACCCGTTCGAGGTCACGGTACCCACGTTCCCGAACTCCACCTGCCCGATCATGGGCAAGCCCATCTCGACGAAGCTCTACGCGGACACGGAATTCGGCCGCATCTACATCTGCTGCAAGGCGTGCATCAAGAAGATCGCGCGCGATCCGAAGACCGCGTACGAGGCCGCGTATCCGACGACGAAGAAAGCCGCCAACGCCGTCTGCCCGATCATAGGTGACAAGATCGAAGACGCGGAGCACAAGGTCGTACTTCAAGGTTACGAAGTGTCGCTCTGCTGCGACGATTGTGTCGGCCAGGCGCGCGCGAATCCTCAGGTGACGCTGGTCAAGGCGCTTAATCCGAAGGTGAAGGACCTCGAGAACAAGGTCTGCCCGATCACCGGCGAGGAAGTCACGGCGAACGCGTTTTGCTTGATCGGCGACACGCTCGTTCGACTGTCGTCGCCCGACTGCGTCGAGTCGGTGAAAAAGGATCCGAAGGGGACGCTGGAAAGGGCCACGAAGGCCGCAGCGAAGAAGGCGACGGAGCCGGAGCAGCCGAAGTCGAAGGACCCCGCGAAGGCTGGGGAGCACGACGCGGATCACGGTGATCACGACGATCACGGTGACCACGGCGATCACGGCGGCCATGACGATCACGGCGGCCACGAGTCGCACGGCGGCTGATCGCGTTCACATCCCCAAGACCCGGCGCGATGCATGCTGCGCGTCGCTCCCGGCGTCCGCGTTTTCATGAAGACAACGGAAGGAGATCCGCAATGGGTCTGCGCCTGAGCATTCTCGTCTTGTCCGCGCTTTCGACCGCCTGCACACCTGTGCCGTCGCTCCCTGCGCCACCTCCAACCCATCCCGCGTCGCCCGAGGCCACCGAGACTCCCGAAGCGCCGAGAAGTGGCGTGCTGATGACGCACAGCCCCACCGGGAGTCATCCCGATCCTGCCGCAAAACCCGCGGGAAGCGAACCGACGAAGGACCCGGAAAAGCCGGCTGAGCATGAAGGTCACGAGGGCCATTCGGGTCACGGAGGACACGACGAGCACGGAGGTCGCCGACGATGACCTCCAACCTCGGCGTCCTCCTGAGCATCACGCTCGCGTCGGTCGGAATCGGGTGTGCATCGACCGAACACGAACATCATCACGCGGCGCCCTCCGTCGAGGACGACATCAGCGGCCGCGTCGACGCCTCCGGTCTCGAAACACCGCTCGATTCCTCAGAAGGCGCGGTGACCGCTGACGCACTCGCACTCCTCGACGACGGAGTGACCGAAGCGGACGCGGTGAAGATCGCGCTGCTGAACAATCATGCGATCCGCGCCCAGCTTCAACGACTTGGAATCGCGCGCGCGGATCTCGTCCAAGCCGGACTGCTCGCGAATCCGGTGTTCAGCGCCAACGCGAAGTTCTTCGACGACGCGCGCGAGATCGAGCTCGAACTCACCCAGTCGTTCGTGGACTTGTTCCTTCGTCCGCTGCGCCGAAGCGTTGCGACCGCCTTGCTTCAGGAACGCGAGGCGGAGGTCAAGGCCGAGGTCCTACGGATCGTGTTCGACGTCAAGCGCGCATTCGTCCGAGTTCGAGCATCGCAGGACGTCCAGGAACTGACGGCGCACGTGCTGAAGGCCGCGGAAGGGTCATTTCAGTTGATGCGGGCGCTGCACGACGCCGGCAATGTCACCGACGCGCAGTTCACGACGGAGGACGCCGCACTCGGACAAGCGAAACTCGAGCATGCGAAAGCGGTGAGCGAAGCGACCGAAGCGCGCGAGCCGCTGAACGTCCTTCTAGGGCTCTGGGGCGAGTCGACGAGCTGGCGAATCGAGGGTCGCCTCGATGCGCTCAAATCCGCCGAAGCGCCGGAGCACCTCGAGCGTCGAGCCATCGAACAAAGTCTCGAACTCGTCGCGACGAAGTCGCGGGCGCAAGCCGCCGCGCAGCGCGCGGGGCTCGCTTCATGGCAAGGGATCTTCGGAACGGGCGAGGTCGGTGTCTTCGCGAAGAACGAGTCCGACGCGGGCTGGGGCTTCGGGCCGGGCTTCAGTCTTCCGATTCCATTGTTCGACCGCGGGCAAGCGCAATATGCCGCGGCAGAAGCCGAACTCGATCAAGCGCTGCACGAATACACGTCCGAAGCGGTCGAGATTCGCTCCGCGGCACGTGTGTTCCGCGAGCGACTGCTCGCGCGGAGCGAACGCGCGATGTACCTGCACGACGTTCATCTTCCGGTGCGCGCGCGTCTCGTGCAGGAGACGCTTCAGAACTACAACGCCATGCAAATCGGCGCGTTCGAAGTCCTGCTCGCGAAGCAGCAGGAGATCGAGGCGGGGCGCCAATACGTCGAGACCCTGCGGGACGCGCACCTTGCGCGACTCGACGTCGAAGAACTCATCGCGGGCAATCTGAATCACGAGCGACTGGCATCGGAGGACTCGGCCGGTTCGCACGCCATGCCGAATTCGAAGAACGGAGATCACCCATGAGCCAGAACCGAAGAGCGTTCCTTCTGTCTGCTTCCGCCGCGAGCGTGGGCGCCGTTGCACTCGCTCGCGCAGCCGAAGCGGCCTCCGCGAATGCCCCAACGATTCGGGATCCCATCGCGCGCGAACCTGGTCGACCAGACGTCGACTATCGACCGGTCATCACTCCCAACGGCGCGACGTTGCCGTTCAAGATCGTCGACGGCGTGAAGGTCTTTCACTTGATCGCCGAGGAAGTCGAGCACGAGTTCGCCGAAGGTTTGAAGGCGCACTGCTGGGGTTACAACGGCCGCGTGCACGGACCGACCATCGAAGCGGTGGAAGGCGACCGAGTTCGCATCTACGTATCGAATCGACTGCCGGCGCCGACGACCGTTCACTGGCACGGCGTCTTGCTCCCGAGCGGAATGGATGGCGTCGGCGGTTTGTCGCAGCGCTCGATCCAGCCGGGCGAGACATTCAAGTACGAGTTCACGCTCCGTCAGCACGGAACGTTGATGTACCACTCGCATCACGACGAGATGACGCAGATGGCGATGGGCATGATGGGAATGTTCGTCATCCATCCACGCGAGCGGCCCGACCCCGCACCCGATCGCGAGTTCGTCTACATGCTGAGCGAGTGGAAGATCACTCCCGGCACGATGCGCCCCGATCCGAACGAGATGACGGACTTCAACGTCGTCACTCTCAACGGCAAGGTCTTCCCGTCGACGACGCCGCTCGTCGCGAAGACCGGGGAACGAATCCGGATTCGCTTCGGGAATCTCAGCGCGATGGATCACCACCCGATGCACCTGCACGGGCACCACTTTCGCGTTGTCGAAACCGATGGCGGCGTGATCCCCGAGGAAGGCCGTTGGCCCGAGGCCACTGTGCTCGTTCCGGTTGGCAGCACGCGCACCGTCGAGTTCATCGCGAACGCCGGTGATTGGGCAATGCACTGTCACATGACCCATCACCTG
Organism: Planctomycetota bacterium; assembly: GCA_052034255.1. Taxonomy (GTDB): domain Bacteria; phylum Planctomycetota; class B15-G4; order B15-G4; family JADJEK01; genus JADJEK01. The sequence continues at coordinate 23,571 of JBPOIU010000177.1, read as the reverse complement.
ATGAACCAGATGGGGCACGGCATTCCGAACCTGATCGGCGCGGATCCGAGCCTGTTCGACGAGAAGATCGGCGAATCGCTGCCCGACTACATGACGATGGGAATGACGGGCATGACCGAAGGGGCTGAGGACGGGGCCCCAATGGATGAACCGAAGAACAGCATTGCGATGCTCGGCGGCACAGGACCGTTTGGATACATCACAATGGGCGGAATGTTCGCGATCCTGAAGGTTCGCGACGAACTGCAAGATGACGCGGATCCGGGCTGGTACGCGAATCCCGAAGGGACGGTCGCGGACGTCGCGACCGATGCCGACCTGAGCCGAGATGGGCTCGAAGTGCCAAGTTCGCCGGCAACTCACAACGCACACGAAGGAATGAAAGGAATGCGCTCATGAAAGCCAGGATGTTCGTCGCGGGCGTGGTTGCTGCGTTCTTCCTCGCCGCCATCGGCGGTTTCGTCGTCGCCTGGAGTGGCATCGTGAACGTTTCAGCCGTCGGTGACGGCGGGCTGATGGACCGATTCCTCGCGTACGCGTCATCGCAATCGATTCATCGGCATGCCGGCACGGAATTGAATCCGTTCGCGAACGATCCGCAAGCGCTGCGCGATGGTCTCGCTCACTACAAAGAGAACTGTCTTGCTTGCCACGCGGCGTCTGGCATCGATCGAAGTGAGTTTGCGAGGGGGCTGAATCCGCCGCCACCCAAGCTCACGGCGCCGTCGGTACGAGATGCTTCCGATGGCGAATTGTTCTGGGTCGTTTCGAACGGCATCCGCAGCACCGGCATGCCCGCGTTCGCGCCGACGCACAGCGAGGAAGAGATCTGGAAGATCGTCGCGTTCGTGAGGCATCTCCGCGATCTCTCCGCTGAGGAAGCGGAGGCATTGAAGCCCGCGGACGCCGGCGAAGAGTCCCATCATCATGATGAGTCAGGGCATTGATGCCCTCGACTAGCGCAGTCCCAACCCCATTTGTGATCAAAGGAGTCAGAACCATGAGAACCATGCTGTTCGTAATAACGTGTGCCACGTTGAGCCTACTCGCTGGTAGCGCATCGGCTCGCCAAGACAAGAAGCCCGAGCATCCTGAACACAAGGACTCAGGCCACGCGGAGAAACACGCGCCGCCTGCTCCGGGAAGCGATGCGGAGATCATTCGAGAGCAGGGTCCGTCCTACCCTCTCACGAAGTGCGTGAGCACCGGCGACGAGTTCGGAAAAACCGACAAGCCGATCGACTACGTCGTCAAAGGCCGGCTCGTGCGTCTCTGCTGCGAGGATTGCAAGAAGGACGTCGACAAGGATCCCGCGGCTGCGTTCAAAATGATCGACGACGCTGTCGTTGCGGCGCAGAAGCCGAGCTACCCGCTCACGACCGATCCGGTGACCGGTGCCGCCCTCGGCAAGGACGCGATCGACTACGTCCACGGCACGCGGCTCGTCCGCCTGGCATCGAAGGAGTCGGTTGCAGGCTTCGAGAAGGATCCGAAGGCGGCGCTCGCGAAGATCGACCAGGCACTGATCGATGCGCAGCGCAAGACCTATCCGCTGAAGACCTGTCTCGTCAGTGGTGAAGAACTCGGCGGCGAGATGGGCGAACCCATCGATCGTCTCCACGGCACGCGACTTGTGCGCTTCTGCTGCGATAGCTGTCTTCCGAAGTTCGAGGCCGACCCCGACAAGTACCTAAAGCTTCTCGACGCGGCTACGAAGAAAGACTCGAAGGCCGGCCACTGAATTCGTCCCACTCCAGTTCCAGTCGTAGCAACAGAGGAGACTCGTCATGTTGAGGCAGAGAATCATCCGCGTGTTCGTGGCGGCAACCGAGTGGAAATGGACCCGTGTCGTGACAGCACTCGCGCTCCTCATCACGACCATCGCCGTGACCGGCTGCAAGCATCCTCACTGAAATGATCCGCTAGGTCCCCAGGCGTCAGGTGGTGTTGCGAGAGACACCACGGCGCTCTGGGGACCGCGCCGGGTTCTTGAAACGACGAAGGACGCAGTAGCTGATGCCGACGATTCGTGATTCCGAGCCCAACGTCACCGACGCATCCCGCGACCCGGTCTGCGGCATGAGCGTAAAGCTCGGCGGACCGCATGAGACGACTCATCGCGGCAAGGGCTTCGCGTTTTGCAGCGCTGGTTGCTTGACGAAGTTCCGCGCAGATCCCGAGAGTTACCTCGTACCGCGTAACGAGCCATTGACCGTGGCAGCAGAATGGGTGTGCCCGATGCACCCCGAGGTGCTGCGGAGTGAGCCCGGCAGTTGCCCGATCTGCGGAATGTCGCTCGAGCCCAAGGTGGCATCGGCTGTCAACGAGCTTGATCCCGAGTTCGCGTTCATGGCTCGCCGGCTACGGTGGGCGATCGCCTTGTCGGCGCCACTGCTCTTGCTCGCGATGGGCGGGATGATTCCGGGCGTCGATGCTCTGAGCGGGCTCGCTCCGGCGCGCGTGCTCCAATTCGTCGAGCTTCTCCTGGCTACACCGGTCGTGCTCTGGGCAGGCTGGGTCTTCTTCGTCCGCGGCTGGCAGGGCCTCGCCAACCGAAGCCCCAACATGTTCACGCTCATCGGTCTCGGGGTCGGGGCGTCGTATGCATTCAGCGTGATCGCCGTTCTCTTTCCGGCGCTGTTTCCAAGCACCTTGCGCGGCCACGACGGCGAAGTCGAAGTGTACTTCGAAGCCGCAGCCGTGATCGTTACCCTAGTGCTGCTCGGCCAGGTGCTCGAACTCCGGGCCCGAAGCCGAACGGGAGCCGCGATTCGCGCGCTGCTGGGACTCGCGCCAAAGACCGCGCGGCGAGTCCGCACCGACGGCGTCGAGGACGACGTTCCGCTCGATCAAGTCCAGGTCGGCGATCGCGTGCGAGTGAGGCCGGGAGAGAAGATCCCCGTCGACGGGGTTGTCCTCGAAGGAGCGAGCGCCGTCGATGAATCGCTGGTGAGCGGTGAGGCGATTCCGGTCGAAAAGGCGCCGAATGATCGCGTCGTCGGCGCCACCGTGAACGGAACGGGCACTCTGGTCATCCGCGCGGAGCGAGTCGGCGCCGAGACCCTGTTGTCGCGGATCGTGCAGATGGTCGCGGACGCCCAGCGCAGTCGCGCGCCCATCCAGCGGATTGCCGACCGAGTCGCTGCTTGGTTCGTACCGAGCGTCGTGCTCGTCGCACTGATAGCGTTTTTCGCTTGGGCGCTCTTCGGCCCAGAACCTCGAGTCGCGCACGCGTTCACGAGCGCGGTGGCCGTCCTTATCATCGCGTGTCCATGCGCGCTGGGCCTCGCGACGCCGACGTCGGTCATGGTTGCGACCGGCAAAGGTGCGCAGATGGGCGTCCTCTACCGGAACGCCGAAGCCATCGAGCTCATGCGCACGGTGGACACGCTTGTCGTCGACAAGACGGGAACGCTCACGGTCGGCAAGCCGAAGCTCGTGTCTGCCTCTGCGCTGGGCCGCTTCGACGCAGACACGGTGCTTCGGCTCGCGGCAAGCCTCGAGCAAGCGAGTGAGCACCCGCTCGCGGCTGCGATCGTTGCCGGCGCAGCCGAGCGCGGCCTGGCGCCAATGGAGGTTCGAGGATTCGAGTCCGTGACCGGGAAAGGCGTGACCGGCCACGTCGACGATCGCAGAGTTGCGCTCGGAAACCAGAGTCTTCTCGCTCAGCTCGGCATCGAATCGCGAGAAGTCGCCGACCGCGCCGAGTCTCTGCGTACTGAAGGTCGCACAGTCGTGTTCGTCGTCGTCGACGGAATCCTCGCGGGCATTCTTGCGGTTGAGGATCCCATTCGAGACACGAGTCCGGAAGCGATCCGCGAGCTTCGCATGAGCGGACTCCGAATCGTGATGTTGACAGGCGACAGCAAGACCACGGCAAATGCCGTCGCCAAGAAACTCGCGATCGACGAGGTGATAGCGGACGTCCTGCCCGATCAGAAAGTTGCGGTCGTGAAGCGGCTCCAACAGGAGGGACGGCTGGTCGCGATGGCCGGCGACGGAATCAACGATGCCCCCGCGCTGGCACATGCGACCGTCGGAATCGCGATGGGTACCGGCGCCGATGTCGCGATCGAGAGTGCAAGCGTCACCTTGGTGAAAGGCGACCTTCGCGGCATCTTGCGCGCGCGGCGCCTGAGCGAAGCCGCGGTGCGCAACATCCGTCAAAACCTCTTCTTCGCGTTTGCATACAACGCGCTGGGCGTTCCGGTCGCTGCAGGCGTCCTCTATCCAGGCTTCGGCGTTTTGCTCTCGCCGATGCTCGCAGCAGCGGCCATGAGTGCGAGTTCAGTCTCGGTCATCGCCAATGCGTTGCGGCTTCGGACTGCGAGAATCTGAGCCAAACCGTCGCTCTCGCCTCAGTCATCATCGACGCCAAGGCCACCATCGACGCCTACCGGGAGCAGCACTCGACGGCTCAACTCTCGTAGCAATGTAGCCCGCGGACGTGAGGCTTGAAGCTGCCTGATTCGTTGCCGACGGGTCATTGACCTCGAACACGACGCGGCCGATCACTACGGACACAACCTCTAAGCCGGGGACCGCGCGCAAGATCTTCCGTACTGCCTGAACACAGTTCACGCATGTCATGCCTTCGATCGAAAGATGGACTTCGGTCACGGGCGATTCGGTCTCGCAGCGATTGATGAATGCGCGCTGTAAGCGTGCCCAATATTCAAGCACGGCGCCTGTCGCGCGTCATCAGGTTCTTCACCATCGTCCATTACCGGCGGCTCGCTCGTGAAGTCCGCGAGCGGTTGTCCGGTTTGCGGGCAGCAGCTCGCGACAGCTCGGCGTCTAGTCAGTGCAGAAAGATAGAGCGCGCGTCCGACGGCGCGCAGTTGCAATCCAGAGCGAACAGCATGTACCACGCGCGCGGCGCGACAGGATGACGTTGGATCCCATCAGGCACGGGAGCCTTGATCACGTCACATCTGCGCGTGAAGTCGAGAGTCAGCGTGGCTGCTCCGAGTCCGTCTCGTGCGTGACCTCTATCGGGCGCATTAGCTCACGTGCTTGAAGACACGGGACTGCGTCGTCTTGCACTCGAACGAGGCGCCGAGATGGACGTGCGGCAGCGCCAAAGTGGATTCCTGCCGTGCGCCGCGGAACATGAACGGCGGATAAGAGATCTCGATCGTTTAGACGTCGCCGCCAGCCGTCGTGACCTGCGCGCTTGGCAACAACAGCGCGGTCGAATGATGGCCGCCTTGGTACTTAGAGCTGCCTTGCTGTGTCCACGTGTTCGGACCAGTGGTAACGACTTCCGTCGTCAATTGCGAGTTGCCGTCGAGACCCAGCACCCTTTGCTTCGGCGCATCGACTCAACGAAGCGCCGGTCAAAGACATCCAGCAGAACCTCTTTCTCGCGTTCGCGTACATCGCGCTCGGCATCCCCGCTGTGGCGGGCACTCTCCACCCGAGCTTCCGCATCCTGCTGTCGCCCTTGGTCGCGGCAGTCATGATGAGGTTGAGTTCGGTGTCGGCGCTCGGAAGCACGCAGCGACTCAGGTCGGCGGCAGTCAGATCCGCAATGGCGCTCGAAACCGAGTCATTGCCGTCTTTCTTGATTCGTCACCGCCGCACCAGCCGACGCCGCTTGATGCCACGCTCGTCGTATGGGAACTGTGACGAACACTGCGTACAGCCAGATTCCGAGCAGGCACGAGACCGCTGCGGCGAAACCAAATCCGCTGAACGCGAACAGCGCGGGACTCCAGTCCGCGAGCCAGCCGGGCACGGGCGACCCGAGATAGCGCGTGACGCCGACGATGTACCCCGACACAGTCAGCCACGACACGAGCACCGCGGCAGCGACGTTCGCGGCGATCGCGGCGGCACGAGCGAACGCCGAATGCAGAACGCGAGTACGCGCGCCGCGCTCCTCGATGGCGGCCCCGAGCACAAGTGTGATTCCAGCGAACAGGCCCATCGTGTCGATGCCGATTTCGGCTCCCATCGCGTGGGCCGTGACGACCTGCGTGCCGTGTACGACAGCGTTTAGCGGCGGCACGCTCAGCAAGATCGAAGTGATCAAAACCCCGGCAGTCCACCACTTCGCCGCGCCAAGAAAGAACCGCGCGGAATGGAACTGTCCATCGTGGCGAAGCCGGACGAGCGCCGTAAGATCGATGACCACGCGCAGAAGGATCACAGCTTCAGTCATGCTGACCGCGAAGCTGATCCATTTCACGACCGCGCTCTGCGGAACGTGATACGTGTGGTGCGCGAAATTCGTGAACGAGTTGAGCAGGCCTACGCCGAATAGCGCGTAAGCGAGCCGTGAGCGCGCGTACCGTTCACTGCCGGACAACTGTTCGCCGCTCCAGATGAGCGTGCCATACACAAACAGATTGAAGCTGCCCACGAGCGTGCCGCAAGCCTTCCACTGAACCCTCAGGTCGATCACCGGATCAGCGAACACGCCGGGCAGCAACCACGCGTGTTGCTCAATGAACGTGTACACGAAGAAGAGCATGCCAATGACCCACATCGTCACGTAGATCGGCCGGTCGAAGAACCCGCGAACCGTGACCGCGAGGAAGTTCCAGGCGAGCAGGAGCCAGCCGAGCAAGATCGGAATCGAGATCAGCGGGTGGTATTCGAGATACTCCCTCCCGGAGGTGATTCCGAACGGAAGTGTCGCGAGGATGGCGACGCCGGAAAGCGCGAACAGCACGAACCCGACGCGGAGCCGCATCCGTTCCGCGGACGATGGGCGACCCGCGTGACCCTCGAGCCAGTGATGAACCGCGGCGAGGCCACCCAGAAAGATCCACGCCGTGCCGAAGATAGTATGGAGCGGACGAGTCACTGGCAGACCGAGGTACGAGCCCGCGAGGAGTTGTCCGAATCCCGGCAAGTAATGGAGCACGGCGAACACTCCCGCTACGAGCGCAATCGCCAGCGAGACCAGTGCGCCCCGCACCAACGTCAGCGTCGCGAACCGTCGCGTGGGGTCCACGCAAGTCGCCGCCGATGCGGCGGCGAGCGAAGATTCCGGTGCGGAGCTAGGCGCTGGCTGCGGTGCGAAGGCGGTCAGCTTCATTGGAACTCCCACCACGGCAGATCCGACCAGGTGAACGAGGTCGGGGTCTCATCGACCCCAAGGCGTGCCGCGAGTTCGGTCCGTTGCGTCGCGAGCCAGCCGAGAAAGCAAACGACGGCGCGTCGTGCCCCCGCATCGAGCGGCGCTGGCGGCATTCCACGCGAGCTTCCGCGCTCCAGGATGGCCGAAATTCCCTGTTCACCGCGGGCCGCGAACGCGCGCGCCAGGTCGGGAGCCCCCGTCGCCGACACTTGCAGCGGTGCGTGGCAGGCGAGGCATCCTCCGGACTGAATCGCGCGAAACCCCGCGCGGATATCGTCAGTCCCGGCGGCAGCGATTCGTGCGTCGAGTTCGGCGACGAAAGCGTCGATCGGAACGGCACGGCGAACTCCGGCGGATCCCCTCGCGTGGGCCTGTCCCTTCCCGGTTCTGGCCATCGCACCGAGAAAAGAACCGAGTGCGACGCGCTCGTCTGGCGTGAGATGGAACGCCGGCATCGCGCCGGCTCCAACCGAGAGGATCGATTGGAGCCGTTCGTCGGTGAGCCGCGTCGCCGCGTTCGTCAGGTCGGGACCGAGGAATCCGCCAAATCCGAAGAGCTGATGGCAGCTTTGGCAGTTGCTTGCGTGCCAGATGCGTCGCCCCGCGAGCGCCGCTCCTTCGAGGCGAATTTCGCCCGGAGTGTCGGAGTAAACGAGCCACGACTGCAGCACGAATGTCGACACCAGGAACACGAGCAGCACGGCCTTCGTGCCAGCGGAACACGGCGCCCACCATCCGCGATCGGGCGGCCCCGGCGCTGCGACCTCGCGCGTCATGGCCCGCCCGCCCCGGCCCAAGCGACGGCCGCGTATTGCAACACCATGCGGTGCGTGTTGAAGAACGACCCATTGAGCGCAATCGCATGGCGCATCACGTCGGTCCAGCGATCCGGATCGTCGCGGTACAGCGGCAGGATCACATCCTCCAGCTTTCGATACAGATCTTGAGCGTCTGCGCCGTCCGCGGACGCCACGCCCGATCCGATCGTCCAGCCGGTCACACCTTCGATACAGCCTTCGGCCCACCACCCGTCGGGCACGCTCAGGCTCGGCACACCGTTCAAGGCTGCCTTCATTCCCGACGTGCCGGACGTCTCGAGCGGCGGCATCGGGGTGTTGAGCCAAAGGTCCGACCCCGACGTGAGCATTCCGGCGAGTTCGACATCGTAGTCAGCGAGATACGCAAATCGCACCGAGGCATTCAGGCGCGCGGCATACTCGAATACGCGCCGGACCTGCTCCTTGCCCTGACTGTCGTTCGGATGTGCCTTGCCGGCGAACACGAGCTGAATGGTCCCGGCGGCGGCCGAGATCGCTGCGAGTCGGTCCGGATCATTGAACAACAGATCGGCGCGCTTGTAGTGCGTCGCGCGGCGCGCGAAGCCGATCGTGAATGCGTCCGTCGTGAAGCCGCCGCCACCGCGCCGGTTGACTTCGTCGATCAACGCCTGTTTCGCGAGGCAGTGGGCGGCGCGCACTTCGTCGAGCGGGATCCCGAGCGCGTGGCGCAACGAGAACGGGTCGCATAGCCATCCTGGGAGATGGCGGTCGAACAACTCGCGGAATGCCGGACACGTCCAGGAGCGTGCATGCACGCCGTTGGTGATCGAATCGATCGGGTATCCCGGGAACATCTCCTGTGTGACTACGCCGTGCCGCTTGGCCACGCCGTTCACGTGTCCGCTCGAGTTGAGGGCGAGCAGCGTCAGGTTCAGACGATCGCGCCCACCGACCATGCGAAGGATCTCCGTGGGCAAGAGATCGCCGAGTACCTCATCCGCGAGGGTCCAATCGAATCGGTCGTGCCCAGCAGCGACCGGCGTGTGCGTGGTGAACAGACAGCGCTCGCGGACAGCCGCGAAATTCCAATCCTCACCCGGGCGTGCCGGCGCGGTCCGGAGCAGTTCCAGAGCCAGGAGGCTCGAATGCCCCTCGTTCATGTGGAAGCGACGCAACCCGGCGTGACCGAGGGCGCGCAGCATGCGCACGCCGCCGATTCCGAGCACGACTTCCTGCGCGAGTCGCTCCCGGTCGTCGCCGCCGTACAGACGATGAGTGATCTCGCGATCAAGCGCGGAGTTCGCATCCATGTCCGTGTCGAGCAGCAGCAGCGGGACGACGGATCCCGAAGCGCCCGTCAGGTCGTACCGCCACGCCCGCACCATCACGGGGCGCCGCTCGATTCGCACTTCGATCCGTTCGGGCAGCGGGTGGAGAAACTCTTCTGGCCGCCACGGCGACGGGGTCTCGACCTGATTCCCACGCGAGTCGAGTTGCTGTTTGAAATAGCCGGCGCGATGCACGAGCGAAACTGCGACCACGGGCAGCCCAAGGTCCGCGCACGACTTCAACGTATCCCCGGCGAGGACGCCGAGCCCGCCCGCATACGTCGGTATCCGCTGATCGATGGCGACCTCCATCGAGAAGTACGCGATGCGCGGTGGCGGAGCGTCGGTAGGCGCGTACAGAGTCGGATGCCGCACAAACATGTCGCGGCACAACATCGAGCAAAAGCGAAAGCTCGCGCCGCGATGTCCCGCGACGAACCGTTCGTCGAAGACGGGCATTCCGCAGACCGCGTCGATTGCCGCTTCGCTCACGACGTGACTCCGAGTGATTTTGCAATTACGAATGCCATTCCGTCTGGGCGAAACCAACTCGCTCCGCTCGCTGCCGCATCATTCACTGTGGTGACGGCGGAAGCGCGTCACGCGTGAAGCTGTGCCTTCGAGCCGCCTTCATTCGTCGATCGGACATGTAGAACGCGGTTCATGGTGCCGAATGCGTTCTCCACACAATCCGGCCGACCGTCGTGGGCATCATCGCGCTCTGACTCGTCACAGCACCACCGACCGTCGACGATGAACTTGTACTCGTGGCGGCCCGGCGGCAGCGACATGTTGAGCACCCATTCGCCGCCGCGCGTCTGCCGCATCGGGTGCGAAGTCTCGTTCCAGCCGTTAAAGGTCCCGGCGATGTACACTTCTTTCGCCTCAGGCGATCGAAAGGACATCGTCGTCAAAGTCGGCGCGTGCCGGTGGGGTCTTGACATGTCAAGTCTCCCAGCCTGCGCGACGGGTCTGATCAACAGGCCGCTGGAACTCGCACTGCTGGCTGCGTCGGAGAACTGGCGCCACGATGGCAAAGCACCCCCGGGGGGCGATCCGGCGAAGCAGCGCCTCAAGATCGCGCGGCACAGTGAGCTTGTAGATGTCCCTCCGCGCACTGGCTTGAGGCGCGAAACTGCGAACGTCCGACAATCGGCGCGTGGACGAGGACTTCATCCCATTGTTGGTCGTCATGGAGTGTCTCCCTCATGGACCGGCCGCAAGACTCGTTTCGCGAGCGCACAGCCCGTGCCGCGTGCTACCGCCCCGCAGTAGCCAAGCGACCGAAGTCCAACGAGTGAGATCACTAGAGAAAGCATGCGTGACGCGGAATCGTCACCGCGTCGCGCGAGGAAATGCGCGGGTACTTCTCCCCGTTGCGGTGAGATCTTCCCACAGGTGAGCCACGCACCTCATCTTTGACACTTCATTGGAAGTGGAAGCGATTCACGCTCCGAAGTCTGGAAGACGTGACAGCGTGACCGATCAGATCGGTTCCGCGACGGTGCCCTCGGGATGCCGATACCAACCCGGGTCGACGTACGAAGCGATGTCTTTGCGTACCTTCACGACCGTGAACATTCCGCCCGCGTCGATCTCGTCGAACGGACCCTCGAACGAGCTGCCGATCGTGTTCTTCGGGCGGCCCATGTCCATGATGCCGCCCATCGACACGCCCATCGGCATGTAGCCTGGAATGCGCTTAGCCAGCCGAGCGGTCAAGTCCTTCTGTTCGACGCCGATGAGCAACGGCAGATTGTGGCCCATGCCGTTCATCAGATGGTGGACCTTGTGGCAATGGAATGCCCAGTCGCCCTCGGCGTCAGCGACGAACTCGATGTCGCGCACGGCGCCGGTGGGCACGTTCGTCGTGACTTCGGGCCACTGCGCAGTCGCGGGGATCGGACCACCGTCAGTGCCCGTGACCTGAAACGAGTAGCCATGAAGGTGGATCGGGTGGGCGTTGGTGGTGCTTAGGTTGCCGATGCGAATGCGGACCTTCTCGCCCAGCTTGGCGACCATCGGGGACGTGCCCGGGAACATCCGTCCGTTGAAAGTGAAGAGGTTGAAGTTGGTCATCTCGGTCGGGTCGGGCGTCGCCGATCCAGGCGTGACGAGCCATTCGCTCAGGAGAATGGCGAAGTCGCGGTCCACACGACGTACCGACGCGTCGCGTGGGTGAACGACGAACATGCCCATGAGCCCCATTCCCATCTGGAACATCTCGTCGAAGTGCGGGTGGTACATGTACGTACCGTGCTGACGCAGCGTGAACTCGTACTTGAACGTCTGCCCGTTGCGGATGTGCTTCTGCGTCAACCCGCCCACGCCGTCCATGCCGTTTGGCAGCAGTATGCCGTGCCAGTGGACCGTCGTGTGCACGCCCTCCGGCAGGTTGTTCGTGACGAGGATGCGGACGCGGTCGCCCTCGACGGCCTCGAGGAGCGGACCGGGCGACTGCCCGTTGTATCCCCAGCAGTTCACCACCACGCCGGGCGCGAACTCACGCTGCACCGATTCGACGACGAGGCGGAAGACTTTGACGCCGTCGTCCATCTCGAACGGCAACGACGGCGTGTCGGGCATGACCACGGGCGTGTAGTTCGACATCCCGGGTGGCCGCACGGCGACGTTTTGCGCTTCGGACTTCCCCGACGATGGAACCGGCGGGGCTGGCGCCGGCGGTACGCCGTGGCCCTTATGGTCCTGCAACAGCGCGGAGAGCGGAGGAACCGCGGCGAAGGCTCCGCTGGCGAGGAGGATCTCTCGACGTGTGTGCATGGCGGTCATCCTTGCTTGCCCATGCCCGGCATGTCGGGCATGGATTCGGGAGCGGTTGGTCGTTGCGGAGTCGGCAGCGCCGGAGCTGCTCGGTTCTCGCCTGGGAGCCTCACTCCGAGGACTCGCTCCAATTCGGTTCGCGCCGACCAATAGTCCTGCACGGCCCTGGCCGCGTCGATCGCAGCCCGAGTCTCCTTGGACTTGGCTGCAAGCAGGTCCGGGGTGCCGACGATCATCGCGTTGTATTCGGTTTGCGTGAGCCCGACGATTCTCTGGCGCAGTGGCGTGATCGACCGCTCGAAGCGCAGGACGACGCGGCGTGCCAGCGCCATGCGTTCGGAGGCGATGCGGATTTCGGCGCGGGCGGCTCCGCGCTGCGCCGCGAGGCGGTCCTCGGCCCGGCGAATGAGAGCCTCGCGACGCGCGTACACCGCCTGGTGCTGATGAAAGATCGGGAGCTCCACGCTGAGGTGCGGGCCTGTGCCTTGGACGCCGTCGGAACTTCGCTCCGTTTCGATACCGACCGAGCTCTTGGTCAGAAACCACTTCTTGTCCAAGTCGAGCCCCAAGCGCTGCAGCGCAATCTCCTGGTTCGCGAGGGCGAGATCGACGCGCCGGTCGAGCGAGGTCGCGATCAATGCATCGGGATCCGGGTCCCAGGAAGGTATCGCTACGAACGACTCGTCTAGCGTCCACGGAACTTCGGACTCGGTCAGGTCGAGAAGACGACGCAGTGTCTCACGGCTGATTCTGGATGCGGCATGTGCTTGGTCCAGCCCAAGCCCCACGTCTTCCACTGTGCCTTGTTCGCGGGCGAGGTCGAGCTCGGTGATGTGACCCAGGGCCTGCTGACGTGCGGCCAACTCGGCTGCGACCTCCGTGAACTCGACCAGCGCTTGCTGTTGCACAAGCACACGCTGGTCGGCCTGATACTCAAAGTAAGCGCGGCGCACTTCGGTCGCCTTCTCCAGTACCGCGTCAGTGACGCGGAGGAGCGAAGCATCCAACTCGGCGCCGGCGATTTGCTTTCGCAGCGGCACGAGAAAGACGTCCAACCAGAAGTCCAATCCAACGTTCCAGTTGACCCCGTCGGGACCGCTGTCGGGGATGCGAAAGAAACCAGCGAGGTCCGGGTTCGTCAGCAGCCCCGCGTGGACCAATTCGGCCTGCGCAACTCCAACGTCTTCGTAGACGGCCTGAAGGTCGCGGCTCCGAAGCAGGGCCACCTGCACCGCCGTCTCCGGTGTCAGGGGCCGGCCGAGCAGTTCGCTCACGAACGAATCGACCTGTTCGTCTTCGGCGGTTCCGAGCCGCCAGTGGATTCGGCTCGCCTCCGGGCCCAGCCGGTCCACGATCTGACTCTGAACCTCAGGAAATCGCTCATCGGCCGTCACGGACACGCAGCCGACGAAAACGAAGGCAGGGGCGGCAATGCACCAAGCGCGAATCGGTCGGACGAGAAAACTGCTCCAAGTACCGCGTGCGATGCTCTCGGAAATGGACGACTCCGTGAGGTAGCTCATGAGCGCTCCGAGCCAATCATCATTTTGATTCTCCGACCTTGCCACCAGGCAGCAACCAGACCGGGCTGTCGCAGCCACAGATTCCTGCCGTAAGCCTCTCGGCCTCGGACGGGCCCCAGGTGCCGGGCAGATAGTCATGCAAAGCTGTTTCCGACTCCAGGACCGGATCGACGACCCGCCACGCAGCTTCCACGCCGTCCTGTCCAGCAAAGAGTGTGCCGTCGCCGGCGATCGCGTCGCTCAAGAGGCGCTCGTAGGCTTCCATGTCGTCGCCACTTTGGTGATCGACCACTTTGAGTTCCGTCGGATCGCCGATCAGCTGCTCGCCGGGACGCTTGACACTGGCGCCGATCGCAATGGTCACGTCCGGGCTCAGCCGGAACCGCACGTAGTTCGCCTGGCCCGGACACAATTCGCTGAGCGCGGGCCGTTTGAGCATGACCAGTACCTCCGTCATCGTCTTCGGGAGGCACTTGCCCGCCCGAATGAAGAAGGGAACGCCGTCCCAGCGCGGAGAGTCGATGCGCAGACGCGCGGCGGCAAATGTCTCGACCATCGAATCGCGAGCGATGCCGTCCTCCTGGCGGTACCCGCGGAACTGGCCGCGCACCACGTCATCGGAGCGCAGCGGACTGATCATCTTGAATACTTTCGCTTGCTCGGCGCGAATCGCATCGTGGTTTGGCGTCGTCGGGGATTCCATCGCAAGAAATCCCACGACTTGGAGCATGTGGTTCTGGATCACATCACGGATCGCGCCGGACTCCTCGTAGAAACTGCCACGGCCCTCGACACCGAAGTTTTCGGCCATCGTGATCTGCACGCTTTCAATATAGTTGCGGTTCCAGAACGGCTCGAGGAAGGAGTTCGCGAACCGGAATACCAGAAGGTTCTGCACCGATTCCTTCCCAAGGTAGTGGTCGATGCGGAATACACATGACTCGTCGAAGACCGCGTGTAGCGTCGCGCTGAGCGCCTGCGCGGACGGGAGATCACGGCCGAAAGGCTTTTCGACGACCACGCGCGCTCCGCGGGCGCAACCCGACTGGCCGAGCCCGTTGACCACCGTCGTGAACACGCTGGGAGGGATCGCGAGATAGAACAACGGGTGCGCGGCCCCACCGAGTTCCTTTCGGAGCTTCGCGTAAGCGGCCGGAGCCGCGTAATCGCCGCTGATGTACCTGAGCCGCTCCTTGAGCTTGGCGAACACCGCGTCGTCGAAACCACGGTGCTTTTCGACACTCGCACGGGCGCGCGCTTGGAACTGTTCGCGCGTCCAATCCGACCTCGCAACTCCGATGACGGGGACCTGAAGACGTCCCCGCCGCTCCATCGCATAGAAAGCGGGAAGAATCTTCTTGTAGACGAGGTCGCCGGTGGCTCCGAAGATGACGAGGGCGTTCGAGTGCGGGGTCCTTGAGGGTTCGTCGTGCACGATGTCAGTGGTCATTCTTGGTTCGTGGTCAATGGTGTTTGTAATAACCGACGCCCTTGATGTCGTTCCAAGAGATGGTCTGGTGGCAGAGGAAGCACTGACTCACTTCGGCCTTCTCCACGCCGGCGATCGTCATCGAAACCATCTTGAAGTGCATCATGTAATGGCTCGGCGGGGCCTGGTGGCACTGGGCGCAGGACTGCGAGCCCGCCGAGGGATGGCTGAATTCCGGCAGCGTCCATTTCGACGTCGTGTGGCATTGTGCACAGTCGCTGCCGAACAGTCCGAGGTGCCTGTCTCTGGTTTGGTGGCACGTCGCGCACTTCAGCAATGACTCCTCGCGCTGAAGTAACGGCCCGACCGGCGCCGCTCCGTTTGCTTCCACCCAAGCCACGAGCGCATCGCGTTCCTGATCGAACGGGTCGGCCGTATCTTGAATAGTACGTAAGCCGATGCGAGCCAGGGCGATGTGATCCATCTGAGTCGTCCGCGAGACACGCCCTTGGTGTTCCAGATGGCAGGCAGCGCACTCAGCGATGTCCGCGTGAAATGCACTTGGCTGGCGTTGGAGAAGCGTCGTGTTGTCGGCGTGGCAAACGATGCACTTCTTTGCCTCGACGCCCTTCACTGCCGTGTGGCACGCGGCGCAGTCATGTTCCAAGAACGTATGGGGCTCAGAGAGAGCGCCCGGGCTGGCCATCCGTTGCCAGGCCGTCTTGTTCAACACGCCGGCGCGCGCGTTGCCGGGATGCGCTTTCAGGAAGTAAAACGTCGCGAACAACGCCATGAAGAGCGCCAACGCGATGAACATGGCGCGCGACAGCTTCACGAGAACCACCTCAGTCCAAAGTGAATCTCTGCCCACACATGCAGCCCGAGCAGCACGTAGAGAATCACCGACAGAACGACATGCAACTTCAACGCGCGGCCGAACCAACGCTTGAAGAACTCGTGCGTGCGGACCGCGTACTCCAGGTCCGCCACGGACTCGGCGATGCGGGTGACCTCACCAACTGGGCCGCCGGACGAGAGATCGAGACCCAACGATGCCAGAGCGGCGATGACGAGAGGCGCCTTCGGACGGGCTCTCATTTCTGCCGGCAGGTTCTCGACCACTCCCCACGCGCTGTCGAGATCTCCCCTGGCTGTCTGCAGCAAGATCAACTTGTCGCGGATCTCCTGGCCGACATACGTGAGCAGGTAGCGAACCGCGAACCCGCTCACGACGACGAGCAGCATCACGGCCGTCAACGTGATTCCCAGCGGGCTGTCGAACTTGTGGCCGGTGTGCATGATCGCGAGCGCCGGGCCGAGAATGCCCGCATAAACGTGTACGGCGAGCAACGAACGCATGGAGACATACGGTGTCACTCGAGCGTAGAGGAACGGAACACGCTTGACGATCGAGTACGCGAGCGTGACGAGCATGAGCACCGCGCCCGCGATCCCGAACACCGCTCCAAGTCCACTGCCCGCGAATCGCGGTGAACGGTGAACGAGAAATCCGAGCCAGGCAAGCAACAAGATGCCCAGAACACCTGTGACGACGACGCGCTCGCGTTCTTTCATGGCTATGCCTCGACCGCGATATCGCTCGTCGGCTTCGCCTGGCAGGCGAGAATGATTCCGTTGGTCTTGTCGTCCGGGTCGAGCGAGTCCTCGACCGCCATCTCGACCTCGCCGGAAGTCATCTTCACTTTGCATACGCCGCAGGTCCCGACACGGCAGGAGTTTTCGATTCCGATGCCGAGCGCTTCGGAGAGTTCCAGAACGGTCTGGTCGACCTGGATCCTGGCCGACCTGTTGTTCTTCGAAAACGTGACCATCGGCCCGGTCGCCGGTGCGGACGGTTTCGCGGTGGTCCCTGGAGCGACCGGGGTGGGCTTTGTTGCACCGAAAAGTTCTGTCTTCAGTTGGTCGGGAGGAACGCCCAACTCGGTGATGAGGGTCCTGATCGCGTCCATCATCGATGGCGGCCCACACAGATGGATTCTCCGTGAAGCAAGATCGGGAACCGTCTGCGTGAGCAGTTCCTTGGTGATGCGTCCGCTAGGGCCCTTCCAGTCAGTTCCTTCCGGTTGGGACACCGTGACCGCGACGCGCAGCTTCGGGTTGACACGCTGAAGCGCGGCGACATCGTTCGCAAAAATGAAGTCGGTTGGAGTACGGCACGCAAAGACAAGGAATATGTCGCCGGCCCATGATCGCTCGGTGAGATACCGCATGATGCTCATCATGGGCGTGATGCCCACACCGCCAGCGATGAGCACGATGCTGTCGGCCTCGGTTCCGGTGAAGGTAAACCGACCGATGGGACCGGAAGCTTCGATCTGGCCCCCGACCTTGACCAGATCGACGATGTGACGGGAGACGGCACCGCGTGGCTCCCGCCGCACCGTCAGATCAACGTACTCGCGCTGCGTCGGGGATGATGAGATGGAGTAGGAGCGGTTCATTCTCGCCCCCCCGATCCAGAACGCGACGTTGATGAACTGGCCGGGCACGAAGGTGAACGGGAGGAAGCGGGCACCGGACGACGGCACGAGGCGAAACGTCTTCACGCCCGGCGTTTCCGTGACGATGCTTGCGACGCGAAGCTGCCCGCGCCAATTCGCAGCCACGGGCGACCCTGCGGTCGCCTCCGAAACGGCAGCCAATGCGGGTTTGGCGTCTGACGTGGGCGACGCAGGCCTTTGGGAACGTCGTTGGGCCATGTTTACGTCATCTCGCTCAAGCGGTCCATGGCGGAGCCGCGCCTAGCGCAGGCGGCGCGGGTTTGGCAACTGCCGCAGGCGGCCCGCCCGGCGCAGGCGGTCCATTCACTCCGGCAAGAGGCGGCGCCGCCCCGGGCGGCGGCGATCCCGAGTCCGATTCGAGACGGCCGAAGAGGGCAGCCGCACGGCGCATCTTGAAGAAGTACAGGGCGAGCATCGCGAGCGCGAACGCCACGAGCAGCAGCATCGTGAAGAAATGAAACGGCGTGACGCCGAGGGGCTGAAGCGCAACCGGCGCCGCGCCGGGCGATAGGTTCATCTCGCGCCTGAACCAAGCGAGCGCGACCGCCCGCGGGGCGCGGCCTTCAGCCAAGGCTCGGCGCGCCGCGATCCCGCTCTCGAGCTGCGCGAGGCCTTCGCCGAGGCGAACGGCGGCTTCGTGCATCCCCGCGTAGTCGCCGGACTGCGCGCCGGTGTTGAGCGAGTCGAGCGCCCGTCCCATCAAGACGGTGCCGGCGTGCATCCGCTCGGCAGCCTGCTCTTCGACCAGCTTGCGCTGATCCGGCGAAAGCTCCGGCAGTGCCATGAGAGACGGATAGAGTTCCAGTGGCGGCGGTGCGCCCATGCCCTTCATCATCTCGCCCATGCCTTCCATCATTCCGCCCATACCACCGGGCGCTGGGCCTTTACCGGCTGCGGGCGTTGCGACATTTGACGGATCCCCGCCGGGCGCGGCCGGCATGGCCCCGGCCCCCGCAGCGCCAGGGTGATGTTTCGCGTGCTCCTCGGGCGAAACCTGCGCACCCAACTCGCTGCCGAGAAGTAGTCCGACCGACAGGCAGAGAACGCCGCGCGTGGCCCTGACCCGCGCGCACGCCGTTCTGGATTCAGAGTGGCTCATGCTCAACTCACTTCCTACACGACGCCGACGCTGGCGCGACCTGGCCGCCGTCGACTCCGGTTAGCCAGCCGTTCGTGAATCCAGCCCGCTGCAGGCCTTTGACGATGTATGGACACTTGCGCATCAGCCGCCACAGCAAACCCGTCCGATCGTTTTCGATCATCAAGACGATCGGCCCTTGATTCAGCCCGTAATGCCACGGTGAAACCCACCAGCCATAAGGATTGTGGGGGTTCCCCGGGTGAGAGGGATTGAACGCTGCTTTGAAGCCGTATGAGTTGAACTCGTTCATCTTGGCCTGATGAATGCAATGCTGGAGCGCCGGGAGCACGATTTCGGGCGCGAACGGCAGCGACGCGACCAGCGCCCACGGGGCAAGGGTGCCGTCGTCGGGCCCGTACGGCACGCCACGCCCTACGTAGTCAAGGAACTGCCGATCGACGCCGTTGACCTTGCCGGTGTCGGGGCCCGGGCCCTCGCTTGCGGTGATTCCCCAGCAATGACGGCCATAGTCCTTGAACCCGAGAGGGTTGTGGATCGCATACTGCTGTTGCACATGAGTCGCGCGGCGGCTGTTCTCGAAATAGTCGATGCCCTTCTCACGCATGAATGCATCTTGAATGCCGCGAAAGTCGATCCAGATGTGCGAGAGCTGATGCGTGAACAACGGCCCGGAATGGAGATATTCATACCCGTAACAGAGTTCCCAGCGGTAAGTCGCGGTCCACGCTGCGTAGTTGCCCTCGGGCAATGGATGAGTCGGCGAGCCCAGACCCAGGATGTACAGCAGCAGCGCCTCGTCGTAACCTTCCCACCGGAAGTCGAGAAAGCCGCTCTCGGGCTTCCAACCGTGCGTCACCGTCGAACCCTGGTGTTGCGCCCATGGCGAGTCGGCGCGGGCGTAAAGTGCATCGGCGAGGTCACGGATTTCGAACTCGTCGGCAGTAGCCCCGTCAAAATAGGCCGCTGCGGTCAATGCGCCGGCCAGTAGAAAAGCGGTGTCAATCGTCGACAGGTCGCATTGCCAGGCGCGGCGTCCGGTCCGCATGTCGAGAAAATGATAGTAAAAGCCATCGAAGCCGGTTGCGTCGGGTTCGGGACCTTGGGGGCTGTTCCAGAAAAAGCGCAATGTCGTAACCGTTCGCTCCGCCGAGGCGGCCCGCGACATGAAGCCGCGCTCGACACTTACCGGGTAGCAGGCTAACGCCAATCCGGTAGCGGCAATGCTGGCCGGCCAATCCGGAGCTGTCTTGTCGATCACCAGCCCGTTGGAGGGATTCGTTTCGTGGAGAAAATAAGCAAAAGTATCCCGCTGTAGTTGTTTCAGATCGATTGCGATAGTTGGCGTCATGCGATTCACGGTTTCACTCCGCGTATGCTGTGCCGCGGCGGACTCGGTCGTGTTGGCATCAACCACGCGTTTGTGCCATGGGCTACTTCGTCTCGAGGCTGTGAATGCTGAAGGTGCCGCGACAACTGCCCGCTTTGTCCACGACAGGCAGGCTTGTGGCGCGATGCTCGTGCAGTTTCCGCCGCGCCTCTTCGACCGATTCGCTTGCACCACAGCAGGCAGACAACGGTTGCATGATCGTCTTCACGCGAACTTCGGACGCGCGTCGGTCATCAGCCGCCACGACGCCGCACACGTCGCGTTCGGTGACGACGCCGACCAATTTGAGGTTTCTCGGGTCCTCCACTACGCGCCCGCAGCCTGAATCACGCATCGCCTTTGCATCCTGTGCCATCGTGTCTTGCGGCGTACAGCATGCAGACGACTCGATGGGTTTCATCACATCGCTACAACAGCTCATTCGAGTTACCTCCTTGTTTCGAACGAACATCTCAGTCCCATGCACGGCGCGGCGTTGATCGTAATGGCGTCGACGCTGGCCATACCGCGGGCCGAACTGCTGCGTTCTCGGCTCACATGTCACCCATCGGAGCCATCGCGGGTGCGGCAGGCGCGGGTGGCGCGAAACCGGTGAGAATCGCGCGTTGCACATCGGTAAGGAGCTTGCTCGCGTCGCCCACCGCGTGGATGAATGCGAGGCGCTCATCGCCACGGAGCTTTTCGATGTCGCGGATCTTCGCTTCGATTTGTGTGGCGTCGGGCTGATCGGCAGCAGTGAGCGTCCAAAGCGCCTGCTCGGCCTGCTCCACCGCGCGATCCGCAGTGCTCTTCGCCAGGAGCGCTTCTTGCATCGCCTTGTTGAGCCCTGCTTGTTGCTCGGTCGTCAGCACGATGTGTTGTGGGTGATCGAGGAAGAAGCCGGTCGCTCCGATGTGGTAAAGATGCGACGCTCCAGGAAAGCCGGGCAGCGCGGATTGCGACATGGCGCCGGCGCCTCCGCCCATGCCCATCGTGTCCATGTCCATCATCCCCATCATGCTCATCATTCCACTGCCGCCGCTCATGCCACCCATGCCGGCCGCAGGGGGTGTTGCGGGCATCGAGCCGCCGCTCCCCATCGCGCCCATCTCCATCTTGTCCATATCCATTGCCATTCCGCCCCCGGCCGGCATTGGTGCCCCGCCGCCCATGGACATCATTTTGTCCATCATCCCCATCATCTTGTCCATCATGCTCATCATGTTCATCGACCCACCCGCGGGCAACGCGGCGCCGGACATACCCGCCATCGGCGGAGCCGGTGTGGCGCCCGAGCCTGACATGCTGCTGCCAGCTCTCATCTTGCCCATTCCGTTGCTCGTCGCAGGACTCGCGGCGGGACCAGCGCCTGGCATTCCGGGCATCGCGGCATCCAATCCGGGTGCAGCCTTCGCTAACACGGCCTCGAGTTGAGCGACCTTCGCCTGCAACTCCGAGAGCTGCGCGGCAAGCGCGGGATCGCCCCCGGCCGTATCCGCCGCTGGCGTGACTGGGTGCGTGCCCGCAGACACATGTGCAGCGTGCGCTGCGGGATCGACTGCGGTTGTTGGTGGTTCTTGAGTCTGCCCGAGCAACTCGTCGGCGCTGACGAATAAGATGGTGCTTCCCGTCAGGATGGAGGTCAGGAGCAAACGTGAGCAGCCAGGATGACGTGTTTTCATGGGTGTTGTCCGGTGAGTGTATTTGTGCGACTTGTATGATGTCGGCGTCGGCAGGCGAGACAACTCAATGCAACCGCCGTCGGTAGCGAGAGCGCGTCGCTTCCGCCGACGCGATCTCGACGCGCGCACGAAACGCCTCCGCATACGCGTCGTCGGGGTTCGCGGCGAGCGCGTGGTTCGCGTGCTCCAGCGCCTTCACGTAAGAGCCCCGCACGACGTACAAGCTGCCCATGTTCACGTGAGCACGGGCGATGCTCCGGCGCGCGTCGAACTCGATACTCCGCGCGAGTTCGACGAGTTTCGAGTCGTTCGCGTTCGTATCGGCCGCCGCGGCGGCAGCCTTCATCGCGTTTTGGAAGTGTCCGGCTGCAGCGCCGAACGCGTTCAGCGCTTCGCCGAGATCGCTGCTCTTCAGGCCCGCGACGTTTCGAAGCTGACCCTTGTCGAAGTGCTGCCGCGCCGGCTCCATGATCGCCGCACGCGCGTCCGCTTCCTTCCGGTCGGATTCGGCTCGGGCCGCAACTTGCGCCTTTTCGGCGGCGATGGCGCGGGCACCTTCCAATTCGTCCACGAAGGCGCGGGCGTCCGCATCGCTCGCCGAACCACGGTAGCGCGTCAACACAGTCCCGCCGAGCGCCCAGGCGCGGTCGAGGTCTCCCTTGTCCAGAGCCACGCGGGCGATCCCGAGCAGGGTCTTCGCGGCTCCATCACGCGCCCGCCTCCGCTCGCTCACGATCGCGGGTTCGAGCGAAGCGTCGAGCGCCGCAACGCGATCGAGTTCATGTTCCGCGATTGCATACATACCGTGATCGATCGCATATCGAGCCAGTTCGAGCCTTGCAGCGGCGTCATTTGCGACCGCGCCCGAACGCACGACGAACCACGAGTGCGGTTCGAGCCGCTCACGCGCAAAGGTGCCGATCACCGCGGCTCCATCGTGTGTGTACGCAAACGAGACGCCTTCCGCGTTGACGGACTTGATCCGTCCGATCAGCTTCGACCCATCGTTGAGAACGATCAGATCGGTCGGGGACGCGAGCAAAGCCGCGGAAACCACGAACGTCATGAACAACGAGTGAAAGATGAACATCCGCGTGGTCTCCCTTCAATCCTCGTTCGCCATGCCTGTCGGCATGTGATTCACGGTGCATGTGCATTTCGGATTCAAGCACTGCGAGTCGGGATCCAGGAAACACTGGTTCGCGCAACCCTCGGCGTCCGCTTGTGGATCGCCGCACGGACAGAGATGCGCCGGAAGAACATGCTCGGCCGATGTTCCCGAGGTTTCAACTGGCGACGAGCAGCCGACCGAGAGCGCTACGACGATGAAGACTATGGATAGTGACTTGGCCATGATACTTAGTGCCTTCCGTGTGTTCTTGAACTGTATCTCGACAAAGAGGAACGGTGGGCGGATCCCGGATCGACGCGAGCAGCTTGCGTCGCACGTCATTGATCCCCCTTCACCATTGCCATACCGCATTTTGGGCAGGTCGACGCGAACGTCGCATTGATGTCCGGATGCATTGGGCAACGATATTGGACGTCTGATGTTGGGTTCGAGGGAACGGAACCCGGCGACGCGGGCACGCCTGTTCCATGTCCGGACATGCATCCGCCGCCGTGCCCGGCACCATGCGATTGCGAAGGCAGAAGGTGAAGCGCGCAACAACCGGGAAGGACCACGGCGAGAACGAAGCACGCGACCGCAACGCGATGATGCGAGGAGCCGTTCATGGCCATTGCCTCTCTTTTACTACACCTAGTCGTCGACCGCCCCCCGACAATCAGACGGACGCGGTGTTCGACCGATTGCGACGCGTGGCTTCAAGCAAACATCAGGCCACCGCCTCACAAGTGACATGCAGGCTCGCTTTGACGTCTGAACCGCGCTGGATTTCCCGCTGCCACGGGCTGGAGTTCCCAGTGCTCGAGGTCCCGGTGCGCTGTTTTTTCCCGGGTTGAGCGG
>JBPOIU010000098.1:0-45101 GCA_052034255.1 Planctomycetota bacterium | reverse complement strand
TCGGTCTGAACGGCGCCGGCAAGTCCACGATGCTCGCGGTGCTGCTCGGTCTGCTGCGTGCGGATCGTGGGCTCGTGCGCGTCCTCGGCCGTGAACCGACGCGCGTCGCCTCGTTGTCCGGTCGCGTCGGTGTCGCGCTGCATCGGCCCGGGCTCGACGTCGATCTGAGCGTGCAGCAGAACCTGCGCATCCACGCACTGCGCTACGGCAAGAGCGCCGTGGCGCCGGACGCGGTGTTGGAACGGCTCGATCTCGCGCGCCTGCGGTCGCGTCGAGTCGCGAAGTTGTCGCAGGGCGAGCGGCAACGGTTGGCGCTCGCGCGGGCGTTGCTGCTCGAGCCCGAGCTCCTCGTGCTCGACGAGCCGCTGACCCATCTCGACCCCGGCGCGGTTCACGGAGTGCTCGACGTGTTGGTCGAGCAGCGCACGCGCGGGTCGACGGTGTTGTTGTCCAGCCACCAGCTCGATCACGTCGAGCGCATCGCGGACCGCATCGCGGTGCTCCACCGCGGCCGCGTCGTCCTCGATGGAACCGTCGCGGAGTTGCTGACCGGCAAGAGCGGTCAGCCGGCGTATCTCGTCGCGCTGCGCGGCGGCTCGCTGTCCGCGTTCGAGGGTCTCGACGGGATCGCGGCGCGCGAGGAGGTGGCGCGCGGCGAACGCGAACGCCTTGCCCCAAGCATCGACTTCGCGTCGACCACGTTGTTCCGCGTCCGACTCATTGCCGACACGCCCGAACGCCTGAACGCGCAACTCGTCGCGCGCGGCTTCGGCGTCGCATTGCTGCGGCCCGAGCGCGCGTCGCTCGACGAGCTGTTCGCACGGGTGACCGCGAGCGAGGTGGCGGCATGACTTCGGTGTTCGCTCCGCTGCGCGCGGAGGTCGCTCGCACGTGGTTCGCCCGTTCGACGTGGGTGTTGGTGTGGGCTCCCGCCGTCGTCGCGGGGTTGCGCATCGTCGGCGGTCGGGTCGGCGAGAAGGTCGAACAGGCGCAGAAGCTCGCCGCGGGTGCGGACGGCGCCACGCTGGCGGCAAACGGCTTCGGACCGCTCGCCGACGGCCTGCGCGCGGGGGCCGCCGTGCTCGCGCTGCTGTTGCTCGTCCACGGCGCGACGACGTTCGTGCGTGACCGTGAGTCCGGCGTCCTCGGCCAGTGGTACGTCGCCGCGCCTCGCAGTCTCGTGGTCGTCGCCCGCGTCTGCGGTGTGGCGTCGTGGCTGCTTCCGGCGTTGTTGGTGCTGCTCGGGCTCGCTGCGGCCGTCGCACACGGCATCTACGGCCTGACCGACATCGTCGAAGAGGGCGACGTCATGGCGACCGCCGGAGAGATCTGGGTCGACATCGCCAAAGGTGTCGCGGGCGTGATTCCGGGGCTACTGACGTGTGCCGTGTTCGGGATCGCGGTGTCGAGTACCGCGAACTCCGCGGGCGGAGCGGTCGCCGGGACGTTGGTGCCGTTCGTGCTGTTCGACGTGCTGCGCGCGTTGATGCCGAACGTGGCCAAATATGTCTTCGTCACCTACGTGCCGTTCCTCGGCGACGGATCGACGTTGAGTCGGCTGACCGACATCGCGCGAGCCTATTCCGACGCGGTGTGGAATCCCGAGGACTTCGAGCGCGCGTGGTCGATTCCCGGCGCATCCGCGTTGGTCCTGGTGTTGCTGACGATCCTGGCGTGCCGCATGCGGTCGGCCTGAGGGTTCGAGGAGGACGGAGCGATGATCCGGCGATGTTCGCTCGTGGGTGCGATGGCGTTCGCGCTCGCGGCGTGTTGTGAGACCACCGAGATCGTGCTGCCGCGAGCCGCGGCGCTCGATGCGGTCGCCAGCGAAGCCTCCGCTCCGGCCGCCGCCTTCATCGGCCTGGCGCTGGAAGAGAACGTCAGTGGCTCGATCGACGATCTCGCGATCGCCGACGGCTTGCGCGTCGCGCGGGTCGAGAAGGGTTCGCCGGCGGAAGCCGTCGGCGTGAAGCGCGGCGATCTCATCACCAAAGTCGACGGCGTCGCGCTGGTGGGCCTCGATCAGTGGCAAGCCGTGCTCGACGGGACCGCGCGCGGCGACGTGCTGCGGCTCGAGGTCGATCGATCCGGCGCGCTCAGTGAAGTGGACGTCACGGCGCGCACGCAGGGAGGCGCCGAATTGCCCGCGCCTCGCCGTTTCGTCGAGCGGGTGCGGGGCAAGCTCGTCGTCGAGTCGGTCGCGGAACCCGACGTCACCGGTGCGCGCGTCGTCGAGTTGCTGCCCTCGAGTCCGTTCCGAGCGGCCGGGTTCGCCGTCGACGACGTGATCGTCGCGATCGACGGCGTCGACATCCGCGCGGCGTCGGAACTGATCCGCGCTCTCGAAGCGGCCGAGCCGGGCGCAACGGTCGTGGTGCGTCGCGACGGCGCCAGAGGCGGCGCGGACGACGTCTCCGTGGAACTGCTCGATCGGCCGCGGGTGCTCACCGGGCTCGGTCTGCCGATCCTGTTCCATTTCGATCGGGACTTGACCGCCGATACCACCGAGTTCGCATTGGTCGATCTGTGGCTGATCGCGCTCTACGACTACCGACGCCAGGGCGAGGCCCGGCGACACCGCATCCTGCGCTGGATCCGCTGGCAGACCGGCGAAGGCAACCTCAGCGAGGAAGCACCGTGATGGCCAGCGGCGCATGGCTCGTCGCCGCGTTGGCGGCGGCGGAGTTCGTCGAATCGAGACTCGAGTTCCCGGGGCGCGTCCTCAGCTACGAATGTCCCGACATCAACGACGACACGCGCGGCGATCTGTTCGTGATCACGCGCGAGGACCAGGATCGCGTGCTGAACTTCTTCGCCGCCGCCCCCGACGGCGGGTTCCCCGATGCGCCGACGTGGCGGCTCGCACTGCCGGCGGACGTCGTCGCCTACGGACTGTTCGACGCGCGGCCGGAGCCGGGCCTCGAGGTCTTGCTGTTCTCCGCACGCGGCGCCTACTCGCTGACCACGACGAAAGCCGGGCTGAAGGACAACCTCACGCGCGAGATCGAGATCGCCGTGTTCCCTGCGCTCGCCGATCCGGACACGGTGCCGCGGTGGTCGCTGACGAAGGATCTCGACGGGGACGGCATCGACGAGCTGTTGGTCACGACCAAGTACGAGATCGCCGTGTATCGCGCTCCGACGGCGACACGCAGCGGCGATGCGCGCGGTTTCGTGCGCATCGGGACGATCCCGGCCCGACCGGAGGAAGAGGCGTCGAACGGAGGTCGCCCGCGCGGTCGCTTCGGCGGTCGCAGCGCGGAGATCCGGATCGAGACGTCGCTGCTGAACCTGTTCCGGGGCGCGACGTCCTCGGTGCCGCGCTTCGAGCAACTGCGGTACTTGTCGCACGCACAGGCGATGCGCATTCCGGCGCTGGTCGATTGGAACGGCGATGGGCGTGTCGACGCGATCCCGACGTTCGACGCGAAAGCCGTCGAGGTCTACTTGCAGCACGAGGGCCTGACGTTCGACGCGACACCGAAGAAGGTCGACTTCGCACTCGACGACGCCGACGATGCGCGGGTCCAGTTGATCGACCTCGATGGGGATTCCCGCACGGAGTTGATGGTCGAGCGCGAAGACGGGGATGGCCTGTCGCGCGACCACATCGTGACGGTGTTCGCGCGCGACGCCGCAACCGGATACGGCACGTTCGGCAAGGAGGCGCGGGCGCGCGTGAAGCTGAACGCGAGCAGCGTCGATTGGTCGCTCCAAGACGTCGATCACGACGGACGGAAGGATCTGGTCGCGCGCGTGCTCGATCTTCCGCTCGGCATCACGGATCTGGCGGCGGTGCGGCTCGAGATGAAGCTGCTGGTGTTCCGCGGCCAGGGCGACGGAACGTTGTCGCGCAAGCCCGACTTCGCCTTCGAGCGCACGCTGAAGCCCGAGCAGATGGAGCGCATCCGTGAGAGCTTCGTGCTCGACCTCGGCGGCGACTTCGACGGCGACGGCATCAACGACTTGCTGAGCATGCAGCCGGACGGACTGCTCGAGATCGTCGGCATCGTGCGGGATGGCGACGGTCTGAAGCTCGCGGGCAAGACGCTGACGCAGCATCGCCCGGCCAATCCGGTGCGTGGCACGCTTCCCGCCGAGCTGTCGCACGACGGCGTGTCGGATCTGGTCCTGCGCCACGAGAACGCGCTGACGGTGTTCGTTTCCCGAGCGGGAGGAACGCGATGAGCCGCCGAGTCGCGCCCATGACCGCGGTGCTGGCGACCTGCGTCGCGTGGTCCACGCTCGCGCGCGGCGATGAGCCGGTCGTGCGGGCGGTCGCGATCGAAGGACCGATTTCCGGCGCGCAGAGTCTGTCGCGGTCGGGCGAGGGCGCGGCGTTCCTGTGCGCGCGCCCCGGTCGATTCGACGTGATCGCATGGTCGAGCATCGTCACGGGAGCGTCGACCGTCGACGCCTCGCTGCCGATCGACGGCAAACGTGCGGTGGCGTGGTGGGTCACGGAGGACGGCACGCATGACTCCGCGTTGTGGATGCTCTCGGACGGCGGCGTGGTCGAGACGTGGTCGGGTCGCCCCGGCGCCACGGCGACCGCGGTATTCACCGATCCACTGATCCGTCTGCCGGATGGTTGTTTCGACCTGCCTTTCGCGCGCGACCTCGACCAGGACGGGGCGGTCGATCTGGTGGTCCCGCACGCCGATGGACTCCAGTTGTGGATGGGCGCGAAGGACGCGACCCAGCCGTTCCGGCGCGGTCCGCTGGTGCGGCAGAACGTCAACGTGTCGCTGGATCTGCCGGGCGACCTCGATCGACCGACGACCATGTCGGAACGGCTGTCCATCGCTGGCTTCGAGATCGCCGACCAAAACGGCGACGGCCACCCGGACCTCGCGTTCAAGGACGGCGACCTCGTGCAGTTCTTCTGGTCGGACCGTAACGGTCGCCTACCCGAAGCACCGTCGTTCGAACTCGACCTCGAACAGATCCGCGCGAACCTGCCGAAGGAGAGCGGCGATCTGCTCGACACGAGCAACCTGCTGAAACTGCTCGAATCGCAGGTCAGCCACGTCGCCAGCGACTTCGATCGGGACGGGCACACCGATCTGCTGCTGCGGCAGGGTCAGAAGGTCAGCGTCTATCGCGGCGGCGCAGCCGGCATCGACCGCGAGAAGGCCGCGCAGGTCCTGAAGACGAGCGGCAACCTGATCGCGGCGTTCGCGCTCGACGACAACGGCGACGGCAAGGACGACCTCTGCATGCTGCGCGTCGAGGACGTGTCGCTCGGTCAACTGCTGCTGTGGATCGTCGCGGGCGGCAGTCTGTCGTTCGACTTGTTCGCGTACTGGCAGGACGAGCCCCTGCGTTTCGCGCGCAAGCCGTCGGCGCAGCGCACGTTGACCGTCGACTTCCCGTCGATCATCAGCATCGCGAAGCAGATCGAGAAGGACCGCGATCAACTCGTGAACGGCTTCCTGCGCATGCCGGTCTCCGGTGACTTCGATGGCGACGGCATCGCCGACGACGTCGCGCGCCTGACCACCGAACGCACGCTCGAGTGGTACGTCGACGCGGGTCGGGACACCGCGTTCGAACGCAGATTCGCGCCGTGGAGCGCGGTCGTGCGTCGCTTCGACCGCGAGGCTCGCGGTGCGAAGCAGCTCTCGATCGAGTTGACCCGCCTGATCGATTGGGCGCCGTTGCCCGGACGGGACCTCGCGGCGTTCATCGACGGGAAGTCGCCGACGCGCACGGTCGTCGTTCCGGGGGCGGAGCGCGGCGAATCGGGAACCGTCGATTCGGCCGCCCCGAAAGCGGTAGCTGGCGAATCGGGCAAGGGCGAGGAAACGAGTGGCGCGGCGGAGGACGACGGATTGCCGGTCGTGTTCGTGCTCGACGTCGATGGTGACCGCATCGACGACGTCGTGATCGCACAAGGTGGCGGCGGGACTCGCGTGATCCTCACCGCCGTTTGCAGCGCGAAGCCGTGACGCCGCGCTGATGCAACGAAAACGGGCTGCGAATCGCTTCGCAGCCCGCTCCGGAAGGACGTGCGCGAGTTCGAATCACGAGGATCCGAACCTGCGCGCACGACTCACTTCTTCTTGGCCTTCTTCGCGGCCTTCTTCGCAGCCTTCTTGGGGGCCTTCTTGGCCTTCTTGGCAACCGCCATGTTGCACCTTCCTTTGAACTGGGGAGAACTGCGACGAGCGAAGTGCTCGTCGACGCGCAAAAGATGACTGTTGTCGCGTGTCGTGTCGAGCGCTTTTTTTCGCGCGTCACGCGCGCGCGGTGCGCAGACGCGTGAGCAACTCATCGACGTCGTGCGGCAGCGGAGCATCGATGACGAGCGGCGCGCGCGTGATCGGATGCGGCAATTCGAGTCGACGCGCGTGCAGGACGAAACGCTTGAAGCGCAGCGGAAAGCGCGATGCGACCGCGTATTTGCGTTCTCCGACGAGCGGGTGTCCGCGATCGACGAAGTGCAAACGGATCTGGTTGAAGCGTCCTGTCTCCGGCTCGCACGCGACGAGCGCGGCCTCCGCGAACTGCTCCAGCACGCGATAATGCGTGATCGCACTTTTTCCGCCGGGCATCGGCGCGCGCGACGACGTCGCGTGCGCACCCTGGTCGCGGATGAACGATCGGATCGTTCCCTCGGCGGGCCGAGGTCGTCCATGCACGAGTGCGAGATAGTGCTTGTGCACCGCGCGACCGCGGAACGCGTCGTCGAGCGCGGCCTTCGCCGCATCGGACTTCGCGAACACGACGACACCGCTGGTCTCGCGGTCGAGTCGATGCACGGCGTGGGCGTGTTCGCCGCGCGTGCGTGCGCGCCGCGCGACGAGGTCCGCGAGGTTCGCGTCGGACCTCTGCGGCAACGCCACGGACAGCAGTCCGGCCGGCTTGTTCACGGCGACCATGTGTTCGTCTTCGAACAGGATCGGCAGCGGGGAGCTCATGCGCGGATCGTAGCGCTCGCGGCGGCGCATGCCCGTCCCGCCGAATCGGCCTCGGCCGTGCCAGGGCGCGCGACGACCCCCGTGTCGTGGAGGTTCCCAGTTCCCGTCCGCACCTCTACGCTGCGCGCCGTCGCGTTATGGATGGTCGAAGCGACGTATCCCGTATGGCAGTGGATCCTGAAAGCGAGACCTCATGGCCGGTTCCGCGGCGCTGCTGATCGATCTCGAGAACTTCTTCCTCGGTCGCGAGAGCAACTACTCCAGGACGCACCAAGGCGGGACCTACGAGTTCCCGATCGACCTGGAGTCGCTGTGCAGCTTCGCGACGGACATCGCGGGTCGACAGCGCTTGGTCGTGCGTCGGGCCTACGCCAACTTCAACGACCGCCGCCCGGGCAGCGGCGAACGGCAGTGGGACTACTACCTGCAGCCGATGCCGCGCTTCTTGATGGAACGCGGCGTCGAGCCGGTGCAGGTGTTCCGCTTCCCCGGCGGCGGCAACAAGAACGCGGCCGACATGCGCTTGGCGATGGACGCGACCGTGCTGCGGCAGGCGCCGACGGTGATCGACCTGTTCATCCTCGTCACCGGTGACGCCGATTTCATTCCGGTCGTGCTCGAACTGCAGCGCACCGGCGCGCACGTGGTCGTGATCGGCGTCGAGGGCTGCACCAACTCGATCTTCCAGCGCTACTGCGACCGCTTCGAGTTCTTCGAAGACCTGCTCGCGGCGCGCGAACTGCAGCGCCTCGACGATCACGACCTCACTCCGGTCCGTTCCGCGATGCGTGCGATCCTCGAGCGCCGCTCGCCGATCAAGTTCGCCGCGGTGAAGCCGCTGTTGTCCGACGAACTCGGCACGCCGTTCAATCCGTCGCGCTTTGGCTGCGATTCGACGGGCGACTTCCTACGCAAGCACGCGACGTCGCTCGGCGTGGTGTTGAAACGAGGGGACCACGACTGGGAGGTGAGCCCGCGCTCGCTCGATGGAGCGGAGCCCGATGACGCGGACGTCGACGCGACCGCGGCCACGCCGCTCGAATCCGACGCGGGCGCCGGCAGCGAGGGACATACGGTGGAGGTGTACGTCGAGACCCTCCGCACCGGGATGCCGCGGTGCTACGTCGTCGGCAACTCCGACCTGCGCGCGATCACCGAGGCGGTGTTCCAGACCGTGACCGACGGTTCGGGCAAGCGCATCCCCGTCATGCATCCCGATCTATTGCATCGCGTCACCGAGACGTGCACGGCGAACGGTATGGACGAAGCGGGGCGCAAGGTGCGCGACGTGATCTTCCAGTTGTTCAAAGGCCGGCTGCTTCCAGTGCGCGGTCGAGGGCCCGCAATACGGCCTGACCGACTTCCACTGGTCGAAGCCGGCGATGCTCGCCGCCGACCTCGACTCGCCGATCGCCTTGCGTCGACGTTGCTTCGACTACTTGATCAAGCTGCTCGGACGTCGCCTCGAACTGCGCGGGGCATCACAGCGCGTGCAGGCGGCGCCCGCCGTCGAGTTGCTGTGCGGCGCCGAACCTCACGAGGACGACGTCGCCTTGGTGCGCGAGTTGTTGGCCGAGAAGGCGTAGGTCACGCTGCGCGGCGTCAACAGCGCGGCTTGGAGGTAATCCTCGAAGTTGCGCACGTCGTCGACGTTCACGGCGAGACCCCAATCGAGCATCCGAGCCGCGAGCCCGCGCTGGCGCGCTTTCGCCCAACTGACGCTGAAGCAGTTGATGCCGGCCGCGCGCAAGCGATCGAGCGCTTCCAGTGCCGCTTCCGGGAACGCCGCCGCCAGGGGCTCGACGAAGTCGACGGCGCATTCGATGGTGGCGCGCGGGAAGCGCTCCGCCAGTCGACGGAAACCGCGTTCGCGAAGGCGTTCGAGCGGAGCCGACAGCCACAGCGCATCCGCGACGTCGGCGTAGGGCTGCAAGGCGTCGAACACGCGCGGTAGTTCCTCGGGATCGACCGCTAGGCGCACTCGGAGGCCACGCTGGCCCCCGATCACGCGGGTCGCGACGTGCTCGAGGCTCACGGTGGGCTCACCGGGGTGCCACGCCACGTCCTCGTACGCTTCGCGGCGCGCGACGAGGCGTCCGCACGGATCGACGCGCACCGTGCACGCGGCGACGTGGATCGGTCGACGCAGGAACTCGTCGATCGCGTCGTCGCGATCGACACCGTCCCACACGAGTCGGACGTGGCGCGGCAAATCGAAGTCGGGTGCGAGTCGCGTGACGTCCCAGCTCGAGCCTTGGACGACGCCCGGTCCGACGCGCCGTCGCGCGTTCAACAACTGACTCGCGAGCAGGTACAGCACGGGCTCGCTGCCGCACGCGGTCCGCATGGCGGCGATCGCGTTCGGGTCGTCGTCGATCACCGCGGCGATCTCGAAACCGGCGTCACGGAAGCGACGCAGGCCCGCGACCTTCGCGGCGTAGGGATCGACGCCGTCGTCGGCGCGCATCGCGAGTCGCTCGGTCGCGAACGACACGCGGTACTCCTTGCCGAGCGCGTTCAGCGCTTCGAGCGTCTCCGTGCGTCGGCTCTCGACGCGGGACGAGTTCAGTGCGACCTCGACCCCCGGCTGCAGCGTCAGCCAGCGGATCACGTCGAGAACGCCGCGGAACGGTCGGTGGCCGGCGAGCGCGCTGTCCGCCTCGATCGCCTGCGTACGCAAGAACGCGCGCAAGTCGAGCACGACGGCGGGTGGCACTCCGCGCCGTGCGCAGAGTGCGGCGAGCGGCGCGCCATCGGTCGTCGCTTCCTCGAGGCCGATGCCGGCGAACCACGCGGAGCCGCGTGCCCGGTCGAAGGCCGCCAAGCGGTGCGCGGCCAAGGCCCGCATGTCGAGGATCGTGCCGTCGATGTCGAACAAAACGAGACGGGAAGCGCCACTCGAGCGCCGAGGCGCTGCCAGGTGTCGCGCCAACGTGCGCATCCAATCGCCTGACAGGGATGGAGTTGTGGTTGAACGTCGGACGCTTTGCTGAGTCGTCGTGGTGGTCATGGCCGGGAGTGGAATCCGGCGCCGTCAGCCTCGGCGGAAGCCGGGATCAAGAACTGGTGAATTCGACGCGGCGATGCGCGAGTGCTCCCATCTCTCAAAATTGGAGCACGACATCAGTTTCGTGCTAAAACATGACGACTTGAGTGGGTCTTCGACTGGGAGTCGGCTTCGGCAGCCGGCACTTTCGGGTCGTCGGAACGACGATCTCGGCTTTGCGACGGGGGGCATTGTCCATCCAGGGCATTGTCCTGACGCGACGGCATGGACTGCCGCGCAGCCGGGGATTCCACGCGAAGTGCCGCGGAGGTTCGAGAATGCGTATTACCCTCATTTACGCCAAGTCCCGGCTGATCAAGCAGAAGTCGGCGGGCATCGGCGGTTTCGACAACGCGCCGGGTGAATACGCCCGAGACGACATCTTCCCGCCGCTCGGGATCGCGTCGATCGGCGCCGTGCTGTTGGAGAAGGGGCACGAGGTCAAGCTCATCGACGACTCGATCGAAGACGAGGCGACGTTGGTCGCCGCGATGCAGTGGGCGGACGTCGTCGGCGTCTCGGCGCTGACCTCGAACGCGCGCCGCGGCCGCGAGATCGGTCATCAGGCCAAGCAACTCGGCAAGTTCGTCGTGCTCGGCGGGCCGCATCCGACCGTCGCTCCGGAGTACTTCCTGAACGATGGCTGCTGCGACATCACCGTGCAAAGCGAGGGCGACTACACGATGCCCGAGGTGGTCGCGAAGAAGGACCAACCGGAGACGTGGGATTCGATCCTCGGCGTCACGTTCCTGCGCGACGGCAAGATGATCGCCACGCCGCGTCGCCCGTTCATCAAGAACCTCGATGAGCTGCCGTACCCCGCGTACCACCTGTACGACATGCCCCGGTACTTCAAGTACATGGTGAACCCGGGCATCCCGATCGTGTCGTCGCGCGGTTGCCCGTACTCGTGCACGTTCTGCGACGAAGAGATGACGCCCCGCAGCTATCGCGCGATGTCGGCGAAGCACACGGTCGATCTCATGGAGAAGTTGGTGCGCGAGTACGACCCGCCCCAACTGTTCTTCTTCGACGACCTGTTCACGATCCAGAAGAAGCGCGTGATGTCGATCTGCGAGGACGTCATCGCACGCGGCCTGTTCGTCGAGTGGTCGTGCGAGTCGCGCGTCGACACCGTCACGTTCGACATGCTGCGCGCGATGCGTCGCGCCGGCTGCATCAAGATCTACTACGGACTCGAGTCCGGCTCGCCGAACCAGCTGGTCGCGATCAAGAAGAAGGTCACGCCGGAAGGCATCCTGAACGGCGCGAAGCTGAATCGCGAGATCGGGATGTACTACAAGTTCTTCATCATCTTCGGCTTCCCCGGAGAGACCGACGAAGACCACAAGTGCACCGAGCAGATCGTCACCAAGGCGATGCCGCACAACATCGCGGTGTCGTTGCTTTGCCCGCACAAGGGCACCGAGGTCTACGACCAGGTCAAGGACCGCATCATCCATCAGCCGGAAGACGTCGAGTACGGCTACTGGCACCAGACGGAGATGTGGAAGCACGACCGCTACTCGTACGCCGAACTGCAGGAAGCGCGCGACTGGCTCACCAGCCAACACCGCAAGAAGTGCATGGGCTTCATGGCACGCGTGCAGCGCAAGTGGGAGCGCCTGGTCGCGCTGGTCCGCCATCCCGAGCTGTTCCGCGATCTCATGGAGATCCGCGCGCGCCGCAAGGCATATCGCAAGCGCGTCGCGAGTTGGGTCGGCAAGGACGGCCGCATGACGGTCGATGCCAAGGTCGGCGCGACGCCGCCGACGAGCGACAGCCGGAAGCCGGTCAACGTCGGCTGACCGAACGGGAGTCGAATCCGGGCGACGAACCAGAACCTCGGCGTGCTGACGTCGCCCTTCCGAGAACGCGCTGCCGTCGCACGGACGCACGTTCTTCGAGCCCTCCACGGCGTGCCGGCTCCGCACAGGCGGTGTCGGCACGCGTTCGTTCCGGCGCCTCGAGCTCCGGCGGTAGAGTCTGCGCATGCGTTCGTTGGCCGTGCTCGGTACCGGATCGGATGTCGGCAAGACGGTCATCGCCGCCGCGCTCGGACGTCATGCGTTCCGCGCGGGACTGCGCGTCGCGCCGTTCAAGGCGCAGAACATGGCGAACAACGCGTTCGTGACGCCCGAGGGCGGCGAGATCGGCCGCGCGCAAGCGCTGCAAGCCGAAGCCTGCGGCGTCGTCCCGCACGTCGACCACAACCCGATCCTGTTGAAGCCCGAATCGGACGTGCGCTCGCAGGTCGTCGTGCACGGTCGAGTCGCGGCGACACTCGACGCGCGCGCCTACTTCGAGGGCATCGATCGCTTCGCGCCCGCGGTTCGCGCCAGTCTCGATCGATTGCGCGCCGCGCACGAACTCGTGATCCTCGAAGGAGCGGGGAGTGCGGCCGAGCTGAACCTCGACCCCGTCGATCTCGTGAATTGGGGCGCCGTGGAAGCCGCGGACGCCGCGGTCGTGTTGGTCGCGGACATCGCGCGCGGCGGGGTTTTCGCGCAAGTCCTCGGCACGTTGGACTTGCTCTCCGCCGAGCGCCGCGCGCGCGTGGTCGGTGTCCTCGTCAATCGGTTCCGCGGTGATCCGACGCTGTTCGCCGACGGCGTGACGATCCTCGAGCGGCGCGGCGGCGTTCCGGTGCTCGGTGTCGTGCCGTGGCTTCGCGAACTCGACCTCGACGCCGAAGACGCCCTCGTGCGCCACGGCGAGCGCCCGTTCGCCGCCCACACGCTCAACGTCGCGGTCGTGCTCACCCGTCGCATGTCCAACTTCACCGACGTGCGAGCGCTCGCGGCCGAATCCGACGTCACCTTGCGGTTCGTGCGCGAGCCGAGCGAACTCGAGGCGGCGGACGTCGTCGTGCTGGCCGGCTCGAAGGCCACGATCGCGGATCTCGAAGACCTGCGGGAGCGCGGGTTCGTCGAGGCGTTGACGGCCTTTTCCGGCGCGATCGTCGGGCTGTGCGGCGGCTTCCAGATGCTCGGGCGGTCGCTCGATGACCCCGAGGGCATCGAAAGCGCGGGGGAGCCGCGCAGCGCGCGCGGCATCGGTTTGTTGGATGTCGCCACGCGGTTCACGCGGAGCAAGGCGACGCGGCAAGCCACGGGAATCTCGCGGCTGCCGTCCGCCGCCGGGATCGTCGTCCACGGTTACGAGATCCATTGCGGCGTCAGCACGCCCGCGGATGCTGCGCCCGCGTTCGAGCTGCGCTCGCCGGGCGATGCCACGGCGCGCGCGGACGGAGCGATTTCCCCCGACGGGCGCATCTGGGGGACGTACCTGCACGGCGTGTTCGACGCGCCCGAGTTCCGGCACGCATTCCTCGAGCACCGCCGTGCCGCGAAGGGCTTGCCAAGCCAGCCGCTCGCGACGTCCAGCGCGGTCACGTCGCGCCTGTCGGCGGAGCTCGATCGGTTCGCCGACCATCTGGCCGCGCACATGGACGTACCGAGTCTGTTCGATCGGCTGCGTGCGTCGTGAGTTCGACTCCGCCCGCGTCCTGGATCGAGCCTGCCGATTCTGTTATTCCGCGTGGCTGCGTCGGCGATGCGCCGGCTCCTCGGGTCGCTGGATCGCGCGTGATGCGACGTCGTACGTGGCTGTTGGTTTCGTGGTTGGCGTGGTGCGGCTGCGGGGACTCGTCGGCGCCGCCGGCCGCGCCGGAGGCCGGCCCACGCATCGTGTCGCTCGCGCCGTCGCACACGGAACTCCTGTTCGCGCTTGGGGTCGGCGACCGGATCGTCGGTCGGACGCGGTTCTGCGATCGTCCCGCCGCGGCGAAGGACATCCGCGTGGTCGGCGATGCCAAGGCGGTCCAACTCGAGACCATCGTCGCGCTGGCGCCCGACCTCGTGCTGACCAACGCCGAGGCGATCGTCGAGATGCTGGCGCCGATCGCGCAACGCGTGCCGGTGCGGATGGTGCCGACGGACACGCTCGCGCAGTGGCAGGAAGCGGTGCGCGTCGTCGGCGACCTCGTGGATCGCCGCGAGGCCGCCGCCGCGCTCACCGCCGAACTCGACGCGGTGATCGCCGGTGCGCGTTCGGCGGCCCACTCCCATGCCCGCGAACGCATCCTCGTGGTCGTCCAGCGTTCGCCGTTCTTCGTCGCCGGGCGCGGTTCGTACGTCCACGAGCTGCTCGACATCCTCGGCTACGACAACGCCGCGGCGAGCCTCGACTCGGCGTGGCCGAGCCTGTCCGCCGAAGCGTTGGTCGGCCTCGCACCCGACGCGATCATCGATGCGGCGCCGGATGCGGGGGCGAGCGGCCTCGACCCGACCGAGGAGCTGAACGCGTTCTGGAGCACGTTCGCGATGGTGCCCGCAGTCGCGAACGGTCGCGTCGGCCGCCTCACGGACGACGTCGTGGTGCGGCCCGGGCCCGATCTGCGCCACGCGATCGAAGTGTTGTCCGAGTCGATCCGCAAGCCGCCCGCGACCGGAGCGCCGCGATGACGCCGCGCGCCACTCCCGCGCGCTTGATCGCGGTCCTCGGCGCGTTGACCGTGGTGCTCGCGTTGACGTTGCTCGCCGCCGCGGCGAGCGGCCCGGCCGGTGGGTGGTCCGCCGATTGGCGGATCGTGTCCGAGCTGCGCCTGCCGCGGGCCCTCGTCGCCGCGATGGTCGGCGGAGCGTTGTCGATCTGCGGCGCCACGTTCCAGGCCGTGCTGCGCAACCCGCTGGCGTCCCCGTTCGTGCTCGGGGTCTCGGGTGGCGGCTCGCTCGGCGCGGTGATCGCGATCCTGCTCGGCGTACCGCCCTTGATGCCCGGTGTGCCGTCGATCCCGTTGTTCGCGTTCGCCGGATGCCTCGCCGCGATCGGCATCATTCACCTCGGAGCGTCGCGACGCGGACATCTGCTCGCGCACGATCTGCTGCTCGCGGGCGTGGTCGCGAACTCGTTCTTCCTCGCGGCGATGGCGGTGCTGCAGTACGTCGCCGATCCGACGCAGACCGCGCGCATCGTGCATTGGACGCTCGGTTCGATCCAAACCGCCACCGTACCGTTGCCCGTGACGGCCACGCTGCTCGCGCTCGGCGTCGCACTGGTCATGATCCACGCGAACGACTTGAACCTGCTGTCGGTGGGGGACGAGACCGCGACCAACCTCGGCGTCGACGTCACGCGCGCGCGGCGTCACGCGTTCCTCGCCGCATCGTTGATGGTGGGCGCGGCGGTGGCCGTTTCCGGTCCGATCGCGTTCGTCGGCTTGTTCGTGCCGCACGCCGTGCGCTTCTTCACCGGTCCGGACCATCGCATCCTGCTGCCGGCATCCTTCCTCGCGGGCGGGGCGTTCCTCGTGCTCGCCGACACCACCGCGCGTGCCGCGTTCGCTCCGCACGAATTGCCGGTCGGCGTGTTGACGGCGGTCATCGGTGCTCCGGCGTTCTACGTCCTGCTCGTGCGCCAGCGCCACCGCGGCGCGCAACGGACGGACGCATGAGCGCGACCGCACCGGCGATCGAATTCGATGGCGCGGCGTTCGCGTATCGCGAGCGCGACGTGTTGTGCGACGTGCGGATGTGGGTACGCGAGCGCGAGTTCGTGGGCGTGCTCGGACCGAACGGTTCGGGCAAGACGACGCTCGTTCGCGGAGCGACGCGCGTGGTGACGCCGCGCGCGGGAACCGTGCGCATCCACGGCGACGACGTCGCGCACATCACGCGTCGCGAACTCGCGCGCCGCGTCGCCGTCGTGCCGCAGGAAGGCGTGCCGATCTTCCCGTACACGGTGCTCGAGACCGTGCTCATGGGTCGAGCGCCGTGGCTCGGCTCGTTCGCGTTCGAAGGCGACGAAGACGTCTCGCGCGCGCGCGACGCGCTGGCCGCCGTCGACGCGACGCATCTCGAAGACCGCGATCTCTCGGAACTCTCCGGTGGCGAGCGCCAACGCGTGGTCGTCGCGCGCGCGCTCGCGCAGAACACGCGCATCGTGATCGCCGACGAGCCGACCGCGCACCTCGACCTGCGCCACGCCGTCGCGATGTTCCAGCTGTTCCGCCGCCTCCGCGACGAGCGTGGCCTCGCGGTGATGCTGGTCACGCACGACCTGAATCTCGCCGCGCGCCACTGCGATCGGGTCGTGCTGCTCGCGGAGGGCACGATTCGCGCGGACGGCATTCCGCGCGACGTGCTGACCGCGCCACTGCTCGAACGGACCTTCGGCACGCGGATCGAGGTGCGCCTGCGCGACGACGGAACGCCGTTCGTCGTCGCCGCGGGGTGATCCGCGACCGCACCTACAGCGCGATCTTCGGTTCGCCCGATATCCCCGTGCGTCTGAAGTCACTCGGGCTCAAGCATTTGCGGAGCGCGTACAGAAACGACTCCCGAATGGAGTTCCGCCGTGCGGAACGTCTGCTGGACCCGATGGCCTGTCGAGGCGTACAACTTGCTCCAGCACCATTCCGCATGTTCGAGGAGTCGTCGATGGGCGCTACGCATCGGTTCTTTCGTTGGTTCGTGGCCGCGATCCTCGTGGTCGGTTCCGCGTTCGCCTGGAACGCATCCGCGGGGGAAGACGGCGCAGCGCGCCAGAACGACGCCTGCCTGATCTCCGGCGAGCGCCTGGCGGCCGATGCGCCGACCGCTGTGTTCGACGGCAAGTCGTATGGCTTCTGCTGCAAGAAGTGCGCGGGCAAGTTCGAAGCCATGTCGGACGACGACAAGCGCGCCCTGATCGCGAAGGCGACGCCGGCGGCAGCCGAGACGAAGCCCGCCGCGCGCGAAGAGAAGCCCGCCGAGCTGACGCTGAACGCGGTGTACGCGCTCGGCGTGTGCCCGATGTCGGGTGAGGAACTCGGCGCCGACGCGGTGACGAAGGTGTTC
Source organism: Planctomycetota bacterium (assembly GCA_052034255.1). Lineage (GTDB taxonomy): Bacteria > Planctomycetota > B15-G4 > B15-G4 > JADJEK01 > JADJEK01. Next base: position 28,293 of record JBPOIU010000098.1, on the reverse strand, counting down.
GACGGTCGCCAAGTGCGCTTCTGCTGCGAGAAGTGCGCGGGCTCGTTCGAGAAGGACACCGCGAAGGGCTTCGCCAAGGTGGATGAGTTGATCGTGAAGCAACAGGGCGAGGCCTATCCGCTCGACACCTGCGTGATCTCGGGCGAGCCGCTGACCGAGATGGGCGAACCGGTGAACGTCGTGACCGGCAACCGCCTGGTCAAGGTCTGCTGCCAGAGCTGCGTGCGCAAGGTCAACGCCGACCCGTCGAAGGTCCTGGCGAAGCTCGACGCCGCGGTGAAGGAGAAGCAGATGGCGAGCTATCCGCTCGACGTGTGCGTGATCGCCGGCGACTCGCTGACCGAGATGGGTGAATCGGTCGACGTCGTGGTCGCGAATCGCTTGGTGCGTCTGTGCTGCGATCACTGCGTCGGCAAGGTCATGAAAGACCCGGCTGGAGTGCTGGCGCGCCTCGACGAGGCCGCGAAGGCCAAGGCGAAGTGATGCGCGAGCGTTGATCCGATCGACGATCGGTCAGCGACCCCGCGGTGCGCGATCTGCGCCGCGGGGTCGTTTCATTTCGCGGCCGCCGGGTCGAGCACCACACGCGCGAGCTCATGGGCCATCCAGCCCGTGCCCTTCCCGAGCCGCGCGAAGTCACTGGTGTTCACCTGGACGACGACGCTCAGGCGCGAATCCTCGAACCAGCGCGCATCGCTGACGTAGCCCGGGAAGAACCCCGAGTGTCCGAGCGTCGTGCCGAGCGGTCCCGACTTCACGATGCAGCACAACCCATAACGGGTCCCCGGTCCGAGCTGCGGCGCGTCGACGCCATCGGTGACCTCCGCGCGCAGCGCCGTGCCGATGCCGCCGTCGCCGAACTGCTGGTGCACGAAGCGCGCGAGATCGCCGGCGGTCGTCGCATAACCGCCTCCTGCCCATTCGAATTGAGGATTCAGCGTCAGCGCGCCGTCCTTCAGCAGCTTCGCTCCGCGCGTGAACGGATCGTCCGCCGCGGGATGGCCCTGCGCGAGGCGTTCGATGCGGATGCCGCGCGCGGGCACGATGCCGCTGACGGCGAGCGGCCGCAGGACCTCGGCCTCGATCGCGGCGTATGCGTCCTGTTCGAGAACGCGCTCCAACGCCGCGCCGAGCACGATGTAGTTCGTGTCCGAATACTCGAAGCGTTCGCCGGCCGGGAACGGAGCCTCCGCATCGAACAAGCACTCGAGCCGCTCCTCGAGCGTGAACTCGTGGAGTGGATCGCTCGCCAAGCGTTCGAGGAACACGGGGTGCAGCTCGTACCGCACCAGCCCGCTGGTGTGGTTCATCAGTTGGCGCACGGTGATGTCGGCGTGGTTTTGCAGTCGTTGGAACCACGGCGTGCCGTCGAGGTACGTGGCGACCTTGCGATCGAGTTCGAGGCGGCCGCTGTCGACCGCCCGCAGTGCCAGCGCCGCGAACAGCATCTTGCCGGTACTGCCGGCGAGCATGCGATGCTCGGGAGTCAGCGCCTCGCGCGTGTCCTCGTCGGCGACCCCGGACGCGAGCGCGTACGTGGTGCCGTCCTCCAGCGTGACGCCGGCGCTGATGCCGGGGCACCCGGCCTCGGCGCGCAGCGCATCCAGGCGCACTTGGAGCGCCGCGCGAACGACGGACGAGGTCTCCCCCGCGCGCGCCGAGGGCAGCGCGACCGCGAGGACCAGAGCGAGTCGGAACGCGGACGTAGCACGAGTTCGCAACGTGGACATGGCGCAGGTACGTGCGATCAAGCGAACCGTTGGCGCGAGATCGTTCAGTGGGCGAGCTCGGGGTCCAGGGTTCGCCACACGCCGTCCTCGAAGACCTCGATGTGCGGCGTCGCATACGCGTCGAAGCCGACTCGGTCCGGGATGCCGGCGGCCTTCAGCGCGATGCGCACCAGTTGACGACGCGAATTGTTGGCATCGAGGTTGAGGCGTGCGGGCGCTCCCCACGGCTGCGGACCGTCCACGAGGTCCCACGCGACCTCCTCGATCGGCTCCTGACTCCACGCATGGCGGATCGTGTAGCGCGTGCGGCGATCGAGCTCGTGGTCGGCGATGTGGAGGAACAGCGCCTCCGGAAACGGCCTGGCCTTCGCGCCGGGGGTCGACAGTGCCGCGGCCCAGTCGGCTCTCACGTCCGCGACCACGTCGCCCATCCAATCGAGTTCGCGCGCGTCGAGCCTCCCGAGCGGGTCACCGAAGTCGAGCATTGCGCGCAGTGCTTCCGGAGGCATCGATTCGGCGAACGTCGGCGGCAGGCGCCGCAGCCAACGCAGCACCAAGCCCTCCTCGAACGCATCCGAGCGCTCGAGCGCCGCGGCCAACGGCTCCGCGAGCGCGGGTGAATCGATCACGCGGCGCTGGAACAAGTCGCCGGCGAGCAGGACCCGCCCCGGGAACGCCGTCGCGTAGAGCGCGTGCTCGGCGCCGAGCAACGCATGCATGCGCAGCGTGACTTGAACGTGGCTCGCTTGGACGTCCAGCACGACGCGCCCTTGGCGGCCTTGGACGGCTTCCGTGATCGCTTCGCGTTCGGACGCGTCGAGCAGGTCGTCGGCCGCCGTGACGTACGCGAGCTTGCGGCCGCGATACGCGCGCAGGGCGGTGGCGAGGTCGGCATCGCCGAAGCGGCGCATGAGCGCTGGCACCATCCACACCAATGCGTCGCCGTCGCTCTTGCCGACGTGTTCGGCGAAGGTCGCCGCACGGACCGGGGCCCCGAGGACGACCACGGCCGGGTTCCGACCGGCCTCGAGGACGTGGGCGATCGGCAGCGTTCCGACCGAGGCTCCGCGGACGACGACGTTCGCTTCGCTACCCGCGCGCCGCAACGCTTCGGCATAGGCCGCCTCGGCGTTCTCCGCGACCGGCGTGGTCGCTTGGAACGCGTCGACGACGAGCACGCCCAGCCCCAAGTCGCGCAGATGCCACGTCAGCGGCAAGCCCCACGGACCGCTTGCTCCCGCCGCCAGGACTTCGGGGGTTTCGACGAAATGCAGTACGAGCGGCGCGCCGGGTTCGCCGGGAATGAAGACTGCCCGCAGCGCGGCGCCGCTGGTGGTCGGAATGTCCACGAGCTCGGCGCCCGGCGGGTAGCGCTCGACGTCGAGGACGATCGGGCGCACGGTGGGAGCCGCTGGAGGGGTCGCGCAACCGCCGAGACTCGCCACGCACGCGAGGCCGCTGAACCACCACGAACGCGCCATCGCCGCCGACCTCCAAGTCCGAGCCTTCGCGACCACCGTGGCCGAAGCGGCGGGAGACTACGCGAAAATCGCGTGGAGGCGCGCGGCACAGCATGCGGCGCGGGCGGCGGGTGATCGGTTCGGGACGTCGGGGCGTCGGTCGCTCGGTCCTGCGACTTCCTCGTCACGCGTCGGCGCGCTACCGTCCTGCGCTCACGCTCGCGGAGGTCAGAGGCATGGACGCGTTCAATCCCACGAAGGAAGACCGTTTCACGTTCGGCTTGTGGACCGTCGGCAACACCGGCCGCGATCCATTCGGTGACTCCGTACGCAAGCCGATGGCTCCGACCTACATCGTCGAGAAGCTCGCCGAATGCGGCGCGTGGGGCGTCAATCTCCACGACAACGACCTCGTGCCGTTCGGAGCGCCGGCCGCCACCCGCGACGCGATCGTGCGCGACTTCAAGGCGGCGCTGGCCGACCACGGCATGTGCGTGCCGATGGCGACGACGAATCTGTTCGGCCACCCGATCTTCAAGGACGGCGCGTTCTCGGCGAACGATCCCAAAGTGCGAGCATTCGCGTTGCGCAAGACGATGGACGCGATCGACCTCGGTGTCGAACTGGGCGCGAAGATCTACGTGTTCTGGGGCGGTCGCGAGGGCGTCGAAGCCGACGCCTGCCGCGACCCGCGCGTCGCGATCCAGCGCATGCGCGACGCACTCGACTTCCTCTGTGGGTACGTCCGCGATCAGGGCTACGACCTGCGGTTCGCGCTGGAGGCGAAGCCGAACGAGCCGCGCGGCGACATCTACTTCCCGACCACCGGGCACATGCTGCACTTCATCGAAACGCTGCACCACAAGGACATGGTCGGCGTGAATCCCGAAGTGGCGCACGAGAACATGGCCGGATTGCCGTTCCAGCATGCGGTCGCGCAGGCGATGGAGGCCGGCAAGTTGTTCCACATCGACCTGAACGCGCAGAAGATCGGTCGTTACGACCAGGACTTGCGCTTCGGCTCCGAGGACGTGAAGCAGGCGTTCATGCTCGTGCGCCTGCTCGAAGGCAGCGCCGGCGGTCCGCGCTACGCGGGTCCGCGCCACTTCGATGCGCACGCGTACCGCACCGAGGACGAGGACGGTGTGTGGGACTTCGCGCGCGGGTGCATGCGGACCTACAAGATCCTCAAGGCGCGTGCGTTCGCGTTCGATGCCGATCCGGCGGTGCGCGAACTGCTCGCGCCGACGAAGGACGCCACGATCGATCCGCTGTTGTCCGGGTACTCGCGCGACAAGGCGCACGCGCTGCGCACGCTCGCGATCGATCCGGACGCGACGGCAGCGCGCGGGCTGCGGTACGAGCGGCTCGATCAGCTGATGATGGAGCACCTGCTCGGCGTGCGTGGTTGAGCGGGGCAGACGCATGAGTCCCGCCGGCGCGTTCTTCCTCGGCCTCGACGTCGGCACCCAAGGCACGAAAGCGATCGTGCTCGACGCGGAGCGTCAGCGCATCGTCGGGCGCGCAGCAGCCGCCTACGGGCTGATCGAGGGACTGCCCGACGGGTGCGCGGAACAGCATCCGACGACGTGGCTCGACGCGATCGGCGCCGTGCTGGACCAGCTCGAGGCCCAGGGCATCGACCGCAAGCGGATCGCGGCGATCGGCGTCTCCGGCCAACAACACGGCTTCGTCGCACAAGATCGCGACGGCGCGATCCTGCGCCCGGCGAAGTTGTGGTGCGACACCTCGACCGCGGAGGAAGCTCGCGAACTCTCCGCGACGCTCGGTCGCGCCGTGCCGACCGGCTTCACGGCGTCGAAGATCCTGTGGCTGAAGCGCCACGAGCCCGAACGCTTCGCCCGCCTCGCCACGGTCACGCTGCCGCACGACTACGTGAACTACGTGCTGACCGGACGCGCGGTGATGGAGGCCGGGGACGCGTCGGGCACGGGCTTCTTCGATGCGCGGCGCCGCGCGTTCGACGAGCGGGCGATGACGGCGATCGACGCCGATCTGCCGGGGATGATCCCGCGCCTGGTGGGGCCCGGTGAAGTCGTCGGCACGGTCGCGTTCGCCGGGCGGGACGTGTTCGGCCTCTCGGAAGCGACGCTCGTCGCGACCGGCGGCGGCGACAACATGATGTCCGCGATCGGCGCCGGCGCCACGCGCCCTGGTGTCGTGGTCGTCAGCCTCGGCACGTCGGGCACCGTCTTCACGCGCACGGACGCGCCGTTGATCGATCCGCGCGGCCTGATCGCGCCGTTCTGCGATTCGGCCGGAGCGTGGCTGCCGCTGTCGTGCGTGATGAACTTGACCGGCGTGACGGAAGAGGTCCGCACGCTGACCCACGCCGAGTTCGGCGGCGATCTCGAGCGCCTCACGCGCGCCGCCGCGGAGGTGACGCCGGGCGTCGACGGGGCGCTGCTGCTGCCGTACTTCCAGGGCGAGCGCGTTCCGGACCTCCCGCATGCGCGCGGTGTGCTGGTGGGCATTCGTCCCGGCACCTTGCGCGCGCCCGAGCTGTTCCGGCTGGCGCTCGAAGGCACGAGTCTGAACCTCGCACTCGGCGTCGACCGCATGCGCGGGCTCGGCGTCGGCATCGACTCGGTGCGTTTGGTCGGAGGCGCCGCGGCGAACCCGCTGTGGCGGTCGATCCTCGCGGCGTGTCTCGATGCGCCGGTGGCGCGACTCGCCGAAACCGAGTCCGCCGCGCTCGGCGGGGCGATCCAGGCGTTGTGGACGTGGCGGCGCTCGCGCGGAGAAATGGTGTCGATCGACGACGTCGCCGCGCCGTACGTCCACGTCGTCGGCGACGTCGTGCGGCCCGACCCCGCGCTGCGCGAGTGCTATCGGCAAGCCAAAGAGCGATTCGTCGGGTACGCGACGGCGCTGTTCGGCCCAGAGGCGGATCCGCGCGGATGAGGGTGCACGCAGCGCGTCCGCGTGCTCGGATCGGTTCGGTGGCTTTGAGCGTTCGATGGTGGGCGCGGAGCGAACCTCGGGAGATGGACTCCGTTCGGACTCCGGACCCTTTGGCGATGCGAACAAGGAGTGGATCGATGGGAGTTCACATGCGCGGATGGGTGGTGCTCGGTTTGAGCGCGTTCCTGGGTCTTGGATGCGGTTCCCTGGGCCGCGACTCGGCCGTGTCGGCTTCCGATGCCGGCGGCGCGGCGGCAGCGAGCGCGGCCGACAAGGCGCTGCATTGGCTGGTGACGCACCAGCAGGCCGATGGCTCGTGGTCGAGCGCGGAGTTCCCGGAGGGCTTCCGTGAGGCGGGGGTGACACCGGCCCGCGTCCACGACGTGGGCGTCACGGGACTCGCGGTGCTCGCGCTGCAAGAAGCCGGCCACCAGCCCGGTCAGGGCGAGTATGCGAATGCCGTGAAGAGCGCGCTCTCCTACCTGCGGAAGATCCAGGATCCGAAGCTCGGCTGTTTCGGCGAGGCGAACTCGCACCAGGCGTTCCTCTACGACCACGCGCTCGCGACTCGCGCGGTGGTTCGCGCGTACGCGGCGACACAGGACGCCGCGCTGCGCGCCTCCGCGGTCGCGGGGCTGCAGTTCATCGAGGCCGCGCGCAATCCGTACAAGGCGTGGCGCTACGCGTACCCGCCGGACGGGCAGAACGACGTCTCGATGACGGGCTTCATGGTGCTCGCCTTGGCGGATGCGCAGGCTGCCGGACTCCCGGTGTCCGCGGAAGCCAAGTCCGGCGCGCTGCTGTTCATCGACGAGATGACCGATGAGGCCACCGGTCGCACGGGGTACTTGGCGCGCGGGGGATACTCGGCGCGCGAACCGTCGACGGTCGGTCGGTGGCCGGAGACGTTGACGGAAGCGATGACGGCCGTCGCGTTGTCGTGCCGGTACGCGCTTTGGCCGAACGAGCCCGATCCGGCGCTGATGGCGAAGTCACACTCGCGACTGTTGCTGATGCCGCCGCAGGACGTGGCTGAGCGCATCGACTACTTCTATTGGTACTTCGGGACGCGAGCGATGGAGGCGTCGGGCTCCGCGGAAGCGGCGACGTGGGATGCTGCCCTACGAACGGCACTCGTCCCGCGCCAGGCAGCCGATGGGTCGTTCGATCCGCTCGCGGATCCGTGGGGGCATCGCGGCGGAACGGTGTACGCCACCGCGATCAACGCGCTGACCCTGCAGTGCGCCGCAGGTTGACGACATCGACGTGCGTGTTCCTTTCGCGGTCGTCCCGAGGGGGCGCGCGCATCGTCCGCCGGATTTCTCAGCTTGACGGTCGTGGAAGCTCGCCTAAATCTGGGCGCGTCATGAACAGCGGTGCGTCCAACTTCGTCCTCACGACCCTCTGGTGCGACTGTCGCATGAAGCATGCGACGGCGCCCGGCGGTCCGTGATTCGACTCGAAACCGAACGAAGTCGACGACACGCGAAGAACCGCCGGAGGATTCCTCCCGGCGGTTTTTTCGTGCAGCCGCCGGGATCCCAGAAACCGACGGATTCCTCGCGGAATCCGTCGGTGCACGAGAACGCGAGGATCCCGATGAACGTCCCCACCTCTTCGACCGAACCGTCCCCCGTCGACGCCACCGCGGCGATCGAATTGCCGGCGCTGCGCATCCGCCCCCGTGAGCTCGATGCTCTGCGGCGTGCGGGCGCGGCCGCGTGGCCGGAGCCCACGGCAGGACTCCTGCTCGGTCGAGCGAGCTGTGACGTCGTGCGTGTCGAACGCATCGTCGTGCTGCGCAACGACGCGACTCGTGCTGGCGGACGGGCGCTGATCCGAGCTTCCGACTGGATGACCGAAGGGCTGGTCGCGAAGGCGCAAGGCCTCGAGCTCATCGGGGCGTGGATCGCGCGCCCGCGCGGCGAAGCGAGACACGAAGCACTCGATGCGGCGATCGTCCGCGATGGCCTGTCGCTGATCGTCGTCGGAACGCACGACCAAGCCGCGAATGCCGTCGAGGCGTTGCGGTGGGAGCGCGGCATCTTGCGGGAGCAGACCATCGAGCTGATGGTCCCGACGCGCGTCGTCGCGGCCTGACTCATGACGATGACGGACTCCCTCGCGCGAGGGAGTCCGTCATCGTCGAGTGCGTCAATCGTGCGCCGCGCCGTTGCCGTTCGCGCGATCTCCGCGCAGGAATGCGATGTTGGCGAGTCCACCGAGGTGCTTGCGATAGCGCAGCAGGTACCAGCCGCCGACGATCGCGTAGAGCACCGAGAAGAAGATCTTCTCGCGCCAGACCCACAGGTCGTGGTGCTCGCCAAGCGGCATCTCTTCCATCGCGATCGACGCGATGAGTTGGGTCGCGAACAGCACGAACAACCAGACGGCCTCGTGCAGCTCGAACCGACGGTTCAGCAGGATGCACACGCCGAGGAAGCTCTGCGCGACCGTCAACACCAGTTCACCGATCTGGCGGTCGTCGATCACGAGCGGCTCGAACGAGCCCTTGTGGACCATGTGCGAGATGCCGAACGCGACCGGCACGGCGCCGACGAGCAACGTCCATTGGTTGAGCTTGCTCGACAGCAACGCGCCGAAGCCGGCGGTCGGTTGCAGCTTCATCACGAGCAGCGCGGCGACCAGGAACTCCGGGGATTCGGAAGCCAGCGGCGCCAACCACTGGACGAGCAGGAACTCGCTGATGCCGAGCACGTGACCGCAGGCGATCAGGTTCTCCGCGAACGGCTCGGACGCGGCGAAGATGCCGGCGCCGGCGACGAGGAACAGCGCGAGATTCGCGAGTCGCCGCTTCCCGACGGGCAACGAGCCGATGCGTTCGGCCGGGCCGACCAGATGCGGATCTTCCTTGGGCTGGGCGCGCGCGAAACGCAGGTACATCACGAACAGCACGAGCAGCACGCCGGTGTCGACGATCGACAGCGTGCCCTTCAGCGGGATCATCGCCGACCACGCCGTCGCGAGCGCGAGGAAGAAGATCTCGCCGCCGTTGCTCGGCTCGAGTTCGATCACGCGGCTCTTGGCGCGGCGCCACCACAAGAACGCGATGAACGGCCAACCGAGTCCGATCAGCAGTCGGTTCGCGCCGGTCATGTTCGCGAGCGCGAGGCTCGCGTACTTCGCGTCTTCGCCGGCCGCCCACGACAGGTAGATGTCGACCGCGTACTCGGGAAGGACGGCGAGCAGCGCGATCAGCACGATCGCGATGCTCTGCGGGACGTCCAGCTGAACGACCTCCGCGGCCGTGCCCATGATGAACGCGGCGGCGACGATGCAGGCGCCGAACGCGATCACGCCGACCACCGGCTCGGGATGCCAGTGCGCCAAGCGTGCGGCGACCATCGTCACGACGATCGCGATGAACGTGAACAGCCCGAGGAAGTCGCGGTGGATCATGGGGGGCGGAGAATAGCAGCCGTTTCGCGGGCCAGCGTCGCTTCGCGCCGAACTTCGGTGCCGACGGTCCGCCCGATCGCTGCGACCGGATTGGGCGACCGCGCGGATCCATGGCGTGCGGAACGGTCGGCTCCACAACTCGGCTGATATGCTCCGCCGCCCGAGTTCCAACAGCTGGCGCACACGCACCGATCACGACCACGGAGCGACCATGAGTTCGACGACGGACAGCCGGCTCGCGACGCGCATTCTGATCGGGCTGGTGCTCGGCGCCGCGATCGGGATCGCGCTGAACCTCGCCTTCGCGCCCGCACCCGGCGCTGCCGCGGGCGAGTCCTATCGAGCGTGTCTGTGGTTCGCCGACACGATCGCCAATCCGATCGGTCAGGTGTTCCTGCGCCTGCTGTTCATGGTCGTGGTGCCGCTCGTCTTCTGCTCGCTCGTCCTCGGCGTGGCGCAGCTCGGCGGATCGAACAACCTCGGTCGTATCGGCGTGCGGGCGATGACCTGGTTCATCGGCACCACCGCGCTCGCAGCAGCACTCGGCCTGACGCTCGTCAACGTGTTCCGCCCCGGCGATCGGATGCCCGACGACAAGGTCGCCGAGCTGACGGCGCAGTTCCAGACCGATGCGGCGCGTCGCGTCGAGCAGGCGCAAGCCAGCACCGGCTTCAGCGTCGACACGTTCGTGAACATGATCCCGAAGAACGTCGTGCGCGCGGCGGCCACCGACAGTGAGACGCTCGGCGTGATCCTGTTCGCTCTGCTGGTCGGGCTCGCGGCCTCGCGGATGCCGGAAGTTCGCACGCGGACGTTCCTCGACGTGCTGAAGACGCTCTACGAGATCTGCGTGACGATCCTCGGTTACGCGATGAAGCTCGCGCCATTCGGCGTCGCGGGCTTGATCTTCTCGGTCGCGCTGAAGCTCGGCATGCCGGTGCTCGCGGCGCTCGGTTCGTATCTCGCGGTCGCGCTGTCCGGCCTGTTCCTGCACCTGTTCGTCGTGCTCGGCGCGCTGGTCGCGATCTTCGTCGGAATGTCGCCGGTGCGGTTCTTCGCGCGGTGCCGCGGCTTGATGATCACCGCGTTCTCGACGTCGTCGTCGAACGCGACATTGCCGACCTCTCTGAAGACGGCGATCGACGAGTTCGGGGTGCCGGAGCCGATCGCCGGCTTCGTGCTTCCGCTCGGCGCGACGATGAACATGAATGGCACGGCACTGTTCGAGGGTGTCGCAGTCCTGTTCCTCGCGCAGGTGGCGGGCGTCGACCTGTCGCTCGCCCAGCAGATCATCGTCGTCGCGTTGTCGGTCATGACGGCGATCGGCGCGGCGGGAGTGCCCGGCGGCTCCCTACCGTTGATCACGATCGTGCTCGCCCAGGTGGGCGTCGAGCCCGGCATGCTGGCATTGATCCTCGGCGTCGATCGCTTGGTCGACATGACGCGTACCGTGCCGAACGTGTTGTCCGACCTCGTCTGCTCGCTGTGGATCGCGAAGAAAGAGGGCGCGACGCTGCGCACGGGGTGAGCCGGCGCCGACGAGGTCGCCCGGGTCGAGGTTCGCCGATCGCCGCGCCACCGCGTTCAGGTGATGCCGCGCATCATCCGCAAGTGGCGCGCGACGTACTCGGCGATCACGCGCATTCCCGTCAGATCCGTGGCGGTCGACGGGGCATCGAATTCGATGCCGAAGCGCACGCGGCGGTCCAGCGCGATGCGGCCACGGACCGTACCCGCCATCGTGATGGGGCTGCCCCGTCCCGGCAGCCGGAACGTCAGCTTGATGGGATCGCCTTGGCGGAAGCTCGTCGAGAACGTCTCCGAGCAAATCACGCCGATGCCGGATTCCGAGACGTCGATGATCGTCGCTCGCAACCACACCGCGGCTTTGCCGTGATGGATGATCGCGGCCGCCGAATCACCGCTCTCGAACGGCACGCGCTTGTGCGTACGCCGCTCGTCGGCCTGGTCGGTGAGTCCATACAGCGCCCGCGCGAAACCCGCGGTGTCCGCGATCTCGATGCCGTAGAGCAGCGCGCTGCCCCGCTGTTCGCGGGATTCGATCGTCCCCCGCGCATCGAAGCCGTTCGCGAGCCCGCCGAGTCCCGCGTTGCAGACGCGGAAGCGCACGGGTTGACCCGGCAGCAGCACGGGCGCCTTCGGCGCCGTGAATTCGACGACGAAGCCATCTGCGCGCAAATGCGTGATCGTGCCGACATCGGTGTCCTTCGAAGTGCCGGATAGGTGCACTTCGAGGGCGCGGGTGGTCGTTGAAGTGGCGCTCATGTTGGACGTCTTCCCTAGCGACGCCGCGGAACAGGGGGATCCCACAGCGTTCGAACCGTCGAATCTGGAACTCGCATCTGGCTCGATCCCGCACGCGGAGGGTCGGACCCACCGCGCACGACTCCGGGTATCGGATCGGCAACCGCGTGTCGGGACTTGATGCTCTCGCGGCGTCGCGGCAAAAACGGAGCCTGGCTGCTACGCTCCGTGTTTCATCCGAGAACATATGAACGCCAAACCTGAACGCACGTTGTCGATCCGCGTGTCCATGCTCCCCAAGGACACGAATGGAATGGGCACCATCTTCGGCGGCATCATCCTTTCGTACATCGACCTCGCCGGGGGCATCGAAGCGCGGCGTACCGCGCGGCACGTCTTCGTGACGCGAGCGATGAAACAGGTCGAGTTCCTCGCGCCTGTCTTCGTCGGCGACACCGTGAGCTTCTGGACGCGCACGCTGCGGGTCGGGTCGACCTCGATCACGGTTGCGGTCGAAGTCGAAGTCGAACGCTTGCGCAGCGGCGAGGTCGTCTCCGTCACGTCGGCCGAAGTCACGTACGTCGCAGTGGACGACGAGCGCCGGCCGGTGACGATCGGGTCATCGCCGAACGCGCCGGGTGCGCGATGAGCCTGCCGGCGAAGCCGGTATTGCGCGGGCTCGCGCCGACGCCGATCCGACACGACGGGCGCGCGATGCTGTTGCTGCGCGATCCGAGCGGCGTGTCGGACACCGAACTCGTCGTGTCGCACGCGGCGGTCGCCGTTCTGCGGTTGTTCGACGGCGAGCACACGATCGCCGACATCCAGGACACGATCCTGAAGGAGCACGGCACGCAGCTCGAGTACGCGCAGGTCGAAGCCCTCGTGCGCCAGTTCGACGAAGCCGGCTTCCTCGAGGGGCCGACGTTCGAAGCGCGCAGGAACGATGCGCTCGCCGCGTATCGCACCGCACCGCACCGCCCGTTCGTGCACTCCGGTGACTCGTACCCATCGAAGCCCGACGCACTGCGCGTGTGGTTCGACGCGTTGAACACGGTGCCCGAAGGCAAGCCGCGCGACGGAGCGCGCCTGTGCGGAGCCGCGGCGCCGCACATCGACTTGGCGTTCGGCGGCGCGTCGAACGCGTGTGCACATCGTCTGCTCGCCGCGTCCGCCGCGCAGGCCGACACGATGCTGATCCTCGGCACCGGCCATCAAGCCATCGACGATCCGTTCACATTGACCCGCGTGCCGTACGCGACGCCGCTCGGAGACGTGCCGAACGACCTCGAGCTCATCGACGCGTTGGCGCATCGCATCGGCTCCGAGCGCGCGTTCCGCGGCGAACTGCTGCACCGCGAGGAACACTCGATCGAGTTCCAAGCCGTGTTCGTCGCGCTTCAGAACCAGGCGCGGGCGCGGCCGCTCGCGATCGTCCCGGTGCTCGTCGGCTCGTTCCACGAGTTCATCGAGCGCGAGCGCGATCCGCTGGAGGACGACCGCATCGCGACGTTCGTCGGCGCGGTCCGTGACGAAGCCGCACGGCTCGGTCGCCGCATGTTGGTCGTGTCGTCGATCGACCTCGCGCACATCGGGCCGCGTTACGGCGATCCGAGCGGACTCGACGCCGACGGCGCGCACGACGTCGAAGTCGCGGATCGCGAACTGCTCGAGTTCGCCGCGCGCGGCGATGCGGCCGGGTTCTTCGCGCACAACGCGGAATGCGGGGATGCGCGTCGGATCTGCGGCTTCTCCGCGCTCTACACGCAACTGCGGATCCTGCGTCAGGCGCGGGGAACGCTGCTGCGCTACGACCAGACGACGTTCCCGGGCTCCCAGGACACCGTCTCGCACTGCTCGATGGTCTTCGAGGGCGCATGAACCCCGGCATCCCTGACATCCCCGGCAACAAGCTGCTCGTCCTTGGACGTGACGCGGACGTGATCGCCTCCGGCATCGAGGCCTGCGGACTCGGAATCGACGTGCGCGCGCGCGAGTTCGCGGACGTCGTCGCCGCCGATCTCGCGGATCGGGACACGTTGCTCGCGTTCCGCATCCCGGCGCATATCGCGGACGCGGCAGGCGGGTTGAGCTGGGTGCAATCGACTGGAGCCGGAGTCGACGGGATCCTCGCGTGCCCGACGTTGCGCGCGGACGTCCTGCTGACGCGATTGGTCGGTGTGTTCGAACGTCATATGGCGGAGTACGTGCTCGCGCGCGTGCTCGCGATCACGCAGTGCATGACGCGTCTCGAGCGCGACCGCCGCGCGAAGTCCTGGGCTCCGTTCCATCCGCGCTTGGTGCGCGATCTGCGCATCACGGTGCTCGGCGTCGGCGTGATCGGCTCCGCGATCGCGCGCGCGTTGCGTGCGTTCGGGGCAAGCGTGGTTGGCGTGTCGCGCGGCGGCGCGGCGGTCGACGGCATCGACCGCGTCGTCGCGATCGACGCGTTGACGGAGGTCCTGCCGGCGACCGACGTTCTCGTCGTCGTCGTCCCGAACACGGCGCGGACGCGGGGGCTCCTCGATCGCGCGGCGTTGGAGCGCCTTCCGGCGGGGGCTTGGGTGATCAACGTCGCGCGCGGGTCGATCATCGACGAGAGCGGGCTGGTCGATCTGCTGCGCGAGCGCCATCTCGGCGGAGTCGCGCTCGACGTGTTCAGGGACGAACCGCTCCCGGCGGCGTCGCCGCTGTGGGAACTCGACGACGTCTTGTTCTCGCCGCACGTCGCGGGATTGACGACGGCGCAAGACGCGATCGACGCGTTCGTCGGCAACTGGCGGCGGCTCGCACGCGGTGAGCCCGCGATCGGCGTCGTCGACCGCGCGCGCGGGTATTGACGGAGGGTCCCGCTCGAACGGACCACGGCGCGCGCGGCGCGAGCTGCAAACGCAACGGGCCGACTGCTTGGTTCGCAGCCGGCCCGTTGCTCTCTCGATCAGGATCTCGAGCGAGGTCGCTCGGGATCAGGGCGCGAGGTTGAACGTCACGACGTTCGTCTTCGTGCCCGTCGCCGTGACCGGCGACAGCGCGACGAAGTAGAACGGGATCGTCGCCGGCAGCGCCGCGATGCCGGCCGGCAGCAGCAGCGTGCCCGTCGCCTGGCCCTGCACGTTCAGGTTGCCGACGAAGTTCGTGACCAGCGGGTTCGGGACCGTCGACAGCGTCAGGAACAGGTCGGTGACCGGATCGAACGGGACGCCCAGCGGATCGTTGCCCGTCGGCGCCGTGACCGACACGAGGATCAGGTACTGGTCGTTCGGCTGCGCGATGTTGACGGCGAGGTCGAGCTGGCCGCCGGTCGTCAGGCTGATCGTGTTCCCGACGCCACCGACGTTCGTGTAGACGAGCGACGCCGGCGGAGCCAGCGACGCACCCGGCGTCGGAGCGCCGTTCACGAAGAAGTCCGTCGCGTTGTTGAACGTGTCGAAGCCGGCCGGGAAGCGCTCGAGCGAGAAGCCCGAGAACACGTCGGTGGCGCCCGCACCCTCACCGATCGTGAAGCCGTTCACGGTGTCGACGGTGCACAGCGTGATGCCGTAATTCAGCGAGTCGATGAGGCCGCCGCCCGCGTCGATCAGGTGCACCGCGTCCGGGCCGTTCTCGAAGTCCATGTTGCCCGCGAGGTAATCCGGCACGCCGCCGTTGTGGTTCGCGTCGCAAACGACCGCCGTCGAGCCCGCGCCGCTGAGGTCGGCGATCACGAACAGGCCGTCGGGACCGATGAACGAGTTCGCCGGCAGGATGACCGTGTTCGTGTACTGACCGCAGGACGCCGCCGAGGCGCCCTGGACGTTCGTCAGGCGCCAGCCCGAGATGTCCGTGCCGGGCGGGCCGTGCAGCTCGGCGAAGACCTTGCCGTCGTCGGTCGACGGCGCGTCGTAGTAGAACTCGTTGATCGTGACGAACTGGGCCGACGCCGTGCCAGTGAGGGCAAGCGCGACCGCGGCGGCGATACCGTACGACTTCATTCGATCCTCCTCGAAGGGGAGAGGGAGTGATCCTCCCTCGGGCTGGGTGATGGGCCGATCAGGTTCGCCGGTCCGTGTGAAGATCGGACGAACACCGGGTCAGCGGACGAAACCAACTCGCGGGGGCGGCAGTCTGCGATGGCCGACTTGGCGTCCGTCGCTCAAGCGGGGGAGTCTAACGGACGGACGAATCTCGGGCAACCGAGCGAGGGGGCATGCGACGACTCGTCCGCTCGCCATGGCTTCGACTGGGCTGGTATGCTGCCGCGATCATGACCACGAAGCCTTCGAAGCAGCTCGAGACGTTCCCAAACCCGCGCCCTGGACGGGAATACGTCATTCAGTTCGAGATCCCGGAGTTCACCTGTCTGTGCCCGAAGACCGGGCAGCCGGACTTCGCGACCTTCCGCATCCAGTACGTTCCGACCGAGCGGTGCGTCGAGTTGAAGTCGCTGAAGCTCTACATGTGGTCCTTCCGCGACGAAGGCCACTTCCACGAGGACGTGACGAACCGGATCCTCGACGACCTGGTCGGGCTCACCGCTCCGAAGTGGATGGAGGTCGTCGGCGACTTCTACGTGCGCGGCGGCATCAAGACGGTCGTCACCGCGACGCACGGCAAGCGCTGAACTCTGCGCGGTTCGTCGGCGAGCTTGGGGCGACGGATTACTTCCCGCCGCCGACGTAGCCGAGCTTCTCGAGGTCCTCGAGATCCTGCTTCGTCATCGTCTGCGCGAGCTTGGTGCCCTTCTTCAGACCGGCCTTCCAGCGGTTCAGCTGCTCGAGCATGTTCTTCGCGACGTCCTCGCGCTGCGTGACGATGTTCGTCTGCTCGCGCGCGTCGGCCTTCGCGTCGTAGAGCTCGCGCCGCGCGATCGGGTACTTGCCTTCCTTCGGCACCGAGACCGGCATGTAGTCGTTCGGGTTGTCGACGTAGAACCAGTTCTTGTTGCGGATGCCGTACGTCTCGGATTCGAGCTGGCTGAATGCGTAGGGCAGGCGATCGACCCGGCCGGTTCCGAAGATCGCGGGCGTCAGGTCAGTGCCGCGCGGCAAAGTCCCCGGGTTCTCGTCGGGCGCGATCGGAACGCCCAAGCGCGACAGAATCGTCGGCATCACGTCGACCAATTCGATCAAGTCGTCGTTCGAGCGGCCGGGCGGGATCACGCCGGTTTGGCGGAAGATCAGCGGCACGTGCGTGACGGACCGGTACAGCGAGTTCGCGTGATAGAAGTACGCGTTGTGGTCGTAGAGGTCCTCGCCGTGATCGGCGGTGAATACGACCAACGTGTCCTTGTCGAGCCCCGCCTTCGCCAGCGTGTCCATCAGGCTGCCGACGAGGTCGCTGACGAACCGCACTTGACCGTCCCAGATCGCGAGGATGTGGTCGAGGTCGCGCTGCGCGAGCTTCGTCTTGTTCACGAAGATGCCGTCGATCGTCTCGGGCTTGGTGTCGATCGTGCCCTTGTAGTCCGGATCGAACAGCTTCATGTACTTCGGCGGCGGGTCGTACGGCTGGTGCGGGTTCATGAAGTGGACCCACATGAACTCGCGCTGGTTCGGGCTCTTGCCGAAGTCGTTCTCGAGGATGCCGCGGACCTTCGTCGCGATGTAGCTCTCGTTGTCGTTCGGCTCGTAGCCGCCGGTGAAGCCTTGATCGATGCCGGAACGGTTGTGCGCGAGCACGCCGTTCGTCACGAAGCCGCGCGAGCGGAAGCCCGCGGCGGTCAAGCGCTCGGCGAGCGTGTTCTCGCCCGGATCGAGCTTCAACGTGTTGTTCGTGACCGCCGTTTCGTCGGGGTACTTCGACGTCATCAGCGTCGTCAGGCACGCGAGCGTCATGCCCATCGGCGCGTGGCAATCGGCGAAGACGGCGCCTTCGGCGGCGAGCTTGTCGATGGCCGGGCTCGCGCCGTCGCGACCGCCGTAGCAGTGCAGGCGATCGGCGCGCAGCGTGTCGACCGTGATCAACAGCAGGTGCTTGGCCGTCGGTGGCGTCGGCGGCGCTGTGGGTTCGTCCTTCGAACACCCGCACAGAGCGGCCAACGACACGACCAGAAGTGTGGGCAAAGCGCGCAGACTCATTCGGATCGACCTCGGAGCGTGGCGATTCACTCGCCGAATTCGGGCGGGCTGTCGGCGTTGCCGACCGTTTTGGCCGTCAGATAGACGACGCGGGCGGCGCGCTGCAGCAGCGTCGCGTTGACCTTGTCGGCAGTATCGGTCGGCTTGTGATAGTCCTCGTGATCGGGCACGCCGAAATAGAGGAACGGGATGCCGGCGTCCGCGAACGGGCCATGGTCGCTCGACTGGCGCCATTCGCGGTCGTGTTCGAAGTGCAGCGTCAACTCGGCGAGCGGCGCCGCGGCTTCGACCGCCGCCTTCATCGCCGAGCTCTCGGAAATGCCGGAAAGCCATAGATCGCCGTCGGGGCCACGGCTGACCATGTCCATGTTCAGCATCGCGACGATCGCTTCGTCCTTCACCGTGGGGGACTTCACGAACTGGCGGCTGCCGAGCAATCCGATCTCTTCGCCGTCGAACGCGATGAACAGCAAGCTGCGCTTCGGGTGTTCGCCGAGCGTGAAGGCGCGCGCCACTTCGATCAGCGCCGCCGAGCCGGACGCGTTGTCGTCGGCGCCGGGGTAGATGCTTCCGTTGCGCCGTCCGAGATGGTCGTAGTGCGCGCCGATCACGACGTATTGCTTCTTCAGTTCGGGATCCGAACCTTCCAGCACGCCGATCACGTTGCAGAGATCGAGATCGGTGGACTTCGAGCGGCCGCGGCCTTTCGTGCGGAACGGTTGGCGGAAGCCCTCGGTGCCGGCTTCTTTCAGGCCCAAGTTCCGAAACGCGCGTTCCATGAAGTCGCGCGCGAGCATCCCGCCTTCGGTTCCCGCGCCACGGCCTTCGAACTCATCGGACGTGAGTTTGTCGATGTGCGCCTTGATGCGGTCGCCGGTCAGCGAGTCGAATCCCTTGTCGTCGACGACCGCGGCCGCCGACTTCGAGGCAGGCGCGGCCGGCGTTGCGGTCGTGTCCTCGGGTAGCGAGGCGCGCGGGGTCGCGGTTTGGACCACGACGGCGAGGAGCGCGGCAAGCGCCAGGGCTTTCAGGCTGCGCACGTCATGGATCCTTCGGGCGGGAGGTAGGGCCGAAGAGTACCAGGGATCGCAGGGATCGGGTTGACACGGACATTCGCCCGGGAACACTGCGCGCCTTCTGGTGATCGGTCGGACCGGACCCCATTCCATGAGCGCAGCGGCGAAGACTCGCGTCGAACTCGTTCAAGAGCGCTTCGAGCGGCAACTTGCCGCCGCATGCGACGTCGTGGCGCTCCTCGCCGACGACGCGCCGCTCGTGCCGGGCTCGCGGCTGGATGCTCGGCGGGCGCGCGCCCTGTTCGAGGACATGGCGCTGTCGCGGTTGCTCGACGTCGCTTCGCGTGAGCTGAAGAAGACGAATCGCAGCTTCTACACGATCGGCAGTTCGGGCCACGAGGCCAACGCCTGTGTCGGCGCGCTGCTGCGCATCGACGATCCGTGCTTCCTCCATTACCGCTCCGGCGGACTGATGATGGCGCGCGCGCGGCAGCTCCCCGGCTCCACGCCCGTGTTCGACACTCTGCTGTCGTTCGCCGCTTCCGCCGAGGATCCGATCAGCGGCGGGCGGCACAAAGTCTGGGGCAGCCGACCGCTGTGGGTCCCGCCGCAGACGAGCACGATCGCGTCGCACCTCCCGAAAGCGGTCGGCCTCGCCGTCGCGCTCGGCATCGCGCGGCGCAACGGCGTCGATACCGGATTGCCGCACGACGCGATCGCGATGGCGTCGTTCGGCGACGCGTCCGCGAACCACGCCACGGCGCAATGCGCGTTCAACGCCGCGCGCTACTCGCGCAAGCGCGGCTCGCCCGTGCCCGTGCTGTTCCTGTGCGAGGACAACGAGATCGGCATCTCCGTCGCGACTCCGCGCGGCTGGATCGAAGAGACGTTCTCGACGCAGCCCGGCCTCGAGTACGTGAAGGCCGAAGGCTCGATCGACGCGATCTACGACGCTTGCGCCCGCGCGATCGACCTCTGCCGCGCGCGGCGCGTTCCCGTCTTCTTGCATCTGCGCACCGTGCGCCTGTTCGGCCACGCCGGGACCGACGTCGAGACCGGCTATCGAGCCGTCGCCGACATCGAGCGCGACGAAGCCCGCGATCCACTGGCGCTCGCGGCGGCTCGCCTACTGGAGACCGGCGCGGCGACCGCGGACGGCCTGCGCGCGATCTGGGCCAGCGCGAAGGAACGCGTGTTCGCGGTCATGGACGAAGCCTGCGCACGGCCGAAGCTGACCACGCGCGAGCAAGTCATGGCGCCGCTGTTCCAGTTCGACGCGGAAGCGGTGCGCGCATCCGCGACCGGAACCGTCGCGCCCGAAGCACGCAGTGCGCTGTTCGACGGGAAGCTGCCCGAACAGCAGACGAGCAACACGAAGCGCACGCTGGCGGCGCACGTCAACGCCGCGCTGCACGACGAGTTCTTGCGTCGCCCCGAGTTGATCGCGTTCGGTGAAGACGTCGGCAAGAAGGGCGGCGTCTACTACGTCACGGCCGACTTGCAAAAGCGCTTCGGCGTCTCGCGCTGCTTCGACACGCTGCTCGACGAGACGACGATCCTCGGCATCGCGCAAGGCGCGGCGCACATCGGACTGTTGCCGATCCCCGAGATCCAATACCTCGCGTACCTGCACAACGCGCTCGATCAGTTGCGCGGCGAAGCGTGCTCGCTGGCGTTCTTCTCGAACGGCCAATTCCAGAACCCGATGGTCGTGCGGCTGCAAGGGCTCGCGTACCAAAAGGGCTTCGGCGGCCATTTCCACAACGACAACTCGATCGGCGCGTTGCGCGACATCCCGGGCTTGATGTTGTGTGTCCCCGCGCGCGGCGACGACGCCGTGCGCCTCTTGCGCGGCGCGATCGCGACGGCGAAGGAGTGCGGCCGCGTCGTCGTGTTCCTCGAGCCGATCGCGCTCTACCACGAGCGCGACCTCCACGACGCGAACGACGGCGCGTGGCTGTTCGACTATCCGCCGCCCGGCGACGCGTTGCTGCCCGGCGAAGTCGGGATCTACGGCGAGGACGCGTTCGATCTGTTGCTCGTCAGCTACGCGAACGGCGTCCGGCTGTCGCTGCGCGCCGCGCGTGCGATCGAGCGCGAACGTGGCGCGAAGGTCCGCGTGCTCGACCTGCGCTGGCTCAATCCGCTGCCGTTCTCCGCGATCCGCGCGCACGCGAACGAATGCGGCCGCGTGCTCGTCGTCGACGAATGTCGCGCGACCGGTGGTGGAGTCGCGGATGCGATCGTCGCCGACTTGGTCGAGCACGAAGTCCACGCGACGGTGAGCTCCGTCCGCGCCGCCGACAGCTACGTGCCGCTCGGCGCCGCGGCGAACACGGTCTTGGTGCAAGAAGCCGACATCGTCGCGGCGGCTCTCGAGGTGCTCGGCCGATGACGACGTCCACTCTTCGCGCCGCGTTGTTCTGCCCGGGACGAGGCTCGTACACGGCCGCATCGCTGGGGACGCTCGATCGTGCGCATCCGTTCACGCAGCGCGCGGATGCGTTGCGGGACGAGTTCGGCCTCGCGCCGCTGACCGAACTCGACGGCGCGCCGTCGTTCAAGCCGGCCCTGCATCTCGCGCCCGCGAACGTGTCGGCGTTGATCTACGTCGCGACGATGCAGGACGCGGAGATCGCCGCGTCGACGCATCGGCTGGTCGCGGTCGGCGGCAACTCGCTCGGTTGGTACACGGCGCTTGCCGTCGGCGGCGCGTTGTCGTTCGACGATGGCTTTCGCTTGGTCCAGACGATGGCGCTCGAGCAGGAAGCATTTCAGTCGAGCCACGGCGGCGGCCAACTCCTGTTCCCGATCGTCGGCGACGATTGGCGCGTCGATGCGGCGCGCGTCGCGGCCGTCGCCGACGTGCTCGAACGGTCGAACGGCGAGCTCTTGCGCTCGATCCGCCTCGGCGGCTTCGAAGTCCTCGCCGGCACCGACGCCGGGATCGCGCACGGCATGGCGAGCTTGCCGCCGACGAAGTTCGGCAAGAACGCGTTCCCGCTGCAGCTCGCGCAACACGGCCCGTACCACACGCGCTTCGTCGAGCCGGTCGCGACCGCCGCGGCGCGCCGCCTCGAAGGACTGGCCTTCCGCGCGCCGCGCGTGACGCTGGTCGATGGCCGTGGCGCGCGCTTTTCGCCGTGGGACACCGACGTCGACGCGTTGCGCGCGTACACGCTCGGCACGCAGGTCACGACTCCGTTCGACTTCGACGCCAGCGTGCGCGTCGCGCTGCGCGAGTTCGGCCCGCAACGCATCGTGCTGCCCGGCCCGGGCAACACGCTCGGCAGCATCGTCGGTCAGATCCTGATCGCCGAGGGCTTCGCGGGCATCACCGACCGCGCGAGTTTCGAACAGCGTGCGGAGTTCGTCGCGTCGATGCGGCGCTGAACCATCGCCTCACTCGCAACGACGAGTCGAGGATGCACCGCAGCGAACTCGCGCGCGCCGCGATAGAGTTCCGCCTCGCATGCGCCAAACCCCGCGCTCGTCGTCGAACTTCCGCCGCCCGTTGATCGAGCACGTCGAACGCGTGCAGAAGAACGTGCGCTCGTGCACCGGCTGCGGCTTGTGCTGCACCGAGGCCTACAACGCGCAACGCATCCTGCGCATCGAAGCCACCGACATCGCCGACCATCTGGCGACGCTGCCCGCGCGCCGCCGCGACGCGCTGCTGCATCGCGTCGACGCGGTCATCGCGCGCTATCGCCTCGCGAAGGCGCACGAGGCGCGGCTCTACACCTGTCCGTTCCTCGAGCAGGATTTCACGTGCGCGCTGCCGTTCGACGTCAAGCCGCTCGCGTGCTTGACGTTCAATCCGACGACGAAGGACTCGTGCGATCAGGAGTCGAAGCGCTTCGACCTCGCGCTCCCCGCACTCGAAGCCGCGAACCGCGCCGCGGGCCACGACGGCAAGATCGCGCCGATCCCGGTGGCCGTGAAAGCCGCATGGCGCGCGCGGTCGGCGAACGAGCCGCGAGTCAAGAAAGCGAGCGGGCGCGGGGAGGGGTAGGGCGAGCGTCGATGGGATCGTCCGTGGGGGACGAGGAGCGCGGGAGAGGGACATGACGTCGCGGGCTTGGGTGGTGCTGGCGGTCGTCCTCACAGGGTTCATCGTCCTCGCCTATCTCGCGCACATCGAGGATGCCGCCCAGGTCGTGCCCGTGTCGCTCCCGGCCTCTGTCGCCGAGCATCACGCGGACGACGTCTCGACCGACCCCAAGCGGACGACCGTCGATCCGGATGTTCGCGAGGAGGGCGACAGCACCGACGGTTCACTCCGCATCTCATTGCGTGTCGCCGACCCGGGCGGCTCACCGATTTCCGGTGTCGATCTGAAGTTCCTCGATGTCGCCATGAGGAATCGACTGGGCGGAGACGACACGGCCGATTCGAAGTCGGACGAGCTCGGCCGCATCCGAGTGCGTTCGTGGCCACGCGGCGGCGTCGCTCACCTTTCGAAGCAGGGGTTCCTCACGACTTCGGTTCAGGAGCCGGTTGGCACGCCAAACAACGGGGAAGTGCTCGTGACGATCGAGCCGTTGCTGATCGCGACGGTGTCCGGTCGCGTCATCGACCACGCCGGCAATCCCGTCGTCGGTGCGATCGTCCAGGCGAATGGGGTCGGCATCACGATGGAAAAAGTCGGGGCGTACGCATCCACCTTCGGGGACACGCCGGTACGCACGTCCGAGAGCGGCGAGTTCGTCATCGCGAGCGCGCCAGCGACGTACGCATTACGCGTCGTCGCCATGGGCGGCTTCGTCGGGAACTCCATCGTGATCCCCGCACTGGCGCCCGGAGAGCATCGGTCGGGCGTCGAGATTCGATTGCCGCACAGTCGTGCGATGACGCTCTCGGTCGTGGATCGCACGAGCACATCTCCCATCCAGGACGCGTTCGTTCGGCCGATTCGAGCTCAGTGGGTGTCCGCGAACACGGGACGCACGTTCGCGACGTCATCGGAAGCGCGCACCGATGCGCAGGGTCGGTGCGTCGTCCATGTCGTTCAGGACGAACCCGTGACGGTCGAGATCCTCGGTGTCG
This sequence comes from Planctomycetota bacterium, assembly GCA_052034255.1. Lineage (GTDB taxonomy): Bacteria > Planctomycetota > B15-G4 > B15-G4 > JADJEK01 > JADJEK01. The sequence continues at coordinate 4,372 of JBPOIU010000098.1, read as the reverse complement.
AGGGCTACTCGCGAGTCGAAGTGGCCTTGCCATCTCGGGTCGATGCGCTCGAAGTCCGATTGTCCCGCGCAGAGCGGATCGAGTTCTCCATCGCGGGACTCCCCGATCGCCGCGAACCGATCGAGTCGCGGCCTCGAGCGACGCGCGGCACGGCGAATCGATTCTCTGGGGATGTCCTCATGAACCCGCGATCGCTGGTGACCATGACGGTCACGAGCTTGGACACCGTTGCGGTGTCGGAGTCGTGCTCCATCGAGTGGAGGTCGTACCCGGGCCAAGGGACCGTGGCGTCGAGCGTCGCGGGCCGGGTGCGCCTCGAGCTTTCCCACGAGGGCAAGTCCTTGGCCCGCGGAGAGGGGGACTCGAACTCGACCATCGTGTTGGTGGGCGATTGCGCGTCGATCGCGCAGACGGCTGCATTGAGAATGCGCGTGCTCAATACGAAGGCCGAGGCCGTGTCCGGGCCCTTCCGGCTCGCGCTGGGTCTGTCGAGCACGGGGCCCGGCTCGGACGCTGTGTTGTTCGGGAGCACCGACGACGAAGGCGTGTTCGAGATCGAACGTCTGATGCCCGGGGAGTACCGGATCGAAATGTGGGACGGTGCCGGCAAGTGCACCGCACTCGTGCCCACCGTGGTCTTGGCGCCCGATCGGACTTGCGATCTCGGTGCGGTCCGCCTCGAAGAGCCCGGTGTGCTCGCAGTCCGCGTCTCGGCGTGGCAAGTCGCGTCGGGAAGCACGAGCCGAGTGCGACTCTGGCATCACGACGCTGGGCGCTATCTCACGCTCCGTCGCGGTGTTCAAGATCCGACGGCCATCGAAGTCCTGGAAGGCGGTGCAGTCGAGATGGAAGGACTGGTACCGGGGGCCGTTCGCGTGGAACTGTGGAACGGGCCGAACTCCGAGCGCGCGTTCGAGTCACGGATCGAAGCGGGCGCGCGAGTCGAGGTCGAACTCTGACCACTCGGAAAGCCCGCAAGCTGAGCGCGATCGAATCGAACGTGTGACTCGATGTGTATTGCGAGTCGAACACCGCCTCGACCCAGCCCCGTCGACGAGAAGCGCGCGACGATCAACAGCTTCGCGAAGTAGCGTCGTGGCCTTCGCGCGCCGGGGGTCGCTCGCCATGCCCATGCTTTCGCGTCGACGGACTCGGCTGCGTCTCGCGCTCGCGCTTTGCGTGATCGCTCTCGCGCGAACGGCCGCGGCCCAAATCCCGACGCACGAGGACGACGAGACGCCGCCCGGCGCTGTGGTGCCGTTCGCGCCATCGGCGCTCGAAGGCTACGCCGCGTGGCCGAGTGTCCGCCGCGGCGAGGAACTCGTCCTTCACATCGCGGGACTCCAGCCGCAGTGCGTCGTTCGCTGGGTCCACGTCGGCGCGAGTGAACAGGTCGTCGCCGAGGACGCCGTCGACGGACTGACGCCACCGACCTTGCCCGAGGACGCGGTCGTCGGCGGTGCGCGGATTCCCGTCGCTCTGCGCAAGCGCGTGCCGTCGACGTGGGCGGCGGGCCTGTGGTTCGCGCGATTGTCGGAGGCGAGCGACGCGACGCCGATCCGCGCGGAGCTCCCATTCGTCGTGCTGCCCGCGCCCGGCGAACCGGCCGCGCGGATCGCCGTCCTGGTGCCGTTCATCACCGCGCAGGCGTACAACGCGTGGGGCGGCGCGAGCCTGTATCCGAGTCGCTACGGCCAGCGCAGCACGCGCGTGTCGATGCTGCGCCCGTCGGATCCCGACTCGCCCGGATCGGTGCGCATCCAAGGATTGCCGCACGTGATCGAGTGGATGCAGCGCGAGGGCTTCGACCTTCGCTGCGTGGCCGACGTCGATCTGCATGCGGACGCGGCGGCGCTTCACGGCGTGGATCTGCTCGTGCTGCTCGGCCATCACGAGTACTGGACGCGCGCGATGCGACAGCGCGTCGCGCAGTTCGTCGGGAACGGCGGCCGCTTGTTCGTGTTGGGCGGCAACACCTGTTATTGGCAGATCCGCTTCGAGACGCCGACGACGATCCTCTGCGCGAAGGACGCTCGCGAAGATCCGTGGCTGCGCGATCCGCCGCCGGGCGGCGCGCGCGACGTGACGACGCAATGGGCGTGGCCCCCGGTCCTCGAGCCCGAGAACGCAACGTTCGGAGCCGCGTGGCGACACGCGTCGTGGGCGACTTCGCTGGACGCGAGCTGGGCGCCGTCCGGATATCCGTTCGGCGGAGTCGTCGGTCGGTATCCCCTCGACGACGGCTACGGCGGCTATCGCGTCGCCGCGCCGACGCACTGGGCGTTCGAAGGTCTCGACGCGCAGGCGCTCGAACACTTCGGTGACGAGATGATTCCGTACGGCGGGGCCGCCATCCGCGCGATCGCCACGTGCGGCGAGGTCGACGGCGTTCACGCCGAGCGCATCAACGACCGCATCCTCGTGAGTCGGTCGAGCGGTTCGCCGGCGGACGCGCTCGTCCTCGCGGCGGCGCCGGCTCAAGAGGGCATGACGGCGGTCACGATCCACCACGGTCCCGGCACGGTCGTCAACGTCGGCAGCGGCGGTTGGCCGACGCTGATGGGGCACGCGGCTGGCCGCTTCACGACGATCGAGACGTTCTCGCGCAACGTGCTTCGTCGACTCTCGGAACCGCGCCGCAGCGCGCTCTTGAACGGCGGCCTCGAGGATTGGGACGGCGCGAAGCCGGCGGCATGGACCGCGCGTGGCGCGAGTCCGACAGGACCACTCGCGGATTGCGGGACCACCGCGGTGAGGCTCGATCGGCAAGGCGCGATCACGCAACGCATGCGCGCCGCGCCGGGCTCGATCTGGCTCGTCGTTGCGGCTCATGCGAGGGGGTCGGGCACTCTGCGCGTCGGTACGACGAAGACGCGGCTCGAAGCGACCGATGCGGCCCGCTTCACGGGCCTCGTGGCGATGGCCGATGAAGCCGGCTTCGTCGACATCGAACTCGAAGCGACCGACGCGCCACTCGTGCTCGATCACATCGAACTGATGCCGCTGGACGCGGTCCGCGCGGCCAATCCAGCGACGAACGGCCGCTGGACGCAGCACGGCGGCACGCGCGCTTTGTTGCTCGTGGCATCCACGCAAAATGCGAGTCCGCCGCACGTCGACGAGATGGGCCGCTCCGTCGAAGTGCTTCCCGCCGGCAGCGCCGCGGCGTGGAGCCTCTACGAAGTGGGCAGCAAACGTCGAGGTGCGCTCACGGAGCTCGTCGCCGAAGTTCCGAGCTCGGCGGGCGCAGCGCGCCCCGAACTCCTCGTCGTGCCGCTCGACGTTCCGTCACCGGAACTCGACGCGGACCTCGACCCCGAGGATCGAGCCCTCGTCGACGACGCGTTCGACAACGGAGGCTTCGAACTCGCCCCGACGGATGCGGAGATCGATGCGGGGCGGTCCTTCGCGCTCTTCCCTCCGCATTGGGCGGTCGAGCCGATCGGCGCGATCACGTTCGATCGCTTCGCCTGGCGCGGATCGCGATCACTGCGCTTCGACGGAACGGAGCGCCCCGCAAGCGCGACCAGTCCCGCCGCGGAACTGTTGTCGATCGAAGGTGCGTGGCATGCGCGCGCGAAGGTCTTCGTCGACAAGGGCGCGACTCTCCGGCTCTCGATCGCGGCAAGCCGCGTCGAGGATCCCGCGCCGCGGTGGGCCGAGCTCACGACGCGGACGGTGCCGTCGACCGAAGCGTGGATGGACGTCGACCTCGAGGTATCCAAAGACCGCTTGGCCCCGTTCACGAGCGAGTTGGGCGTGCGCGGTTGGATCCGCGTGGAGGTTCAAGGCGGCAAGGCGTGGATCGACGATGTCGGCATCGCAGTGGGGGCGAGATAGGGAAGCGCATTCGTGATCGAGTCCCTCCATCGCGACTCCGACCCAACGACACTCCGCAATGAAGCCACCCGCGCGGCCATCACGACCCGCGTCAGGAAGTGCCCGACCAGCACCAGCCGAAGGTCGCCGAGCGAAGCGACGGCAACCGGAGCCTCCTCCACTCGGGCCGCGCCCCGCACCACGCCCGCAACTCCCTTTCGTTTTCCGCAGGCAACCGCCGAAAACCACTCGTCCGTCCTAGACTCCCGCACGATCGCAGCGCGCGATCGGCCCGATCGGCCAAGGAGTGCGGCCCCTATGCCGCAGTGATGCGATGTCCGACTCAGAGGCCGTGAAAGAACCCCCGCGAGCGGCGGAACGAGCGAGAACGGCGAGCGCGAGGAGGATGGCCGAGGCGACTCAATGGAAAGAGTCGGTGAGGCTCTCCGGTCGCGGAGCGACCGGATTCTCCAGACACGAAGCGATCGTCGTTCGCAGCCGTTCCGACGCCGCGGGGGCCCAATTCATGAGATTCACGGCCTCCCAGCGCGGG
>JBPOIU010000021.1:0-120340 GCA_052034255.1 Planctomycetota bacterium | reverse complement strand
CGGCGGGCTTCGCGAGTTTCTGGGGTGGGCGCGCCTCGGAATCCCTCGCTTCGTGGTGCTGATTCCCCGCCGACCGAACATGGTGCCGCCTGGGACACCTGGTGTCGGATCGTGTCGGTTCGAGTGTCGTCGCGTACCGCGACGACTCTCGAACGGACTCGATCCGACACCAGGTGTCCGAGGCGGCACCTTGTGCGTTCGGCTGGGAATCAGCTCCTCGAAGCGAGGGATTCCGAGGCGCGCACACCCGTGAACCTCGCGAAGCGCGCCGATCCGCGGTGCAAAGCACGCCGGCCCGACCGGAATGCACTCCGATCGGGCCGGCGTATCGAACGCGTCGCAGGCTTACTTCTTGCCGTCGCCGTTGCTCGGCGCCGTCGTCTGCGTGTTCTGGTTGCGGTTCTTGCCGGTCACGTACTTGCCGGACGTCGCGTCGCGCTGCAGGCGCGGCATCTTCAGCTTGCGATCGCGAACCTTGGCCGCGTCGGGCGTCTTCATCTTGTCCTGCGCCATCGCGATGTTCGACACCTTGACCTCCGCGGTCCAGTAGGTCGTCGTTCCATCCGGCGTCACGGACTTGACCGGGTCGCGCTTCACGTAGTGCGTCACGCCGTTCTTGTCGGTGTACTTCGACAGCTCGGCCGACATCTCCTCGTCGGGAGCCGCGGCGCTTTCACGCGTGTCCTCGGCCGCGACCGCGACCGGCACCACGGCCTTGACGCCCGTGGTCGCGTTGGCCGGCGTCGATTCGCCGAAATCCTGCGACAGGTAGAACAGCCCGCCCGCCACGACGACCAGGATGAGGCCGCTGATCGTCCACGTGCTGCCGGCGGCACCCTGTTCGGTCGCCTTTTGCGCCATCTTTGCCATAACGCGATGATCCTTCCAAAGGTCGGGATGAGGCTCGAGACCACCGAGGTTAGCCCGCACCCGAGCGAAGCTTCAAGGAGGCGAGTTTCGGCGCTGCGATCGGAGTGGCTTGAAGCCGCTACGACGGATGATCCCACTCTGTCCGGCATCTCGCATGTGTCTGGACGGAAAAAACTTGGATCTTCGTCTTGGTGCGGGTGGCTCGCCGATCGTGGATTCGACGGCGCGCCTCCGTGCGCGGTTCGGAATGGCCTCGGAGTTTTCCCTCCGGCTGTACAATCCCGGCCGACTCCGGCCGGATCCTCGGCTTTCATGGGTTCTCGTATGTCGCGTAGCGTTCGTCCTTTGGCACGAGTGGCTCGAGTCCCGACCGGTCGCCGCGGCTGGCTGTTGGGCTTGGCCCTGCTCGTCGGCTGTGGCGACGAGCCGAACGCGGCGCGCGAGTCGGAGCCCGCGGCGCCCCCGCTGAACCAACCGGTCGCGACGCCGCCCGCCGCGTCGCCGTCGCTTCCTCCCGTGGATGGTCCGAAGATCGCGTCCGACCGCACCTTCCTCGACCTCGGCGACATGATGCTCGGGGCGGAACGAACGGTCGCCTTCCCGATCCGGAACGACGGCACGGCGCCACTCGTGATCCGTCGGATCGAGACCACGTGCGGCTGTACGTTCGCGCGGGTCCTCGATCTCGGCGGCAGCCCGATCGACGTCGCCGCGTCGGCCGCCGCGGGCACCGTGCTGACCCTCGCCCCCGGGCAAGGCTGCCAGGTCGAACTCCAATTCGTCTCGGCCGGGCAACCCGCCACGCGCTTGCGCAAGCAAACCCGCGTGGTCTCGAACGACCCGCTGAACTCGGAACTGGTGCTCGAGATCGAAGTCAATCTGGTCAAGGCGTTCGTCGTCGAACCGCAACCGCTCGTCATCGGCGAAATCACCCGCGGCGAATCCGTCACCAGGACCGTGCACCTGAAGCCCGATCCGAGCATGGCGAACGTCGAACTCGTCGACTTCGCCGAAGTTCCGCCCTACCTCGAGCCGAAATGGACGCGCACCGAGGACGGCTTCGACGTCACTCTGACTCTGCGCGGTGACGCGCCGATCGGCTACCTCCAACCGACCTTCCAAGTGACGACGACGCACCCGACGTTCGCACGCATCCCGATCCAATGCGCCGTGACGGTGAAGTCGCCGGTGCGCATCGACACCGGTGACGCGAGCCAGCGCGAGATCCTCGATTTCGGACCCATCGCCGCGGGCTCGACGCACGAGCGCACGATCCGCGTCGAGAACGGCGCGTCCCAGCCCGTGCAGTTGGTCGAAGCCCGCGTCGACGCCAAGCGCGCCGATTGCGTGAAGGCGGCGATCGAGGTCGTCGAGGCCGGGCGCTCGTATCGCGTCAACGTCACGCTGTCCGCGCCGACCGATGCGAAGTCGCTCCGCGGCAGCCTGGTGCTGAAGAGCGACAGCCCGTTGATGCCCGACAAGATCGTCCCGTTCCAAGCGTGGGTGACGAAACCGGCGGAAGCCACGCCACCCACCGGCGGTGGCTCGTGAGTTGGTCTCGCGCAACCTCGCCGCACCCGAATCCCTTGACGCCCGGCCCGTTCGGGCGTGTACATCGGCGGCCGTCCGCGTGGAGCGTGTTCTGCCTCCCGCGACGCGCGGCCGAGCCGATGGCCAAAACCGAGATCGAAGGAGTGCCGAAGATGTCCGTTTCCTCGTCCCCCGCGCATCGTTTCGCCAGCACGCTGCTGCTGTCCGTCACGTGTTCCGTCGCCGCGTTCGGGCAGATCCCCGGAACCCCACAGGTTCCGACGCCCCTTCCGGACCAAGCCAATCCGTACGCGGTGAACCCGGATGCGTCGATCTACTCGCCGGAACCGTCGGTCGACTTCGGCGAGATCCTGCAGGGCGAGGTGAAGCCGCACACGTTCACGATCGGCAACCGCGGCAAGGAGCCGATCGAAGTGCGTTCGGTGAACCCGACCTGCGGCTGCACGGTGGCGTTCCTGAAGACGAAGAGCGGCGAGGTGATCGACCCGAAGAAGCTCCCGCTCGGCAAGGCGCTGCACACGTTGGCGCCGGACGAGACGTGCGAAGTCTCGATCGAGTTCAACTCGGCGGGCCAACCGACGCATCAGCTCGAGAAGATCATCATGGTGATCTCGTCCGACGACAAGCAGCCCGCGCTGCGGCTGTCGCTGCGGGCGAACGTGGTGATGCCGCTCGCACTCGAACCCAACCTGCTGCAGTTCGGTGAACTGGTGAAGGGCGAGGAGAAGACCGTCAGCGCGACCGGCGTGCTGTCCCGCGTCGAAAACCTCGAGATCACCGGCTGGGAACAGAAGCCGGAGTGGATCGACGTCAAGACCGAGTTGATCACCACGCCCGCGAACCAGAAGGCCATTCGCTTCGACGTCACGATCAAGGGCACCGCGCCGCTCGGCTACCAGAGCACGACGCTGGTCGCGAACACGACCGATGCGAAGCTCAAGTCGATCCGCGTGCCGATCTACGCGAACATCAAGTCACAGGTGGTGTTCGATTCGGGCAGCGCGAACAACAAGGAGAAGCTCGACTTCCAGGTGATCAAGTTCGGCGAGGAGCGCACGCGCTCGTTGACGATCAAGAACCTGAATCCCGCGGTGCCCTACGTGGTGACGGGTGTCGACGTCGAGTCGGCGCACAAGGACAAGCTGAAGGTCGACATCGTGACGATCACCGAGGGCGTCGAATACCGCATCGACGTGACGACCGCGAAGGACCTCGACGCCAAGTACTTCCGCGGCAATCTGAAGATCAAGGCAAACCACGCGGACACGCCGGAGAAGCTGATCACGCTGCTCGGCTGGGTCCGCAAGTGAATCGATGACCGACGACACCGCGGCACCGCGCAAGTCGACCTGGAAAGTCGAGGCAGCCGTCGCCGGTTGCCTCGGCTTGCTCGTGTTCGCCGCCTGGTGGTTCTTCGTCCGTGAGCCGAAGCGTTTCAACGTCGTGCTGATCTCGATCGACTCGCTGCGGTACGACCACGTCGGCTGCTACGGCTACCCGAAGCCCACGACGCCGGCGATCGACGCGCTGGCGGCCCGCGGCGCTCGGTTCGCGACCGCGCACTCGACGACGTCGTGGACGCTGCCGTCGCACATGGCGCTGATGACGGGCATGCCGAACGACATGCACGGCGTGATCGTCGACTTCGCACCGCTCGACCCGAAGCGCAGACTGCTCGCCGAGGAGTTCCAACGCGCCGGGTACGACACTGCCGGCGCGTACGGCGGGCTCTACCTCGACTCGCAGTTCGGATTCGACCGGGGGTTCCGTACCTACGTGAACTGCGGCGTCTCGCTGACGCGCACGAATGCCGCGCAGGCGGAACACGAGTCACACCGCGTCATCACGGCGCCGAAGACCACCGCGGTCGCCGAGGAGTTCCTGCAGTCGCGTGACGCGAGCAAGCCCTTCTTCCTGTTCTTGCACCACTGGGACGTCCACTTCGACTACATGGCGCCGAAGGAGTACGTCGCGCGCTTCACCGAGGGCTACCGCGGCAAGCTCGACGTTTCGAACTTCTTCACCAATCCGGCGATCGCGCCGGACATGACGGCCGAGGACCTCGCGTACGTGAAGGGCTGCTACGACGCGGAGATCCGGTTCGTCGACGATCATCTGAAACGGCTGTTCGCGAAGCTCGACGCGCTCGGGCTGACGGACGACACGTTCGTCGTCGTCACCGCGGACCACGGCGAGGAATTCTTCGAACACGGGAACAAGGGCCACCGCGTCAATCTGCATGAAGAGACGCTGCGCATCCCGTTGGTGATCGCGGGTCCCGGGATCGCACCGCGCGTGATCGAGAACGGTGTGCGGTTGATCGACCTCATGCCGACGCTGCTCGATCTCTGTGGACTGCCGGCCGAACCTGAGTGCTTCGGCGAGTCGTTGGCGCCACTGTTGCGAGGCGAAGACCCCGAACCTCTGCGCGACCTCCCGATCATCGCCGAGCTGACGTACCTCCCGAAGGTCCAGAACGCCGCCGGGGAGTGGGTCGACGAGGGCGTCTACGACAAGCACCTCGCGACGTCGTACCAGCGGTTGAAGTTCATGCAGACGCAGTCCTACGCGTACGACTTGCGGAACGCGCCGCTCGACTTCGCGGGCAAAGCGATCGGCGACCCCGAGTTCCGGCTGTACGACCTCACGGCGGACCCGACCGAGCGCAACGACCTGTCCGCCGTGGAAGCCGAGCGGTTCGAGCGGTCGTGGCGGCATCAATTGGACCTGCGGACTCGCGTCGCCGAGCAACGCGCCGCTCTCGGGCGATCGTCGGCGCAAGAGCCGCTGATCCTGTCGAGCGAGTTCAATCGCATCGCGGAAGAGAATGGCTACCTCGGAGGCGCGTCGCGCAAGGCTCCGAAGCGGAACGAGTCGCCGCGGAAGAGGCCCGAATCCGCCGGGCCAGGCGGCAACGGCGCAGGAAGCAGCGCTCCAGCATCCGGCGACGATCCGGCCCGCAAGAAATGACTCCGAGCGCGCGTCGCCTCGTCCGTAAAGGCCTCGCGTTGACGCTCGGCTGCGTGCTCGCGATCGCCATGCTCGAGGTCGCTCTGCGGGTCGCTTCGCCCCTGCTCGGAGGTTTGCGCGGAGGCGGTACCGGCGCCCGCACGACCATCCTCTGTGTCGGGGACTCGCACACGTTCGGCCTGCATGTCCTGCCGAACTTCTCGTACCCGGCGCAACTCCAACAGCGCCTCGACCCTCACGCCGGCGCGATCGGAGTCGTGAACTTCGGTGTGCCAGGGCGCAACTCCGGCGCGCTGCTCGCGCAGATGCCCGCATACCTCGAGCGCGTGCGCCCGGCGCTGGTCCTCGTGCTCGTGGGCTTCAACGATTCGTGGAACTTCGATGCCGCGGACGTCGAGTCGGGAGCGCCGGCGTGGTGGACGACGCTGCGCGTGGTGCGCCTGCTGCGCCTCGTTCGCTTGAACCTCGGCGGCATCGAACCGGACACGGGATCACCACGCGTGTTCGAACGCGGCGACAAGGTCCGGGTCGAGGAGAACGGGGTCGAACGGATCGTCGCGACGTCGACTCCGGGGCTCGAGCCGCTCGTCGGCGAAGCGCTGCGAGCTCGCGTGGGCGCCCACGTGGAGAAGATCGTGGCCGCGATCCGCGAACACGGCGCGGCACCCGTGCTGTTGACGTACGCGACCGAGCGCAACGCGCTGTTCCTCGATCTGAATGCGAACGCCCGCGAGGTGGCAGCGCGCCTCGACGTTCCGTTGATCGACGTCGCGCTGGCGATGCGGCCGCTCATCGCCGCCGAGGGCTACGAGACGCTGTTCTTCACGCAGGACGACCATCCGACCGCGCGCGGCTACGAGCACGTCGCACGCATCGTCGCCGAGGGGCTGAGCGCGCTGCGTCTCGCGGCTCCGGTGACGACCCGCGATGGGGTCTCGCGAATGCCGGAACCGGTGGCCGTGCGTTTGGGCGCTGGCGACAGGACGTCGCTCGCGTTCGAGGTGCAAGGCCGCGCGAATACCGACTTCCAGATCGTGCTATCGCCGCGCGCCGAGCCGCCGCTCGAGCTGCCTGGCTTTCGCGTACCGCTCGGTTCGGATCCGATGCTGTTCCGTTCGCTGGAGCTGCTGAACCTGCGCGGCCGCACGGACGCGCGCGGGCGCGCCGACGTCCGGATCGAACGCGCGCGTCTCGGTGACGCCGCGGCCGGACGCCTCTACGCCGTCGTCGCGGCGTTCGAGCCCGGCGCGCCGCCGGCCGTCAGCGAACGCATCGCGATCGACTGACCGGCAAGAGGTCGACGCGAGCGCACGACGGCTCGCCGGATCAAAGGCTGGGCATCGATCGCTCGCTTGGAGGAGTGGATCCATGGCCGATCTCACGAGATGCCGACGGCGACTGCCGTCGCCGAGCAACGCCTGATGAGGCCGAGAACGTGAATCCATCGGATTGATTCACGTTCGGATTGATTCACGTTCTCTCAATCGCCGGTGACGAACCGCTTCGCGACCGCCGTCTCTTCCTTCGTGAAGGCCTCGGCGACCTTTTCCCAGTCGACGTCCATGACCTTGAATTGGCCTGGCATCTTGATCGTCGGCGGAGCCTGGATGCCCGGCCGCAGCGGGATCTGGACCGAGCTCGCACGGGCGAGCGTCGTCTCGACCCACTCCGAGAGCAGGAACTCGACGAGCTGCTCCGCCTCCGCGCGATGCGGCGCGCCCTTCACCACCGAGACGGTGTTCGGGATCAGCAGCGTCCCGAGTCCATCCGGTCCGTCGTCGGGATACACCGCCGCCACCGGGAAACCGGCGATCTTGGCTTCGTTGAAGTCGTCGGTGTCCGTGAAGCCGAACGCGGCCTTGCCCTCGCGGACCACGCGCATCGAGGCCGCATTGCCCGCGGTGAAGATCACCTCGTTGCGAAACAGCGCATCGATGTAGTTCCACGTGCCCTCTCCGCCGAGGCGCGTGAACCATGCGGCCATGTGGGTCATCGTCGTGCCGGCGACCGGCTTGGCGATGGCCGCCTTGCCCTTCCACTTCGGATCGATCAGGTCGCGATACGACTTCGGCCAGTCCTTGGGATCCGGGATCAACTCGGTGTTGACGATCAGCACGCGGGCGCGCGCCGCGAAGCCCACCCACTGCCCCTCCGGGTCGACGAACGTGGACGGGATGCCCTCGGCAGCCTTGGCTCGGTAGACGTCGAGTAGACCCTGCTTCTTCAGCGCGACCGTGTTCAGGATCTCGTTGTTCCAGAACACGTCACAGCGCGGCCGGCTCGCTTCTTCCTCGACGCGCCGCCGCAAGCCGATCGACTTGGTCGCTTCGGCGTCGTAGCTGGCCTTCACCTGGATCCCCGTGCGCCGCTCGAACTCGTTCAAGATCGGCTCGGAGTAGTTGCGGTCCAGCGCGCAGTAGACGACGACCTCGCGCGACTCGCTGCACGCGGCCATGGCACACATCAGGAACATGCACGCGGCGCGCATCACCGTTTCGAAACGCATCTCGCACCTCGACGGAGTGGAAAGTTCAGGAACCGAGCTGGGAACGCAATTGTTCGGCCAAGGCGGTCAATTTCGCACGATCGACCGGATCGGCTCCGGCAGGCGCCGCCAGCGCGGCCTCCACGTGCTTCAAGGCGGCCGCGGGATCTTGCGACGCGCCCGCCACCGTCAACGCCCGCCCGAGCAGTGCGTGCGCGAGGCCGGCCCGGGACGGATCGGCAACCGCGCGCTCGAGGATGGCTTGCGACAGATTCCAGTCCGCGCGTTCCTTCGTCTCGACGTAGCGCGAGCAACGCGCGACGGCGACGTAGTACTCGGCCTCGTCGCGGACCGCCGGATCGGTCGTCCCCTGCAGCGCGCGTTCCAGCGCGGCCTCGGCGTCGGTGAACCGGCCTCGCCGGTTCAGAGCGATCCCTTGGATCATCAGCAGCTCGGGATCGTCGGGGAACTCGTCGAGTCCGGCACGTGCGCGCTTCAGCGCTTCCGATCCATCCGGTGGATTCGTCAGGCCATCGCGTGCCGTCGCGACCGCGACAGCCTTGCGGTCGGCGGCGTCACTCGCGTCGAGCCAGGCTCGACCACCGAACCACGCGATCGCCCCGACGACGATCACGACGGCGACGAGCAACGGAACATTGAGTTTCATGAGCGCGCGCTCCCTCGATCGCGATCCGAACGCCGTTGCGGATGGGACGATGGACGGCCACGCGCGTTGGCTCGACGGGCTGCGATGCCGGGCCTCGATGCGCGCGTCGGTCCGTCCCGCCGACATCGGGCGCGACTCGTTCCTTCGCCGAGACGTCGCGTCCCGACCTGCCGCTACGTGGCGCCGAATCCTACTGGCGGGGTCGGAGCCCCGAAGCTGCGAACCGCGATTGGAATTGCGTTGCGCTCTCGTCACGGCGGACCCCGTCGTGACGAACACGCCGACGGACGGTCCGCGGTGGCGCGACCGTGCGTGGCTTCATGGTCGTGCAACGACGGAACGAGAACGGGAGACCGTCCCGATCTCGTCCGCGATCACGCAGGCTCGAACGGCGTCGGGTCAGAACTGCATGGACACCGACTGTGCCCCGGGGCGCTGGCGCCCTTCCTCATCGTCGGTCCGAGAACCCGCCGCATGAGGAACCGAACGGGCTTCGAGAATGCGACCGCAGATGTTGCAGATGAGCCGAATCTCGAGCGTCCCAGAGGGCTCGTAGATCTGCTCCTCGCGCACATCCAGGATGCTGCAATGACAGGACTTCATCGCTCCCCCCACTCGTCACGAAAAACGAGCGCGCGTCCCGAAACGAGACGCGAGCGCGGAACCACCCAGCCATCGAAAGCCCACGGAGACCGGCTCTCCGTCGGCTTTCTCCTTCCCGGTTGCGCTCGATCCCGTGCTTCGCGTTACTTCTTTCCCAGCGTCTTCCGATTGCGGTACGCGAAGTAGAGGAGCGAGTTGACGTCCTCGATGCTCTTCTCCACGAGACGGGCACGGTTCTCGTATTGTTCGCTGAATTTCACATATTCATCACGCGAGGCTTCCAGCTTCTGAATGGCCTCGTCGATCTTCGCGCCGGTCTGCTCGAACGGGATCTTCTTCTCCCGGAGATCGTTCAGGATCGCCGTTCCTTCGGCTCTCAGCTTGTCGCCGGCATCGATCAGCGAACGGTCGTACGTCGGCTTCGCCGGTTCGACTTTGCCCTCTTTCTTCGACTTCAACGCCTGGATCACGCGTTCCGCTTCGGCGGCCGCATCGGCGTCGACCGGTGCGTCGGCGACTGGCTCGGGCGGGGCCGGCTTCGGCATCGCCGACGTCGCCGGGGGAGTCGACGGATTGGACGATGTCGACTCGCGGGGCGCGTTGGCGTACTCGTCGACGGCCTTGTCGCCGCCCATGAAGTAAAGCGCTCCACCAATTGCGGCCAACGCGATCGGACCGAGGATCAGGGGCACGCGGGTCTTCTTCGGTTCGACCTCGCGTACGCGGCGGCGCGGGGTTCCTGCCGCGGCGGCATCCGCGCCGGTGCGAGCGCTCGCCGCCACACCGCTCGCGCCCGCACCAGCCGTGGCTGCGTTGCGGGCAGATGCCTGCGGAGCCGGTGACACGGCCTTCGACGTTTCGCGAACCGGCGCGACCGCGGCCGGCGCGGCACGCACGACCGGAGCATCGCCGAGATCACGCGCCCACCCGATGCGTTCCAGCAACTCGCGACTGGCCTGCGGGGTCGGGTCCTTGGATGCGGCTTCGAAGACCAAGCGCAGAGCCTGCGCCGTCGCCGGTGAGGCCAGCATCTGGACGCTTTCCGGCAGGATCCCGACACCCGCGGCCTGCTCGGGCCGCGCGCCGCTGATCCACTGACATGCGAACTGAGCCAGCGCCGAAAGATCGCGCGCCACCAAGGACAGACCCGCATACGACGCGCTTTCCACGGCCGTCCGACCGACGATGCGGGCAACGGCGGGCAACGCCGCCGGAGCCGCGACCGGCGGCAGTACGCACGGAGCACCGGCGGAGTCACGCACCAACGACGCCTCGGCGAGCAAGGCTCCATGCGCGATCCCGCGCGCGTGCAGTCGCGCGATGCCCTCGGCCAGCGCTCGCAGCACGGGAAGCGTGTTCAATTCGCCGACGCCGTACGTGCGCCAGAGGGATTCGCCGGGCTCGACGCCAATCACGAAGCCGGCGCCACCCTCGTGTTGAACGATGTCGAGCAGCGGCGCGACGCCGCGCACGTTCAACCCGACGAATCGTCGGGCGGTCGTCAGCATCTCCCCCGCCGCGGCCGGGTCGAGCCCCTCGAGCAACACCAGGTGCTTCGCGTCACGCCCGCCGAGTCGATACCGCCGCACGAACTGGTCCCGGCCCATTTCGGCCAGGATCTCGAGTCCAGCAATGGCGAAAGGAGAGGTCATCGCGGAGCTCCGGAAGGCCAAGAACGCGGGCGAAGAGAGTACCGCACGAGCCGCGGCCGACTCGCGTTCGAAGTGCACGATTCCGTGCCCCCGGAACCCGCGACGAGCCGCCCGAAACCGCCGTATCGCCGAGCTCCAGCAGCGGTCGCCCGACCGCCGCGCCCGACCGCCACGCGCGAAGTGTCACGGCTCCGTTGCAATCGACTGGGGCTCGTCCCACGCGTTCCCGTCCTCGCGAGATATAGTCCCGCCGCGCCGGCATTCGACGCGCCTTCGCGGCGGTCGCACTGGCCGTGGAGCGACGAGATGCCGACCGGTTCGCTGTTCCCCGACGACAAGCGCACGGACCCGCGGGCGGCCCGCCCCGGGCGCGCGCGCAAGGGGCGGGTGTTCCTGATCGACGGCACAGCACTGGCGTATCGCAGCCACTTCGCGTTGATCTCGAGCCCGCTGCTGACGTCGAAGGGGCAAAACGTCTCGGGCCTGTTCTTGTTCGCGCAGACGTTGTTCCGGTTGCTCGAGAAGGAACATCCGGACTTCATCGCGTGCGGATTCGACCTGCCGGGCAAGACGTTCCGGCACGAACGCTACGCCGAATACAAAGCGACTCGCGACAAGACGCCGGACGAACTCATCGCGCTCTTCCCGGCGATCAAGCAGCTGGTGCAAGCGTTCCAAATCCCCGTGCTCGAACTCCCCGGCTACGAAGCCGATGACGTGATCGCGACCGTCGCACGCCAAGCCGAAGCCGCCGGGCACGAGGTCTTCATCGTCACGGGCGACAAGGACTTCTTGCAGATCGTCTCCGAGCGCGTGCAGCTCTACAACATCCTGCGCCCGGACAAGGACGTCGAGATCCAAGGCCCCGACGCGGCGCGCGCCAAGTTCGGCGTGGGTCCGGAGCACGTCATCGACGTGCTCGCGCTGATGGGCGACGCGTCGGACAACGTCCCCGGCGTCAGCGGCATCGGCCCGAAGACCGCCACCGAGCTGATCACGCGCTTCGGCAGCGTGAAGCGCTTGTACGAACAGCTCGACCAGGTCGAGCGTGCCGCGGTACGCGCGAAGCTCGAGAAGGACCGCGAGCTCGCGTTCCTGTCGCTCGAGCTCGTGACGTTCGACCTCGCCGCTCCGGTGCGTTTCGACGAGGAGCGTTTCAAGGCCTCGCGCCCGGATCCAGCCGCGCTCGCGCCGCTGTTCCGCAGCTACGAGATGGACTCGCTGATGAAGCGCGTCAGCGTCGACCAGGCGCACGACGAACACACCTATCACGTGATTCGCGACACCGCGGCGTACGCGACCTTCCTCGAGCGCCTCCGCGGCGCGACGGAGTTCGCGCTCGACACCGAAACCACGGGCCTCGACCCGCTGCGTGCGCGTCTCGTCGGGATCTCCGTGTCGTTCACGCCGCGCGAAGCGTGGTACCTGCCGGTGAACCTCGACCCACCGCTGTTTTCGCCGGAACGCGACATCGACCGGATCGCGCGCGACCTCGCGCCGATCCTCGCCGATCCGAACCGCAAGAAACGCGGTCAGAACGCGAAGTACGACCTGCTCGTCCTGCGCCGCCACGGCATGCCGGTCCTCGGCATCGACTTCGACACGATGCTCGCGAGCTATTGCGTCTCCCCGGGCGAGCTCCAGCACAACCTCGATCATCTGGCGCTGAAGTACCTGAACTTCCAGAAGGTGAAGACCAGCGAACTGATCGGCACCGGCGCCAAGCAGATCACGATGGACCAAGTCGACGTCGACAAGGTCGGCAACTACGCGTGCGAAGACGTCGACGTCGTCAATCGCCTGCTCCCGATCCTCGGTGAGGAGTTGCGGAACGGTCAGCTCGAGCCGCTGTTTCGCGACATCGAGATGCCGCTGCTTTCGGTGTTGGCCGACGTCGAGGAACACGGCGTCGCGCTCGACCTGCCGTTGTTGCGCCATCTCTCGGACGACTTCGACCAGCGTTTGAAAGCGCTGACCGAGGAGATCCATGCGATCGCGCAGGAGCCGTTCAACATCAATTCGCCGATCCAGCTCGGCAAGATCCTGTTCGAGAAGCTCGAGGTCCAGAAAGCGCCCGGCGTGAAGAAGCCGAAGCGGACGAAGACCGGCTGGTCGACGGACGCGGCGGTCCTCGAAGGGCTGAAGGTCCATCCGCTGCCGGCGAAGATCCTCGAGTACCGCGCACTGCAGAAACTGAAGTCGACGTACATCGACGCATTACCGGCGCTGGTGCACCCGGAGACCGGACGCGTCCACACGTCCTTCAATCAGGCGGTCGCGGCGACCGGACGACTGTCGAGCAGTGATCCGAATCTGCAGAACATCCCGATCCGCAGCGAAGAGGGCCAGAAGATCCGCCGCGCGTTCGTGCCCGGCATCGACGACGGCGTGTTGCTGTCTGCGGACTACTCGCAGGTCGAGCTGCGCTTGCTCGCGCATTTGTCGAAGGACGAGAACCTCGTGCGCGCGTTCCGCGAAGGTGCGGACGTGCACCGCTGGACCGCGGGTTTGATCTTCGGCATGAAGCCGCAAGACGTGCCGCCGGAGCTCCGCGCACGCGCGAAGACGATCAACTTCGGTGTCATCTACGGTATGGGCGCGCAGCGTCTCGCGACCGAGACCGACATGAGCGTCGCCGAGGCCGCGAAGTTCATCGAGGCCTACTTCACGACGTTCTCCGGTGTGAAGGCGTACCTCGACGGCACGTTGGAATCGGCGCGCAAGCTCGGCTACGTCACGACGCTGCTCGGCCGCCGCCGCTACATCGCCGAGCTCGATTCGGAGCATCCGCGCGTCGCCGCCGCGGCGCGCAACGTCGCGATCAACACCCCGATCCAGGGCACCGCGGCCGACCTGATCAAGATCGCGATGATCCGCATCCACCGCGAATTGGCCGCGTCACGGACGTCGGCCCGCATGATCTTGCAGGTGCACGACGAACTCGTGTTCGAGTTGAAGGCGAGCGACGTCGAGCCCGTGACCAAGCTCGTGCGTCAGACGATGGAACACGCGCTTACGCTCGACGTGCCGCTGGTCGTCGACATCGGGGTCGGCAAGAACTGGCTCGAAGCGCACTGACAGAACGCGAATCAAATGGGGGCAGACCCAACGGGTCTGCCCCCATTTGATTCATGTTCGAGGCGGCGCAGCCGCCGGACTCACCAGGTGTCGCTCGGCGGCGGTAGTCGCCGCCCCGTTCGACGGGCACAAATGAACGGCGTTGAATGACGCGAACGACCTGTGAGTACGGCGGTCAAGAAGTCGGTCGCTGAGCGACCGGGGTGCCGCCTCGGACGCCTTGTCGGTTCGGCCGTGAATCAATCCCTCGAAGCGAGGGATTGATTCACGGCGTCTGACGCCGGAGCGCACGCGCGCGCGTCACGCTCCGAACGCGACTCGCCCTCCGACGTACGTGCGCACCACACGCGCGGGGAACGCGTAGTCGACGTAGGGCGACAGTTTCGCCTTCGACAGGAACTCGTCGCTGCGTGGCGACCATGGCGTGCGATCGTCGATCAGCACCAGGTCCGCGTCGAAACCGCGAGCGATGCTCCCCTTGTTCGCGATCCCGAACAGCCGAGCGGGGGCGCGGCACGCCCGCTCGATGACCTGGTCGAGCGTGAGGACTCCGTCGGCGACCAGCTTCAGCAGCACCGGCATGAACACGTCGACCGACGAAATGCCGGACGGGTTGTCGTTGAACGGAGCAGTCTTCTCCGTGGGCAGATGTGGTGCGTGGTCGGTCTCGAGCACATCGATCGTTCCGTCGCGGATGCCCTCGCGCAGGCGAGCGCGATCGACGGCGCCCTTGATCGAAGGATTCACCTTCAACAGGCCGCCGACCCGAGCGACGTCGTCGTCCGTGAACAACAGATAGTGCGGACACGTCGCGCCCGTCACCGGCAACCCTTTCGCCTTGGCGTCCGCCAAGCGATCGACGGAGCCCGCCGCCGACAGATGGAAGACGTGCGTTCGTGCGCCGGTCTCTTCGCACAACCGAAGCGCGCGCTCGACCGCGAGCACTTCGGCGGCGGGAGAACGCGCGCGACTCCAGCCCCGCGGGCCGTCGGTCGAGAACTGAGCGAGGCCCTTCTCGATCGTCGCCTTGTCCTCGGCATGGACGACCACCGGTCGCCCCGCGCGCGCCGCTTCTCGATACAGCGAGCGCAGCATTTCGTCCGAATCGACGCCGGCATCGCCGTGCGACGGTGCGAGGAAGATCTTGTAGCCGAGCACGTAGTCGGCCATCTCGCCGAGCTTGCCGAGTGACGCGGCCGTGGCGCTGCCGTAGATCCCGACGTTCACGCGCGACTTCGGGCGCACGAGCGCGAGCTTGGCCTCGACGGCGGCGCGGCTCGTCATCAGTGGCGCGTTGTTCTGGATCTCGATGATCGTGGTCACACCGCCGTGCGCGGCCGCCTGTGAGCCCGTCGCGAAGTCCTCTTTGTCCTCGCGGCCCGGCTCGCGGAAATGGACGTGGTCGTCGATCAATCCGGGCAACAACAACAGGCCCGTGGCGTCGAACTCGGATCCCGCCCCGCGCGGCACGCTTCCGACGTCGACGATTTCACCGGCCTCCAGCGCGACGTCCGCGACGCGGATCCCGAGCTCCGACCATACGCGCGCACCACGAATCACCACGTCGACCATCGAGCACCGCATTTGAAGTGGAACGCCGCTGCCCGGCAGGGCGTGTCCGTCCGCTGTTTCCGAAACTCGCGCCGCTTCAGAGGCTGCGAATCAAGCCCTCGCTTCGAGGAATTGACTCACAGCGAAACCCACAAGGAGTCCGAGGCGGCGCCCCGGTCGCGGAGCGACCGACTTCATGACCGCCGTATTCACAGGTTGTTCGCGTCATTCAACGCCGTCCATCCGTGCCTGTCGAACGGGGCGGCGACTGCCGTCGCCGAGCAACACCTGGTGCGGCCGAGAACGTGAATCAATCGGATTGATTCACGTTCTCTCACCGCGCTTTGACGACGACCAACGTCACGTCGTCGTCTTGGTTCGCGCTGCCCGTGAATTCGATGACGTCGTCGTGGATCGCGCGGATCACGCCGGCCGCGTCCCCGTCGCGGCTGCGCAGGACCGCGCGCGCGAGCCGCTCGCGGCCGAAGACTTCATCGCCGCGCCTCGCTTCGAGGATGCCGTCGGTGATCAGGACGAGCACATCGCCCGAGTTCATCTGCACCGGTTCCGACACGTCGTAGGGCATGCCTTCTTCGATGCCGAGAGCCAGCCCATCGCCGGGCAGCGTTTCGATCGCGCCTTCGGCGCGCAACAACAGCGGCGCCGTGTGCCCCGCGTTGGCGAAACGCAGCACGCGCTCGCGGTCGTCGAGTTCGATCAGCTGCAGCGACATGAAGATCGCGCCGTCCGAGTCCCGGGCGAACTGGTCGTTCATCCGACCGAGGACTTCGTCGAGCCGGAACGCTCCGCGCACGGCCGAGCGGAGCAGCGCGCGTGCCGACGACATCAACAGCGCCGGACCCAGACCATGGCCCGAGACGTCACCGATCGCGACCAACAGGTCCCGTTCGGCGACCGGTACGAAGTCGTAATAGTCGCCGAGCGCTTCCTCGGCCGGGATCGCGCGCCCCGCGACGTCGAACGAGACCAGTCCCTTCGGATCGCGCGGCAGCAGACCTTCTTGGATGTGCCGAGCGATCTTCATCTGCTCTTTCATGCGCTCGGCGGCGATCGCTTCTTGCACGAGGCGCGCGTTTTCGACGCCGATCGACAACGCGCCCGCGAGCGCGTCGAAGAAGCGCAGATCCACCGCCGTGAACTCGCGCTGATTGGCGCGCGAATCGACGTAGATCAGCCCGAGGCGGCGTTCCTTCACGCGGAGCGTCACGCACATCACCGCGCGCAGCTTCATGTCGACGATCGAGCGCGATAGATCGACGGCGCCCTCGTGACTCGACACCTTCCAGCACATCGGCGTGCCTTCGGTCGCGACCTTGCGCGTCACCGTCGTCGAGTACTGGACGGGCAACGGCACGTCGCGGCCGGTGCGGTCGCGTGCCACCTGGATCACGAGCTTTTCGGGATCGCCGCCGTCGAACAGGAACAGGATGCCGCGCTCGGCGCCGACGGCCGCGATGGCCTTGTCCACGATCGACACCAGCAAGCGCTGGTGGTCCACGGTCGAGATGAGTTCCGCGATGCCGTCGACCAGGACGTGCACCTGATCCGACGTCAGTCGATCGTCGGTCGGGGCTGGCGCGGGCTCCTTCGGTTCGTTCTTGCCGCTCTTGAACCAACCCATACGGCTGCGACCCCACGGGAACTCGACGACCAGTACGTGAACGCGTGGGGTCGGACTCTAGCAGCCCGGTCGCGAACCCGAACGGCATAAGCTGCCTTGCGCCCGGCAGCCACCACAGCCGTCCCGCGTTCCGGGAGCGGCAGCCGCGGCGCGGGGATTCGCTTTCCACCTGTCGTCCGGTCGCCCGCTTGCGCTCCTGCGCGTAGTTCCATACAAACTCGGTTCCCCACGACCGAGGCGAACCATGAAGATCGACCGCTCCATCAACGACGACGTCGCCGTGTTGACCTTGCACGGTGAGTTCGACTCCTTCGCCGTGAACGGGTTCCTCGAGGAGATCGAGGCGCTCGTCAACAACGGCGTGAAGGGCGTCGTGCTCGACATGCTCGCGGTGCGGTTCATCATGTCGACCGCGATCGGCGCGGTGGTCAAAGCTCGCAAGCGCTGCAAGGAAGCTGGCGGCGACCTGGCGATCTCGCGGCCGTCGCCGTTCGTCCGCGACGTCTTCGATTCGCTCGGCATTTCGAAGGTCATCCGGATGTTCGACGAGAACAACAACGCGGTCGCCGAACTCGGGCGCGCGGAGGCCGGCGACAACCTGCTGACCGGCAACGGCGTGTTGGTGAAGTTCGTCGAGCAGTTCCGCCAGAACGCGTTCGGCAAGCCGGTCGTCGGTCGCATGCTGACGCTGCGCGAGGACGGCATGACCTTCCAAGCGAACGCCGCGGCCACGTATTTCCCGACCGGAACGGCGCTGCATCTGAAGTTCCGCGTGCCGCTCGCACGCAAGTCGTACTACTTCGAGGTCCAGGCGAACGTGCTCGAGACGACGCCGAACGCCGAAGGCTGTTCGGTCGACACGCGCTACTCGAAGGCGATCAACGCCGACGATCTCGCGGCCATCCGTCAGTTCCTGGCCGATCTCGAGTTCTTGCGCTCGGAAGTGAAGAAGGGCAGCTGAAGCTCCCAAGGTCTGCCGGCAGGTCACGGGCCTCCAGCACGATCGGGCGAGCTCAACCTCGAGCAGCGACCGCGACGGTCACGGTTCTCGCTTTGCATTCCAACAGCACCGACGCGGCCGTATGCGCCGTGGCGCCCGACGTCAGCACGTCGTCGACCAACAGCACGCGCCGGTCGCGGACGCGGAACGCGAGGACTCCGGGCGCAAAGCTCGCGCGCACGTTCTCCGCCCGATCGCCGCGTCGCAACGTGGCCTGCCGCCGCGTGTGACGACGGCGACGGAGCGCGAAGCGCAGGCACGGCTTCCCGAGGCGACGGGCGAGCGCACGCGCCAAGAGTTCGGCCTGATCGAACCCGCGCGTCATCCGGCGCAACGGGTGCAACGGGATCGGCACGACCACGTCGATCCGCGCATCGACGCGCTGCTCGCGAAGCGCCGCCTCCAGGCGCGCGGCCAAGACGTCGACGCCATCGCATCGCCGGCCGAACTTGATCGCGAGTACGACCGCGCGCACCGGACCTCGATACCGCAGTGCGACGACGACGCGGCGGAAGGCGAAGGCGCGGTCGCGGCAGATCGGACAGGAGCCGCGCGTCCGACGCTCGCGGGAGATTTCGGTCCCGCACTTCGCACAACGCCGGGCGCCGCCTTGCGCGAGCACGGCCCCGCACGGTCCGCAGACTCGATCCTCGTCGTGCAACAGTTCGGCGTCGCAACCGAGGCAATGGCGCGGAAAGAACAGATCGAGGACGCAGCGAAGCGCGCGGCGCGCGCGGTCGAACCGTCGGGTGGGAGCCATGCTGCGATGACGTGCGCGCGGGACCGAGGTGACCGGCACTCGGAGCGGCAGGAGTGCTGCCTAGCAGCCCGTGGCCTGGCCGCGTCGACCCTGAATCAACGGGGGGACAAACCGAGGATGCCGTACACGGCGTCGACGGCCGCGCGCGTGGCCTGGCCCGGATGGAAGAAGATGTCCTGCGCCAGTGCGCGGCGGACGTCTCGATGCAGCTCAGGATGTGCCAGCGAGCGCTCCACCGCGGCAACGCACTCCGCGGCGCTGCCCGCGTTCTCGCCCGCGCGTTGCCCCCAGGTGTCGAGGTCCATGTGGCGATAGCGGCCGCGCAACTTGTCCTCGTCGGGAACACGCAAGTACACGAGCGGTCGGTCGAGCAGCGCGAACTCGTTCGCGATCGACGACACGTCCGAGATCAGCAGATCCGACGCGTACATGGCCGGGACGGCGTCGTAGTCGCGCACGACGCGGACGTTCTCACGCGCGTCGAACGGCGCGAGCTTCGCGGCCCAATCCGTGACGTTGAAGCGGGGATCGAAGAACTTGTCGTGGAGCTTGATCAACAGGTTCCACGGACCGCGCGCGAGACCATCCAGCAGTGCGTCGCCGTATTCGTCCAGCGGGCTCGGCTTCATCCACGTCGGCGCGAGCATCACCGTCTTGCGGCGCGGGTCGATACGCAGGCCTTGCGTGATCGCGGCGCGGTCGAGGCTCCCGTCCAGCAAGCGATCCGTCTTCGGCATCCCGACGCGATGCAAGCCCGGGTCATCCGCGCGCACGTACCCGTTCGCGATCAGCGCACGCTCCATGTACGGCCCGATGACGAACCAATGCTGGAAGCGCTTCATCTTCGGCGCGACCGCCCCATTGCGCACGGAAGCGCCGTGGAACAGCTGCAGCTTGGGCACACGTGACGCCGGCAACAGCGGGTTCTCGTACGGTGCCCAGATCTCGTAGTCGGCGGTCACCAACAAGTCGAAGCGATGCAGCGCCGACCAGCCGCGGCGGATGGTCTTGATCCCATCGAGCCCAAGCAGCTCGGCCATGCCCTTCGAGCCGACGCTGCCTTGGAGTTTGCCGGCGAAGTAGAGCTCGATGCGGGAGTCGCCAAAAAGCGCCCGCAACAGCGGTTTGAAGATCGCCAGCTTGACCGGCGACTCGGCGTAGAACAGCAACTTCTTGGCGCCGGAGCGCCCGAGCGGCAGAGCAGGGAGCGGCACGGCGGAGCGACTGCGTCAGCCGCCGATGCGCGGCGGAGTCGCCGGATGCGGGGCGACCAGTTGCGTGGCGTCACGGCGCAGGCTGGCGGCACGCACGCGAATCTGCTGCGTTTCCCGTTCGGACGGCGGCGCGGCGGCCTCGATGTCCAGGAACTTGTGCAGCCGCTTCAGGTAGTCGGCGATCGAGTCTTCCTTCTGTTGGACCACGCCGAGCACGTCCCCGACTTCCTTCGCGACCTGGGCGTCTTGCGACAGGCGCTCCGGGTATTGGCGGAAGAAGTCGGTCAGCAGCCGGCGGAACGTCCACTTGGTCCAGAGGATCTGGAACACCTTCAGGACCAGCGTGACCACGAGCATCGACAGGATCAGCACGCCGGCGATCGTCAGCACGTTGGGGTCGCCGAGCCACTGGTCGCGGTCGAGCAGTTCGTTGGACAGGTGGTAGGCGATTTGCAGCAGGTAGCCGGAGACCAGGAACACGAACCCGACCATCAGTTGGACCTGACTCAGGACGTGGTCGCGGATGTCGCGCAGAGGGCGCTTCTTGTCGATCCCGAAGTAGTCCTGCAGAAAGCGCTTCGGCTTCTTGAAGACGAGGCTGTTCAGGATGAAGAAGACACCGACGATGTTCAGCGTCAGACCGACCACCTGGGGGTCGAACTTCACATCTTCGATCATCCTCAGGACCTTTCCGGCAGGGACCGCCCGTCCCCGCGAAATCGACCGGCGAGAGTCTACGCCGCCGCCCCCCTCCAGCTCAAGCTCCGCGATTCCTCGAGGTGGCCCGGCGGCCTTGCGGGGTCGGCACGCCCCCGTTAGGGTGCCGCAGTTCTACCCGATTCGCTCTACGCCGTTGTGTTCCAGGACCTTCCGAGGCCTCGGGCACGCGCAAGCACAGGTCAATCCGATGGATCGAGCCACCGTCGACAAGGTCGCCCGCCTCGCCCGCCTCGAGCTGACGGACGCCCAGCGCGACCAATACGCCGCGCAACTCTCGGCGATCCTGGCGCATTTCGAAAGCCTACGGGCCCTCGACACCACCGGCGTCGAGCCGTCGGTGTACGCCGTCGACCTCGTCGGCCGCCCGCGCGCGGACGAACCGGGCCCCACGGCCGGTCACGACGCCTTGCTGTCCAACGCGGCGGCGCACCGCGAGGGCTTCTACGTCGTGCCGCGGGTGATCGAATGACCAGCCCCGCGTTCCGCTCCGCGGCCTCGATCCGCGACGCCATCCTCGCCGGCAAGACCAGCGCCGTGGCCGTGCTCGACGAAACCCTGGCACGCTTCGACCGCCTCGAGCCGAAGCTGTCCGCGTTCCTGTCGCTGGACCGCGCCGCCGCCCGCCGTCAGGCCCAGGCCGTCGACGCCCGCGTCGCCGCCGGTGACCGTTCCGGCGCATTGCTCGGCGTGCCGGTCGCGTTGAAGGACAACCTCTGTCTCGCCGGCCAGCCCGTCACGTGCGGCTCGAAGATCCTGGAGGGCTACGTCGCTCCGTACGACGCCCACGTCGTCGAGCGCCTCGCGCAGGCCGGCGCGGTGTTCGTCGGCAAGACGAACCTGGACGAGTTCGCGATGGGTAGCTCGTGCGAGAACTCGGCCTACCAGAAGACGCGCAACCCCTGGAACCTCGACTGCGTGCCGGGTGGCTCGTCGGGTGGCTCGGCCGCGGCCGTCGCCGCGGGCATCGTGCCGATCGCGCTCGGTTCCGATACCGGCGGTTCGATCCGTCAGCCCGCATCGCTGTGCGGCATCGTCGGCTTCAAGCCGACCTACGGCCGCATCTCGCGATACGGGTTGGTCGCGTTCGCGTCTTCGCTCGACCAAATCGGACCCTTCGCGGCGTGCGTCGACGATGCGGCCGCGGCGTTCGCGGCCATGGCCGGCGCGGATCCGCGGGACAGCACGACGCTCGACGCGACCGTTCCGAGCCCGGATGCGTGCAAGCGCAGTGACTTGTCGGGGCTGCGCGTCGGCGTGCATCGCGAATACCTCGACGAGATCCCGGATCCGCAGGTGCGTGCGCTGATCCAGCAGGGGCTCGAAGGCCTGAAGGACGCCGGCGCGACGTTGGTGCGGATCGACGACGTCGACCTGCTCGGACGATTCGCGTTGCCGACCTACTACCTGGTCGCGACGTCCGAAGCGTCGTCGAACCTCGCGCGGTTCGACGGCATGCGCTACGGCAAGCGTGCGGCCGCCGAAGGGCTCGCCGAGGCATACAGCGCGACCCGCGGTCAGCGCTTCGGCCCCGAGGTCTCACGCCGCATCCTGCTCGGCACGTTCGCGTTGTCGTCCGGCTACTACGACGCGTACTACAAGAAAGCTCTGCAGGTGCGCCGCCTGTACCGCCAAGCGTTCGCGAAGGCATTCGAACGCTGCGACGTCATCGCCGGCGGCACCTCGCCGATCCCGGCATTCCCGATCGGCCAGAAGTCGGCCGACCCACTGACGATGTACGCCTGTGACGTGTTGACCATTCCGGCGTCGCTCGCGGGCCTGCCGACGATCTCGGTTCCATGCGGCTTCACCGCCGCGCGACTGCCGGTGGGTTTCCAGATCCTCGGTCCGCCGCTCGAAGACGCGCGCGTGCTCGGTGTCGCCCACGTGTTCGAGAGCAAGAGCGGCCACCGCGGACGACTCGCGCCGCTCGCAGAGGTGTCGGCATGACCGCCCACGATCCGACGTTCGAACCCGTGATCGGACTCGAAGTCCACGTGCAGCTCGCGACCCGCACCAAGTTGTTCTGCGGGTGCGCGAATGCGTACGGCGCCGAGGCGAACACGCAGATCTGCCAGGTCTGCACCGGTCAACCCGGAGTGCTCCCGGTCTTGAACGAAGAAGCGCTGCGCTTGGCGGTGCGCGCCGGGCTCGCGCTGCATTGCACGGTGCCGGAGAAGACCAAGTTCGACCGCAAGAACTACTTCTATCCCGACTTGCCGAAGGGTTATCAGATCTCGCAGTTCGACCAGCCGCTGAACGTCGACGGCGGACTCGAGATCCTCGGCGACGACGGCGTCCTGCGAACGATCCACATCGTGCGCGCACACCTCGAAGAGGACGCCGGCAAGACGATCCACCCCGACGGCATGGGCTTCTCGCTGGTCGACCTCAATCGCTCGTCGATCCCGTTGCTCGAAATCGTGTCGGGCCCCGATCTGCGTTCCGCGGCCGAGGCGCATCGGTACCTCGATCGCCTGAAGAACGTGCTGCGTTATGCGCGTGCGTCCGAATGCGACATGGAGAAGGGCTCGTTGCGCTGCGACGTGAACGTGTCCGTGCGCAAGAAGGGCGACCCGAAGTTCGGCACCCGCGTCGAGGTCAAGAACGTCAACTCGTTCAAGAACGTCGAACGCGCGATCGAATACGAGGTCCTGCGCCAGATCGAGCTCGTGAAGTCCGGCGGCGCCGTGAAACAGGAAACGCGCCAGTGGCGCGATGCCGAGGGCGCGACCGTCGCGATGCGTTCGAAGGAAGAGGCGCACGACTACCGCTATTTCCCCGAACCCGACCTGCCGACCTTCACGATCACGCGGGCATTCGTCGAGACGGTGCGCGCCGAGCTGCCGGAGATGCCGGACGCGCGCCGCGCGCGCTACGTCGGCGAACTCGGGATCTCGGCCGCGGCCGCCGACACGCTGGTCGCCGAACGCGACACCGCGGACTACCTCGATCGTTGCCTCGCGCTCGGTCAAGGGCTCGACGCGAAGGAGATCGCGAACTTCGTGCTCGGCAGCGTGCTGGCCGTGGCCAACGAGCGCGGGATCTCGGCCGCCGCCGTTCCGCTGCGCCCGGAGACGTTGATCGAGGTCGTCCGTCTGGTCGCGTCGAACGCCGTGTCGAGTCAGGCGGCGCGCATGAAGCTGCTGCCCGCCATCCTCGAGACCGGTAAGCCCGCCGCGGTGCTCCTCCGGGAGCTCGGCCTCGAGCAGGTCTCGGACCGTGGCGCCATCGAGACGATCGCCGCCGAAGTGATCGCCGCCAATCCGAAGGCGGTCGGCGAGTTCAAGGCCGGCAAGGACAACGCGATCAACGCGCTGGTCGGCAACGTCATGAAGGCCAGCAAAGGCAAGGCGAACCCGAATCTCGCGCGCGAGATCCTGCTGCAGTTGCTGCGCGGAGCGTGAATCACGCGGCGGCCGGGGATCGTGGACCCGGCCGCCACAGCAGCACGAACGCGGCGAACAACAGTCCCGCCGACGTCAGCAGCAGATTCGGATATCCGAGGTATGCGTCGATGACGCTGCCGATCCAGGGCCCGAACGCCAACCCGAACGTCAGCGCCGAGAACGTCAGCCCGAGTTCTCCTCCGCGGCGCTCGGTCGATCCGCCGTGCGCGGTCGCGGCGACGGACGCGGGCAGCACGCCGGCGAGGAACCCGCCCGCCACGAGCCGCCAGACTCCAAGCGTCAGTGCCGAGTGCGTGAACGCCTGCGCCAGCGTGGCCAAACCGCCGCACGCCACGCACGTCAACAACACGCGCCGCGAACCGCGTCGATCCGCGAGCCGGCCGAACACCGGCAGGAACGCAAGCGTCGCCAGCGGCTGCGCCGAGAACACCCACGAGGCGGTCCGATGGGCTTCGACGCTGACGCCACCGAGCAGCGCCTCGACGTGCGTGACGAGTGTCGGATTGACCGACGCCGACGCCGTGCGCACGAGCAACAGCGCGATCAGCAGCCCGCCGAGGCCGGGACGCCGCAGCGCCGAACCCAGCTCGCGCGCAGCATCCGTGAAGATCCGCGTCACGCCGCGCCGTGCCCCGGCCGGGATCGGCGCGCGCGGCGGTTCGACGACGAGCGTCGCGACGATCACGGCGCTCAGCGCCGACAGCGCCGCGCAGACCAGCGCGATGCCGCCGTAACCGATCGCGGGCTCGACCAAGCTCGACAGCCACGGACCCATGACCGCGCCCGCGAGCACCGACGTCTGCAGCGAGCCGCCGACGCGCCCTTGCCGATCGAGCGGCGCCAGCACCGAGACCAGCGTCAACGTCGGCGCGACGTAACCGGAGAACGCGCCTTGCCAGATGCGCAGCACGAGCAACTGCCACGGCGCCCGCGCCAATGCCATGGCGCCGACGAAGATCGTGATCGCGCACAGCGCGCGGATGACCATGCGCTTGCGTCCGACGTGGTCGCCGACCGCTCCCCAGAAGCCGGACAACACAGCGGCCATGAACGGCCCGGCGCCGACGATGATCCCGGCCCACAACTCACAGCGTCGCGGGTCCGTTTCGCCGAGCTGCCGCACGAACGGCGCGAAGAACGGCAACAACGCCATCAACCCGACCGACGTCAGGAAGTTGGCGATCCACAGGACCCAGAGATTGCGTCGCCAGGCCGGCCAACGCGCGCCGGGGGCGGGCGTGGACGGACCGGCGTTCATTCCCACTCGATCGTGCCGGGCGGCTTGCTGGTGACGTCGTAGGTCACGCGGTTGATCGCGCGCACTTCGTTCGTGATGCGCGACGCGACGCGGCCGAGCAGTTCGAACGGCAGCGGCGCGAAGTCCGCGGTCATGAAGTCCTCGGTCGTGACCGCGCGCAACGCGCAGACGTGGCCGTACGTGCGGCCATCCCCTTGCACGCCGACCGACCGCACCGGCAGCAGCACCGCGAACGCCTGCGACGTCCGCTCGTACCAGCCGGACGCGCGCAGCTCTTCGAGGAAGATCGCGTCGGCGTCGCGTAGCACGTCGAGTCGCTCACGCGTGATCTCGCCCAGGCAACGCACGGACAAGCCGGGCCCCGGGAACGGATGGCGTCGCAAGACGGATTCCGGCAGCTCGAGCAGCGCACCGAGCTGGCGCACCTCGTCCTTGAACAGCTCGCGGAACGGCTCGATCAGCGTGAAACCGAGGTCCTTCGGCAAGCCACCGACGTTGTGGTGGGTCTTGATCGTCACCGACGGCCCGCCGGTCGCCGACGTCGATTCGATGACGTCCGGGTACAGCGTGCCCTGCGCCAGGAACTGCGCGCCGGCGCAGCGCTTCGCTTCGTCCTTGAACACGTCGATGAAGCGATGGCCGATTTTCTTGCGCTTCTGCTCCGGATCGACGACGCCCTTCAGGTCCGCGAGGAACTGCTCGCTGGCATCGACGACGTGCAGCCGCACCGGGAAACGCTCGCGGAACAGGTGCTCGACTTCGTGCCGCTCGTTCTTCCGCAACAGTCCGTTGTCCACGAAGATCGCGTCCAGCCGATCCCCGAGCGCGCGATGCAGCAACACCGCCGCGACCGACGAGTCGACTCCGCCGGACAGACCGAGCACCACGCGGCCCGTCGGTCCCACGGTCGCGCGCACCTTCTCGATCGCCTGATCGACGAAATTGCCCATCGTCCACGAGCCCTGCGCGCGACACACGTCGAACAGGAAGTTCGACAAGATCTGCGTGCCGTGCGCCGTATGCGTGACTTCCGGATGGAACTGGATGCCGAACACGCGACCGTCGTCCCGCATCGCCGCGGCGAACGGACAGGTCGGTGAGCGAGCGAGCAACGTGAAGCCGGGTGGCAACGCCGTCACCGAGTCACCGTGACTCATCCACACGGTCGACGTCGTCGGCACATCGCGCAACAGTGGATTCGGCCGCACGATCTCGAGGGTGGCCCGACCGTATTCACCGCCCTGATGACCGCGCTCGACCGTCCCGCCGAGCTCACGCGTCAGCGATTGGAGGCCGTAGCAGATGCCGAGCACGGGCACGCCGAGGTCGAGGATGCGGGGATCGACGCGCGGCGCGTCCTGCTCGTACACCGATGCCGGACCACCGGACAAGATGACACCGGCCAAGGGCTCGCGCGCGAGCGTCGCGACGTCGACGGACCACGGGTAGATCCGGCAGAACACGCGCTGCTCGCGCACACGGCGCGCGATGAGCTGGGTGTACTGCGAACCGAAATCGAGGATCGCGATCAGGGGCTCGGCCATGGGGTCGTGTCGCCTTCTCTTGCGCGTCAGGAATTCGAGTAGTTCGGCGCTTCCTTGGTGATCTCGAGATCGTGCGGATGGCTCTCACGAAGGCTCGCGCTCGAGATCTTCAGGAAACGACTCTTCGCGTACAGATCGTCGAGCGTCGCGGCGCCGCAATAGCCCATGCCCGCGCGCAAGCCGCCGACGAGCTGGTAGATCAGGTTCGCCAGCGGGCCCTTGAACGGCACGATGCCCTCGACGCCTTCGGGCACGAACTTGTCGCGCTCCGACACGTCGGACTGCCGATAGCGATCCGCGGAACCTTGCATCATCGCGCCGAGGCTGCCCATGCCGCGTACGGCCTTGTAGGTACGGCCGCGATGCAGCACGACCTCGCCCGGGCTCTCTTCGGTGCCGGCGAACAAGCCGCCGAGCATCACGGTGCTCGCTCCGCACGCCAGCGCCTTGACGATGTCGCCCGAATGTCGGACACCGCCGTCGGCGATCACCGGCACGCCTGCGACGCGCGCGACTTCCGCACACGCGAGCACCGCCGAGATCTGCGGCACACCGACACCGGCGACGATGCGGGTGGTGCAGATCGAGCCCGGCCCGATGCCGACCTTGATGCCATCCGCGCCGGCCGCGATCAGTTCGCGCGCGGCGGCCGCCGTGGCGATGTTGCCCGCGACGACGTCGATGTCGTGCATGGCCTTGATGCGGCGCACCGCGTCGATGACGTTCTTCGAGTGTCCGTGCGCGGTATCGACGACGAGCACGTCGACGCCGGCTTCGACCAACGCCGTGGCGCGGCCGTCGTCCTTCACACCGACCGCCGCACCGACGCGCAGCCGGCCGCGTGCGTCGCGCGCCGCGTTCGGGAACTCGGCGAGGTTCTTGATGTCCTTCATCGTGATCAGGCCGCGCAAGCGCATGCGGTCGTCGACGAGCAGGAGCTTCTCGATCTTGTTGCGATGCAGGATGTCGCGCGCTTGGTCGAGCGTGGTCTGCGGCGGCGCGGTGATGAGCTTCTTCGTCATCACCTCCGACACGCGGACTTCGGGGTCACGGTGGAAGCGCAGATCGCGGTTCGTCAGGATCCCCACCACCGTGTCGTCGGCGAGCACGGGCAGGCCCGAGATCTTCTGCTCGCTCATCATCTTCCACGCTTCGCCGATGGTCGCGTCGGGCGCCAGCGTGATCGGGTCTTGGATGACGCCGTTCGCCGAGCGCTTCACGGCTTCGACTTCCGCGACTTGACGCTCGATCGGCAGGTTCTTGTGGACGATGCCGATGCCGCCCTGCCGCGCGAGTGCGATCGCCAGCGCCGATTCGGTGACGGTGTCCATCGCCGCCGACACCAGCGGGATCGCCAACTCGATGCGTCGGGTGAGGCGCCCCGCCGTGGAGACGTCCGACGGCAACACGTCGGAACGCATCGGCACCATCAACACGTCGTCGAACGTGATGCCTTCGCCGATGATCTTGTCCGCGGGTGCGACGACCACGTTGCTCGCCGTGGTCTTGCGCGTGGGCTTGGGGGGCGGGGACGAGTGGGACTTCGTCGGTGTGCGTGCCATTGGGCCAGCATAGCGAGGCCCTCGGGCGCGAAGAAGACGCGCGATGATCTCGTGCGCGCCGCCCGCGGCGCCGCGCGTGGGCGGCCCCGACCGAGCCTACTTCGGCGGGTCTTTGACGCCGTTCAGCTCGCCCGTGCGGCGCCAGTGCCCGATCTGCCGGATCCGCCCCGTGACCCACCCGCCGGGTTGGGCTCCACCCACCGCAAGGAACCGTGAATAAAGCTCTTCCGCCTTCGTGCCGTCGCCGAGATCGCGGACCTTGACGGCCCGGTCGTAGTACGCGTTCGCGAGCAGCAACAGCAGCGAGCTGGACTCGGCGACCGTCTCCCGAAACCCCTCCAACGCGCGGATGGCTTCATCGGTGCGGCCGCCCAGCACCAGCGCTTCACCGCGCAAATAGCCGGTCTCCCGCGGATGGCGCAGCAGTCGATCGACTTGATCGAACGCCGCCAGGGCTTCGTCGGTGCGACCGAGGTGCGCAAGACAACCGCCGCG
Source organism: Planctomycetota bacterium (assembly GCA_052034255.1). Lineage (GTDB taxonomy): Bacteria > Planctomycetota > B15-G4 > B15-G4 > JADJEK01 > JADJEK01. The sequence goes on along the minus strand of JBPOIU010000021.1, from coordinate 91,311 downwards.
GATCCGATGGAGTTCGTAGTCGTGGGGACACATCGCGATCGCGCGGTCGGCGTGCGCCAGCGCGCGATCGTAGGCGCTTCCGGCGCTGTAGATCTCCGCGAGCCGCTTGCGGACCAGATAACTGTCGCTGCCAAACGCGAGCGCGCGCTCGATCTTGTCGACGCCGGTCGCAAAGTCACCCGCGGACAGATGCGCGGCGCCGGCGCGGAAGCGCTCGAACTGGATCATCGGTGCGCTCGCGCGCACGCTGCCGACGTACAGAGCGAACAACGCGAGCGTGGCGCACAGCATGCGTCCGATCGGTCCGACCGTACGCGGTTGCGCCGCGAGCGGCCGGCGAGTCGCGACGCCGACCAGCACGAACCAGTTCAGAGCGGTGAACGGATACGACAGCGGCGTCTCGAACACGCTTTGAAGCAACATCACGAAGAACGCGGCGCCGACGCCGTAGTCGATCGCGTCCGCGTCGTCGTCGGCCTGCGTCCGTGGCGCGATCGCGCGCGACAGCATGGCCCCGATCGCCAAGACCACGAGAGCCGCGAACGCGAGGAAGCCGGGGAATCCCGTCTCCGCGAGGACTTGCAAGAACTGGTTGTGCGCGTGGCTGCGCGTCGTGACCTCGAGGTCGTACGGCGGCAGCTGCACCGAGAAGTTGCCGATCCCGACGCCGGCCGGATGATCCTCGACCATCCGGAAGATGCTCTTCCAGATCGCCGGTCGCATGTACGCGGCGTTGTAGTTGATGTCCGCGCTGGTGACGAAGCGGTTGAATTGCTCTTTGAGGAATGCGCTGGCCGCCGGCGTCGACGGCAACCACACGAGCACGCCCAACACGCCGGTGGTGACGACGGCGAGCAGCGCGGCGCGCGTGCGGCTGTGCGCGATGCTGGCTCGCGCCATGCGCCAGAACGCCATGGCCGCGATGAAACCGAGCGGACCGATCACCGCCGCGATCAGGCCGGCCTTGCTCTTCAGCAGCAACAGCACCGCGATGCAGGCGACGGCGAGGAGCGCGATCCACGCTCGCCTCCGGCCGCGCGCGCGCAAGGCCCACATGCCCGCCAACGCGATGAGCGGCACGAACAGCAGCGCGGCGACGTTGTCGTGCGAGAACAGGTGCGACGCGAACTTCTCGCTGCCCGGCGTGAGCGTCGGCCCGGCGTGGAGGACGCGCACGCCGAAGTTGATGACTCCCGCCCCGAGCGCGCTCCACATCGTCCACCGGATGATGCGGCCCGGCCCTTCGACGGCGGCCACGGTGCGCGCGATGATGCCGATGAACGCCGCGGCGGCCAGCGAGGACCATGCGGCGATGCCATTCGGCGTATCCGGCGCGAACGTCAGCGTGTACCCGCAATACGCCAGGAACCCGAACGTCGGGACGTCGACGAGGCTCCATTGCACGACGCTGCGCCCGGATGCCGCGACGGCGAGCAGCGCGAAGCCAGCGGCAAGGAAGCCAGCCGCACGCAACACGGCGTGCTTCGCTTCGAGCGTGCCGTTCAGCGTGAAGCCGGACTCCAGGATCGCCGGATCGAAGACCAACGGGACGGCGATGACGGCGGCCAGCGCGAGGGCTGCCGCGAGGAGCCAGAGCAAGCGTCCCATGACGACCGGGTCCTGTTCGGGGAAGGGCGGAGGACTTTACCGCCTGGACCGCGGCTTCGACCAGCGCTCGAGGTCCGGCGATGATCCCGCGCGACTCGACTCCGGCTCCCGGATCGGCCGATAGACTCCCGCCGTGCCCGAGCCCCCACTCCCCAGACGCCCGCATCAGCTTTGGAAGCGCCTCGCGTTGATCGTCATCGCGGCGGCGCTGTTGTGGCTCGCGCTGCGCACGCTCGATCTGGCGACGCTGCAAGACACCCTTGCGGCGGCGCGACCGGCTCCGCTCGTCTACGCGATGCTCGCGTACGTCGCGTGCTACGTCGCGCGCGCGTTGCGCTTCCGGCTGCTGCTGGTCAGCGCGACCCCGCCGCTCGTCGATCTCACTGCCGTGATGGCCGTTCACAATCTGTCGAACATGCTGCTGCCGGCGCGCACCGGCGAGCTGTCGTGGCTCGCTCTGGCGAAGGACCGCTACGGCGTTCCGCTGGGCGAGGGAGCGGTCACTCTGCTGCTGTCACGCCTGTTCGACGTCGGAGGCATCGCGGCGTGGTTCCTCGCCGCGTTGCTGATGCACACCCCGAGTGGCCCGCCGACCGAGCTGTGGGTCGTCGCGTCCGCCGTCTTCGCGCTCGCCGGCGCCGTGACGTTCGCATTGGCCCCGCTCGCGCGGGTCGCGAGTCGCGTCGTCGGCGGCGATCGCGGCTCGCCGTTCCGCGCGGCGGCGGGGCAACGCCTCGATGCGCTCGCCGAGCATGCGCGCCGCGTCCGCGCGGGCGGCACGGACGTCGCCGTGTTCGTGGTCACACAGCTGCAGTGGCTCTGCACGTTCGTCACGTGCTGGTGCATCCTGTGCGCGTTCAGTGTCGAGTTCCCGTTCCTGCGTTCGATCCTCGGCTCGACCGGCCTGTCGCTCGCGCTGATCCTGCCGCTGAACACGTTCGGCAACGTCGGGACGTTCGAAGCGGGTTGGGTCGCCGGCTATCGACTCGCGGGCATGGACGAGGACGCCGCGGCGGCCACCGCACTCGGCGCCCACGCGGCGATCCTGGTGTTCGCGTTGATCCTCGCCGGCATCGCCACGCTGGTCATGCGCTGGACGCGACCTGCGCCGAAGACGCCGTGATGCGGCGGCGGTGCGCGCGCCGCGTCAGCGCTTCGGCTTGTCCACGTGTTGGTCGACGAGGATCGGATTGCCGTCCGGATCCGTCAGCGTGAAGAACGCCGGCCCTTCGGACGCTTCGTCGGCTTCCACACCGAACAACAGTCCGCGCTCCTTCAACTTCCGCTGCAGCTCGCGCACGTCCTGGAAGTCGGCAAGTTCTTCCTTCTTCGAGTTCCAGCCCGGGTTGAACGTCAGCATGTTGCGTTCGAACATGCCCTGGAACAGGCCGATCTTCGTCGAGCCGTTCTTCAGGACGACCCAGTTCTGCGCGACGTCGCCGCTGACCTGCTCGAAGTCGAGCTTCTCGTAGAACGCCAGCGAGGCCTTCAAGTCCTTCACCGTCAAACTGACGGAGAAGTTGCCGAAGTCGAGCGCCTCGTCCTTCTTCGCACGCTCGCCTTCGAATACGCCGATCGCGAGCAACGAAGCGGCCAACCCACCGATGACGGCCAGACGAATCGCGTTCATGCCCAAACTCCTCGAGAAATGCGACGCAGCGCCGAGGCCGCGCAATGGGGAGACCGGGATTCTCGCGTCCGCCGCGCGCAACGGCAACGGGGCCCGCGGTGGAGAAGCGACGGACCACACGCTGAAGCGCGACGTCCGCGCTCGGACGCGTGCTCACGGGTCAGCGATACGTCGGAGGGTCACGTGCGGGCGTCGAACGGCCCGAGGCGGACGGGCGAATGTGGTCGGGGTGACAGGATTCGAACCTGCGACCTCTTGCTCCCGAAGCAAGCGCTCTAGCCAAGCTGAGCTACACCCCGGACGTGGAGAACATCCGTGACGAAGGCGGAACAGTATGCCCGCGCGTTCGGCCGTTGCAAGGGCGCGCTGGCCGCGGAAATCCGAGGGGTCACTCGCCGAGGTCGAGGTAGGTGCCGCCGCTTTGGGTCGCGAGTCCCTGGAGCAGGACCCGCCCGTTCTCGCTGCGCCCCATCTGCACGGTGTTGATCGTGACCTTGCGCAATTGGATGACGCGGCGGACATCGGACAGGATGCGGTCGACCTCGGTGATCGGGCCGGCCGTGGGCTCGCCGTCGGTCAGCAGGAAGATGGTGTCGACCGGCGACCCGAGATTCGTGTCGTAGCCGGCCTGCGCGGCCTTGGCGTCGAGTGCCGTCATCAACGCGTCATACGTGTTCGTGCGACCGAGGCCGCCACCCGCCGCGCCCGAGAGCCCCGCCTTCTTCTTCAAGTTCTGCGAGGCTCCGCCGATCGGCTGCAGCTTCTTGATCCACTCGACGGCCTTGTTGCGGTTCAGGATGTTCGCCTGGACCAAGCCGTACTTGTTCCACGGCTTCACCTCGGTCGCGAAGCCGAGGACGTTGAAGAACACCGTGTCGTTGAGGTTCTGGATCGTGCGGATCAGCTCGTCCTTGACGACTTCCATCTTCACGAACGACGAGTACGTGCGGCCCTGGAGTTTGAACTTCTCCTTGTTGAGGATCGCGTCCTCCATCGAGCCGGAGATGTCGATGACGTAGATGATGCGCGTCGACTTGGTCGGGATGCCGGCGAAGTCGTCCCCGCGCGGCTGGTAGCGCAACTGCGCGGCTTCGAACGCCGCGCGCGCCTTCTCGACTTCGGCGTCGGTCGGGACGACGAAGCGGTCCTTCACGCGGTCCCACTGCGTTTGCCACTTGTCCGGATCGACGCCGAGATCGAACGTCGTGATCGACAGCAGCGCTTTGCTGATGTCGTCGCGCACGCGGCCGTCTTCCTTGCGCAAGCGGTCGATGAGCGGCTGGATGCTCTCCTTCTGTCGCAGCTTGCCGAGCGCGTCCACGACCGAAACGCGCACCTGCCAGCGCGGGTCGTCGAGCAACGCGAGCACGGGAGCATTCGCCTCCGGGACCTTCATCGCGCCCAGCGCGTCGATGACCGCGATCTGCGTCGCGTCGTTCGCGTCCTTCAGCACCTTCGTCAGTGCCGGGATCGCGGAAACCGACTTCAGTTGGCCGAGAGCGGTACACACGCTCGCGATCAACGCGGCATCGGCGTCTTGCAACAACGCCGCGAGCGGTTCACTGGCTTCGGTCGCACCCATGAGCCCGAGCGCCTCGGCCGCCATCGCGCGCACCGCGCTCGACGGACCGCGCTTCGGCGCGACCACGTTGTCGATCAGCCACTTCGAACACTCGGGCGCCCGATACGCCCCCACCACTTCGACGGCCGCTTGACGCACCGTGAAGTCCGAATCGTCGAACGCGTCGACCAACGCTTCCACCGCCTTGTCGCGATCGGCCTTGTCGAGCACGTGGATGGCTTCGATCTTCTCGGCCGGTGACGCGTTGCCCTTGTAGAAGCGCTTGAACTCCGCGATCAGGTCGTCGACCAAATCGGCCCGAGCCACGGCTGCGGCACAACCGACCGCGAGCAACGCTGCGATGAGCATTCGACGCATGCGGACGCACTCCTGTCACCGAAAGAGGCCTCGAAGGGCGGCAGTGGCCCCCGACCGGGCGTACGAACCTAGTTCACCCGTCACGCCCGAACAAGTTCGGGTATAGCTACGACCGCCGGAACGGTTGCACCTCACGTCGCATGGGAGCGGGTCCTTGAAGGCTCTGGTCATCGTCGTCGGTCTCGTCCTCGGCCTCGGCGCGGCTCTGTTCGTGTTGTTCAAGGACTCGTACGCGGACCTCGGTCGCCTGGAATCCGAGATCAAGACCGTCCTGAACACCGCCCAAGGGGACCTGAACCAGAGCACCAGCGCGCTCGCGGCGTTGCGCGCCGTGCGGCCCCAAATGCTCCGCTTGGACGAACGCCTGACCGAACTGCGACGGAATCTCGACGGCCAGCAGCGGCGGCTCCAGGAGTTCGAACGCGCGCGACCGACCAGTAGCGGTGCGCGCCAACCCTTCCTCGAGGAACGTGATACCGCGAAGCGTCAGGCCACGGAGCTGGCAGCTGCGTGCGCGGAGTTCCGAGAGCGCGTGACGTTGCTCGACGAGTTCGTGCGCCAAACCGAACCGAAGTTGAACCAGATGCTGGTGAACGCCGGCGCACTGTTCGCCTCGCGCGCGAGCTTGTCCGCCCTCCGACAACCGGATGCGGATGCGCTGGTCGTCAAGCTCGACCAACTGAGCTCGGAATCGGGAAGTACGCAGCGGATGGCGGCCCAGGTGCTCGACACGGCGTCGAAGGACGTCGCACAAGCGCGCGTCCTCGCCGAAACGGCGTCCCGCGAGATCACGCGCATCCTCGCCGAGCAGGCAGCGATCGCGAAGCAGATCGAAGCGACACTGGCGAAGTCGGCCAAGTGACGCGGAGCGCCGGCGCTCGGGGAGCTCGAATCGCGGTCGATGCGCGCGACCGGTCGCCGCTTCGCGACGCCGAGCGAGGACGAGACCGCAACTCCCTCGGGTCGCTGCGCGAACTCGATGCCCGAGTCAACGCTCGAGCAGGCGTACGCGCCGTTCGACGTCCATCCGTACCGACTCGGCGAGCGTCGGCAGCGTGAGCGCCCGGCGATAGAGTTCCAACGCGGCTTCCGGGTTCCGCAACGCCTCTTCTTGGATGCGACCGCACAGGACGAGCGTCTCGACGTCGTCGCGCTCCTGCTCCAACACCTTTCGCAGGTCCTGTTCCGCGAGGCGGGCATTACCGTTCGCCAGCAAGCACCGTGCTCGCCCCTTGCGCGCCGCGGTCATCTGCGGCGCCAGCGAAACGACCTCGTTGTACAGCGCGAGGGCTTTCACGCGATCGGTCGCTTCGAGCATCCCCGCGAGCCACATCCGCGGTCGTACCGCGGTTCCATCCATCTTGATCGCCACGTCGAACGCGTTCGCGGCTTCGGCGCTCTGCTCGGCGCGCAGGAACGCCTCGCCGAGCTTCGTGTAGAGCACCGGATCCTTCGGTCGGCGCGCGATCGCGCGCTGGAACGACGAACGCGCGGCGTCCCATTTCTTCTGCCCGACCAACACGTCGCCGAGCAGTTCGTGAGCCTCGGCGACGTCGGGTTCGCGCGTGAGGAGCTCCCGCAACGTGCGCTCCGCTTGCGCGGGGTCGGTCCCGGATTGCTCGGCCGCGAGGATCAACGCGTCGAACAAGGCGACTCCGTCCTTCGGGTCGCGATTCGTCGGAGTCGCGCGCGAGCCGACGTAACCGAGTTGCGTCAACATCTCTTCGTCGGCCGCGTCGAGCTCATGACGATGGGCGCGCGTGCCGCCGCGCGTGCGCTCGAACTCGTCCAACGCACGGCGCACCGCATCGGCGCGGCCGCGTTCGGACGCGTAGCGATCGAAGAGCTCGCGGGGATCGGTCCTCGGTTCGTAGAGCTCGGGACGCGGAGCGACGATCAACTTCGCGCCACCGACCTCGGCCCCCGACAGCGGCGCGAAGCCGTAGTAGTACGCCGGCGCTTGAGTCTCGATCCGCACGAAGCTGCCCGGTGGCGGTTGCTCGGCCTCACCGCGCACCAACTCGGCGAGAGCGGTCCCGGTCATTTCGGTCGGCGGCCCAAAGGACAGCAGCGCGAGCATCGTCGGCGCGAGCGACGTGGTCGACACCGTGGGCTCCACGACGCGCCCGCGGAGCAATCGATCGCCGGACCAAACGATCCACGGGACGTGCATCGTCGTGTCGTACAGGAACAGCGTGTGGGTGCGCTCGCCGTGTTCGCCGAGGCCTTCACCGTGGTCGGCGACCACGCTGATCAGCGCGTCCGAGCCGCGGCCGCGCGCGTTCAACCCCTCGAGCAGCTGCCCCACGCAATGATCGACGTAGGCGACTTCCGCGTCGTAGGGAGCGCGCTCGGTCGTCGCGAACGCCTTGGGCGCCTCGTACGGCGCGTGCGCATCGAACAGATGCACCCAGAGGAAGCACGGCTGATCCCCCGCGCGATCGACGAACTCGAGCGCGCGCGCGACCGTCGCCTCGCCTCGGCGTTCCTCCGGGCCGAGATCATCGGTGCCCGCTCCATCGACGAGGTGGTCGTCGTAGACGTCGAAACCCTCGTCGAGTCCGAAGCGCCGATCGAGCACGAACGCGGACACGAAGGCGCCGGTCGTGTAGCCATGCTCACGGAGTTGCGTCGCCAAGGTCGGAACGGATGCATCCAGCGCGAAGGCGCCGTTCAGGCGAACGCCGTGCTCGATCGGATCGAGGCCGGTCAGGATGGACGCGTGCGCAGGCAACGTGATCGGCGCTACCGTGAGGCAGCGCGAGAAGCGAACGCCCTCTGCCGCCAGCCGGTCGAGGTTGGGCGTCAACCCGGCCGTCGAGCCGTACGCACCAAGGCGATCCGCGCGCACCGTGTCCAACGTGACCAACACGACGGTGCGCGGCGGCCGCGGCGCGTCGGCTCGACGCACGCAATGGAGCACCGCCCACGCCGCGAGCCCGAGCCCGATCGCTCCGACACCCCAGCGAGCGTTCACGGCTTGCGCTCCGCGGCGCGCGAGACCACGTAGCGTTTCTCGCCCCGACGCACGGTCTTGCCCTGCGCATCGAACCACTCGAGCAGCGGGATCAAGTACTTGCGCGTCGTCTGCATCCGATCGCGGACGTCGGGGATCACGATCTCGGCCGCGTGCGCGGCGGCCGAGGCACGAATGAGCTCCAGCGCTCGGTCGATCGCTTCGGAGTGGAACCAGAACTCGCCGACTTTCACGGCCTCCTTCGCTTCGACCAACACGTGGAGTAACGCCTTCGCACGCGGCTCGGGCAAGCCGCAAGCGCGCGCGAGTTCGGACAGCCCCGGCGGCGCGAACCCGCCGGTGTGCAATGCCGTGCGCAGCGCGTCGAGAGCCGCGCGTTCGGCATCCGACAATTTTGGGCCCGCGGCCTTCAACCGCAGCTTGCCGCCCTTCTCGACCACCAGTTCACCGGCGGCGACGAGCGCGGCGCATGCTCCGTCGAACAGGTCCTCGTCGAGCCGCAACTCCGCGCGGAACGGCAGTGCGTCGGCGAGCGTCTTCAGTGGTTGTTCGGCGTGGAAGCGCGCGAGCGCCGTCTTCACGGCGCTCTGCGCCGCAGCCAGCGTGTCGGCGTGGACCAGTCCACCGCGGCCAACGCGGCGCACCGCCTTGCGATTCTCGAGCGTCGCTAGAGCCGCGGCGGCCTCGGCATCACCGCAGCGCAACGTGGCGGCGAGTTCCTTCTCGGGCAACGGATGATGGGAAGCGCGTTCCAGCAGCACGCTCTCGAGAAAGGCCGGCAAATCGGCGACGGCTTGCGCCTTACGGCGCACCGAGCGGGCGACGTCGCCGCGACGACCGCCGGCGCGACTGCGCGACTCCCCGACGATCGTGCCGCCCGCGATGGTCGAGGCCGGCGACACTTGGCGCAGCAGGAAACGATCCCCGCGTACCGCCACGACCGGTTCACGCAACCGCAGTTGTGCCAGGGCGTTGCCGCCGGGCTCGAGCGTCGGCTGCTCGAGCAACACGACCCGACCGAGGATCTCCGACGTTCCGGTGTGGACGCGTACTTCCGCGCCGTGCCGCAGGGGTCGGGCCACCGAGCGCAACAACTTCAGCTCCACGTCGAACGAGCGCGCCGCGGTGAAATACCCCGGCGTCACGACGACGTGTCCACGCGCGACGCTGCGGTATTCGACGTCGGACAGGTTCAGGGCGCTGGAATGACCCGCCGACGCGTCGTCGCGATCCTCCTTGTAGGCCTGCAAGCCGCGCACCTTGCCCCGGATCTGCGGCGGCAGGATCTCGAGTACGTCGCCGACGTGCGCTTCGCCGCTCACCGGGACGCCGGTGACCACGGTGCCGTGGCCCTTGGCCGAGAACACGCGCTGGATCGGCATGCGGAACAAACCGTCCGTCGGTCGCGGAGTCACTTCCTCGACCAACCGATCGATGATGCCGCGTAGCGTGTCGAGCCCTTCGCCCGTCACCGAGGACACGGGGACGACCGGCGCGTGTGCGAACGCGGTCGACGCCAAGTATTCCGTGATGTCGGCCAGGGCGAGTTCACGCAGCGCGGCGTCGACCGCGTCGATCTTCGTGACCACGACGACGCCGCGCCGAGCGCCCAGTAGATCGAGGATCTCGACGTGCTCGCGCGTCTGCGGCATGACGCCGTCGTCGGCGGCGATGACGAGCAGGACGACATCGACCGACGCGGCGCCCGCGACCATGTTCTTCACGAACTTCTCGTGGCCCGGCACGTCGATCATGCCGACGATGCGCCCGGTCGCCGTGCGGTACGGCGCGAAGCCCAGATCGATCGTCATCCCGCGCTCTTGCTCTTCTTTCAGGCGATCGGGATCGATCCCCGTCAATGCGCGGACGAGCGACGACTTGCCATGGTCGATGTGACCGGCCGTGCCGAGGATGACGCGGTGCAGTTGCGACGCCACGGCGGGCGGGCCCCTCAGGTGCGCAGGCTCGCGATCGCGGTCTTGTCGTAGAGGATGCGACCGCACGCGCGGCACGGCACCAACTCGCGACCGCCGAGCACTTTGGCCTGATCGTTCAGCGTCAGCATCATCCCGCACCCTGAGCAGGTGCGCACGTCGAGCGCGCAGACGGCGACACCGCCGTTCCCGGCGCGCAAGCGCTCGTAGGTCTCGACGACGTCGCGCGGCAGCTTCGCGAGGTATTCGGTGCGGACGCCGTCGGTCTGCCCGATCTCGAGCAGCGTCGCCTCGCGATCGCGTTCGCACGCCTCTTGGTAGGCGGCGAACTCCTTTTGCGCCTGCGCCAGTGCGTCCTTTTCCTTCACCAGCGCCGCTTCCAACCGCGTGATGTCGTCGTAGAGCCCGAGCGTGTCCTCTTCCTCGCGCCCCGTGGCCTCGCGCAGCCGCTGGATGTGCTGCGTCAGCGCTTGGTACTCCTGATTGGTCTTCGCCGTGTTCAGCTGAAGCTCGAGCTTCTGGATCTCGGCGGTCTTCGACTTCAGCTCGAGTTCGCGCTGGCGCGCCGTCGATTTCGCGTGCATCACGGCTTCGGTCGACGCCGCGACCTTGGATTCCAGCGCGTTCACGGCTTGTTGCCGTGAGGCGAGGATGCGCGGCAGGCCGTCGGTGAACTCCCGTTTGCCGTCGCGCTCACGGTCGAGCGCTTGCAGGCGCACCAGGGTCGCGAGTCGAGCGAGCGCGGAGGAGGAGGCGCCTTCAGCGGAGGGTTCCATCGGCCGCGGAGTCTACCAGCCCGATCCGGAACCCTTCACCGTCGATTCCGGACAGGAACGCAGCAATGCCCGGAACGCGCGAACGGCGCGGCGACTCGCAGGAGTCGCCGCGCCGTTTCCTTCGCACCGAAGCGTATGGATCGACGCGTGCGCGAACGATCATGCGCACCGACTCGGTCGATGCGCCCCGTCGATCAGCCTTCCATGCTCTCGAGGAAGCCCTCGAGCAGCCGGCTGCGCACCGGATGCTGCAGCTTGCGGACGGCCTTGGCTTCGATCTGGCGGACGCGCTCGCGCGTGACCTTGAAGATGCGGCCGACCTCTTCGAGCGTGTACGTGTACCCGTCGCCGATGCCGTAGCGCAGTTTGATGATCTCGCGCTCGCGGAACGACAGCGTCTGCAGCACCGAGTTGATCTTCTCGCGCAGCATCACGTAGGCGGCCGCGTTGACCGGGCTCTCGGCCGTTTCGTCCTCGATGAAGTCGCCGAAGTAGCTGTCGTCGCCTTCGCCGATCGGACGATCGAGCGAGATCGGGTGCTTGCTGATCTTCATCACGCGCTTGGCTTCCTCGACCGAGATGTTCGCGGCGAGCGCGACTTCCTCGATCGACGGTTCACGGCCGTACGCCTGGATCAGCTTCTTCGTCACGTTGCGCAGCTTCGACATCGTCTCGATCATGTGGACCGGGATGCGGATGGTCCGCGCCTGGTCGGCGATCGAACGCGTGATGGCCTGACGGATCCACCACGTCGCGTAGGTCGAGAACTTGTAGCCGCGGCGGTACTCGTACTTCTCGACCGCCTTCATCAGGCCGGTGTTGCCCTCCTGGATGAGGTCGAGGAACGACAGGCCGCGGTTGCGGTACTTCTTCGCGATCGACACCACGAGGCGCAGGTTGCCGCTCGACAGCTTCATCTTCGCGGTTTCGTATTCCTGGTACCGCTTGAGGATGCGCTGGATGCGGATGCCGACGCGCCGCGTCGGTTCGAACGAACGGATCAGCATCTTCTCGAACGCGCGCTTGCGCGTCTTGAACTCATTCGAGTTCTTGCTGCCGCGGTACTCCTTGAAGCGCGACTCGATCTGCTCCATGGCGCGGTGCGTGTCCCGCATCATGTCGATCATCGGCTTCACCTTCTTCAGCTGCAGGTTCAGCTCTTCGAGCAGCATGGACGCGCGGCGGCGGCGCCAGCCGATGCGACGGATCAGCTTCACGCGATCCGCGGCCGGCAGCTTGTCGCGCAGCACGCGCTTGTAGTCGCGCTGCGTCGCCACGTAGAGCTTCTTCAAGGTCCCGATGTTCACGGCGAGACGGTCCGCGACTTCGCTCTTCGACGCGTCGGTCGACCCCGACGACGAGGTCGCGACCTTCAGCGTGCGGTCGAACGCGAGTTCGCCGGACTGGACCTCTTCGAGGATCTGGATCGACTCGCGGAACGCGAAGCCGTTCGACAGGATCATCTTGCGGAACGCCCGCCGCGTGGTCTCGATGCGCTTCGCGAGTTCGATCTCTTCCTCGCGCGTCAGCAGCGGGATCTCGCCCATCTGCGTGAGGTACATGCGCACGGGGTCGTCGATCTTCTCCGAGCCACCGGTGCGCTCGAAGCGTTCGGTCTCGACGACCTTTTTCTTCGTGGGCGTCGCGGCGACCGTCTCTTCGGCGACTTCGGCTTCGTCGACGATCTCGATGCCCTGCTCTTCGAGCAGGTTCAGGATGCCGTCGATGTTGTCGCCCGAGACCACTTCGTCCGGGAGGATCTGGTTCATCTCTTCGTACGTGACGTAGCCCTTCTTGCGGCCACGCTCGATCAAGAGCCGCGTCGCCGGGTCCAGTCGTTCCAGGTTTTCCACCGTCCGTCGCTCCTCAACCCTCAGCGGGTTCGTGACGCGCTTGGCTCGCGTCGGTTCCTTGTTCATTCCGTTCGATCAGTTCGACGCGTCGTTTTCGCTCAGCGTCGGATCCGTGTCGGAGTTCTTGAAGCCGCGTCGCACGCGCCGCTTCTGGAACTCCATGATTTCGCGCAAATGCCGGTCGACGTCGTCCGAGTCGGCGGCGCGGAACGTGCCGTTCTGCGCCAACTCGGTGCGTCGCTTCCGGTACTCGTGATCGGCGCGACGCGCGACGAGGCGCTCGAGCGCTGCCGCCGCGGACTCGCCGTCCGGGATGTCGTGCCGCAGGATCGCGTCCAGCGCGGCTTTCGCGTCCCCATCGGCCGCGACCGCCGTTTCGATGGACGAGAACGTCAACGCGTGTCCGGAACGCCACAGTTCGACCAGGCGCACGAACAACTGCCGGCGTCCCGCGTCACGGAGGTCGTCGATCGCGAGCACCGAGAGCGCCTGCTCGGCGAACGCCGCCTTCGAGATGGCACCCAATACGACCCAGATCTCGTCGAGATCCGTGCCATTGACGCGGCGCGTCGGCGCACGCACGTCGGCCGGCAGGGTCGTGGCCTGGGTCGCGGTGTCGACGCGGCGCAACTTGGCGCTTTCGGCGCGCACGTTCGCGATCGGGACGCCGAATGCACTGGCGATGCGATCGAGCACGACGTCGCGGACCAGTCGATCCTCGACTCCCTCGAGGTTCGCCACCAACTCGCGAATGGCGTTCACCGTGCCGCTGACCGGATCGGCGGCCGCATGGCGCTCACGAGCGCGGCGCACCATGTAGTCGAGCAGCTCTTCGGCATGTTCCGCGAGGAACGCTTCGAAGGCGTCCGCGCCGTGTTGGGCCAGGAACTCGTCGGGATCGAGGCCGTCGCGCAACGTGACGACGGTCACGTGCATGCCCGTCTGCAGCAGCAGCGCCGCGCCGCGGTCCGCCGCGCGCTGACCGGCGAGGTCGCCGTCGAACAGCAGCACGACCTTGTTCGCGTAGCGCTGCAGGATGCGCACGTGATCCGGCGTCAACGCGGTGCCGAGCGTGCCCACCACGTGGTCGACGCCGTGCTGATGCGCGGCGATGACGTCCATGTAGCCTTCGACGATGACGAACGCGCCGCGCTTCGTCGCCGCGACGGCGGCGCGATCGAGGCCGAACAGCACCGTCCGCTTGCTGAACAGCTCGGTTTCGGGCGAGTTCAGGTACTTCGGCTCGCCGTCGCCGAGGACGCGTCCGCCGAAGCCGATCACGTTGCCGCGCAGATCGCGGATCGGGATCACCACGCGGTGGCGCATCAGGTCGTACGTCGTCGCGGCGTCCTTCTGCCGCACGACGCCGGTGGCGAAGATGTCCTCGTCCTGGTGACCCCGCTTCTTCAGGGCTTGGAACAGCGCGAGGCGCGCATCGGGGGCGAAGCCCATGCCGAACGCGCGGATCGTGTTGTCGCCGAATCCACGCTGCGCGAGGTACTCGCGCGCGCCGGCTCCCATCGGCTGATTCAACCACTCGGTGTAGATCGCGGCGCTGTCGGCGAGGATCGCGAGGCGTCGCTGCCGAGCGGAGATCTTCGCGCCATCGCCGTGTTCGGGCAGCGCGATGCCGGCCTTCGCCGCGAGGTGCGCGAGCGCCTCGGGGAAAGTCAGTCGTTCGAGCTCCATCACCAGCGTCAGCACGTCGCCGCCTTTGCCGCAACCGAAGCACTTGAAGATCTGCAGACTCGGGTTCAACGAGAACGACGGAGTCTTCTCACGATGGAAGGGGCACAGCGCGACGAAGCGCTCACCCTTACGGACCAGAGGAACCCGAAGCAGGTGCGTCGCCACGTCGACGATGTCGACGGCGCCCTTCACCTGTTCGACGATGGCACGGTCGCCCGCCGCCATGTTCCTCCCTCGAGAGCACCGAACCTCGGCCCACAACGCACCCCCACCAACCCCCGCGCGCGATTTTGCGCGCTGAGCCGGTGTTCGTGCATGCAGGTTCCAGGCCGCGACCGAAACGCCTAACTCTACCGCCGGACCAGGATTCGGTCAAACGACGCCGCACGCCGCGGCGAACTGCGTTCGACGTTCCAGTCTGGCCTGCAACGCGTTCTCTGGCCCGCCTCGACTGCGAATATTTGGCCGAATCGCAACCCGATGCACCAACCGCGCACACATCGCCGCCCTCCGACCGCTCGAGGAGCCCGTGCCAGCGCTCGTATCTCCTGAATTGACGCCCAGCTGCGCACGTGCGCTCAGGTCGGCAAGGACACGACCCACGGCAACCGATCCTCGATCTCCACTCGGACGTTCGATTTTCAGGACGCGGTCGACGCGCGCAGCCGCCTCGCCAGACTCACCCATTCCATCGGTGCGAGCGCCTCGGGTCTGCGCTGGTTTCCCCCGAACTCTTCGGAGATCACCGCGAGCGCCCGAGCCCGCTCCGACGCGTCGCTCGGCAGCGCGTCCTTCAGTGCGTTCGCCAGCGTCTTGCGTCGATGCTGGAACGCCGTCTTCAGCAGCGCTTCCGCGGGCATCGGGTCGTCGCTTCCATACGCCGGCTGCGGTCGCGTGATCAGCTTCACGACGACGGATTCGACGCGTGGCGGCGGCCAGAAGGCGCCCGCCGCGACCTTGCGAACGAGCGCGGTCTCCGCGCGCCATTGCAACTGGACGCTCAACACCCCGACGTCCGCGCCTCCCGGCGGAGCGACGATGCGCTCCCCCACTTCGCGCTGTACCAGCACGGATCCCACCGTGGGCGGGCGGTGCTTCCAGAGTTCGATCAGCAGCGGCGAGGCGACGTTGTAGGGCAGGTTCGACACCAACTTGAATCGACCGTCGTCCGCGAAGCCAGCGAGTGCCTCGAGGAGTCGAGGGTGCAGCCGACCGCGCTCCAGCACGTCGAGTTCGAGCGTCGTGAGCGTCGGGACCTCGCCGACCAGCCGGGCCAGCACACCGAGCATCGCACGATCGACGTCGACGGCGAGTACGCGCGCTCCGCGGGCGAGCAGCGTCGCGGTCAGCGCGCCCGGACCGGGTCCGACTTCGAGGACGCGATCGCCCGGGCCGACGTCCGCGGCGGCGGCGATCGACTGCAACAAGTGCGGATCGGTCAGGAAATGCTGCCCGAACCGTTTGCGCGGCCGTGCGTCGACCATGCCCAACGCTTCGCGGATCTGAGCGAGCGTCGGCACCCGCACGTCCAAGGTCATCGCGTGACCTCGTCCACGTCGAGCCGATCGCGCAGTTCGCGCGCGATGCGCGCCCCGTCTCCGGGAACTCGGGCCAAACGGAACAAGCCGATGTCGCGGTACCCCGCCCAAACCGTGTCGGCGCGCGACTCGTCGTGTCGACCCACGGTGAGGCGGCGCAGGCTCGCGCCCGGCGACACGATGCGATCGAGGATCGCACCGCGCTGTGCGTCCAGCACGACCCATTCGTCGAACCCTCGCGAGCACACGAGTTCGCCGTCTCCGTCGCCGTCCCAATCGAGCGTCAGCGGTGCCACCAGGTCGAGCTCGGCACGGAAGTCCTCCGCCTTGTGCCACAGCGGGCGCAGGCGGGCGTCGAACGCGCGCAGCTCGAGTTGCGAGTCCTTGACGAGCAGGATGTCGCCGCCGGTCGGCACGTAGTGCCGCGGGTCGTACGGCCCCGGAGTCGCCAGTTCGAGTTCCGCCAGCACCTCGCCATCACGGCGCCAGGTCGTCAATCGCACCGCAACGCCCGAGCCGGCCGCTTCCAGCGCCGATGCCGCCGCGGGAGCCGGACCGCTGCGGATCTGCAGCGCGATCGCTCCGGTCGCTTGCGGTGAACGCGCGACGCGCGTGCGCATGCGGCCTTCCACGACGCTCGACTCCAACAACGCGCCATTCCCGGCGACCGACAGCAACTTCGTCGTGTCTCCGGCGAGCAGCGCCGACGACCACGCGCCCCCGGCGGCGCGACCCGCACGTAGCTCCTTGCCGTCGACCGCGCGCAGTACCCGGAGATCGAGGATGCGCGGCCATTCGCGGACGCCATCCGCCGCGACCGCCCACCAGTTCCCCGGGACCCAGACCTCACCACGGGCCGGAGCGATGGACACGCCGTACGAGTACGGCGTGCGCACACGCCAACGCTCGTCCAACGTTTCGGCGTCGAGGCACACCAGATCCTGTGACAGCTGCGCGATGAACCCCACGAACAGGCCACGTTCGGCGCCGTCGAGCCGCGGTGGCACCACCGAGGCCCGCAGCACCGTTTCGTCGGGCAAGCCGAACGCGCTCAGTCCGAGTTCCAATCCGTCGGGCACGAATTCGTCGAGCGGCAGCCGCGAGTAATCGTCCATCCGCACCAGATCGAGGCGCCGCGCGGCGGCGGAAAGGAACAACATGCGCCACGTCGCCGGATCGAGCGCGCCATCGGGCGGATCCGCGTTGGTCCCGATCAACAGCTCCGTTCGACCATCGCGATCCAAGTCGGCCGCGATGCCGTGATAGAACTCCGCGAAGCCCTCACGGCGCGCGCGCACGGAGCCGTCGCGCGGATCGAGACGCCGCACGCTGCCCGAATCGTCGCAGACGACGATCGAGCCATCGTCGAGCGGGATGACCAGATCGTCGTCGCCCTCGCCGACCAGCACCGCGTCGCGTGTCGCCTGCTCGAAGCGCAACGCGTCGACGACGCGACGCAGCGGCCGGCCGAATGATGCGAGCGCGTCGAATGCGCGCGCACGATCTTCGGCCGACACCAGCGCGAGATCATCGAGCAGCGCGCGTACCAACCCCTTCGCATCACCGACGACGCAGCGGAAGCCGAGCGCGAAGTTGCGGTCGCTCGCGTACTCCATCGGCGGGTCCCGCAGCGACGCGGCGAACGCATCGCTCTCGGGGAACGCTTCCGCGAACGATCCGCCGCACACCCGCCGCTGGTCGTCCGTGAGTCCCGCGGTCGACGTCCATTCCGCGACGTTGCCGACCAGATCGTAGACCGGCGGGGCAACCTCGGAGTCGGCACGCGTTCGACCGCTCTGGAACGTGCCCACGCGCGTTGGACCGCGCAGATCGTGTTGTGACGCGTTCGCGATGAAACTCGCCCATGCCGTGCCGCGCGCACTCAACGCTGCCGCGACGTCGGCCCATTGCTGCTGCGTCGGCAGCGTCTTCGCGCTCGCGTGCGCGTACGCCTCCGCATCGACCGCCGACACGAAGACGACCGGATGCTGCAGCAGATCGTCGGCGTCGCGCGCGCGTGCGTCGCGCAGATGGCGCAGGAATCCGTCGCCGTCGCTCGGCTCGTATCCGCTGTCCCGGCAGAACGCGAGGTAACGCTCGTTCGTCACTTCGAAGCGATCGACGAAGAACGCGTCGTCGATCGCGTTCGCGCGCCGCGGCACGACCAACGCCATGCGATCGAGGCGCGCGAGTTGCGCGTCGATCCGTCGCCGAGCGGCATCGGCGGACGAGTCTCCACAACCCACCACCGCCGTCGCGCACACGAGCCACGCCGCGATGCCGATGCACAAACGCCAACGGCGGAAGTCCATTCGGACTCCCGCCGTCTTCGCATCCGCAGCGATGAGTTCGCTCCGCGCCGCCGATCTCACCTCGTCACGACTGCGCTTCCCTGACCTCGACGCGGCGGTTCTTCGCCTTGTTGCCGGATTCGATCGGGTCGTGCTCGCCGTACGACGAAACGTGCATGCGGGCCGCCGGCATGCCTTCGCCCCGCATCGCTTCCCACACGGCCAGCGCGCGCGCCATGCCGAGTTGGATGTTGCCGAGCGGATACTTGTCCTTGGTCTTCGTGACCGGATCGGTGTCGGTGTGACCCGCGATCTCGAGCTTGCCGTTGGTCTGCTTCAGGACCTTCGCGAGGTCGGCCAGCGTCTTCTTGCCGGCGGGCTTGATCTCCGCGCGACCCGAATCGAACAAGACCGAATCGCGCATGCCGTAAACGATCATGCCGTCGCGCGCGCTGACGTCGACGCCGGGAATGCCGGTGTTCTCGTTGGCCTTCGACAGGCGCGACTTCGCTTCTTCGAGCTCACGACGCATGCGATCGAGCTCGATCTGGCTCTGCGTGTTCGCGCTGCGCAGGTTGTCGGCTTCGCCGCGCAGACGGCTCGCCTCGGACTCGAGGCTGCTCTTGGTCGACAGCGCGCCGCTCGCGATGTCTTCCTGGTTGCGAAGCATGTTGCGCGCTTCGTCCAGCTCGTTCAGCGTCTTCTCGTGCGTGCTCTTGGACACGCAGCCGACGCTCGCGACCAGCGCGAGCACCAGCATCAAACCGTTGCGAAATGCAGTCGTCACGACTCGTTGACCTCCCCGGCGGAATGCATCGCATTCCGTGCCGGTAATTGACGTGTGTACCGATCGGCTGTTCTTCGTGCGCTGTTGCCCTGCGGATCAGCGACGCACAGCAATCCTCGTAACTCTCGGGCGGAATTCAAGCAGGGCGACAGGATGGGTTCCTGTCGCCCTGCCCTACCCAACGGATTGGGTGTTGCTCGACCGTCGTGAACCTGGACTCAGGTCACTTGGTCATCTTCGCCATCATGTTCATGAAACCGCGCGAGAAGCCGCTCGGCTGCACCTGGGCTGCGTCCAGCGCCACGATGACGGCGAACAGCATGATCGCCGCGCCGAGCACCAGGCAGACCCGAACACCCATGCCCTCGGAAGCCTCTTCGGCCTGCTGCGCCTTCTTGATCGGGCGCGGACGGGCCGCGGCTGCCGCCATCTTGGCGTCCGTGCCGCGCGGCGACTCGTCGAGCTCGATCGGCTCGACCCCGGCGTCCTCCTCGAGGAAGGACTTGTCCGAGATCTGCTGGGTGACCATGCCGACGTCGCCGCCGCCATCGTCGTCACCGAACAGCTCCTCCGTCAGCTCGCCCGACGGGGCTTCGATCGTCGGAAGATCGTCGGCCTTCTTGCGGAAGCGATCGATGTCTTCCTTGCGGAACTTCATCTTGTCCTGGTCACGGAACGCGCGGATCTCGCCTTCCGAGACCAGCTTCTTGAGCTGCGCTTCTTGCAGCTGGAGTTCCTTGAGGACCTTTTCGAAGGAAATGAAATCGTCGGCCACCGTACGCCTCCGCTCGAACTTCCGAATTGCCTCAATTGCCCTGTTTGTCGGCACCGCCGGGCTCGCCCGCTCCCGCCGACGACTCGGCGGATCCAGCGGTGCGGCGCTCGACTTCGGCGATGCGCTCGACGAGTTCCTGATAGGAGTACTCGGACTTATCGTTGTAACCGGTCACGAAGATGTCCCTTGCGACTTTGCGCGCGCCGACGAACGTCAGTCCGCGCGTGGCCTTCGTGCCACCCTCCGCCTCGTACGTGGTCAGCACTTCGGTCTCGGTGTTGAACACCGCGACCAACACTCCGCCGTGTGGCAGCGCGCTGGTGCTGATCAGGTACTCGGGCTGGAGCGCCGTGGCGGGCTCGCGTGCGTCGATCGTGCCGCCGCCCACGAACACACGCGTCAGCAACACCGCAATCGCGGCGCCGCCGAGCATGTCGAGGGCTCGATGCGACCAGGAACGCGCGTCCGTCATGCGTCTCCGATGGTTCGCGCGACGGTCCAAGTGCGCGCGAGCGGGGGCAAGATACTGGCCCCTCCAAGCGCCCGCAAGCGGCGATTCCCGTCTCCTTTGCGTCGATTGGAGGGAGCTCGAATCCGCAGCCGGTCACCAGCGTTTCGAACCACCGATGATCGGGTCGAGGAGGTCCCGAAGGGTGACGGCGCCAAGCGGCGCGCCCTCGCCGTCGACGACGAGCGCCATCTGGCTCTCTTCCGCGCGCAGGTGCTCGATCGCCGCCATGACCGAGGCGTCTTCGCGGACGGACGGCAGCGGACGTAGGCAATCGCGCACGACCACGCTCGGATCCCGATGCAGCAGGATGTCGTAGAGGTGGACCATCCCGATGATCCCACCGCTCGAGTCCTCGACCAGGAACCGACGCGCCGGCGTCTCGCGCGCGACCGCGCTCGCGGCCTCGACACCGAGTTCGGCCCGTAGCCGCGCGACCTGCGCCAGCGGCACCAATGCCGAGCGGACGAAGCCGGCCGTCGCGCCGACCACGTTGCCCACCAGCGTGCGTTGGGTCGCCGAAAGCGCGTCCTCGGCCGCCGGACCCGACAACGCGTCGGTCAGTCCAGGACGGGTGAACACGTCGACCTTTCGTTCGTCACTCTCGCGGAAGAACGGCAGGCGCAGGATCAGCTCGAGCAGGATCGTCAGCGGTCGCAGCACGACGATCAGGAACGACAGCAGCGGCGCGAGGCGGGGAACGATGCGATCGGCCTCGAGCCGGAACACGTTCTTCGGCAACGCCTCACCGAACACGAAGAACAGCGGCGTCAGGATCAGCAGCGACACGAGTTCCTCGGATTCGATTCCGAGCTCGAGACACAGCCGCTGACCGACGAAACCAGCCCCCATCTCGACCAGATTCACCAGCACCAGCACCGTCACGACGATGACGACGGGGCGATTGAACAACCGCGCGAGCACACGACTCCCGCGATCGCCAGCTTCGGCGCGCAGGCGCACGCGCAACGGATGGATCGAGTACAGACCGGTCTCGGTGCCGGCGGCCAGGAAGGAGACCGCGAGCAGCGCGAGCAACGCGAGGACCAACAGTAGGGTGGTCATTCCGTGCTCTCCCCCGCGGACAAGGGCTCCGCGACGAGGATGCGCACCGCGCCGTTCTTGACCCGCAGGACCCGCAGAACGACCGAATTCAGCAGCACGACGTCGCCCGGTCGCGGAATGCGATCGAGTCGCTGCGCGACGTAGCCGCCGAGCGTGACGGCGCGGCGCGCCTCGATCGCGCGCGGTTCGACGCGTAGGCGATTGAACGTCGCCAGCGGACACGTCCCGCGCAGAACGACCGAGCCATCGCGACGCACGCGGTGGAATCCGCGGGCTTTGGCGTGCTCGTCGGCGAAGCCTCCGAACAGCACCGACGCGATGCTCTCGATCGTCAATACGCCGGAAGTCCCGCCGTATTCGTCCAGAGCGATCGCGATCTCGCGGCCCTCGGCGCGCAACAGACGCAACGCCGCGTCCAGCGGAGTGCTCTCCGACACGATGCCGATCGGCCGCACCAACTCTTGCACCGATCGCTCTCGGAACAGCAGCAGGTCGCGCCCTTCGATGTAACCGACGATGTGGTCGAGCGACTTGCGATAGGCGGGGAGCCGCGAACGGCGCGTCGCCCGCACGAGCTGCTCCGCCTTCTGCCGCCCGGAATCGAGATCGATCGCCGCGATCTCGACGCGGGGGACCATCGCGTCGCGCGCCCGCAGCTCCGTCATGTGCAACACCTGGCCGAGAACGGCGGCCTCACCGACGCCCACGGCGCCGCGCGCGGACGCGGCCGTCAACAGTTGCTGCAACTCCTCGGATTCGAGTTCGCGGCCACCGCGCCCCGCCGAGACCATGCCGGTCAAGACGTCGGTCACGAAGATGAGCGGTGTGAGCACGGGCCGCAGGATCTCGGTCACGTACAGCGCCGGAGTCGCCAGACGCACCGCCACCATCGACGAGTTCCGCACGGCGAACGCCTTCGGCAGGATCTCGCCGAGCAGCAGGATCGCGAGGAAACCGACCGAGGAAACCGCGAACGCCGCGCCACCGTCGAGTTCCATCGCCCATGCGCCTGTGACGGTGAAGAACGCCAGGTTCACGAGCAAATTCAGCAACAGCTGCGTCAGCAGGAAGCGCTCGGGCTCGCGATCGAGGCGCTCGGTGAGACGCGCGCCAGCCCGCGAGGCATCGGCCAATCGGCGGCGCCCGTCGGCGTCGAGCGCGAACAGCGAGGTCTCGACCGCGGAGCTGAACGCGGATCCGGCAAGCAATGCGACCAGCCCTAAGGCGTAGAGCACCCCGTTCATGGCGTCGGGAACTCGAGGACGAAGCGTGCCCCGGCGCCGGGCTCGGACCGGACTTCGATCGTGCCGCCGTGCTCACTGACGATCTCGTGCACGATGAACAGTCCGAGGCCGCTGCCGGTGACCTTGGTCGTGAAGAACAGATCGAACGCGCGCGCCGCTTGTTCGGCGGACATCCCGACGCCGTTGTCGGCAACTTCGACGCGCACGCGACCGGCGACGCGACGGCCGACGAGTTCGATCCGCCGCGGCGGTGCATCCAGCGCGTCGATCGCATTCGCGATGAGGTTCAAGAACACCTGTCCGAGCGCCGCGGCATCCCCGTCGACCCGCAGGCCGTCCTCGATCGCGACATCGAACGTCACCGCTTTCTCGTTGAGTCGGAACTGCAAGAAACGCGCGACGTCGTCGACCAATGCGGCGATCGACACCGACTCCTTCGGTTTGCGATTCGGCGCGAAGCGCAACACACGCGCGACGACACCTCGGACGCGATCGAGTCCGTCCCCGATCAACTTCAGGTAGCGCTGACGCACATCGGGCTTCGTGTCGGGCTTCTCGACCACGCGCAGCGCGTTGATCATGCCGCCCAACGGATTGTTGATCTCGTGCGCGATGCCGGCCGCGAGCGTGCCCATGGCGGCCAAGCGTTCGGTCAGGATCAGTCGCTTCTCGCTCTCGCGCGCGCGCAGTACCGCGTCGCGGACTCGACGCTCGAGGGCTTCGCGCGATTGTCCGACCTCGAGCATCATCTCGTTGAACGCGGCGACCAGCGTGTCGATCTCGTCGGCGCGGCCCGTCCGCGGCACTGGCCGCGTGTAATCGCCGAAGCGCACGCGCCGCGCGCCCGAGGACACGTCATGCAACGGGCGCAACACGAGCACGTGCAGGAGCGCGAAGATGCCCGCGATCGCGATGATCGTCGAGCCGCCGAGCGCGATCGCGACCATGCGCGCCTCGATCCCGCTCGACAGCGGTTGGACTTGAGGGACGTCGACGCGGATGTACGCCGCGCCGACTTTCTCGCGTTGCCGCCCCGGCCCGGCACTGCCGAACAACGGGATCGCCAGGATCTCGCCGTCGCGTTGCTCGACGCCGTCGCGGTACGCGCGCTCGACGAGATCGAGCGCGCGCAGGCGTAGTTGTTCGGACTCCGCGTCGGGGGCTCCGATCGGATTCAGCTCGAACTCACCGGGCTGGTACTGCTCGTTGAAGCGGAACGGGTTGTCCGTCAGGTATGCGTCCCGCGCGGCGGTCCAGAACGGTTGCGCGAGGATCTCCTTCACGATGCGCCGTGCCGGAGCGGCACGAGCATCCGCGACGCGCGACGGACCGAGGTCGAAGTCGAACGCTTGGAACCACTTGATGAAGATGTCGCCGACGCGGGCGACCTGTTCTTCACGGATCCGAGCCGATTGGGCGCGCGCGAGGTCACCGCGACGTTCCACGTCGCGCGCGATCGCCACGGCCAACACGGCGAACGCCGCGAAGTTGGCCGCCACGACCGCGAGCAGGAGCTTCGTCCGAAGCTGCACGTGACCTCGCTCCCGTTCAAGACGCCGCCGCCCCGCCACAGCTGGTGAGGCCGAGACCGTGAATCAATCGGACCGATTCACGGTTCCTCAGCCCTGCTGTCCCATGGTGTCCATGACCTTCAGGATGGGCAGGAACAGTGCGATGACGATGAAGCCGACGATGACGGCGAGAAACAGCAGCAAGATGGGCTCGATCAATTTGAACAGGGTGCTCACGCGCGTGTCGACTTCGTCTTCGTACGTGTCGGCGATCTTCAACAGCATCTTGTCGACCGAACCCGTCGCCTCGCCGACGTCGATCATGTTGACGACCATGTCGTCGAAGACTCGCGATTCGAGCAGCGGCGCCGCCATCGTCTCACCCTCGCGGACGCTGGCGCGGACGTCGGCGAGCGCGCCGGACAGCACCGCGTTCGGGATCGAGGATTCGACGATTTCGAGCGCCTCGAGGATCGGCACACCGCTTTGCAGCAGAGTGCCGAGCGTGCGCGAGAAGCGCGCGATGATCGTCTTCTGGATCAAGTCGCCCATGATCGGGGCGCGCAGCTTCATCTTGTCGGATGCGTAACGCACCTTCGGTGAGCGCAGGGAGATGCGGTAGACGAAGAACAACAGCACGGGAATGCCGAGGAACAGGTACCAGTACTCGAGCAACGCCCGCGACGTGTCGATCAGCAGCCGCGTGACCGCCGGCAGCTCCTGATTGAACTGTTTGAAGATGTCCTCGAACTTCGGGACGATGAACACCATCACGAACACGAGTACGGCCAGCGCGAAGAACAACACGACGACCGGATAGGTCAGTGCTTCGCGGATCTTCGACTTGATGCGCTGGCTCTTCTCGGCGAAGTCCGCGAGTCGCACGAGGATCGTGTCGAGGATGCCGCCCTTCTCACCGGCGCGCACCATGTTCACGTACAGCCGATCGAACACGGCATCGTGCTTCGCGAACGCCTCGGACAACGACGCGCCGCCTTCCACGTCGTCGGCGACCGCACCGACCACCGTCTTCAGCGGCCCCTCGCGCAGCTGCGATTGGCTGATGCGCAAGCTGCGGACGATCGGGATGCCCGACGCCTGCAAGATGGACAGCTGGTTCGTGAATTGCGCGAGCTTCTTGTCGGACACGCCGCGCGTGAAACCGCCGGGCTTGCGCGGCGCTTCGATCGCGCTCGGGGTCGCTCCGCTGCTCGCCGGCTTCGCCTTCTTGCGTTCGAGTTTCTCAGGCATCGCGACTCACCTTTCGACCACGGTTTCACGCAGTACTTCTTCGACGGTCGTGATGCCGTCGAAGATCGCGAGCAGGCCGGCCGCTCGCAGCGGACGCATGCCTTCCTCGACCGCGAGCTCGCGCAAGCGCCCGCCGGACGCCTTGTCGAGCACCGCGCGCTTGATGCGCTCGGTGACCGGCATGATCTCGTAGATCGCGCGCCGGCCCTTGAAGCCGCTGAAATTGCACTTGTCGCAACCTCGGCCGAAGAAGAACTGCTTGCCGGCGAGCTGCGCGGGATCGAGCTCGAGTTCGCGCAACAGCTCGGGATCGGGCTGATAGGCCTCTCGGCATTCGGGGCAGATGCGCCGCACGAGGCGCTGCGCGACGATGCCTTCGAGGGTCGCCGAGATCAAGAACGGTTCGACGCCCACGTCGACCAGACGCATGACCGCGGACGGAGCGTCGTTCGTGTGCAGGGTCGAGAACACGAGGTGACCGGTCAGTGCGGCCTCGACGGCGATCTGCGCCGTCTCGCGGTCACGGATCTCGCCGACCAGGATGATGTCGGGGTCCTGGCGCAAGATCGTGCGCAGCACGCGGGCGTACGTGACTTCGATCTCGTCGTTGATCGGGATCTGAATGATGCCGTCGAGGTCGTACTCGACCGGGTCTTCGGTCGTGATGACCTTGGTGTCGACTTCGTTCACCTCTTGCAGCACGGAGTACAGCGTCGTGGTCTTGCCCGAGCCGGTTGGACCCGTGACGAGCACGATGCCGTTCGGCTTCTGCGCCAGACGCCGGATCCCCTCGAGATCGTCGGCGCGCAGCCCGAGGTTTTCGAGATCGAGCTGGACCACCGAGCGATCGAGCACGCGCATGACGCACGACTCACCGTGCGCGGTCGGCAGCGTCGAAACACGCAAGTCGACCGGCCGGCCGCCGATCGCGAGCTCGATGCGCCCGTCCTGCGGGATGCGCGTTTCGGCGATGTCGAGGTTCGCCATGACCTTGACGCGCGAGATCAGCGCGATCGCGAGGGCGACCGGCGGTGGTTCCATCTCGTAGAGCACGCCATCGACGCGATAGCGCACGCGGAACTCGTTCTGGAACGGCTCGAGGTGGATGTCGGACGCGCGATCCTTGATCGCCTGATAGAGGATGTAGTTCAGCAGCTTCACGACGGGCGCTGCATGCGCGAGCGCGGCCTTGTCGTCGAGATTCATCGAACTCGACGCGGCTTCCTTCTTCAGCTCTTCGACCGCGTTCTTCATCGAACGCACGTCGTCGGCGCCGTAGTGCTTCGCCAGCGCCTTCTCGATCGATTTCTCGTCGGCGATCGCGCCGACGACTTCGCAACCCGACAGGAAGCGCAGCTCGTCGAGGCAGCTCGCGTTCAACGGGTCGGCGAGAGCGACCGTCAGCCGCTTGCCCTCGATGCGAACCGGCATGACGCGCAACAACGTGGCCGTCGTGCCGTCGATCTTCGCCAGCGCGTCTTTCGTCGGTTCGAGAACATCGAGGTCGACGACCTCCATCCCCGCCTGCAGTCCGAGCGCCTTCGCCAAATCCTGGCGGTTGATGGCGCCCAGGCCGACGAGGATCTCGCCGATCGCGCCGCCTTGTTTGCGCTGGATCTGCAAGGCCTCCTGAATGTGGCCCTCGTGGATCTTGCGCATCTCCTTCAGGATCTGGCCGAGCAACTTCCGTTGCGCCATCTCAGCCTCCCTGACTCGGACCGGGTTCGCCGAGCTTGATCGCCAGATCGGCCGCGCTGAGGCAGTACTCGTACGCGACCTCGCGCGTGATCTGGCCCGCGGCGACCAGTTCCGCGAGGTGGTCGTCGAGACGCTGCATGCCGAGCTTCTTCGACGTCTGGATCACCGACGGGATCTTGAACGTCTCCTTCTTGCGGATGTGGTTCTCGACCGCGGACGTGTTGATCAGGATCTCGAACGCCGCGACGCGGCCCTTGCCGTCGGCCTTGGGCATCAGCACCTGCGAAATGACCGCGATGACCGACACCGACAATTGGGTGCGGATCTGTTCCTGTTGCTCGTGCGGGAACGAGTCGATGATGCGGTCGACGGTACGCGCGGCGCCGGTCGTATGCAGCGTGCCGAACACGAGGTGACCGGTCTCCGCGGCGGTGATCGCGGTCGCGATCGTCTCGGTATCGCGCATTTCGCCCATCAGCACGACGTCCGGGTCCTGACGCAGCGCGCGGCGCAGCGCCTCGCTGAAGCCGGACACGTCACGCCCGATCTCGCGCTGCATCACCACCGACTTCTTGTGCGGGTGGTGGTACTCGATCGGGTCCTCGATCGTGATGATGTGCTTGTCGTAGTTCTCGTTCAGGTAGTCGATCATCGACGCGAGCGTCGTCGTCTTGCCGGAACCGGTCGGTCCGGTGACGAGGATCAAGCCGCGCGGCCGCAGCAGCAGATTCAAGACCGCGTCCGGAAGCCCGATCGCCTTCAGGTTCAGCAGTTGGTTCGGGATCAGACGCAGCGCGGCGCCGTAGTAGCCGCGTTCCTTGAAGATCGAGCAGCGGAAACGCGCCTTGTCGCGGAACGCGATCGCGAAGTCCGACGTGCCGACCTGCTCCATCTCGTCGAGGTTCTCGCGCGGTGCGAAGCTGCGCACGAGCTCGATCGTGTCCTCGGGCGTCAGGTTCGGCAGATTCAACGAGCGCAGCCGCCCGTGCAGTCGGACGACGGGCGGGCGCCCCACCGCGATGTGGAGATCGGAGCCACGCGTTTCGACGACGGTTTCGAGCAACTTGTCCAAATCGACTTTCACGTCTCTCACTCCAACGCGTGCGCGATGCGCAAGATCTCGGGAATCGTGGTCAGACCGGCGACGACTTTGCGGACGCCGTCCTCGAGCAACGTCGACATGCGGCCCGTGGCCTTCGCACGCTCGCGGATCGCGCTGTGCGGTTGGCCGCGGAACACGAGGTCACGCAATCCGGAGTCGAGCTCGAGCAATTCGTACACGCCCTTGCGTCCGCGATACCCGCTCATGTCGCATTGCGGACAACCCTCGGGGCGATACAGCCCGTGCGGCGGCAACTGCGAACGCTGCAGCCCGACCGACTTCAGCTCCGAATCCTCGGGCTGGTACGGCTGCTTGCAGTGCGGGCACAACATGCGGACGAGACGCTGGGCGAGAATGGCTTGGACGGACGCCGACACCAGGAACGGCTTCACGCCCATGTCGACGAGACGCGTCAACGCCGAAGGCGCGTCGTTCGTGTGCAGCGTGGAAAACACCAAGTGACCGGTCAGCGCGGCCTGGATCGCGATCTCGGCCGTTTCGCGGTCGCGGATTTCGCCGACCAGGATGATGTTCGGCGCCTGACGCAGCATGGCGCGCAGGATCTTCGCGAACGACAAGCCGATCTGGTGCCGCACTTGGCACTGGTTCACGCCTTGGAGCTGGTACTCGACCGGGTCCTCGGCCGTGATGATCTTCACGTCGGGCCGGTTCAGTTCTTTCAGTGATGCGTAGAGCGTCGTGGTCTTGCCGGAGCCCGTCGGACCCGTGACGAGGAAGATGCCGTTCGGTCGCCGGATGATCGACTTGAAGCGCGCGTAATCGCCCGGATCGAACCCGAGCTCTTCGAGCGAGACCAGGCCGCGCTGTTGGTCGAGCAGACGCATGACCATCGTCTCGCCGTGATTGCCGGGCAGGATCGACGCGCGGATGTCGAGATCGCGGCCCGAGACCTGGGCCGAAATACGGCCGTCCTGCGGCTTGCGCTTCTCGGCGATGTCCATGCCGGCCATGATCTTCAAGCGCGACAGCAGCGGCCCCTGAAGGTGTGGCGGATGCGTCGCGCGCTCGACCAACACGCCGTCGATGCGGAACCGCACACGGATGCGATCGGCGAACGGTTCGACGTGGATGTCGGACGCTCGTTCCTGCAGCGCGGTCTCGATCATCTTCTGGACCATGCGGATGATCGGGGCGTCTTCCGATTCGCTGTCCGCATTGCCGCCGACCAGCTTCGCGACCGTGTTCTCCTCGCCGATGCCGTAGACCTCGCGCATCTTGGCGCGCAAGGACGTGGGCGACGCGAGCGCGGGTGCGAGATCGCGGTTCAGGATGAAGCCGAGATTGTCGAGCTCGAACACGCGCAGCGGATCGTCGATCGCGATGACGAGCTTGCCGGCCTTTTCGAGCAACGGGATGAAGCGGTGCTGTTCGACGGCTTCGCGCGTCGCGAGGCGCGTGAACTCCTCGCTGATCTTCCCTTTCCGCAGGTCGACGTACGGTAGGCGGGCTTGGGTCGCGAGCGCTTTCGTCACGGCCTCTTCGTCGCAGGAGCCGAGCGCGATCAGCGCCTCGCCCACCCGCATCTTCTTGCCCTTCTGATAGGTCAGGGCTTTGTTGACCGTGTCTTCCGTGACGACGCCTTGTTCGACGAGGATCTGGCCGAGCAGTTTTCGCGTCATGATGCGGCAGTCGATCTCACGCTGCGGCTCGAGGCCTGGAAAAGGACGACCGTGGCGGGGTGCGCCATCCATCGCGACGTCGGGCGGTCGGTACCGGCGCAGCCGGTGTTACGCCCTCGGTCGCTTGGAGTAACGGCCGATGAAGGGGCGCGGATCTTAACAACGGCGCGAAAAAGTCCTGCGGCGCGTGCGGTGTGTTTTCTGGGACTCGCGCGTCGTCCGATCGGCTGATAACGTCTCGCGCTCCATGCGCGGCACTGCCTCCATCCTGGCGCTCCTCGCCGGCCTCGCCGGTTGCGCGACGCCATGCCCCACCGAGGCTCGACTCGAATCGCCGGCGCAGACGATCGCGACGTTCCGCGACGCGCTCGAGTGCGACGCGGCGGTCGCGATGGAATATCGGTGCCTGTCGGACGACGTGAAGAACCGATTCGGCGGCTTCCAGGGCTACCAGATCGGCCGCGCGGTCTTGCTGCACGACAACCCGCAGTTGGCCGTGCTGCTGCGCGTCGTCGACCTCGAGGCGCGCACGAAGATCACACCGGTCGGCGACGGCGTGCATGCGATCGCCCGCATCGGCGACGGCGATCAGGCGATCGAACTCCTGATGCGCAACGAGCCCGAGTACGTGTTCCGCCTGAAGAACGGCAAGGTGCTGCGGGCCTTCGCGCGCGACGTCGTCGTCGAACGCACGGCCCCGGGCGAAATCACGATCCGCATCACCGATCCGAATCTCGAACGCGAACTCGGCTCGACCACGACGTTCGAACAAACGGCCGAGCTGCGCCCGCGATGGGTGATCGCGGAAATGCCGCGGCTCCTCGATGCGATCGAGCGCGCGCGCAACGGCCGCGATCCACGCAAAGTCCAGGAATAGTCTTTCACGGCGAGGGTGACCGATGGCGGACAAGATGGTGTTCTCGTTCGGTGGTGGCAAAGCCCGCGGCGACGCGACGATGAAGGCTTTGCTCGGCGGCAAGGGAGCGAACCTCGCCGAGATGACGAATCTGGGGATCCCGGTCCCGCCCGGATTCACGATCACGACCGAGTGCTGCGCGTACGCGTCGAAGCACAAGAAGTGGCCGAAGGGCCTGGATCAGAAGGTCAAGAAGGCGCTGGCGAAGCTCGAGCAGCAGATGAAGCGCAAGCTCGGCGCGGCGAGTGATCCGCTGCTCGTCTCCGTGCGCTCCGGCGCCGCGGTGTCGATGCCCGGCATGATGGACACCGTGTTGAACCTCGGCCTGAACGACAAGGCCGTGCGCGGCCTGGCCGAGAAGACCCACAACCCGCGCTTCGCGTGGGACTCGTACCGACGCTTCGTGATGATGTTCGGCAACGTCGTCTGCGGCGTCACGCACGAGAAGTTCGAACACCTGATGGACGAACTGAAGCGCGAGCGCGGCGCAACCAAGGACACGGACCTCGACGCGGCGGCGCTCGAAGAGCTCACGCAGCGCTTCCTCAAGATGTTCCGCAAGGAGACGGGTGAGCCGTTCCCGCAGGACCCGTGGCAACAGCTCCAGCGCGCGATCGACGCCGTGTTCGCGTCGTGGGACAACGACCGCGCGGTGACGTACCGTCGCCTGAACGACATCCGCGGCCTGCTCGGCACGGCCGTCAACGTGCAAGCGATGGTGTTCGGCAACATGGGCCCGACCTCCGGCACGGGCGTGTGCTTCACGCGCGATCCGTCGACCGGCGAGAACGTGTTCTACGGCGAATTCCTGGTCGACGCCCAGGGCGAAGACGTCGTCGCCGGCATCCGTACGCCGCGCCCAATCGCCGAACTCGCGCGCGAGATGCCCGAGGTCTACGAGCGACTCGTCGACTACAAGAACGCGCTCGAACGCCACTACACGGACATGCAAGACATCGAGTTCACCGTCCAGGACGGGACGCTCTACATCCTGCAGACGCGCTCCGGAAAGCGCACCGCGAAGGCCGCCGTGCGCGTCGCCGTCGAGATGGTCGGCGAGAAGCGCATCTCGAAGGACACGGCGATCCTGCGCGTCCAACCGGCGTCCCTCGACCAACTGCTGCATCCCGACTTCGATCCGAAGGCCGAGAAGAAGGTCATCGCGAAAGGCCTGCCGGCATCACCCGGCGCCGCGTCGGGCCGCATCTACTTCGACGCCGACGACACGGAAGAAGCGCACGCTCGGGGCGAGAAGGTCATCCTCGTGCGCCACGAGACCTCGCCGGAAGACATCGGTGGCATGCACGCGGCACGGGGCATCCTCACCGCACGAGGTGGCATGACCTCGCACGCCGCCGTCGTGGCGCGCGGCATGGGAAAGTGCTGCGTCGCGGGGTGCGAGAAGATCGAGATCGACTACGCGACGAAGACGCTGAAGGCCGGCGACGTCGTCCTGCGTCAAGGCGATTGGCTCTCGCTGAACGGGTCGACCGGTGAAGTCATCCTCGGCCAAGTCCCGACCGTCGATCCGCAACTGTCGGACGAGTTCGCGACGTTGATGAAGTGGGCCGACGCGCGGCGGCGAATGAAGGTCCGCACCAACGCCGATACCCCGAAAGACTGCACGGTGGCGCGTAGGTTCGGCGCCGAAGGCATCGGACTCTGCCGCACCGAGCACATGTTCTTCGAGGGCGACCGCATCATCGCGGTCCGCGAGATGATCCTCGCGTCCACGGTCGAGGCGCGGAAGAAGGCGCTCGCGAAGCTGTTGCCCTATCAGCGCGACGACTTCGTCGGGATCTTCAAGGAAATGGATGGGCTGCCCTGCACCATCCGTTTGCTCGACCCGCCGCTGCACGAGTTCCTGCCGCTGACGGACGAGAACCAGGCCGAGATGGCGAAGGTCTTGGGCGTCTCCGTCGACGTCGTGAAGAAGAAGGTCGCCGAACTGCACGAGATGAACCCGATGCTCGGCCACCGCGGTTGCCGGCTCGGCATCACGTTCCCCGAGATCTACGAGATGCAGGTGCGCGCGATCGTCGAAGCCGCCGCGGCGTGCGCGAAGAAGGGCACGAAGGTCGTGCCGGAGATCATGCATCCACTGATCGGCACGGCGCGCGAGTTGATGATCCTGCGCGAGCTGACCGAGCGCGTGATCGCACAGGTGCGCAAGGAAACGGGATTCCGCGGCGAGATCCTGATCGGAACGATGATCGAGGTCCCGCGCGCCGCACTGACGGCGGGCGACATCGCCGAGCAAGCGGACTTCTTCAGCTTCGGGACGAATGACCTGACGCAGATGACGTTCGGGTTCTCGCGCGACGACACCGGCCCGCTGCTGTCGGCGTACGTCGACCAGAACATCCTGGAAGTCGACCCGTTCCGCACGGTCGACGCGCGCGGCGTCG
This sequence comes from Planctomycetota bacterium, assembly GCA_052034255.1. Classification (GTDB taxonomy): domain Bacteria; phylum Planctomycetota; class B15-G4; order B15-G4; family JADJEK01; genus JADJEK01. Next base: position 58,171 of record JBPOIU010000021.1, on the reverse strand, counting down.
GGCGCTTGATGCGGTTCGCCGTCGAGGAAGGCCGCGAGACCAAGAAGAAGCTGAAGTGCGGAGTCTGCGGCGAACACGGCGGCGATCCGAAGTCCGTCGCGTTCTGCGAGGAGATCGGACTCGACTACGTGTCGTGCTCGCCGTATCGCGTGCCGATCGCGCGCCTGGCCGCGGCGCAGGCCGCGATCCATGCCGAGAACAAGAAGCACGGCAAGAAGAAGAAGGCGAAGAAGCGCGGCAAGTAAGCCGACCGTTCGGTTCTTCCATGCAACGACACGGGCCGATGCGACGCTCGCCGCATCGGCCCGTGTCGCTGCGGCGGCGGATCGTCAAGTTCTGACGGTATCGCTCCACGCGCAGATGCGATTGCCGCCGAGGCTCTTCGCCGTGCGTACGCCGCGGACGGCGCGTTCGACGAAGTCGTCGACGCTCGAGACGTCGTCGCTCGGCAGCGCGGCGATGCCGACGCTGGCGCGCACCGGGATCTCGTCGTCGCCGGCGTGCACGCGGCGCTGGCACACCTGTTGGAACACGCGATCGGCCATGATGCGCGCGCCGTTCAGGTCGGTGTTCGGCAGGATCAGCAGGAAGCGCGCGTCATCGACGCGCCCCACCACGTCCACGTCGCGCGACTCGCACAGGAAGATGCCCGAAACCTCGAGCAGCATCTCTTGCGCAGCGCTCTTGTGCGGGGTCTTGTCGAGTTCCGCGTAGTTGTCGATGTCGACCAGCAGGATCGCGAGCGGGTTGCCGTAGCGCCGTGACTTCTTGAACTCTTCCTCGAGCTTGAACGTCGTGTACGTGCGGTGATGCAGACCCGTCAGCGGATCGGAGATCTTCGCCAGGAATCCGTCGTTGCGACTCGTGGTGTCGCGCAGCAGCGCTTTGACGAAGCGGTCCCGAGCGCCGCTCTGACCGAGCAACGCATCTCCGCGCTCGTCGCCACCTTCGGCCAGGCGCAAGATCTCGTCGAGATCGTCGCTGAGCAGCGGATCGCTGACGACCATGTCGGCGCCCTCGACGCGCGCCCGCCCGCGGCCGTAGTTGTCCCCGTTCTCGAGGATCAGCACGACCGGGATCGTGTGTGCGTCCGCCAGCGTCTTCACTTCGCGGCAGAGCTCGAAGCCCGACATCTTCGGGAGCACGCCGTCGGCGACGACGAGGTCGGGCAGGTGGTCCCGCGCCTTCTCCAATGCGTCGCGACCGTTGTCCGCGGTGTCGACTTCATACCCCTTGCCCCGCAGGTACTCGGCGATCGTCGCCGTACCGGCGGAATCCAGGCGACTGACGAGTGCTCGCTTGTTCGCGCCCATGACGGTTTCCTCCGTGGCCTCCGCTTGGGATCGTTCGTCCGAACGGGGACACGCGGGCTCTGATCGGCTCGCGCGCTCGGGAACTTGAACGGAAAAGAACGAAAAAGGTCTGCGCCGCGCCGCTGCCTGCGACCGATTGCCGCTGGAGCACTCGGTCCCCCGCCCCGCCCCGCCCCGCCCAACCTAGCCGGTTCGCCGGCGCGTTCCACGCTCGGGTGCGGCCGCACAGCGCGCCGGTCCAACCGGTCGCCCAGGCCCGCGAGCGGAAACACTGCGGTGAACGTCAGTCGGCGTCGGCCTCGATGGCCTTGGCGACGTCGTCCGGAATGTCGACGTTCGATGCGGTGCTTTGCACGTCGTCGTGCTCGTCGAGAGCGTCGAGCAGTTGGAGCAGGGTCACCGCATCGTCCCGCCCGACCACCGTGGAGGTCTTCGGCAATGGAACGAGTTCGGCCTTCTCAACCTTGAAACCCTTGTCCGTGAAGCCCTGGCGCAACAGCGCGAGCTTCGCGGGCTCGGCGTAGACCTCGAACATCTCGCCGGCGGACTTGAGGTCGTCGGCGCCGAGGTCGAGGACGGCTTCCATCAGTGCGTCTTCCGTCGTGCTGGCGGACGGAATCGCGAGCACGGCCTTGGTCTCGAACATCCAGGCGACCGAGTTCGCCTCGCCCAGGTTCCCGCGATGCGTCTCGAATAGCGTGCGCATCTCAGGACCGGTGCGATTGCGGTTGTCGGTCAGGACGTCGACGAGCAGCGCGACGCCGCCTGGTCCGTAGCCCTCATACCGGATCTCCTCGAGCTTCGCCCCGCCGAGTTCACCGGTGCCCTTCTTGATCGCGCGTTCGATCGTGTCACGCGTCATGTTCGCGGCGCGCGCCTTCTCGATCGCGAGCGCGAGACGCGCATTGAAGCGCGGATCCCCGCCGCCGATGCGGGCCGCGGACATGATCAGCTTCGAGTGTTTCGAGAACGCGGCGCCCTTCTTCGCGTCGACCGCGGCCTTGCGGTGCTTGATGTTCGAGGCGTGGGAATGACCGGCCATGACGAGCAAGTCTCCGAATGTCGAACGAGATCCCTCGGCGAGGGCTCCGGATTCTGTCATGCCCCGGGGCCGCGGAAGAAGCCCTCGCGAGTCGGAGTTCACGATTCCGTGCTGCCGCGGGGCGACCGCGGTCTCGACGGAATGCCGCGCACGGGGCCGGAACGGGAAGGAGCCCGTCCGCGCAGGCACCGTCGCGTGGAACACGACGGCGACCCTCGCGACCGGGCTCCCGGTACGGCAGGACTCGAACGCGCGTCAGCGCTTCGAGAACTGGAAGCGACGACGAGCGCCGCGCTGACCGTACTTCTTGCGTTCCTTCATGCGGCTGTCGCGGGTCAGGAATCCGCTTTCGCGCAGGATCGGTTCCAGCGAGGACTCGAGCATCTTCAGGATGCGGCCGAGTCCGAGCGCGATCGCGCCGGCTTGGCCCGTCGGGCCACCACCGGACACCGTCACCGAAACGTCGAACTTGTCCGAGGTCTTGGTCGCCTCGAACGGTCCGAGGACGGTCTGCATCGTCGGCAGCGTCGTGAAGAACTGCTTCAACGGACGGCCATTCACCTCGAACTTGCCGTCGCCGGGACGCACGCGAACGCGCGCCACCGAGCTCTTGCGGCGGCCCGTCGCGACGGTCCAGCCACCTGCCAACGTCTTGATCGTGTCGGCCTCTTCGCTCATGTCATGCTGCTCCGTCACGGTATTCAAACCCACGCCGGAAACGGCTTCGGCTGCTGCGCGACGTGCGGATGAGCTTCACCCGCGTAGATGCGCAGCTTCGCGGCCATGTGCCGCGCGAGCCCGTTCTTCGGCATCATCTTCTTCACGGCCTGTTCGATCACGCGCGCCGGATTCGACGCGAACGTCTCGGTCAGCGGATCCGAGCGCTGATTGCCGAGGTAGCCGGAGTGCGTGCGCAGGAAGCGCTTGCGTTCCTTCGACTTCGGCGACACGCGGACCTTCGAGGCGTTGATCACGATGACGAAGTCACCGGTGTCGACGTGGGGAACATAGGTGGGCTTGTGCTTGCCCATCAGGACCGTCGCGATCTTGGTCGCCATCCGGCCGAGCACCTGATCGGTGCCGTCCAGAACCAGCCATTCGCGGTTGTCGGTCGGCGCTTGGCGATTCGCCTTTGCCGTGGACGCGCTCATCGACGACTCCTGTCCGTTACCTGTCGGCGGCTACGGTCGCATGCCGTGCCGTCGCATCGTGTTCCGTGGACCGTGCGCAAAACGAGGCAAGTTAGGCTTCGAATGCGAGAAGTCAAGGCTCACGAGTCCTCGCTCAGAGGCCGTGAGACAATCCCCCGCGAGCGGCGGAACGAGCGAGAACGGCGAGCGCGAGGACGATTGCCGATGCGACTCAATGGAAGGAGTCGGAGAGGCAATCGGACGAAGCGATCGTCGTTCGCAGCCGTTCCGACGCCGCGAGGGATTGTTTCACGGCCTCTCCGAGCCGGTGAACGCGAATCCCGGCGGGATCGCCGCTTTCACGGGTCGCTCGCGTCATTCCGCGCCCTTCATCAGCGCGTTCGACGACTGCCGTCGCCGAGCAACACCTGGTGAAGGCCGAGAACGTGAATCAATCGGCTTGATCCAGGTTCTCTCACGGCTCCTTGTATTCCTCGCAGCGGATCCAATTCCCCCCGCCGGACTTGTACATCGGGTCACCGGTCAGGTCGACGCGGACCTCGTCCAACCCCGACAAGCCCGGAAAGCGGGCCTCGACTCGCTCCAAGGCCTTGAGCTTGCGCTCGACCGGCTGCTCGGTGCTGCCGCTCGGGTCGCTCCGCGCTCGGCCCCAGCGGATCAGGACGTTTCGGTCCGTCACCAGGTGGACGATGCCCGGGATCGCACCCAGACCGATCGTCGGGTGGACGACCTCGACCGCGATGATCTGCACGCGCGGCAAGATGCGGCGTTCGGACGAGCATTGGCTCAGGACTTCCGCGGCCACGCGCGCGCCGGCGACCACCTGCGGATCCGAGGCGATGGCGCCGAGTTCCAGCGCCTTGTCTTCGGCCGCGCCGCGAATCTGCAGCCGCGGCCCGATCACGAACGACGTCGGGCGCGAGCGTGGTTCGGTGTAGAGCACGCGTCCGTCGGCATCGACGAGCACGCATTGGTCCCCGCGATCGATGGTGGCGACCGGCTTGCGCATCACGAGGTCGACGCGCACGCGATTCGGGAACAGGCGCTCGACGCGACCGACGTCCTCGATCCACCACGAGGCCGCGCGCAGTTCGGAGCGCAGATCGTCTTCGAAATTCTCGGCGAAGATCGAGCGCGGTCGCACTTTGCGCAAGTGCTCGCGCACATTGGTGACGACTTCGTTCGGCATCCAGTGCGGCAGTGCTTGCTGGACCAACAGCGTCGGATCGACCATGAAGCGCGGATCATTGCGCGCCGCGTTCGCGATGCGCTCACTGGCAAGGCCGAACACGACCAGCACCAACACCCCCGCCACGACCATCGCGACCGGCGTCAGCCGAGCGCGCAGGACCTGCGGATCGATGCGAGGTTTGCTCGTGGACTTGCGCGCCGCCATCGTGTTCCCGTCGTTCCGACCTGCGCGGTGCGCGTGCCCCGCGCGCCACCGCATTCAACCGATCATCGAAGCGACCCTCCGACTCGGACGTTTCGTCCGCGCCGGAGGGCCGCGTTCACGCACGCGAACCGTCTTGGTTCAAGGAACGCGCGTCGTCGCACCCGCCGGGCGCGAAGCTTCGATCACGCGACGGTCGTCGCTACCGGCGCCGCGCATCAGCGCTTCGCAGTCCTCGATGTACATCTCGAGGGTGGTGACGATCGCGTCGAGACGCTCGCGCTCGAGGGTGATGTTGCGATCCGCCTTGTTGACGTCGAGCTCGTGTCCGAACAGGTCGACGACGACCTTGACCGAGTTCAGACGTCGACCGAGCTTCTCCAGCGTGCCGCCCGTCGGCTTGTCCATGATTCGACTTCTCCCGTAGATGGTGAGTCGGGGATGAAAAGGGAAGAGAATGGAACGTTCCGGGACGCCCCGCGCCCGGTCCAGGGTCCAGATTCAAGCGCGCGGAGGCCGGACTCTCAACAGGGCTCTGGAGGAAGTCGCAACCTCGACCGCGAACGGTGGTTCTTCGCGGATCGCTCGCAGCGGCAGCTTGAATCGGCGCTCTCCGCACTGAATCATGCGGCCTTCGATGCTTCGGTGAACTTTGCCTCAGGACGACGGATCTTCTCCACGATCACCCGCGGACGCGACACCTCCGGTCACGCGCCGGTTCCGCGGCTACACGCTCAACCCGTTCCAGCTCGAGGCGCTGACGGCCATCGAGGCCGGCCGTTCGGTGTTGCTGTCCGCGCCGACGGGCGCCGGCAAAACGCTGGTCGCCGAGTACGCGATCGAGGAAACGCTGTCGAAGGGACGCCGCGCGATCTACACCGCGCCGATCAAGGCGCTGTCGAACCAGAAGTACCGCGACTTCAAGGCGCGCCCCGAAATCGAAGTCGGGATCATGACCGGCGACGTCACGATCCGGCCCGAAGCGCCGTTGCTGATCATGACGACGGAGATCTTCCGCAACACGATCTTCGAAGCGCCGCGCGACCTCGACGACGTCGAGTACGTCGTGTTCGACGAGATTCACTACATGGACGACCTCGACCGCGGCACGGTCTGGGAAGAGTCCATCATCTTCGCGCCGCCCCACATCCGTTTCATCTGCTTGTCGGCGACCGTGTCGAACCTGACGCAGTTCGGCGAGTGGATCGCGCGCGCGCGCGGCACCGAAGTCCAGGTCATTCGTCATGACCACCGCCCGGTGCCACTGAAGCACTACCTGTTCCTGCCCGGCATCGGCCCACGGCGCGCCGAAGACGTGAAGAAACTGCCGCGTCTGCAGCGCAATCGCGGACGCGGTCCGAAGTTCGACGTCATCGATCTGCTCGAGCAGAACGACTCCAAACCGGCGCTGTTCTTCTGCTTCTCGCGCCGCGAGTGCGAAGCCCGCGCGCGGGAGAACAAGAAGCGCGGCCTGCTGGCGCCCGACGAACAACGCGTGATGGCACGCGAGTTCGATGACATCTGCGCGATGTTCCAGATCGCGCCCGACGGCACGCAGTCCGAGCTCCGCGCATTGGCGCTCGAAGGCGTCGGCTTCCACCACGCGGGCCTGCTGCCGCTGCACAAGGAACTCGTCGAACGGCTGTTCACGCGGGGACTGCTGAAGCTGCTGTTCACGACGGAGACGTTCGCGCTCGGCATCAACATGCCCGCGCGCGCAGTGGTGTTCGCGGCGCTGCGCAAGTTCGACGGCACCGGCTTCGACACGATCAAGGCGCGCGAATACCAGCAGATGGCCGGTCGCGCGGGTCGTCAGGGCATCGACGACGAAGGTCTCGTCTACAGCATCATCGACGACGACCGCCTCGACCTCGAAGAGGTGCGGCGCGTCATCTTCGGCCAGGTCGAGCCGATCCGGAGTCGGTTCAACCTGTCGTATTCGACGCTGTTGAACCTGCATCGCACGCTCGGCCCGAAGATCTTCGAAGCGTGGGAGCAGTCGTTCAACAACTTCCAGTGGATCCGCATGCCCGCGAAGAAGCGGGAGAAGAACCGCAAGAAGCAAGAGCACGCGATCGCGACCCGCCTCGATCTGTTGCGCACGTTCGAATACATCGAGGGCGAGCGCGAATTGAAGGAGAAGGGCAAGCTCGCGGCGTTGATCAACGGCTTCGAATTGCCCGTCACCGAGCTGCTCGATTCCGGGCTGTTCGACTGGATGAGCGCCGTCGAGCTCGTCGTCGTGCTCGCGAGTCTCGTGTTCGAGGAGCGCCGCGGCGACCAATACCGCCGGCCTCCGCGCCAACTGCTGCGCGAGACGCGCGCCGACGTCGAGCGCGTCGTCGGCCGCTTGATCCAAGCCGAACTCGATCGCCAGATCGGTCCGACGGTGCGGCCGCCGAATTGGTTGATCGCGTCCGTGGCACACGCGTTCGCGACCGGAGCTTCGTTCGACGACCTCGGTCAGTACACCTCGTCGTCGCAGGGCGACGTCGTGCGCGTGTTCCGCTTGGTGATCCAGTTGATCCGCCAAGTCAAGAAAGCCGTGCGCGGCCGCCAGCCATTGACCGACAAGCTCGACGAAGCGCTGTTGCTGGTGAACCGCGACGTGGTCGACGCGAAGCGCCAGCTCGAGCTGGGGTGAGGCGACGGCTCAAGTGAGCCCGCGAACGGGCATCGACCCGTTCGAGTCACCGTCGGTCAGCGCCAGTCTCCCGCAAGCGTGAACGCTGCCCAGTGTCGAGGCTCATTCCATTCCGTGTTCCGCAACAGATGGAGCTTTGCTCCGCGCAACGCCGTCGCGGGCGATTGCTTCTGATCGAGCAGTCGACGATAGAACTCGGTCATGAGTTCAAGCGTCGCGGCATCGTCCACCTGCCAGAACGTCGAGACGATCGCTCGTGCGCCAGCACTCCCGAATGCACGCCGCAACGAACAGAGCCCCTCACCGGGGCTCTCCGCGCCCAGCGCGGTTTCGCACGCCGAAAGCACGGCCAATTCACAGGCCCTCAAGTCGAGTCTCTCGATTTCGTCGGCCGTGAGAATTCCGTCATCCGCTCCGACCGCGGTCGACGGGCCGTTGGCTGCTGCGAACACAAGCCCCGTGAGAAATCCCGGTGACACCGCGGTTTCGGGTTCCGCGAGTTCGATGGTTTCGTTCTGAGCTTCGGACCATTGGATGAACTCGTCCGCCCTGGCCTGGCGCACTGGGTCATACGAAGCCCACACCGACCGCAGCCCTGCGCGCTGATAGAACCCGTGCGTCGCGAAGTGGAGCAGAGTGCGCCCTGGTGCGTGGCGCTTGACCGCATCCTCGGTGGCTTCCGAACCCGTCAACGGAAGGACGTTCACGTCAGCGGCGTGCGAACGACGGAACAGCGTCATCACGGACTCGACCTCGACTCGGGTCCATGGAAGTGCGCCCCAAGTCTGCGTGAACCCACGTCCGTCGTCGACGGACTCCCGATCGTCTCGAGGAATCGGACTCGACGCGACGGCATCCGCTCGACCATCGAAGGAGACTCCTCCAACGGCGAGAAGTGAAGGTGCGGTACCCCGCTCTCGATTCGCCCCACGCAAGAGGTCGTGCAAGGAGCCCGGGTCGGAGACGAACGTCACGTTCATCGCTTCGATCAAACGAAGTCCTCGTCCGATGTCGATCGCATCGAACGGAAACTCGGCGATCTGGCCGTCCGGCGACACGATGAGATGAGTCACTCCGTCGAGATGCGCGGCGAGTGGATCCCACAGCGCTCGTCTCAACGCCAGCATCGCTGCCGAACTCTGTTCGCGACTGCTGACCGCTACCGGTCGCCCGCGCAAGCTGGGTGCGATTTCGGCCAGTGCGTCGAGCAGGGCCGCATCAAGCTCGGATTCGAGTCCCAAGTCCACGTACTTGGTTCTTCCCGGTGCGCCGCGAACGATCCAAGCGGCAACGCGCGGCGGCTCCCACGCGTCGAACTGCATCCTGCCGTCGGCCACGGTCCCCAGGCGGCAGGGTGACCACACGAGGAAATCGACGTATGCGGTCGATTCGTCGAGCGCCGACTCGATGTCCCCTCGGCTCGTTCCGTCGAGGTCGCCCCGCATGCCACGAAGGAGCGCGATCTCCCGCTCGACGGCACGACGTCGTTCTTGGAGTTCCGCCAATCGAGATCGACGGTCTTCGACGCGCATCGGCTCGCGTCCAAATGCGAGCATCGACATCCTGCCGGACAAGTTGCGATCTTGCCGCAAGAGCTCCTCGAGAGCCTCCGAACCTCCCGACTGACTGGTGGATCTGCGAGCCTCGGCCGCAACGCGGTACGTGAGCCCTTTCCAACGCGCGACGTCATCGAACGCTGCGGATCGATCCGCTTCAAGGGTGATGAGCCTGAACAGCTCGTCACGAGCACCTAGAGTCCGGCTGGCTCGCACGTCGCGTGGAGAAACGCATGCTTCCCGAATTCCGTATTCGACGTCCGAGGTGAAGAGCTCTCGCTGCAGAGCGGCGGCTTCCTCGATGCGAGCATCGGCCGCGAGGATGCGCACGAGAGATCCCAGGATGAAACAACGCGGCGACGCCAGGGAGATGTTCGTCGTCGTGCAGTTTGCCAACGCGCGTCGGAACAACGCCTCCGCTTCGGCGATCGACTGCTTGCGATACGCGAGCGCAGCTCGAGTCGACACGAGGCCGGGATCGTCCGCGCTCGCATTCCCCCGCAACGCAACACGCACGTTCAACGACCTCTCCATCCACGCGTCGCCTTCGGCCTGCCGACCAGCTTTGATGAGCGTCACAGCAAGGGCGCTTGCCGCTTCCGCCCACTTCGCGGACGCGGGGCCGGGGCTGTGTTCGTAATCATCGAGGGCGGAACGGAGGAGCGGTTCGGCTTCGTCCGTTCGCCCGAACGACTCCAGTGACATCCCGAGTCGAAGTTTCGATCCCACGGTCGCGGGGTGCGTCGGGCCGAGTTCCCGCGTACTCAACGCGAGCGCGCTACGGAGCCATTCGATCGCTTCTTCGACGCGCCCTTGCGCAGCGAGCGCACCCCCCAACCCCAGCTGAGAATTGACCAGCTCCATCGGGACCGGCGGATCCTCGCGCATCCGGAAATCCAAGACCCGCCGAGGCAACCCCTCTGCTTCGGCCCACCGAAGCTGACGCGCGAGCACTTCGGCCAAGTTGTAGAGCGAACCGACGGTCGAGGTGTGGTCCGCGCCCAGAACCTCCAAGTTGATCTCAAACGCCGTCCGGAAGCACTTCTCCGCGTCACCGAAGCATCCTTGCCCCGCGAGGGCGACACCCACTCCACCGTGGCTCCCGGCCGTATCGATGTCGCGTGGCCCAAGGAATCGCTCGCGCCGATCGAGGACTCGTCGATGTTCCTTCTCGGCCTCGACGCATCGGCCCTGTCGGTTCAGAACGACAGCGACCGAGTTCCAGCTTTCCATCGAATCGCGGTGTCGCTCACCGAGGACAGAATCCCGAATCGCGGCAGCCTTTCGAAAGGACGCCTCCGCATCGACGAATCGCCCCTGTGCCTGCTGCACCAGCCCGAGCGCGTGAATGCTCCACGCGGTTCTGGAGTCCGCTTCCCCGAACGACGCGTCGGCTTCGCGTGCGCATGCATGCGCGTCCAACAGCGCTGCCTCGCGGCGCTCCGCTGGGCTCCGGTCCGTGGGGCGCCCCGCCAACACGCGAATCGTGCATGGGCTGCTCCATTCACGCCACGTCCCGACACCCACCCGATACGTGCCGGCGCGCGAGCACTCCGTGACGATGCGTGGCTGCGTGTTCAGCCAGCCATTGTCGTCTTCCGCGACGACCGCTCCATCCGGGTCGCGCAGGATCAAATAGGCATCGCACGAAATCGCACGCGCTTCGATCGTGTACACGCCCGGCGCATCGACGATGAAATCGACCTCGACACCTCGGAGCGGACCGAACTCCGCGTGTGGACGCAGCCGCTCGGTCGTGATGTCCGGCCCGTCGGATGGGATCTCGACGTCCACCTCGTGATTCGCACTGAGGGGAATGCGATCGTTCGCACCCTCGGCGAAGTGTCCGAGCGCGAGGCAGAAGCCGATCACCAAACACTGCACGGAGCCGCCCTCGTCGCGCCTGAATCGAGGATGGGAGCTTATCCGCTCGGTCATGCCCCCTGACGTGCAAGACGAGCGGTCCGCACCACCCCTTCACGGAGTGATGCGGACCGCTCGCGTTCCGCTTCAGAAGTCCTCGCGCCGGTCGGACACCGGGTGCGGGATCGACTCCGTCCGAGCATCGTCGCTGTACGCGACGACTCTCGGACGGTGCAGGTCAGCGGATCGACACGGTGAACGGCAGCAGCGCCATCACGTTTTCCTTGCTCCAGGTTCGGCTCGGGTTGCGCCACGCGTGCGCGACGGCGACCAGGTCACCGAAGCCGAGTTCGATCAGACCGCGCTGGACGACGATCTGCGCGAGCGTCATCTCGTCCATCTGGTCCTGGAACTGCTCGAGGAAGTTCGGCGCATTCGGATACTCGACGACGCCCGTCGTCTTCGGATCGAGGTTGCCACCGAGTTCGCACGCCCAGGCGATCGCGTCTTCGAAGCTGCCCAGGCGATCGACCAAGTTCAGGTCGAGCGCCTGACGACCGGTCCACACGCGACCGCGCGCGATCGCGTCGATGGCGTCCTTCGTGGTCTTTCGGCCGTTCGCCGCCTTGGTCAGGAACTCCTGGTACGTGTCCTGCATCGACGTCGTGATCAGGTTCTTCAGGAACTCGCTCGGACCCGTGCCCATCATCGACAGTTCGGCGACGCGCGGACCCTTGCCCACGGTCTCGACCTTGACCCCGAAGCGCTTCATGACACCCGAGACGTCCGGCAGCATCGACACGACGCCGATCGAGCCCGTGATCGTCGACGGCTGCGCCATGATCCGATCGCAGCCCATCGAGATCCAGTAGCCGCCCGATGCCGCGACGCTGCCCATCGACGAGATGATCGGCTTCTTCTCGCGCACGCGTTCGACGGCGCGCCAGATCATGTCGCTGGCCAGCGCCGAGCCACCCGGGCTGTTCACGCGCAACACGACCGCCTTGACCCAGTCGTCGTTCCGCGCCTTCTCGAGGGCCGCGACGATCGTCTCCGAGCCCATCGACGACACTTCGCCGTCGAAGCCCGACTGCGACTTGCCGCTCGTGATCGCGCCGGTCGCGTAGATGACCGCGATCCGCGGTTCGGCCGGCAGGTCTGCTTCCTGCGGCTTCATCATCTTCCCGATCAGCTGGAACACGCCGAACGGGTTCTCGAGCATCTTCTCGATGTCCTCGCCCTGCGTGCGGCCGTACTTCTTGTCGAGATCGAACGGTCCGCCGAAGAGGCGCTCGCACTGTGCATCGAATTGATCTTCGTACGCGACGTGCGAGATGAGCCCCGCGGCCTTCGCGTCGTCCGGCTGGATCATGACCTTGTCGAACATCGACTCGACCGCTTGGGCCGCCATGCCGCGGTTCTCGGCGATCGTCGCGACCATCTGCTGATACTGCTCGTCCAGGATCGCCTCGAGCGTCTTGCGCTGCTCGGGCGTCATGCCGGGCTTGGTCAGCTCTTCGTACGCGGTCTTGAACTCGCCGACGTGCAGCACGTGGACCTTCACGTTCAGCATCTCGAGCAGATCACGCATGTACATGATCTCGGCGTTCAGCCCCTCGAGCATGATCGCGCCCGAGGGCGGCACGGCGAGCACGTCGGACAGCGACGCGAACATCAGCGTCCGCTGATCGACGGTTTCGAGGTAGCAGGCCACCTTCTTGCCCGCCGACTTCACACGGCGGAGCTCGTGCATCACGTCGAGGCTGCGCGCGAAGTCCGGGGAGCCGTTCACCTTCAGGACGACTCCCGTGACCGCCGGGTCGGCCGCGAGCTGCTGCAGCATCTTCAGCTTCGCGCGGAAGTTCATCGGCGACGGACCGAACGGATTCTGCGGCTTCGGGTCTTCACCGAAACCACCGAGCTTCAGCTCGACGACCTTCGCCTTGGCCGGCTTCGTCGCCGCGTTGGTGCCGCTTTCTTCGCCGGTTCGAGCGAAGGTCTGAGTCGCAGGGAGGATCGCGGTCAGTGCAAGGCACAGCGCCGCTACGGTCTTCGACTTCATGATCTGCTGTTCTCCGAGGGGTTGCGCCGCGACGCGAAGGGCACTCGCGAGCGCGTCGCGGTCGTTCGCACGGCGTGTGCCGATTCTGACGGCCCCGCCATGAATAGGCCAACATTCGGGGCGATGGGATCTCGAATCTGCCCGATCCAGCGCTGGAACGCAGCGGTCGGGGAAACGTCGACGTTTGCGCTCGACCCGCGCGATCGATCGAAGCGTGGCCCGCGCCCCGCGTCAGTGGGCAACTTCGGCACAGACGGGCGGAAGCCGTAGCCCCGATCGTTCCGCCCACGCATCGCGCCGTTCGATCGACGCGCCGTCATCCACCAAAGGCGGACGCCAACGCTTCGCGGTAGACGGCCAGCGTTTCGTCGATCATCCGCGGCAACAAGAACGCTTGGTCGACCCGCGCTCGGCCGGCCTTGCCGAAGCGAGCACGGAGCTCGGCGTCGTTTGCGAGCCGCAACCAAGCCGCTGCGAGCGCCGCGTCGTCCCCGACCGGAACGAGCAAGCCCGTCGACTCGTGCGCGACGACTTCGGGGATGGCGGTGGCCGCGGTCGAGATCACCGGGCGGCTGGCCGACATGGCTTCGAGGAAAACCAGCCCGAGACCTTCGTACAGCGACGGCAGGATGAAGAGGTCGGCCGCCGCGAGCAAGTTCGGGATGTCGTGGCGGATCCCGAGGAACAGGATGTGATCGCCGACGCCGAGGTCGCGCGCGAGCTGCTCGAACCCGGGACGCAGGCCGTAGAACGGATCGTCGCCAGCGAGCAGCAAGCGGAAGTCGAGGCCCGCATCGCGCACGCGGCGCGCGGCTCGGAACAACGACGCGTGATCTTTCTGCGGGTGGAAGCGAGCGGCGCACAGTGCGACGTGCGTGGTCGGCGCCAGTCCGAGCTCACGGAGCACTGCCGTGGCGTCCCCGTGTTCGAATCGGACGGGATCCAGTCCGTAGTACACGCGCCGCAAGCGATCGCGCGGGCAACGCCCGGCGGATGCGACGAAGTCGAGCACGTAGTCCGACAGGGCGATGACGCGCCGCGCGCGGCGCGAGACCCAGCCGTGCACCCAGCCGACGAGCGGCTTCTTCAGCACCTGCTCTTCGTTGTGCTTCGACGCGACCAGACAGCGATGCCCCGCGAGCGCGCTCGCCGCGGCGCCGACGACGTCGGCTTTCAGGAGGTGCGTGTGGACGACGTCGTAGTCACCCGCGCGGATCAAGCGCGAGAGGCCGCGGATCGCCGACCACAACTCGCCCTTGCCCTCGAACGACACTTTCGTCACGCGCGCACCGAGGCGCTCGAACGCGCCGATCAACGTGCCTTGCCCCTTCAAGTACGCCAGGTCGACGTGGACTCCGCGCTCGATCAAGCCCTGCGTCAACAGCAGCAGGTGCTTCTCCGCGCCTCCGACGTCCAGCGTCGTGACCACCATGAGGACACGGCGCGGCCGCATCGCTTCGTTCGCCGTCATACGCCCCCACTGACGAGACTCGAATACAGCGCGACGTGTTCGTCGATCATGCGCGCGAGAGCATAGTGCGAGGTCACGCGTCGTCGACCCGCGGCGGCCAGCCGCGCGCGGAGGTCGCGGTCGACCACCAAGCGCTCGATCGCGCGAGCCAGTGCCGCGGGATCGGACGGCGGAGTGACCAATCCGGTTTCGTCGGCGCGCACGATGTCGCGGCTGCCGTTCACGTCGCTGACGATCGTCGCGAGTCCGGTCGCTTGCGCTTCGAGCACGACGTACGGCAAGCCTTCCCAGAGCGACGGCAGACAGAACGCGTCGAACCCCGCCATCACGTCGGGAACGTCGCGGCGATAACCGAGCAACCGCACGATTCCGGCAACCCCCCGACTCTGGATTTGCTGCTCCAACGCGGGTCGAAGGTCGCCTTCACCGACGATCATCGCTCGCACGTTCGGCAGTCGCGGCGCGAGTTGCGCGACGGCTTCGATCAGATCGCCGTGCCCTTTGGCCTCGTTCAACAGCCCGACGGTTCCGATCACGAACGTGTCGTCGTCGATCCCCCACTCGGAACGCACGCGTGAGCGGTCCCCACGTTCGTACGCAGTCGCGTCGATGCCGTTCTCGATCACGACCGCTCGGTCCTCCGGCACGATGCGAAGCGCCAGGCCTTCGGTCTTCTCGGACGCCGAGACGTGCACCATGCGATCGGTACGCCGACCGAGCGCGCGCTCGATGTCGAGGAACAGCCGGCGCTTGAAGGCCGAGAACTGCGCCGTGAAGTTGAACGCGAACGTGTGCGGAGTGTGGACGAGACGCGGCCGCGGCGAAATCAGCAGCGCCGCCGTGCGGCCGAGCGCTCCGGCTTTGCTCGAGTGCGTGTGGACGACGTCGAAGCGTCCACCCTTGAACTCGGTTCGAAGCCGCAGTGTTTGTGCCAGATCGAGTCGCGGCGTGATCGCGCGCACCATCGGCAGCTCGACCACGCGGACGCCGCGTTCCGCGATCGTGCGCAAGTCGTCCCGAAAGGTCGAGTCACGTTCCGCGGACGCGAACAACGTCACGTCGAGTCCGCGCCCGGCCAGTCCGCACGACAGTTCGCGGATGTGCCGGCGCGTGCCGCCGATCGTGCATTCCATGACTTGAGCGACGCGCAAGGCGCCCGAAGCCGCCGTCAACGCCGCACCTGTTCCGTTCGTTCGAGCATTGCGCGCATCGTGACCACGTCGCGACTCAATGGGCGCCGACGCCGCGCATCACGGAGAACACCGTCAGCATCAGGACCATCACGTCCATCGTCAACGAAGGATGCTGCACGTAGTAGAGGTCGTAATCGACGTTCTCGTGGATGTCCTCGTCGCGCGCGTGCGAGATCTGCCACAGTCCGGTCATGCCCGGCTTCGCGTTCAACCGCTGGCGCACGTACGGGTCGTAATTGTCGACGATGAACGGCATCTCCGGCCGCGGTCCGACGATGCTCATGTCGCCGCGCAGCACGTTCAACAGCTGCGGCAGCTCGTCGATGCTGGTGCGCCGCAAGAACTTCCCGAGGCGCGTCAGTCGCGGATCGTCGCCCGAGCGCGGCGTCGTCGCGTACTTCGGCGCGTCGACGCGCATCGTGCGGAATTTCAGGATCTCGAACGGCTTGCCGTCCTTGCCGACACGCGTTTGACGGAACAACGCCGGACCGGGACTCTCGAGCTTGATCAGGATCGGCAGCAGCACGAACATCGGCAGGTTCACGAGCAGGCCGAAGCTGGACGCGAGGATGTCGCACAGGCGCTTGCCGAAGCGATACCCAGGACCCGGCTTCACCGGGGAGAACGTCAGCACGGGCGTCAGCTCGATCGACGACAGCCGCAGCGGCGGCAAATCGCCGGACAGCACGAACGGCGGAATGAACGCGATCTCGACGTCGAGCGCGCGACACGTTTCCGCAAGGCCGGCGAGACGCGTCTTGTCGATGTCCGCGCAAGCGACGAGGACCTGACCGACCTTGAAGCGCTGCACCAACTCGACCAAGCGGTCCGTCGTCCCGACGACGCGCGACTTGCCGATCGCCTGACCGACCAGCGCGGGGTCGTCGTCGACGAATCCGACCAGGTTGAACCCGAGGCGCGGCGACAAGAACAGGCGCTTTTGCAGGATGCGCGCCGGCTGCGCCGTCCCGATGATCAGGATGTTGCTGGTGCCGATGCCCCGCAGATGCAGGTACTGCAGGCACTTGAACGACACCCAGCGCTCGATCGACAGGAAGAAGAACGCGAGCACGAAGGCCAGCAACACGACGAAACGCGAATACGTGTTCGCGGGCACCACGGCGACTTGTTCGTGCAGTTCGAGCAGCACCTGCCACATCGGCGAACTGGCGGCGCCGCGCCCGCCGATCGCGGACTCCTCGAGCACGAACTGCAGACCGACGGCGAGCAGGAAGCCCAGCACGCACGTCTTCAACACGCCCTTGAACTCTTCGATGTTCAGGATCGACTTCTGCGAGCGGTACATCCCGAACTGGATGAACAGCAGGAAAACGATCGCCGCGATCCCGCCGAAGATCGGTAGGTAATCGCTGAGCGGCGGCACGCGCGTGTGCGGTTGCATGCGCGCCCAGATCGCGTACGCGGTCAGGCAGGCGGCGAAGACGGCGAGCACGTCGACCAACGCCTGCGTGACACGCGCCAAACCGACGAAGTAGCGTCGCAGGAAGCGCGACTCGAGGATCGACGGCTTGGCGACGTGGATCGCTGCTGGAGCTGTCTTGGTCGACGAAGCCACGACGAACCCTCTGGCGGCGCCTCGAACGGTCGCGAACACTGCCGAAGACTCCCGTCGACGGCGCGGCGAGGATATCGGATGGAATCAGACCTGCCCATGAGTTCGACGCCCAGCGGCGGCCGCCCGCTGCTGGTGGCGACGCTGTCGGGCGCCGCCGCGCTGGTCTACGAACTCGTGTTCTTCCGCGAACTCGGTGTGCTGTTCGGCGTCGCGATCCACGCCGTTGCGGCCGTCGTCGGGACGTTCCTGCTCGGGCTCGGCATCGGAGCCCGCTGGGCCGATCGACTCCGCCAAGGGGACGATCCGCTGCGCGCGTACGCGCGGATCGAGCTCTGGGTCGGCGTCTTCGGCATCGTCGCGCCGTTCGTGTTCCGCGCCCTTGGTTGGTGGCTGACCTCGAGTCGATTCGACCGTGGCGAAGCCGGTTCCTTCGAATCGGTCGCGTGGACGCTCGGGTTCGCGTTCGTACTGCTGTTGCCGCCGACGATCCTGATGGGCGCGACGTTTCCGTTGCTCGCGGCCGCGATCGGCGCAGTTTCTCCGCGCTCGACGTCACGCCTCGGAGCGGTCTACGGCGCGAACACCTTCGGGGCCGCGATCGGTGCGCTGCTCGCGGCCTTCGTGCTGCTGCCCTACGCGGGCAAGGTCGGCACGACGCACGTCGCGGCCGCGCTGAACTTCCTCGCGGCGTTCCTCGCCTTCCGTGGCGCGTCCGCATCGGCACACGGGTCGCCACCGAGTCGGCCGGTCGGTGGCGCCGCCGCGACACTCGGTCGCCCGGAAGCACTCGCGGCATTCGCCTGTGGCTTCTTCGCGATCGCATTCCAAGTGCTGGGCACGCGGGTGCTCGCGTGCCTGCTCGCAGCGACCGTCTACGCGTTCGCCGTCGCATTGGCGGTATTCCTCGCCGGCACGGCGCTCGGCGGCGCGCTCGGCGCCGCGTGGTGGCCGAGGTCGACGCCGACGCGGCGCGCGATCGGTTGCGGCATCGCCCTGCTCGTGCTTTGCATGGCGTGCGGGATCGAAGCGGCGCAAACCTGGGCCGGCGCAGGCGACATCCTGTTCGGCCCGCGCAATCGCAAGCCGCCGTCGAGCTTCTCGTCGTACGTGGGCGAAGCGTTGATCGGGTCGACGTGCTTGTTCGCCCTCGCGACGCTGACGTCCGGGGTGGTCTTCACTCTGTTGATGCGCCGCGTCGCCGCGGCGTCGACCGACACGACGGCTGCCATCGGTCGCATGTACTTCAGCAACGCGGTCGGTTCGACGCTCGGCGCGCTCTGTGCCGGCTTCCTGTTCCTGCCGCTGTTCGGCATCCGCGAATCGTTCTGGTGGTTGTTCGCTGCCGCGCTGTTCGTCGCCGCGGCCATCTGGCTCGCGGAGCCCTCGCGCAGCCCTTGGTCGGTCCGCATCGCCACCGCACTGGTGCTCGGCGTCGCCGGCGCCGGGGCGGCGCACGCACTGCGCGTGCCGGCCGAACGCGAGATCGATGCGGGCGTCACGACCGTGTTCGCCGCCGATTCCCCCGTTTCGTCGGTCAAGGTCGAGAGCAGCACCGAGTTCACGGGAGCCGAGCCGCTGCTGTCGTTCGTCGTGAACGGACGGGTCGAGGCGAGCACGACTCTGCTCGATCGCCGCTTGCAGTACCTGCTGGGCTTCATTCCGGCACTGATCCACCAGAACCCGCGACGCGTGCTATCCATCGCGCTCGGCACCGGCATGTCGACGGCGGCCGTGGCGATGACTGGACCGGAGCGCATCGATCTCGTGGAACTGAGCCCAGCCGTCCTCGAGGCCTCGCGCCATTTCGATGCCTACACCGGCCGCCTGCTCGACCAACCGATCGTCCACGTCCACGTCGACGATGGCCGTTCGTATCTCGCACGGTCGGCCGATTCCTACGACCTGATCATGGCCGACCCGGTCCATCCCTCGATCGCCGGTTCGGCGTCGCTGTACACCCGCGAGTACTACGCGATGGCCCGCGATCACCTGGCGCCCGGCGGGATGATGTCGCAGTGGATCCCGCTCTACGAACTGTCGACCGAGGACATCGGCGGCATCGTGAAGACCTTTCGCTCGGCGTTCCCCCACCTCACGTTGTGGGTGACGGGCTACGACCTCGTGCTGCTCGGAAGTCGCGAGCCATTCGCGCTCGACCCGCGCGCCATCGAGCTGCGCATGCAGCGCGAGCCCGTGCGATCGACGCTGCGCGCGATCGGTGTCCGCGACGTCGCCGATCTGCTCGGCTGCTGCTTCGGCGCGGGCACGGCGGCCCAGGCGCTCGCCGACGCGTCGCCGCGCGAGATCACGGACAACAAGCCGTGGCTCGAGTTCACGTCGCCACGTCGTCTCGACCAGTACTCACGCGACGTGATCGCGTTGCTGGCTCGTTCGGTCGAAGAGCCGCCGTTCGCGTCGGGGACCACCGAGGGCATGATCGAACGCGTCCGCACGTCCTCGCGACGGCTGCGCGACGGAGCGGCCACGTTCGTGGAAAGTCTGCGGCCGGGCAACTACGCTGCCGCATTCGCCGAGTACGAGCCGATCCTCTTCCCAGGAAACTGACCGTCCATGAAGGTGTACGTCACGGGTGCGAGCGGATTCATCGGACGGCGAGTCGTCGCGCGCTTGTTGGAGCAAGGCCACTCCGTGGTCGCGTTCACGCGCGATCCGAGCAAGCTCCCCGCGGATCCGCGCGTCGAGATTCGCCAGGTCGACCTGCTGAAGCTCGAGCAGATCCTGCCCGCGATCAAGGACTGCGAGGCCGGAATCCACGCTGCGGGCCTGGGACCGTCGCACTCCGAAGCGGCCATGCAGGCCATCAACGTGCAGGGAACGCGCAACCTCGTGGCGACGTGTCGCCAAGCGCGTGTTCCCCGCGTGATCGTGCTGTCGAGCGCCGCGGTGCTCGAGGTCGGAGACACGCCCTATCGCCGGTGCAAGATCGGCCAGGAAGCCGCGGTGCGGTCGTACGCGCCGGCCTTCACGCTGCTTCGGCCGACCGCCGTGTTCGGGCCCGCGGGGGACAGCGACGATCTCCGCCGACTCGCCGACAAGCTGAAAGCCGGGGGCACCTTTTGGATCCCGGGCGGCGGGACGATCAAAGTGCAGCCGGTCGACGTCGACGACGTGGCGGCCGCGGCCGTCGCCGCGCTCGAGCGGCCGGAAACCGTGGGCAAGAGCTACGTGATCGCAGGGCCCGAGCCCGGCATCGCGTACCGCGACTTCCTCGATCAAGCGCGCAAGACGCTGGGTGCGAAGGGCTCGTGCGCCGGAATGCCGCTGTTCCCGATGCGCATCGCGTCCGTGTTCGCGGGCCTCGTCGGGCTCGCCGGCCCGATCAAGGCGCAGCTGAAGTACTACTCGACGGACCACGTCTATCCGTTGGCTGAGACCCGTTCGGCGCTCGGGTTCGAGCCGCGCGGCTACGACGCGCTGATCGCGCGGGCGTTCGGCACCGGCGCCTGAACCGAGGCGGCCGCCGTCCGCGGGGCAACCACCGCACCGGCAACGGCCTCGCGCCGTCGAGACCGCGACACTCGGGCTCCGTTTCACGCTTCGGATCCGCGCCGACACGTGCCGATAAGCGAGCCGGAGGATCGTCCGGCGATGAACATCACGCGCGTGTCCGTTTGCCTCACCGGTCTGCTTTGCATCTCGACCGCGATTTCGATCGCGTTGCCGGACGTTCGTCAGTCTCCGAGCATGGCGATGAAGTCGGCGTGGTCCGCGTTCGAGGGGCCGCTCTATGCCGTCCCCTGTCCGGACGGTTGGAAGCTGGTCGATCCGTTCACCGTCGACTACCCGTTCCACGGGTACGGCTTCCTCCCCGAGGCACCTCCCGCCGGAGCGGCGGTCGCCCTGCTGACGCGACGCGACGAGGCCGCGGAGTTGTTCCTGATTCGCGGTCAGACCGCAGCGTTGCGCGACGCGGAAACGCGGGCGCGCACGATGATGCTCGCGCAGCCGAACGTCGAAAGGCTGCCGGATCGAAACCTCGCGTTGCGCAACGGCATGATCCTGACGCTGACGTCGGCGCGCGTGAAACCGCCGTTCGAGGGCCGCCCGATGTTGGTCTACGTGATCGGCAGCCTCGATTTGGGATTCGGCGAGCGCGTGCTCGTCAACGGTGGCGGTCCGGAAAGCGGGAATCCCGCCGAACTCATCAGTTCGATCCTCCGCGCGACCACGCTGCCGAAGTTCTGATCTCCGATCGTCCGAACGCCGTCGCGTACGGCGGCGATTCTCGGTCGTAGTCGATCAAAACGCGCAGACTCCATTCGGTTGCGGTCGTGGCCCGCGCCAGGAGCGCCGGATCACGGTCCACGCGGGTTCAGGGCCTTGACGCCAGCGCCGGGACCGCCAGCAAGCGGTCGACCCACTTCGCCAATGCATCGACCTCGACGTGCAGCCGATCCCCGGCGCGCACCTGTCCGAGCGTCGTCACGGCGCGCGTGTGCGGGATCACCGCGACCTCGCACCCGGTCGAGGTCAGCGCGGCGACCGTCAAACTGACGCCGTGGATCGTGATCGAGCCCTTCTCCACCACGTAGCGACGCAATGCCGCGGGCAGATCGAACGCCAGCCGCCATTCGTCGCCGCGCACCTCGATCCGTTGGACGGTGCAGAGACCGTCCACGTGTCCGGTCACGACGTGCCCATCCAGTCGATCCCCGAACGCCAAACCGCGCTCCACGTTGACGCGCTCACCCGCTTTGCGCACCGCGAAGGTGGTTCGTTCGAGGGACTCCGGCACGACGTCGAAGCCAAGCCGGGTACCCGACTTCCGGACGACGGTCAGGCAACAGCCGTCGACCGCCAGCGAGGCCCCGATGCGCAGCGCGGTGGCCAGTTCCGCGCCCACGTCCAACTCGAGCGCGAGCCCTGCCGGGCCGCCGCGCGCGTCGACGATCGGGACGGTCGTTTCGACGATGCCGGTGAACACTCCTGATCTCCGTAAATCACGCAGCCACGGAACCTTGACCGAGCACACGGTTCCGCTAGCATACGCCGCTTTTCTCCGCACCGTGAAGGTGTGATGCGCAAGGGCGGGATGGTCCCGCTGTTTGGGCGATGCGGATCCATGTCCTGTCCCTCTTTCCGGCGATCTTCGACGGGTTCCTCCAGGGGAGCATCGTCCGGATCGCCCGTGAGAAGGGCGCTCTGGACGTGTCGCTGTGCGATTTCCGGGCGTACGCCGCCGGCCGTCATGCGACGGTCGACGACCGGCCGTTCGGAGGCGGTCCCGGCATGTTGTTGAAGCCGGAACCGATCTTCGCCGCCGTCGAAGCCCTCGAGGAGACCCACGGTCCGATGCATCGCGTGATGTTGACCCCCAGCGGACGACCGCTCGATCAAGCGACGTTGCGGCGCCTCAGTGCGCTGCCGCAAGCGATGATCCTGTGCGGCCGGTACGAAGGGATCGACGAACGCGTCCGGACCGGACTCGAGTGGGAAGAGCTGTCGATCGGCGACTACGTGCTGTCGGGCGGTGAAGTGCCAGCGATGGTGCTGATCGACGGGATCGCCCGGCTCCTGCCCGGAGTGCTCGGAGACGCGGAGTCGGCCGAGCTCGAGTCGTTTTCGAGCGCCGGCAGCGTCGACTTCCCCCAATACACCCGCCCGCGCGATTTCCGCGGGATGGTCGTGCCGGACGTACTGCTGTCCGGTGATCACGCGAAGATCGACGCCTGGCGCGCGCAAGAGGCCGCCCGTCGCAGTGAAGAACGAACGCTCGGGACCGGCGCGTCGCCTCAGTCCTGGGCGCCGCAAGTTTGAACGATCCGATCGGCCCGCGCACCGCGCGGGCCCAACGAAGCCGAGGAAACGTCATGAAGCTGGTCCGCGAACTCGAAGCGAAGTACACGAAGCAGAACCTCCCGAACTTCAACGTGGGCGACAACGTCGACGTCGAGGTGCGGATCAAGGAAGGCGACAAGGAGCGCATCCAGCTCTTCTCGGGCGTCGTCATCCAGAAGCGCGGCGCTGGCATCCGCACGATGTTCACCGTGCGCCGCATCGTCCAGGGCGAGGGTGTGGAACGCGTGTTCCCGCTGCACTCCCCGAAGATCGCGAACGTCGTCGTGCGCCGCGAAGGCCGTGTGCGCCGTTCCAAGCTGTTCTATCTGCGTGGTCGCACCGGCCGCGCCGCGCGCATCGACGAGAAGGCTCGCACGACGAAGAGCGAGTGAGCTCGCGCCGATCGTGAGCTCGATCCGTCGCCTCGTGCGACGGATCCCGCGCGAACGCGGGCCCACTCGCCCCGCGCGCACAGCGGAACGGACGACCGCGTCGACGCGGTGCAGTCCGAGGTGCGGACGATCGGAGTGTGCGGGAATCCCGAGACGGGGCGCGCCCCGTCTCGGACATCACGATGAACCTGGGCTCACCGCTGACCGGGAGCCCGTGCGGAGAACGAGGTCATGGCCTCCAATCAGGTCCTGGTGCCGAACGTCTGGTCGAAGGTCGCGCTCATTGCCGTGACCATCGTCGTCGGGTTGTTCGGGTTGTTCGAGATCCGACACGAAGTCGTCCTGAAGGATGGCACGGTGTTGGTCGGCGAGGCCGGCCAGCGGGACGACAAGATCCTCCCGTTCAAGCTGGTGTCGGGCCGGGACGAGCGCATCCCGCTCGACCAGATCGAACGCGAGAGCCGCTTCCGCGTCGATGTCGACCTCAGCCTCGGACTCGACCTCAAGGGCGGTACGACGCTGCGCTATCGCGTCGACCCCCCGAGCGATCCGACGGCCGACGCGCACCAGGCCTTGGACCGCGCGGTCGACACCTTCCGCGACCGCCTCGACCGCCTCGGCGTGAAGGAAATCGGCATCGCTCCGGCATACGAGACCAGCCAGGTCATCATCGAGTTGCCGGGCGTGACGATGGACGAGGCCGAGTCGTACCAGAAGGTCATCGAGAGCCTCGGACACCTCGAGTTCCGGATCATGCTCGGCGAACGCAGTCGGGAGGTCAGCTACGAAGCTGAGCGCGAGCGGGTCCAGAAGTTCCTCGATGCCAATCCCGGTTGGAACGTGAAGAGCATCGACCTGCGCCAGTTCGACATCAAGGGCGCGAACGGCGTGGTCCATCGCTGGTACCCGTACAGCCAACGCGCGATCGAGGAAGGCTCGGCATCGCCGTCGTTCCCGTTCGGGCTCCTGACGATCGACCCGGCGCAAGAAATCACGGGTCGCGACCTCGAAAACGTCTACGCCGACACCGATCGACGCGGCATGAACGCGATCGGTTTCCGCCTGAAGCCCGACCGCGCCGACGCGTTCGGCGAATTCACCGGTTCGCACATCGATCAGAGCATGGCGATCGTGCTCGACGGTGAGATCAACAGCGCGGCCAATCTCAATTCGCGCATCGATCACCAAGGCATCATCGAAGGCGGTTCCCGCGGCTTCCCCGAAGATGCGGTGAAGCGCTACATCGCGACGTTGCGTTCGGGCTCGCTCGAAGTGAAGCCCGAGCTGCAATCGAAGGCGACCATCGGTCCGACGCTCGGCGAAGCCGCGATCTCGCGCGGTCTGTTGTCCGGCGGCATCGCGGGCCTGCTCGTGATCGTGTTCATCATGGCGTACTACCCGGGTGTCGCGGGCATCGTGACCCTCGTCACGCTGTTCCTCGGCGTGTTCCTGCTGATCGGCGGACTCGGGTTCCTCGGCGCCACGCTGACTCTGCCCGGCATCGCCGGCATCATCCTCACGCTTGGCATGGCGGTCGACCAGAACATCTTGATCCTCGAGCGCGTTCGCGAAGAGCGCGCGAAGGGCAAGACGCTGTTCCAGTCGGTGAAGAACGGCTTCGAACGCGCGGTCATCACGATCTTCGACTCGCAGGCGACCACGTTCCTGACTGGTGCGATCCTTTATGCGCTCGGCACCGGACCGATCAAGGGCTTCGCCGTGACGTTGATGCTCGGCATCATCACGTCGATGTTCGCGGCCGTGCTCGGGTCCAAGGTCCTGTTCTCGATCGGCCTCGACCGCGGCTGGTTCGACTCCATCAAGTTCCGCGACCCGCTGGGCAAGATGGCAGTGCCGTACCTGAACTTTGGTCGCAGCGCGCTGATCGGCAGCACGCTGGTGACGCTGCTCGGACTCGGCGTGTTCGCGATCACGTACTCGGATCTGCGCGGAATCGATTTCGCCGGCGGTATGCAGGCGCATGTCCGCTTCAAGGACGCGGCCGATACGGGTGACGTCGAGAAGCTCGTCGCCTCGCGCTTCGAGAACGCGCAAGTCGTCTCGATGCGGACCGCCGAAGGCTCCGAAGGTCGCGACTTCCTGATCAAGGTGCGCGCGAGCGCGGACGAGTCGTCCGGCACGACGTTCCTGAACGACTTGAAGGCGGCGCTCGGGGATCGCCTCGTCGCCGAGGGGCTCGCGAACGTGGTCGTGACGCCGTCCGCCGACGGCACCGCGTCGAACGCGGAATTCACGCTCGCGTTCACCGGACCGGTCGCGCAGGACGTGATCGAGTCGCGCTTGAAGTCCCGCATGTCCGTCGAGACCGTGACGGCCGAAGGTGGCGCGAGTCCGAGCGCGAATTATCGCGTCAAGAGCTCGTTCGCTCTGCTGCGCGATCCGGCGCGCATCGAAGCCGAGATCGTGTCGTCCCTCGCGAATCTGCCGAATGGCATCGCGTTGGCGAACCCGATCCAGAACAGCCTCTTCATCAACGCGAGCGTCGGCAAGGAACTGCGCAATTCGGCGATCAAGGCGATGATCCTCGCGATCATCGGAATGCTGATCTACATCCGCGTGCGCTTCCATGACGTGACGTGGGGCTACGCAGCCACCATCGCGGTGGCGCACGACGCACTCATGACGCTCGGCCTGGTCGCGATCTTCGCGAAGCTCGGTCTGATCAACATGGAGCTCGACCTGACGATGGTCGGCTCGTTCCTGACGCTGGTCGGTTACTCGATCAACGACAAGATCGTGATCTTCGACCGCATCCGCGAAAACCTGCCGAAGGTCGACAAGCCGTTCCGCGAGATCATCGACCTCTCGATCAACCAGACGATGAGCCGTACGTTGCTCACCGGTGGCTCGGTGATCTTCGCGCTGCTCGTGATGCTGATCATGAACGTCGGTTACGACAGCGTGATCGAAGGCTTCGCGTTCGTCATGCTCGCCGGCGTGATCATCGGTACCTACTCGAGTATCTTCATCGCCTGCCCGCTGTTGTTGGCGTACTTCACGCGTAGCCAGAAGCTGTTGGCGTCGACCGGCGGCCAGCGCCCCGCGCAGAAGCCGCAGCCCGCCAACTCCTGACGGGCGGCGGTCGCTGCGCAGGGAACGTGAGTCCGTCCGACTGACTCACGTTCCCGGCCTCACCCAGTGTCGCGAGGCGGAAGCGGAGGGACGGGATGCGCCGAAAGGTCGTCGGCTTTCTTCTGCTCGCGGCGATCGTGTGCGCCGGGATCGTGTTCGTCGAGGTGAAGAGCGGCAAGGCGAGTCGGGTCGCGTCGGGTACGACCAACGATGCGTTGTTCACGGCCGTGATCGGTGGATCGCCACCCCGTGCCGACGACGCGTCGGACACGGAGTTGCCAAAGCCCCCCGTCGCGGATGACGGCGGCGAAGTTCCGGTGCGCCCCCCACCGGACCCACAACCGCCTGATCCTCGCTTCGCGCAAGACGGCGATCCGCCGACGAACGAGCTCACCCACACGGTCCGTTCCGGCGACACGTTGACGAGGATCGCGCAGGACTATTTCGGCTCGAACGATGCGTCGTTGATCGACCGCATCGCGTCGCGCAACGCGTTGCGCGCGAAGAACTCGATCCGACCGGGCGACAAGCTCGTGATCCCAGTCGAGCGATTCGACGTCCACGTCGCGACCGGCGCGGAAACGCTGGCGGAGATCGCGCAGGCGACGTTCGGGTCCAACAAGTCCCTGGCCCCGATCATTCGCTTCAACCCGAAGCTCGGAAGCACGCCGTCGTCGCGCCCCGCGAAGGGCACGCGCGTCTTCATTCCCCGCTGACTGGTGACGTACCGCTCGGTCGCGCCGGGTGCGGGCGTTCGTCGATCATCAGGTCGCAGGTCCAGCGCGCGTCATCGCGCTGGGCGAAGTCCGTGCGCGTATGCGTTCCACGGCTCTCCTCACGCGCGAGCGCGCTGCGCGCGACCAATTGCGCGACGCTCATCGCATTGACGAGCTCGAGATCGCTGCGTTCGACGAAACGCGTCTTGTCCAGCAGCGCTTGCCACCGCGCGAGGCGCTCGACGGCGAGCGACATCCCGGCGCGGTCTCGCTCGATTCCCACGCGCTTCCACATCGTCGAACGCAGGGAGTTCCACAGGTCGGCGCGGTTCAGATTCTCCGGCGGGACTTCGTCGGGTCGGTCGCCCCCGTCGAACTCGCCGCTCGGGAATCGGCTCTCGCTGGCCGCGGCGATGCCGGCGCGGTGGCCGCACACCAGGCCTTCGAGCAGTGAATTGGACGCCAATCGATTCGCGCCGTGGAGTCCGGTCGAGCTGACCTCACCGACCGCGAACAAGCCCGGCACGGACGTCTTGCCTTCGACGTCGGCGATCACGCCGCCGATCGTGTAATGGGCGGCCGGATGGACTGGGATCGGTTCTTTCGCGAAGTCGATGCCGTATCGATCGAGTGTTTTCGTGATCCCGGGAAAGCGAGCTCGGAAGCGCACCGGATCGAGGTGGCGGACGTCGAGGTACACGCAGGAGTCGCCGGTCTCGATGATGCGACGCACGATGGCGCGGCTGACGACGTCGCGCGTCGACAGTTCGCCGTCCTTCGCGACGTCGAGCATGAAGCGGACTCCATTGCGATCGCGCAGGTATCCGCCCTCGCCGCGCACTGCTTCCGTGATCAGCAGGCGGGGGACACCCGGCATGTACAGCGTGGTCGGATGGAACTGCACGAACTCGAGACCGCGCAAACGCGCGCCGGCGCGCCACGCCAGCGCGATCCCGTCACCCGTCGCGCACGGCGGATTCGTCGTCTCGCGATAGATCTGTCCCGCACCACCGCAAGCGAGGACGATCGCCTTGCAGCGGATGAGCGCCGACTCACCACGCGCGGAACGCACGATCATGCCGGCGGCGGCACCTTGCGCGGTTACGAGGTCCACCGCGAACGTGTCCTCGAGGATCCGAATCCGCGGCTCGGAGCGAGCGCGGGAAACCAACACCGTCTCGACTTCGAGGCCGGTCGAATCCCCGCGCGCGTGGACGATGCGATTGCGTCCGTGACCACCTTCGCGTCCCAGCGAGATCTCACCCGCGACCTCGTCGAACGCACCACCCATGGCCGACAATCGGCGGATTGCCAGAGCTCCGTCCGCGATGATCGCGCGCACGGCCTCCATGTGGCACAGACCCGCTCCGGCGTTCGCCGTATCGATGACATGGTCTTCGACCGTGTCATCCTGCCCCATCACCGCTGCGATCCCACCCTGCGCCCAGCGCGTATTCGATTCCTCGACGGCGCCCTTCGTCGCCACGATCACGGACCCTTGCCGTGCCGCCGCTAGCGCCGCGGTCAGGCCCGCGACTCCACTCCCCACCACCAAGACATCGCACGCCAACACGCTCGAGCAGTCCTCCGGGCGCAGCGAAATGAACCGCTTGGCCGCAGGAGGAACCTCGATTCGACGCTGTTCGATGATCTGCTCGGACGACAACGCGAAGCTCCTGTGGAACCGTGGAATCGATGTGGCGTGATCTCACCGATCACTCGCCGCGACCTCAACGAACCGTCGCAACACAGTTGGTCGCAGGAACCAACGATCACGCACCGCTCGTAGCCGAACGGAACCGAACATTTTTCGAACAACCACCCTTGGCATCGCGGTCGTGAGTGTTAGTATTCCGTTCGTTCGCTGTCCGTACGGCTCACGAAACCGCTTGGCGGTACGGACATCCATCATCGGATCTTGGAGGGTGACATGCTTCGCTCAATTCTCGGTCGCGACGGGATGGCCACGTTGGTGATCACGCTGATCGTCGGCATCCTGCTCTTCATCTGATCTCGAAGTTCGCGCCCGCGCGGTTGGGATCACCCTCCTTCGACCACCGTCGGAGTGGATCCGAACCGTGCGGGCGCGTTTTCGTCGGGCCGATCCAATCCGCTCCGCCACCGACCGCTCTGCCAAACGACGTGCGCGGCGGTTCGTTGACTCGATGCGCGCCAGGTCGTGAACCTGCGGCCCTGACAGCCCATGTGTGTAGGTGCGGGTCCAGGTGCGCGTCGAGGTTCGACGCGGAGAGTGCCGATCGCTCGCCCGATGCCTCACGCGCGGATCGGGCTTCGGCAAGCGCAGGATCGCCGAACTGTGCCTTCGAGATGCGGTTCGGTCGCACTTCTCTCAGGATTCTCGAGCATGCATCCGTCGGCGAACCGGCCTCGGGGCGCATTCGCGTTGCGAGGTGTGCGGATCATTCGCGCTGTGCCGAGCCTCGCGCCTTGATTCGCGTGGAGGCAACGTCGAGAATCCCGCCGACTGAGCACCACAGCCGACGGGGCGTAGCTCAGGGGTAGAGTGCGTGCTTTGGGAGCACGAAGTCGCAGGTTCAAATCCTGTCGCCCCGACCATCTTTCAAGAGGGACAGTTCGGCGAGGTCGCTGAACGGCGAGTTCTCGGCCAGCGCGGAGATTGCGCCCAAGGGATCCCGTTCAGACCGACGGGGTTGCGACAACCCTCGGTAGATCGCGCACGCGTTTCAACGCGCGGCGTCTTCGGCGAGGAAGCGATCCACAACTTCCGGATGCGCGTCGAAGAACGCCTTCTCGTCGGCAGAGCAGAACCAGTAGGTTCGCCCCCGCAGTTCGGACTGGAACTGAGGATCGCCCTCCATCTGGCAGAGCGGGCATTCGGGGCGTCCGCGACGTTCCCATGTGAACCGTGCGAAGGCCTCGTTGGAGCTAGCGTCACGCCAACCCGTGCCCTGATACTCGAGGCCGTCGACGAGCTCCTCGGTACGTTCGCGGCCGAGGTAACGCTCGACGACCCGCAGCGCGAGGTCGATGCCTGAAGAAACTCCACCGGCGCAGGCGAGGTTGCCGTCCTCGACGAAGCGTGCGCCGCGCTCGAGCTTCACATTCGGAAACGTCCCAGCGAAGCGGAAGTAGCTGCCATGGTGTGCCGTTGCTCGCCGGCCGTCGAGCAGGCCAGTTCTGGCCAGAACAAACGCGCCGTTGCAGACCGACATCGTGACGTCGGTGCCCGGCCCCATCCGGCGGATCCAGTCGAGCATCGCTGCGGGCACGTCGTCACTCATGGCCGGGATCACGATGACCTTGGGGGCCGGCGCGTTCGCGAAGGTGTAATCGGGCACGACGCGCATGCCGCCCCCGACGGTCACCGGTTCCAGGCTGGCGGCAACGTAGTACGGCTGGAAGAGTGGACGCGAATCTGTCGTCCAGGCACCTGCGAAGACTTCGAGTGGACCCGTGAAATCGAGGACTTCCGCGTCCTCGCCCAGCACGAACGCGATTGGAAGCGAGCCCTCCTGGGGGACGCTCAGCTTCATCGGGGACGGCGCCGTGTTGGGCGAAGCGCCAGGAATCGCGCACGAGGACAACCACGCTGTCGCGGCGACGAACGAGACCGACAGCAAGCACTGGGTCGAAGTCCGGATGATCGGGCGCATGCGTGCGCTTGGCTCCTGATTGACTGAAACGGATTGGGGGCTGGTCATCGGCCGCATCTGCGAGCCGGGGGTCGACGTGTGTCAACGCGTACCGCGGTAACCAATCGCGTCGAGCCATTCGTTCTTTGCCTGCAGCAACGGCATTCCAATGGACCGCTCGAGCTGCTCGTTCTCCTCGCCGTGACACTCGATCGCGTCCAGCAGAGCCTTTCGTCCATATCGTTGCTGGAGGAAGCGGACGAAGCTCGTCGAAGCCGCGTAAAACGCTGGCGCGTACTGCATGCGCTGTTCCGAGAACAGCTCCGGCAACTTGCCGCGTGTGCCGACGAAGGCAAGGATCCGCGAGGCTGAGCTCGAGTCGAGTCGCTCACGGCACAACAGGTCGATGCCATCCGCAGGCACGTCGATGACCGGTGAGTAGTGCGTGAGCCCCGCCGACTGGTCGACGTCAATCGACAGGCTCTCTGCCAATCCCTCGTGCAGCCAGAGCGGCATGCCCGCGCTCTGGGCTTCTTCGCTTTCAGCGAACCACTCGCCCCGCCTCGATGCGGTGAGCAGGTGCATGCTCTCGTGCATCCACGGCGCCTGGCCATCACGCATCCGCCAAAGTGGGATGTAGACGATGTTGCCGGGCGGGGCGTGGCAGATGAACTCCGCATCGGCGAAGTAGAAATAGATGCGCGGATCGCCGCGGAAGTTCCAATCAGGGCGACCGACATACTCTTTGGCCGCACGCACACCCTTCGAGATGACCGAAAGCCAGGCCTGTTGATCCGCCTCGGCGACGGCGCCAGAGGGCATCCACAAGACGACATCGTCCTTCGTGACGCAATCTCCCTGTGCCTCGACGGACGCCTGCTGAGGAATGTCCGTAGGCCACGGGTAGAGACAGGTTCCGCGAGGTGGCGGAGACGCTACGCAGCTGGCGAGCGCCAAGACGACGAAACAGGAGCTTCGCGTCATCAGGAATTGCATCGTGCGTAGGCTCGCGATCCAGGCAGTCTACGGGTCGTCCATTCGGAGCGCACCCGGCGGAACGAACGGCTTGCACGCAAGTCGGCGAGCGCGCATCGCCGGTCACACCGGACGTTGCGCGGCAGATCGTGCCAAAAACGAAGACCCAGAAAACGAACGAGGCCGCGATCGCTTGCTGCGATCGCGGCCTCGTTCACTGAATAAATCCCGGCGATGACCTACTCTCTCGGCGGTAGCCAATACCATCGGCTCGAGCTGCTTAACGACCGTGTTCGGAATGGGAACGGGTGTATCCAGCCCGATATGGTCACCGGGAAGATGAAAGATGTGAACCGTGGAATCGATCCCTGCCGCGACGCCTTGGCGCGCGGTGCGACTACTTCACAAGGAAGTAGCGAAAAAATGTAGTCAAGCCAATGGGCTGATTAGTACCGGTGAGCTGAATGCATTGCTGCACTTACACCTCCGGCCTATCAACGTGGTAGTCTTCCACGAGCCTCATAGGGAGATCCGGTTTTGGAGAGGGCTTCACGCTTAGATGCTTTCAGCGTTTATCCTTTCCGAACTTAGCTACCCAGCACTGCACCTAGTGGCACAACTGGTACACCAGAGGTTCGTCCGCCCCAATCCTCTCGTACTAAGGGCAAAACTCCTCAAATCTCCTGCACCCACGCCGGATAGAGACCGACCTGTCTCACGACGGTCTGAACCCAGCTCGCGTACCGCTTTCATTGGCGAACAGCCAAACCCTTGGGACCTTCTTCAGCCCCAGGATGCGATGAGCCGACATCGAGGTGCCAAACCTCCCCGTCGATATGGACTCTTGGGGGAGATCAGCCTGTTATCCCCGGAGTACCTTTTGTCTGATGAGCGACGGCCATTCCACACTGGACCGCCGGATCACTAAGCCCTGCTTTCACACCTGCTTGACTTATAGGTCTCGCAGTCAAGCACCCTTATACCTTTGCGCTCTACACGCGATTGCCAACCGCGTTGAGGGTGCCTTTGGACTCCTCCGTTACTCTTTGGGAGGAGACCGCCCCAGCCAAACTGCCCACCAAGCACTGTCCCGATCCCGGTTTCACGGGCATCGGTTAGAATCCTAACAAGATAAGGGTGGTATTTCACTGATGACTCCACGGGGGCTGGCGCCTCCGCTTCACAGTCTCCCACCTATACTACACATATCGAGTCAAGACCCAGTACTAGGCTACAGTAAAGGTTCACGGGGTCTTTTCGTCCTGGCGCGGGAACGTGGTATTTTCACCACGACTGCAATTTCGCCGAGTCTCTCGCTGAGACAGTGCTCCAGTGATTACGCCATTCATGCGGGTCGGAACTTACCCGACAAGGAACTTCGCTACCTTAGGACCGTCATAGTTACGGCCGCCATTCACCGGGGCTTCAGATCGCAGCTTCGCCTTACGGCTAACCGCTCCCTTTGACCTTCCGGCATTGGGCAGGCGTCAGACTGTATACGTCGGCTTATTCGCCTTAGCACAGTCCTGTGTTTTTGATAAACAGTTCCCAGAGCCTTTTAACTGCGGCCCCCTGGGGCTTCGTCTGTACGACTACACCCCTAAGGGCACTCCTTATCCCGAAGTTACGGAGTTAAATTGCCGAGTTCCTTAGCGAGAGTTCTCTCGAGCGCCTTGGGTTACTCACCCCACCTACCAGTGTCGGATTGCGGTACGGTCACCTGTCATGCTCGCTAGGGGATTTTCTTGGGATCCCTTCATGTCACTTCGCGAACGAGGTCGCACGCCATCATCCCCGAGGTGTTGGTGTCGCGGATTTACCAACGACCACCCCGCAGACTTGGACGCACACGACTAGTGGTGCGCTGACAATCTAGAATCCGTCCCCCCATCGCTCAAACGCTGACAGGTGGTACGGGAATATTAGCCCGTTGTCCATCGACTACGCCTTTCGGCCTCGCCTTAGGGACCGACTAACCCTGGGAGGAATTACCTTGCCCAGGAAACCTTAGGTTTACGGCGAGTCAGATTCCCACTGACTTTATCGCTACTCATACCGGCATTATCACTTCCACACGGTCCAAGAGTCCTTACGGTCTCTCTTCATCCCTGTGTGGAACGCTCCCCTACCAATGAAACGATGTAACAC
Source organism: Planctomycetota bacterium (assembly GCA_052034255.1). Lineage (GTDB taxonomy): Bacteria > Planctomycetota > B15-G4 > B15-G4 > JADJEK01 > JADJEK01. Next base: position 24,170 of record JBPOIU010000021.1, on the reverse strand, counting down.
ATCGTTTCAGTCCGCGGCTTCGGTACCATGCTTAGTCCCGTTGATTTTCGGCGCAGAAGTGCTCGACCAGTAAGCTATTACGCACTTTTTAAATGATGGCTGCTTCTAAGCCAACATCCTGGCTGTCTTAGCACTTCCACTTCCTTTAACCACTTAGCACGGTTTCGGGACCTTAGCCTGCGATCTGGGCTGTTTCCCTCTCGTCGACCAAGCTTATCCCCGGTCGACTAACTCCTGTGGCAGAAGAGACGGTATTCGGAGTTTGATTAGGCAGGGTAGCGGGTTAGGCCCCCAAACCCATTCAGTAGCTCTACCCCCGTCTCTCGTCGCACAAGGCCAGCCCGAAAGCTGTTTCGGGGAGAACCAGCTATCTGCAAGTTTGATTAGACTTTTACTCCTATCCTCAGCTCATCTCATAGCTTTTCAACGCTAAAGAGTTCGGTCCTCCACGGACTGTTACATCCGCTTCAACCTGGCCAAGGATAGATCACTTGCCTTCGGGTCTATCGCACGGAACTGGATCGCGCAGTTAGCACTCGCTTTCGCTTCGGCTTCGGACCTAAGGCCCTTAACCTCGCTCCGTACAATAACTCGCCGGTCCATTATGCAAAAGGTACGCCGTTACTCGTGACTCCGAAGAGCCATAGAGCTTCGACTGCTTGTAAGTGCATGGTTTCAGGTACTATTTCACTCCCCTCGCCGGGGTACTTTTCATTTTTCGCTCACGCTACTTGTGCGCTATCGGTCGTCGGCGAGTACTTAGCCTTGGAAGGTGGTCCTCCCGGATTCGTGTCAGGTTTCACGTGCCTGGCACTACTCGGGGTAACCTAAGAGAGGGGTTTCACTTTCACCTACGGGGCTATCACCCGCTATGGCGGAACTTTCCAGAACCTTCGGTTAGTTCGACCCTTTGTAACTCTCTTTCCGTAAAGCAGAACGGAATTAGGCACCCCACAACACCCGCGACGCAACGCCTGCTCGCTTGCACGCAGCGGGTTTAGGCTCATTCCTCTTCGCTCGCCGCTACTGAGGAAGTCGATGACTCTTTCTTCTCCTGCAGGTACTTAGATGTTTCAGTTCCCTGCGTTGGCCCACTGCCCCTATGTGTTCAGGGCAGTGCTTCGCGGCAACACCGCGAAACGTTTTCGCATTCGGACATCTCCGGATCAAAGCCTGGTTGGCGGCTCCCCGGAGCTTAACGCAGCCGTCCCACGTCCTTCATCGCCTGCCGACGCCATAACATCCACCATGCACTCTTCGTAGCTTGACAACATTTATCCTCGAGTGTCGACGTGCTTGCGCACGCCTCCACCATGGGAATCTTTCCTTGCGCTCAAGGAAATCGCAGCAGTGGATGATTCCACGGTTCACTTGTCAAAGATCAGACGTTTTCGGACATAGGTCCGAGGCACGCTCGCATCGCGAACGACGCCACAACACACGAATACGTTGCGCCGCAGAGCTGGTGGAGGCGACAGGACTCGAACCTGCGACCTTCTCCTTGCAAAGGAGACGCTCTACCAGTTGAGCTACGCCCCCGCGCTGGGGTACGACCACCGGCCGTCACCAAGTTCGGTGCCGTCTGCGGCGACCGATTATGGTGGGCCTCGGTGGACTCGAACCACCGACCTTACGCTTATCAGGCGTACGCTCTAACCACCTGAGCTAGAGGCCCGATAAACCGCTCGCGCGTCTGAATAAGAGAGTAGATAGCCTGAAGTCATTACGTGTCTGATGCTCCTCGTCCACCTCCGATGGAGGTTTCTGAGGCCTAAGTTATCCTTAGAAAGGAGGTGATCCAGCCACAGGTTCCCCTACGGCTACCTTGTTACGACTTAGTCCCAATCACCGACCTTACCGTGGGCGCTTCCCTCCATTGCTGGTTGGGTGCACGACTTCGGGTACTGTCAGCTTTCGTGGCTTGACGGGCGGTGTGTACAAGGCTCAGGAACATATTCACCGCGGCGTAGCTGATCCGCGATTACTAGCGATTCCGACTTCACGAGGACGAATTGCAGCCCTCGATCCGAACTGGGACCGGCTTTCTGGGATTTGCTCCACCTTACGGTCTCGCTTCCCTTTGTACCGGCCATTGTGGCACGTGTGTAGCCCCGGACATAAAGGCCATGATGACTTGACGTCGTCCCCACCTTCCTCCGTTTTAACAACGGCAGTCTCCTTAGAGTCCCCGGCATTACCCGCTGGCAACTAAGGACAAGGGTTTCGCTCGTTAAGGGACTTAACCCGACATCTCACGACACGAGCTGACGACAGCCATGCAACACCTGTGCTGGTTCCACCTTGCGGCGTCAGCTCCCTTTCAGGAGCCTAATCCCAGCATTTCAAACCCGGGTAAGGTTCTGCGCGTTGCTTCGAATTAAACCACATGCTCCACCGCTTGTGTGAGCCCCCGTCAATTCCTTTGAGTTTTAGCCTTGCGACCATACTCCCCAGGCGGAGCACTTAACACATTAGCTTCGGCAGAGGAGGCATCAGCTACCACCTCTACCCAGTGCTCATCGTTTACAGCTAGGACTACCAGGGTATCTAATCCTGTTTGCTCCCCTAGCTTTCGCGCCTCAGTGTCAGGAACGATCCAGAGAATCGCTTTCGCCACCGGCGTTCCTCTTGATATCTACGCATTTCACCGCTACACCAAGAGTTCCATTCTCCCCTCTCGTCCTCAAGCAAGGCGGTTTCACTGGCGGGTCCACGGTTGAGCCGTGGGATTTCACCAGTGACCTGCCGAGCCACCTACGCGCGCTTTATGCCCAGTGAATCCGAGCAACGGTTGCCACCTTCGTCTTACCGCGGCTGCTGGCACGAAGTTAGCCGTGGCTTCCTTACCCGCTAACGTCAGCTCAGTTTGTTAAACTGAACGTTCTTAACGGGTGACAGCAGTTTACAACCCGAAGGCCTTCATCCTGCACGCGGCGTCGCTCCGTCATGCTTTCGCACATTGCGGAAGATTCTCGACTGCAGCCTCCCGTAGGAGTCCGGGCAGTGTCTCAGTCCCGATGTGGCCGGTCGACCTCTCAGTCCGGCTACCCGTCGTTGCCTTGGTGGGCCATTACCCCGCCAACTAGCTGATGGGATATGGACCCCTCTCTAACTGGGAGTTGCCCCCCTTTATCCGGCTGCGAAATTCGCTACCGGAGCTATCGGGTATTAGCAGCCGTTTCCAGCTGTTATCCCCGGGTTGGAGGTAGGTTGTCCATACGTTACTCACCCGTCCGCCGCTTTACTCAGCCCTTGCGGGCCTTTCGCGCTCGACTTGCATGCCTAATCCACGCCGCCACCGTTCGCTCTGAGCCAGGATCAAACCCTTCATGAAGTTGAAAGATTTGTCTGACTGATGAGCATCCGTCCCGAAGGACGTGATGCTTGATTTTTTCGCAAGGTCCCAACCCCTAGAAAGGGATGGGCCATAGCTCACGTAACAAGCTTCAGGCTATCTACTTGTCAAAGATCAAAGGATGCGCCGGGCTTCGATTCCGGCTCGCCATTTCGGCGAATTGAGGCGGGCGAGTTTAGAGGCTCGCTGCCTCACTTCAATCAGTCTCTCGGCTTTTTTTGATCTTTCCGTCTCGGTTGATCCCGAGAGGTCGAACCGCCGCGAAACCTTCGTCTCCGAAAGCGAAGGGGCATATTAGCGGCCCACTTCGTCGACAGTCAAGAGGCCACTCGCCTCCAGATGGAATTCCTTGTTCGAACTTCGCGAATCGCGCGTAAGTCCTTGATGGACCGCCCTCTTACCAGGAGAACCACGCTTCGTTCCGCACGGTCACCGACGTGCCGATCGCAGTGAATTCGAAAAGCTCTTCGACTTCCTCGTTCCGCATGCGGATGCAACCGAGCGATTCGGCCTTCCCGATGCTCTCAGGTGCGTTCGTGCCATGGATCCCGATGCCTTGCGCGTCCTTCGTGTTCTCGAACCCGAGCCATCGGGTCCCGATCGCGTAGTCCGGGTCCCCGTAGTACAAGAGCTTGCCATTCTCGGGGTTACGCCAGGGCGTCTTCTCCTGCCGGGTCTCGACTTCGAACGTCCCGACCGGCGTCTTGTCGTCCTTGCCGATGCAGACCTGGTATTCCCGCACCAGCGCGTCCCCCAGGTACACGCGCAATCGTCGCGACTCCTTCGAGACGCGGATCTCCGGTTGGCTCGAGGGCAACCGCAAGGTCTGCTTCGGATGGATCGTGTTGCTCTTCAAGCCGTTGATCAGCCGAATGAGGCCGGCCGAGATGGCGACGCCGGTCGCCTGCTTGTGCTTCTTCGCGATCCGGTCGAGCGAGTCCCCGGCCGCCACGGTGTAGGACACCCCCGCCAGCGACCCTTTCGGCCCCAGAAGCGTCTTCGCGTTGGTCGCAAGCAGCTCCTGATAGATCCGCTCGTGCAGATCCGGACCGCCGGCCCCGAGCTCCACCGCCCGCTGCAGTCCGTTGCGGCGCAGCGCGGGGTCGGCGCTCGACGCGAGCGCGGCGGCGCGTGCCGCCTCGCCTTCGGGGCCGCCGCGATTCGCGATCGCGTCGAGCGCCTGCGTATCGGGCTCGCGACCATCCAGCACCGCCCGCAGCGCATCGACGACCGGCCCCGACGACGCCGCCGCGTACGAGGGCTGCGCGTCGGGCGCCGCTCCCCCACCCTCGGGGGGCGTCGCCGCGCCGTCGGATGCGTCGTCGCGTTCGTGCTCGCGTTCATCGCCGGGGGCCGACGGCGACGCCGTCGAACCGTCCGCATGATCCTTCGATTCGCGAGCCTGGCGTTGCGCGCCCGTATCCTCGCGCGCTTCCGCGGCGGGATCCTGGTTCACGCGGATGTACACCAAGACGCCGACGACCGTCGCCACTGCCAACATCCACGACCACTTCATGCTGCTTTTGCCTCGCTGTGTTCGTCCGTGAGGTGAACCGCCGACCGAGAGCGCGCAAGCGTAGCGAGGCACGGCGCATTCGGTGCTGCGCCACCATCCGAGCTCGTCGATTCGCGCGCCGGCAGCGGAGCGATCCGCCGCACGCGCGCCGGCGCGTTCGCGCACGGACACGAAAAAAGCGGGCCGGAACCGAAGTCCCGACCCGCCCGAGAAGGAGCCTCCACCAATGCCGTCGGTTGGAAGCGTGATCGAAACCGGACTCCGAGGTGGGAACCGCACTCCGTCGTCTCACGATCGGCCCTCGGGCCGCGTGGTGATCGGAACGGACTCGATGTAGGTCCCCGAATTGGAGATCGATTAAGGTTCGAACATTGCTTCGCCCGTCGAACACAGCAGGGGCTGTCTCGCAGACATCCGGCGGAGAGTAGCCCGCGCTCGCGAACGGTGCAATCACACGCGGACGACGCCGCGCATCACGCGCGCAGTTGCGCGCCCGCTGCCGTCAACCACGCCTTCAGCTTGTCGAGTTCCACCGCGACTTCCGCATCGGTCAGCGTCTTGTCCGCCGCGCGAAAACGCAGCCGCAGCGTCAGGCTGCGCTTGCCCGCGGGGATCGGCGGCGACACGTATTCGTCGACCAGCTCGATCGCCGCGATCAGCGGCGATGCCGCACGCCATTCGCGTTCGATGCGTGCGAAGTCGAGCGTGAAGTCGGCGATGAACGACAGATCCACCTTCACGTCGGGGAAACGGGCCAGGGGGACGTAGGTCGACTCGCGCGACACCGATTCGACCGCGCGATCGACGTCGATCTCGAAGATCGCGACCTCACCCCGCCAACCGAAGCGATCGGCCACGTCCGGCCGCACTTGCGCCAGGTAGCCGAGTTCGCCTCGATCGTCGACGATGCGCGCGGAACGGCTCGGGTGCGCGAAGCCCCGCGCCTCGGCACCGATGCCGTCCTCGAAGCGCAGCGAACTGCGCCAAACGCGACCGAGGTCTTCGACCGTGCCCTTCAATTGCCGCAGCAATCGGCCGCTTTCGCCCTTGCGCGTCACACGCTCCGCGATCACCGCGCACAACGTCAGTGGCTGACTTGGAATCTCACCGTCCCCGCGTTCTGGCAGGAACACGCGGCCGCACTCGAACAGGCGGACGTCCTCGACGGTACGGATGTTCCGATCGACGAACTCGAGCAGCGCCGGAGCCAAGCTCCGACGCAGCCGCGCCGCATTCTGCTGCAGCGGGTTCTTCAGCCGCACCGCCGGCGCGGAATCCGAAGAGCCTGCGCGCGCCCGTTGGTTGTCGTCCGCGGTCGCGTGCGACAGCACCTCCGCGAAACCGAATCGCTCACGCAGCGTCGCCGACGCCGCGCGCCACGCGACCAACGCGGGGTCCAGCGTGATCGGCGCGCACACGACGTGCGGCAACACCGGTTCGATCGAGTCGTAACCGATCATGCGCCCGATCTCTTCGACGACGTCGTCTTCCGTCGAGACATCGCGCGTCGCGCGCCACGCCGGCACGTCGATCGCCAATTCGTCGGTCTGCACCGTCACGCGGAACCCGAGCCGTTGCAGCGGGTCGATCATCGCCTCCGTCGGCGCCGCCAGGCCGAGTCGCGCCCGCACGCGATCCAGTCGCACGCGCAAACGCACCGGCGGTTGGGCCCGAGTTCCGATCGCCGCATACGTCGCCGCTGCCGCGACGCCCGGCGCGAATTGGCCGAGCAACGCGACGTAACGGCGCATTCCACGTTCCGCCAACGCGGGATCGAGGTGCTTCTCGAAGCGCGCCAATGCGTCGGTGCGCAGACCGAGCGCCGTGGCCGTCTTGCGCAAACGCACGGGTTCGAACCACGCCGCTTCGAGGATCGCGTCGGTGGTGTCCGGGTGCGTTCCGGACTCGACTCCACCCATGATGCCGCCGATCGCGAGCGCTCGATCCGCATCCGCGATCACGCAAGTTTCCGGCGGCAGGATGCGTTCGATCTCGTCGAGCGTTTTCAGCGTTTCGCCCGCGCGCGACCGGCGCACATGGATCGCACCGCCGTGGACGTGGCGCGCGTCGAACAAGTGCGTGGGCTGCCCGACGTCCAACATGACGTAATTCGTCAAATCGACGCCGAGCGAGATCGACCGCAGCCCGCAGGCTTCGAGGCGTCGCCGCACCAACGCCGGCGCTGGCCCCCCGAGCGCGCCGCGCAGTGTCAACGCGTGATACCTGCCGCACAGGTCTTCCGCCTCGAGCACCAAACGCACGCCGTCGCCGGCGGACAACTCGGTCGCGACCGGCGCGGGCTTGAACTCCACGCCGTAGATCGCGGCCAATTCCCGTGCGAAACCCTCGTGGCACCACAGGTCCGGCCGGTGCGTGATCGACTTGTTGTCGATCTCGAAGATCGCGTCGACGACGCCGGCGACGTCTTGGAGCGGCGTTCCCGACGCGAGCCCGTCTTCGAGCACGAGGATGCCGTCGTGGTCCTCGCCGAGGCCGAGCTCCTTGGACGAGCAGATCATCCCGTTCGATTCGACACCGCGGATCTTCGATCGCTTGATGCGGAAGTCACCGGGCAGCACCGCCCCCACGGTCGCGACGAACACCGTCTGGCCGGCCGCGACGTTCGGCGCACCGCAGACGATCTCGAAGGTCTGTCCCGCGATCTCGACCGAGCAAACGTTCAAGCGGTCGGCGTTCGGATGCTTGCTCTTCGCGAGCACCTTGCCGACGACGACGCCCTCGATCCCGCGACCGCGCGACTCGATGCCTTCGATCAGCGCGGTCCGCATGGTGAGGACCTGACCGATCTCTTCGGCCGATCGGCCGCCGAGGTCGACGAACTCGCGCAGCCAGCCGAGCGATAACTTCACGATCGAGACCCTCTGCCGTCAGAACTGTTCGAAGAAGCGCAGATCGCCGCCGTGGAAGTGGCGGATGTCCTCGACGCCATGGCGCATCATCGTCAAGCGGTCCAGCCCGAGTCCGAACGCGAAGCCCGAATAGACTTCCGGATCGATACCGCCCGCCCGCAGCACGTGCGCGTGGACCAAGCCGCAGCCGAGGAGTTCGATCCACCCCGTGCCCTTGCAGACCGCGCAACCCGCGCCCTTGCAGAAGCGGCATTGGAAATCGAGTTCGAAGCCGGGCTCGACGAACGGGAAGTAGTGCGGCCGCAATCGCACCGCGACTTCACCGCCGAAGATCCGGCCCAACACCGCGGCCATCACGCCCTTTAAGTGCGCGACCGAGATTCCACGATCGACGACCAGGCCTTCGACCTGGTGGAACGCGCTCTCATGCGTCGCGTCCGCGGTTTCGTTGCGATACACGCGCCCCGGAACGATCACACGCAACGGTGCGCCGAAGCGCTGCATCGCGCGCACTTGCATCGGCGACGTGTGCGTGCGCAACACCAAGCGTCGTCCCGCCGGATCGTCGACCCAGAACGTGTCCTGGAAATCGCGCGCCGGGTGATGGCTCGGGATGTTGAGCGCTTCGAAGTTGTATGCCTCGGTCTCGACCTCGGGCCCGTCTTGGACGCGGAACCCCATCGACACGAAGACGTCCTCGACCTCGCGGCGCAACGCCAGCACGGGATGCTCGTGCCCGCGGCGCAACGCGAGTCCGGGGGTGGACGGGTCGAAGTCGTGCACGGTGGACAGGCTGCTCGCCAAGAGCTCGGCCTTGCGCGCGTCGAACTCCGCCGTCAGTGCGCGCGACAGCTCATTCGCGCGCTTCCCGAACGGACCGCGTTGATCCGTCGGCAGCGTCGCGATCTGGCGCAACAGACCGTTGATCGCGCTCTTTCGGCCGAGATGCGCGGTCGACGCCGCTTCCCAATCCTCGACCGACTTGCAATGAGCGAGCGCGGACTTGGCCGCGAGCACGGCCTCGTCCAGCGCTCGATCGAGTTCGGAACTCACGACGTTCAGGCCTTGGCTGCGGCCTTCGCCGGGAGCGCGCGCTTGGCTTGTTCGACGACGGCGTCGAATCCGGCCGGATCACGGACCGCCATGTCCGCGAGGATCTTGCGATCGAGCGCGATACCCGCCTTGCGCAAGCCCGCGATCAGGTCGCGGTAGCTGAGTCCACGCGAGCGGGACGCCGCATTGATGCGGACGATCCACAACGCACGGAACTCGCGCTTCTTCGCGCGACGATCGCGATACGCGAATCGACCCGCGCGCAAGACCATGACGCGCGCCGTGCGGTACAGCTTGCTGCGACCGCCACGGAAGCCCTTCGCGAGCTTCAGGAACTTGTTGTGCCGGCGACGCCGGTGCATGCCGTTGGGTGAGCGAACCATGGGACGTCAGGCTCCGGGCTGAAGCAGGAGGCGGTAGTTCTTGGCGATCTTGCCCTCGACGAGGGCACCACGACGCAGACGACGCTTGCGCTTGCTTCCCTTGTGGGAAAGCAAGTGGCCGCGACCGGCCATCGCGCGCTTCAGCGTTCCGCGCTTGTTCATCTTCACGCGCTTCGCGAGCGCCTTCTTCGTCTTCATCTTGTACTTCTTGGGCTTCTTCATGACGTCCTCTGGCCCGATCGGGCCGCGCTCATACGTGCGTGAGCATCACGGTCATGCGCTTGCCTTCCATCCGGGGCGGGCGCTCGACCTTTCCGCAGTCCTTGAGTTGTTCGATGATCGCATCCATGACCTTGCGCCCCACGTCCTGGTGCGCCATCTCACGGCCACGGAACAGCATGTTGAATTGGACCTTGTGGCCTTCCTTCAGGAACTCGCGCGCCGCGTTGACCTTGTACTCGATGTCGTGCTTGTCGATCTTCGGGCGTACGCGCACTTCCTTCAGCAGGCTCGTGTGGGTCTTCTTCTTCTGGTCGTGTTCCTTCTTCTTCAGCTGATACTTGAACTTCCCGTAGTCCATGATCTTGCAGACGGGAGGACGCGCTTCGGGAGCGACTTCGACGAGGTCGAGTCCACGCTCCTCCGCCATCGCGCGTGCTTCTTCGATCGTCACGACGCCGACTTGCTCGCCGTTGTCTCCGATCACGCGGACCTGACGGATCTTGATCTGGTCGTTCAGTCGATACTGGTGCGTAGCGAGTCTCCCGAACAAGACGCGAAACGAAACGAGACGCGCCGTGCCGCGGGCCTCCGCGGTACGAATCGCGCCCTGTCGTCCGAGGTTCCGGGCCCCAGCACGTTGCCGAGTTGGCCCGAAACGAGCGCGGCATGATACGGAGACCGCCCGGCGCAAGCAAGTCCTCGACCGCCGGAACGGCCTGGTTCAGGCCTTCTTCGGGGCGGAACCCGCGGAATCCACGTCCACGACCTGGAGGTGGAGCTCCTTCAACTGCTTGGAAGGCACCTCGGACGGAGCGCCGTTCATCAGGTCGGACGCCGACGCCGTTTTCGGGAACGCCACCAGGTCACGGATGTTCGGCCGATCGAGGAGGAGCGCCAACGTGCGCTCCAGTCCGAGTCCGAGCCCGCAGTGCGGCGGCGCTCCGTATTCGAACGCCTCGAGGAAGAAGCCGAACTTCTCCCGCGCCTCTTCCGGCGTGATGCCGAGGAACTCGAAGACGCGAGCCTGCATTTCACGCTGATGGATGCGTACCGAACCGCTGCCGAGTTCCCACCCATTCATGACCAGGTCATATGCCCGCGCGAGGATCTTGCCCGGCTCCTTCGCCAGTTGACCGGGGAACTCCTCGAGCGGCGTCGTGAAGGGATGGTGCGCCGCCACATAGCGCTGTTCCTCGTCGCTCCAGTCGAACATCGGGAAATCGACGATCCACGAGAACGCCAGCCGGCCGTCCTTCGGCAACAGATCGAGCTTGCGCGCCAGATCGTTGCGCAACTCGCCGAGGCTGCGGCAGACGATGCGCTCGCGGTCGGCGACGATCAGCAGTAAGTCGCCCTCGGCGAATCCGCACGCGCTCGTGAGCGCGGCCAGTCGCGACGCGTCCGTGAACTTCGCCAGCGGTCCGACGAGTTGCCCGGCCTCGAGCTTCAGGAACGCGACGCCCTTGGCGCCGAAGCCCTGCACGAACGGCGTCAGCGCGTCGATCTCCTTGCGCGAGAGACGAGCGGCGCCGCCTTCGACGCGCAGTCCGCGTACGACACCGCCCGCCCCCAGGACGTCGTCGACCACGCGGAATCCGGCGCCGCGCCAGATCTCGCTCAGCTCCTGGATCTCGAGTCCGAAGCGCAGGTCGGGCTTGTCGACCCCGAAGCGCAGCATCGCTTCGCGGTACTTCAATCGCGGGAATGGCGTCATGACCTTGCGCTGGAACACGGCAAGGATCGATTCGGCGAGCACCTTCTCGATGATCGCGAACACGTCCTCCTCGTCGCCGAACGACAACTCGAGGTCGAGCTGCGTGAACTCCGGCTGACGATCGGCGCGCAAGTCCTCGTCCCGCAAGCAGCGTGCGATCTGGAAATAGCGGTCCATGCCGCCGACCATGATCAGTTGCTTGAACACCTGCGGCGACTGCGGCAACGCGTAGAAGCGGCCGGGATGGACACGACTCGGGACGAGGTACTCGCGCGAGCCCTCGGGCGTCATGCGCGTGAGCATCGGCGTCTCGACTTCGATGTACTTCTCGCGATCGAGCACGCGCCGGATCTCGAGGAAGAAGCGATGCCGCAACTCGAGGCTCTCGCGCAACGCGGGGCGACGCAGGTCGAGGTACCGATATCGCAGCCGCAGTTCCTCGTTCACACCGGCCTCGTCGGTCGGCAGGAACGGCGGCGTCTTCGACGGATTCAGGATCTGCAGCGCGGTGGCGACGACTTCGACCTCGCCGGTCGGACGGGCCGCATTCACCGATGCGCCCGGGCGACGGCGCACGCGCCCCGTCAGGGCGACGACCCACTCCGGACGCAGCTGGCGCGCGTCCTCGACCAGCGCGGGCGTGACCTCCGCTGGGTCGAGCACCACCTGCGTCAAGCCGAACCGATCGCGCAGATCGAAGAACAACACGCCGCCGTGATCGCGCACGACGTCGATCCAGCCGTTCAACGTCACGACCTGCTGGTCGTGTTGCGCACGCAGGTCACCGCACGTCATCGTGCGCTTCGGAAAACTCGCCACGGCACCCTCCCATCCCGTTCGCGGTCCGCGACGGGACACAAGAAGCTCGAAACGCTACGAACGCGCCCGATGCAACTCAACGGCCGCGAGCGGAACTCGGTCCCGCCCGCGGCCGCATCGGTTCGGCGACAAGGTCACAGCGCGGCGACGGCCTTGAGTCGCGCCATCGCGCGATACAGCGACGCCTCGGCGCGCGCGAAGTCGACGTCCTTGTCGGAGCCGCGCTTCGCCAGGCGCTCTTTCGCGCGGTCGAGCGCCTTCTGCGCGCGCGTGCGATCGATCTGATCCGGATGCTCGGCGGAATCGACCAGGACGCGGACGCGGTCCTTCGTGATCTCGACGAAACCCTGCCCCACCGCGTACTTCTGGCGCTGGCCGTTCTCGTCGACCAACGTCAACACGCCTGGGACCACCGGCGATACCAACGGAGCATGGCCGGCCAGAACGCCGAGCAGCCCGTCCTCGGCCGGGATCTGCGCCGAACGCACCTTGCGATCCGCGAGCACGCGCTCGGGACTGATCAACTCGAGGCGGAACGTCCGTCCGCTCGTCGTCGTGGTGGCGTCCGCCATCGATCGCTCCTTCACCTGCTCCGGGGCCCGCTCGACTCGGATTCCGTCAGGACTGCGCCTTGTAGCGCGCGACGGCCTCGTCGATGTTGCCCGTCATGTACAGCGCCTGCTCGCTGAGGAAGTCGTACTCGCCGGAGACCAGGCCCTTGAACGAGCGCACGGTGTCCTCGCGCTTGACGTACTTGCCTTCGGCGCCGGTGAACTGCTGCGCGACGAAGAACGGCTGCGACAGGAACTTCTGGATCTTGCGCGCGCGCAAGACCGTGTTCTTGTCGTCGTCCGACAGTTCTTCCATGCCGAGGATCGCGATGATGTCCTTCAGGTCGTTGTAGCGCTGCAGCACGCGCTGGACTTCACGCGCGACACCGTAGTGCTCCTTGCCGACGATGTTCGGATCGAGCATGCGCGACGTGGAACGCAGCGGGTCGACGGCCGGATAGATGCCGAGCTCGGCGATCGAACGCTCGAGGCGGATCGTCGAGTCGAGGTGCGCGAAGGTCGCGACCGGCGCCGGGTCGGTGTAGTCGTCGGCCGGCACGTAGATCGCCTGCATCGACGTGATCGAGCCGTCCTTCGTCGTCGTGATGCGTTCTTGCAGGGCGCCCATTTCCGACGCCATCGTCGGCTGGTAACCGACGGCGCTCGGGAGGCGGCCGAGGAGGGCCGACACTTCCGAACCGGCCTGCACGAAGCGGAAGATGTTGTCGACGAAGAGGAGGACGTCCTGCCCTTGGTCGCGCCAGTACTCGCACATCGTGAGCGCGGAGAGCGCGATGCGCAGGCGCGCGCCCGGCGGCTCGTTCATCTGGCCGAACACGAGCATCGTGTTCTTGATGACGCCCGACTCGCTCATTTCGAGGTAGAGGTCGTTGCCTTCGCGCGTGCGCTCGCCGACGCCCGCGAACGCCGACTTGCCGCCGTGCTCGGCCGCGACGGCGCGGATGAGCTCTTGGATGAGCACCGTCTTACCGACGCCCGCGCCGCCGAAGAGACCGATCTTGCCGCCCTTCGTGAAGGGCACGAGAAGGTCGATGACCTTGATGCCCGTCTCGAAGATCTCGGTCGCCGGGCGCTGCTGGACGTAGGAGGGCGCCGGCTGGTGGATGGAGCGACGCTCCTTCACCGCGACCGGTCCCTTGCCGTCGATGCACTCGCCGAGGACGTTGAAGATGCGGCCGAGGCAGGCCTCGCCGACCGGGACGGCGATGGCCGCGCCCGTATCGACGACCTTCATGCCGCGGACCAACCCGTCGGTCGTCGACATCGCGATGCCGCGGACGACGTCGTCGCCGCGGTGCGAGGCGACCTCGACCGTCAGGTTGATCTTCTGCGCCGCGTCCTCGATCTTGAGGGCGTTGTAGATCGCCGGGGCCTTGCCGGGCTCGAACTGGACGTCGACGACCGGGCCGACGACGCTGACGATTTTGCCCAAGTTCACGCGCTTCTCCGGAATGCGATGCGGTTCAAGTGTAGGTCCGGCCCGCTCACGCCGAGCGCAGCGCTTCCGCGCCGCCGACGATCTCGAGCAGTTCGGCGGTGATGCCGGTCTGCCGGGCCTTGTTGTAAGCCTTGTTCAACGCCGCGGACATGTCGTCCGCGTTGTCCGTCGCGCTCTTCATCGCCACCCGGCGCGAGGCGAACTCGCTGGTGAGCGACTCGAGGATCGCGGCGTAGAGCTGCATGTCGAGGAAGCGGGGCAGCAGCCGTTCCATGATCTCCTGCGGCGACGGCTCGAGGAGGTACTGCTCCCCTTCCGCGCCGGCCGCGGCGTCGGGCCGCGGCACGGGCAGGATCTTCTGGATCGTCGGCTTGAAGGTCGCCGCGCCCTTCATCGTCGTGTAGACGATGACGACTTCCTGATGCTTGTTCTCGACGAAGCCCTTCGCGAGCTCCGCCATCAGGTTCTTCACGCGGCGGAAGTCGATCTTCTCGACGGGGTCGGGATAGACCCACGCGAGGTCGAGCTCCTTCAGCTTCGCGAAGAACGCGGCGGGACGCTTGCCCAGCACGTAGAGGTGCGGGGTCTTGCCATCCGCCTTCAACTGACGCAGGAACGGCGCCGCGGTGCGGAACACGTTCGAGTTGTAGGACCCGCAGAGTCCCTTGTCGGCCGCGACCACGACGACGGCGACGTCCTTGACGGTCTCGTACGACCGCAGCAGGGGCGACGCCGAGGCGTCGGTGAACGCCGCGACGCGGCGCATGATCCCCTCGAGCTGCACGGCGAACGGACGGGTCGCGGCGGCGCGGTCCTGCAGGCGCCGGAGCTTCGTCCCGGAGACGAGCTCGAGCGCCTTCGTGATCTTGCGGATGCTCTTCACGCCCTTCAGGCGTGCTTTGAGTTCTCGCGTCCCTTTCACGGCGGTTCTCCGTTACCTCGCCGCGCTCAGGGCTTCCAAGTCTTCTTGAACTCTTCGAGCGCGGCCTTCAGCGCCGCTTCCGTCGGAGCCTCGAACTTACCGGAGGTCCTGATCTCCTTGCCGACTTCGGGCTTGTTGTCGCGCATGAACTTCAGGAAGTCCGACTCCCACTTCTTGACCTTGTCCAGCGGGCAGTCGTCGAGGTAGCGGTTCGTGCCCGCGTAGATGACCATCACTTGGTCTTCGACGACCATCGGACGGTACTGCGGCTGCTTCAGCAGCTCGACCAAGCGCTCGCCGCGGCGGATCGTCGCCAGCGTCGCCTTGTCGAGGTCCGAACCGAACTGCGCGAACGCCGCGAGTTCGCGGTACTGCGCCATTTCGAGGCGCAGCTTGCCCGCGACCTTCTTCATGGCCTTCGTCTGCGCCGCGCCGCCGACGCGCGACACCGAGAGGCCGCCGTTCACGGCCGGACGGATGCCGGCGTTGAAGAGGTCGGTCTCGAGGTAGATCTGGCCGTCGGTGATCGAGATGACGTTCGTCGGGATGTACGCCGTGACGTCGCCCTGCTGGATCTCGACGACCGGCAGCGAGGTGAGCGAGCCCGCGCCCTTCGCGTCCGACATCTTCGCGGCGCGCTCGAGGAGGCGCGAGTGCAGGTTGAAGACGTCGCCCGGGAACGCTTCGCGTCCCGGCGGACGGCGGAGGAGCAACGACACCTGACGCCACGCGATGGCGTGCTTGTACAAGTCGTCGTACATGACGAGGGCGTGCTGGCCCTTGTCGCGGAAGTACTCGCCCATGGACGTCGCGGCGAACGGCGCGAGGTACTGCATGGCGGCCGAGTCGGTGGCCGGGGCGGCGACGATGATGGAGTATTCCATCGCGCCGCACTCCTCGAGCGTCCGCTGGATCACGCGCACGGTCGACATCTTCTGGCCGATAGCCACGTAGATGCAGACCATGTTCTGGCCCTTTTGGTTGATGATCGCGTCGATCATCACCGCCGTCTTGCCGGTCTGGCGGTCGCCGATGATCAGCTCGCGCTGGCCGCGGCCGATCGGGATCATGCCGTCGATGGCCTTGATGCCCGTCTGCACCGGTTCGTGCACCGGCTTGCGCTCGACGACGTTCGGCGAGCCGCGTTCGACTTCGAGGTAGGCCGAGGCCTTGATCGGGCCCTTGCCGTCGAGCGGGTCGCCCAGCGCGTTGACGACGCGCCCGAGCAGCGCCTCGCCCACCGGCACCGAGATGATGCGCCCGGAGCGCTTTACCTCGTCGCCCTCCTTAACCTTGTTCTCCTCGCCGAGGAGGATGACGCCGACGTTGTCCTCTTCGAGGTTCAGCGCGATGCCGCGCACCCCGTTCGGAAACTCGAGCATCTCGCTGACCTTGCATTCGCGCAGGCCGTAGACGCGGGCGACGCCGTCGCCGACGCTCAGCACGCGGCCGACGTCCTCGACGGTCGCGGAGGCGTCGAAGCCCGCGATCTCGCGCTTCAGGATCGTCGTGATTTCGGAGGGGTTGATGCCCATGGCGGGAGGTCCGTGTTCGTTCGGGCGCGCGTCAGCCGCGCGCCGCCAAGAGTTGCTTCTTCAAACGGTCCAGCTTCGACGCGACGGAGGCGTCGATCATCTTCGACTCGACGAAGATCCGGAGGCCGCCGAGCAGCTCCGGTTTCGCGCGATGCTCGAGGGCGATCGTCTTCGACGTCGCGCCCGCGAACTTCGCTTCGAGGTCGGCGAGGAAGCCCGGGGCCGGAGCCGAGGCCGTTTCGACCTCGACGCGCACGAGCCCCATCGCCTTCTCGAACTCCTCGCCGAGCGCGAAGAACAGGTCGCCGAGCAGCGCCTCGCGGCGCCGCCGGACGAGGACGCCGAGCAGGTTCTTCACCAGCTCGTGCCGCCCCTTCTCGAGCTTCTCCGCGACGAGCGCGCGCCGTTCGGCGCCCGCGGTCCGCGGATCCGACAGCTTGCGCAGGATGCCGGGCTCCGCCTCGACGGCGCGCTTCAGCTCCGCGACGTCGGCGGCGGCTTGGTCGAGCTGCCCCCGTTCTTGGGCGAGCGAGACCAACGCCGTCGCGTAGCGTCGGGCGACGGCGAGATTGCGTAGGTCGGACATCGAAGGCTCCCGATCAGACCGCGGTCTTGAACCGCGGCATGATCTCGTCGGCGGTCTTCGCGAGGTCCTCCTGCCCGGCCGTCCGCTTGACGACCGTGCGGGTGATCTCCATCGCGAGTTCCACCGCCGTCTGCTTGACCTCGGCCAACGCCTTGTCGCGCTCGGCCTCGATCTGCTTCTTCGCCTTCTCGATCAGCTGGTCGGCTTCGGCCTTCCGCTGCGCGAAGACCTCGGCGCCCTGCTTCTCGGCCTTGGCGACGGCCTCTTCGACCTTCGCCCGCGCCTTGTTCGCCGCGTCGTCCAGCTTGCGCTGGTAGTCGGCGAGCCGGCGGTCGGCCTCGATGCGGGATTTCTCCGCGCCTTCCAAGTCGGCCCGGATCCGCTTCTCGCGGTCCTCGACCATCTTGGTGATCGGGCCCCACGCGAACTTGGCGAGGAGCGCCAAGAGCAGGGCGTACGTGATGGCGCCCCAGAACGTGAGTCCGAAGCTCGGCTCCAACGGGTTGAACCCGTGGGCGCCGTGGTCGTCGGCCGCATGGCCCGTCGCCGCGGTCGAGGCGGCGGCCTCGACCTTGGCGGCTTCCGGTCCCTGCGGGACGAGCGCGAAATTGTCCGCGTCGAATCTGAAATGCATGCGCAAGGCCTCCCGAAGGGCGGGCGCCTACGGTTTCGGACGAAACTCCGGCCTAGGCCGGAATCAGGCGTTCTTGGCGGCGCCTTGGGCGACGATGAGCGCGAAGAAGGTGAAACCTTCGATGAGCGCGGCCGCGATGATCATGGCCGTGCGGATCGAGCCCGCCGCTTCCGGCTGGCGCGCGATGCCTTCGACGGACGAAGACGCGAGCTTGCCGATGGCCGAGGCCGCGCCCCACGTGATGAAACCGGCGCCGATCGCCACGAGCGGGATGAGGGAGGTGGTGTTCATGTCATTGCTCCGAAAGATAGTGATATGCCGAAGTCGGTCGGACGAGTCGGTGCGGCGCGCGCGGCGCCGCGAAGCCGCTTAGTGCTCGGGGTGGACCGTTCCTCCCACGAAGAGCACCGAAAGCATGGTGAAGACGTACGCCTGCAGGAAGCAGACGAGGAGTTCGAGGCAGTTCGCGAAGAGCGCGAGCGGCACGGCGATGAACGCCATGGAGAGCGACTTCGCGATGAAGATCGTGGCGATGAACGCGCCGATGACGAGGTGGCCCGCGATCATGTTCGCGAAGAGACGGATGGCCAACACGCCGTGCTTGATGAAGAAGCCGACGACTTCGAGGACGAAG
Source organism: Planctomycetota bacterium (assembly GCA_052034255.1). Lineage (GTDB taxonomy): Bacteria > Planctomycetota > B15-G4 > B15-G4 > JADJEK01 > JADJEK01. The sequence goes on along the minus strand of JBPOIU010000021.1, from coordinate 5,917 downwards.
ATGACCGGCAGCAGCCAGCCGGGGATGCCCGGCGGCATGAAGGAGTGCAGGAAGCCGCCGATCCCGTTCTCCTTGATCCCCGCGCCGATCGAGAGGAGGAGGACCGAGAAGGCGAGCAGGCCGGTCATGCCGAGGTTGCTCGTGGCGGTGCCGCCGATCTCGATGCCGAAGATCTTCGGCAACGGGATCATGCCGAGCATGTTCATCACGTAGATGAACGAGAAGACGGTGCAGAAGAACGGCACGTACTTGTCGCCGTGGTGGCCCATCGTCGGGCGCACGAGATCGTTGCGGATGAAGAGGACGAGTCCCTCGCCGGCGTTTTGGAGCACGCCCTTCGGCACGAGCGACCCGCGACGGCCGGCGATCTTCGCGAGGACGAACAGCACGACGCCCGAAAGGACCGCCATCAGGCTGAACTTCGTGACGTTGATGTCGACGTGGCCGACCGAGAACAGCTTGGCCAGCGGCTCGTGGATGTTGTCGAGGGCGTGATGCCGCACGTACTCCGCGGGGTCGCCGTGCTGCGGGCCGCCGATCGTCGCGAGCGTCGTCATGCGTCCGTTCCTAACTCCGGTGCGAGCCGGCCGCGGCGGCTTTCGCCGCGCGGTCGGAAATCCGACACAAGACCAGCGCTTCGTGGTGCGCGAGCACGACGAAGCCGGTCGCGCAACCGATCGCGAGCGAGCGCGCGTCGCACTCCGACGTCGCGAAAGCCCAACCGATCGCGCCTCCGAAGACCGCGCCCTTCACGGCCAATCCGGCCCCGAAGGCGTGCAGGAACCGTCGGGGGGCGACGAACATCCCGTACGCGTGGAGCGCGAACGTGAGCGCGTCGACGAGCGCCGCCAAGACGACGCCCGCGCAGGCCGCACGCACGTCGGCGATTCCCAGCCGCGAACCGAACACGGCGAAAAGCGCCGTGACGACCGCGGCGAGCGCCACGAGCCCGCCCGCATACCCCGCCGCCGCGCGCGCGTTCATTCCCGACGCTCCTTGTCCGCGCGTTCGAGCGCGGCGGAGACACGCAGGAGATCCCACACGCCCAGCGCGACCCCCGCGAGCGCGCCGACGGTCGCGCCCCACGGTTCGCAGTCGAACCGTCGGTCGCACCATCGTCCGGCGAACCACCCCAGCGCCGTGCAGGCGCCGAAGCTGATGCCGACGCCGACGAACCGCATGCCCGTAGGCCCGCGCTTTCCGTCGGTGCTTTCTCGCATGGATCAGGCCCGGACCGAGCGTCGGAACGGCGCACACGCCGCACTCTCGCTGCGATCCTCGAAAGGTCGCGGACTCTATCGAGCGCGCAAGCGAGGTCAACGGCGCCGCGGGTTGTCAAGCGGCTTTTTTTCGCCGCGCGGGTCTCCCCCGTTCGCAGACCTGCTCCGCGGGGGTATTCTGCCGACGATGCCGAGTTCCGTAGTACCGCCCCGTCGCGCCGCGCGCGCGCTGCTTTTCGTCGCGCTCGCCGCCGCGTCCTGCCGCTCGCCCCATGCGAGCGCCGACGAGGCGACCGAACTCTGGGCCGACGCTTCGAACCGCGACAACCAACTGAAGCAGCTCGTCATCCGCTATCAGGAGTCGTCGAAACGCATCGACGACTACCGCTCCGAAACCGAAAAGGTCGACGCGAAGCTGCGGGACCTGAAGGAGAAGCTCGGCGGCAAGCGCGACGAGCTCGCGTCCGCCCGCGCCGAACTCGACGCCGCGACGCGCGAACTCGAAACCGCGCGGACGGGCGCGGCCGCGGCCCGCCAGCACGCCGCCGAATCGCGCCGCCTCGCCGACGAAGCCGCGAAGGAAGGCGCCGAACAGGAGCGCCGCAAGAACGAGATCCTCGCGCGGCTCACCGAGAAGCGGTCGGAACTCGAAGCCCTCGAACGCGCCGAAGGCGAGCTGAAGAAGAAGCTCGCGGCCGCCGTCGACCGCGCGGTCGTGCTCCGCGAAAGCACGAGCGGCGCCGGGTCCTCGAAACAGGTGCGCCTCACGATCAATTCCGTGCGTCGCGACGGCGTCGTCAGCGTCGTCGCGAAGGGTTCGGACAAGCTGCAGGTCGGCGACGTGGCGGAGGTCCGGCGGCAGGGCGAGCGCGTCGGCCGCCTGACCCTCGTCGACGCGATGATCTCCGCCCCCGCGGATTCGGACGCGCCCGCGATCTACGCCGCCCGCTTCGAGGCCGAGAAGGAGGGCGTCACGCCGTCCTTGAGCGACGAGATCACGGTCACCCCGCCCGACCGTTGAGATCGTCGCGGCGCGACCGCGCGCCTTGAACGCGCGGGTTCGTCCCGCGTACCTTCGCCTTCCTTTTCTCCCATACCGCGCGGTCATGCCCGCGCCCGGAGTCCCCCATGTCGATGGAAACCACCCTCATCATCGTGAAGCCCGATGGCGTGCAGCGCGGGCTCGTCGGCCGCATCGTGACCCGCTTCGAAGAGAAGGGCCTCGTCCTCGCGGGCATGAAGTTCATGCAGATCCCGCGCGAGACGGCCGAGACGCACTACGCCCCCCACAAGGAGCGGAAGTTCTACCCCGGCCTCGTGCGCTTCATGACGTCGTCGCCGGTCGTCGTCCTCGCGCTCCGCGGCATCAACGCGATCGCGATCTGCCGCAAGATGATGGGCGCGACCTTCGGCTCGAACGCCGAGCCGGGCACGATCCGCGGCGACTTCGGCGTGTCGAACTCCTTCAACCTGATCCACGGCTCCGACTCCCCCGAGGCGGCCGCGAAGGAAGTCGCGCTGTTCTTCAAGGACGGCGAAGTCCTCGACTTCAAGCCGAACAACCTGACGTGGACCTACGACACGAGCGAAGAGAAGGTCTGAGCCCGACCCCGGACGCGCGATGACCCTGACCGCCGCGGAGCTCTGCCTCGTCGCCGACGAGATCCGCGAGCTCGCGGCGGGCGCGCGCGTCGTCAAGATCGGACAGCCGGATCCGGACCGCGTCGCGATCCGGCTCTTCCGCGAGGACGACGAGCGCACGCTGCTGCTCGTCGCCTCGCGCCCCTTCCCGCGCGCGCACTTCGCCGACGAAGCGGGGCCCAACCCGCGCACGCCCTCCGGCTTCTGCGACGCCCTGCGCGCGCATCTGACGCCGGGACGCCTTTTCGACGCCGCCGTCCTGCCGCACGACCGCGTGCTCGTGCTCGCGTTCGACGTCAAGACCGACGCGGGCGTCCTGCGCCGCACGCTCTACGCGGAGCTGTACGGCTCGAAACCGAACCTCGTCCTCGTCGACGAACGGCGCCGCATCCTCGCCGCGCTCGAAGAGTCGCCGGACGGCGCGCGGCCCATCGCCGTCGACGGCCCGTACGAGCCGCCCGATCCGCCGCCGAAGGAACTCGTCCCGCGCTCGCCGTGGGAGTCCTTCGAAGCCGACTTCCGCCCCGCGGGCCTCTCGGGCGGCGCCCTGTCGCGCGCCTTGGACGCCTACTTCGCGCCGCGCGACGCCCGCGCGCGCCTCGACGGCGAGATCAAGGACCTGCGGCAGGACCTCGCGCGGTCGCGGAAGAAGCTCGAGAAGCTGCGCGACAACGTCGCCGCCGACCTGCGCGCCGTCGAACGCGTGCCGGAGCTCCGCGCCGAAGGCGAGCTGCTGAAGGCGAACCTCGCCGCCGTGAAGCGCGGCGCGAAGAAGGTCGAACTCGACGAGTGGACTTCCGGCGAGGCGGTCCGCCGCACGATCGCGCTCGACCCGTCGAAGTCCGCGCTCGAGAACGCGCAGGCGCGGTTCGACGAGGCGCGCCGCCTCGAGAAGTCCGCCGAGACCGCGCAGCTGCGCGCGGACGCCGCCGAACAGAAGCTCGGCGAACTCGCCGACGCCGACCGCCGCGTCGCGGAGTCCGCCGACCGCGACGCGGTCCGCAAGCTCCGCGAGGAGCTCCTGCGCCGCGGCTTCGTCGCGCCGCCGCCTCCCCCGCCGAAGCCTCCGGAGGACCGGAGCGACGCGAAGTCGAAGGTCCAAGAACAGCGCAAGTGCTACCGCGTGTTCAAGTCGGCGGACGGTCTGGAGATGCTCGTCGGCCGCACCGCGTCCGACAACGACGAACTCACCTTCCGCGTCGCGAACGGCGACGACTTCTGGCTCCACGTGCGCGACTACCCGGGCTCGCACGTCGTCATCCGCTCGCGCCCCGAACTGCCGCCCGAGACGCTCCTCGACGCCGCCACGCTCGCGGTCCACTTCTCGAAGTCCGAGTTCGCGGGCGCGCGCGACGTCTCGTGGACGCGCCGCAAATGGGTGCAGAAGCATCGCGGCGCGCCGGCGGGCCAAGTCCTGCTCTCGCAGCACAAGACGCTGCGCCTGCGCTGCGACCCCGACCGCCTGAAGCGCCTGCTCGGCCCCGACCGCGTCTGAGCGAAGCGGCGCCGGAGACGAAGCCGCGCGCCGCCGCGCGTCACAGATGGAAGTGCGCGCACGGGGCGATGGAGCGGATCCCCATCGTCGTCGGATCGATCGCCAGCGTCACGCCGTAGATCGTCTGCCCCGCGAGGAACGCGGCGACCGGCGGCGGCACGTCGAAGCAGAACGAGCCGTAACCGTCGAACGTGAAGACGAACGGCGCCGCGAACGACGTCCATTGCGCCAAGAGGTCGCTCGGCGCGATGAACAGTCCGGCCATCCAGCCCGTTCCCGCGTTCGGACCGCCGTTCTCCGGATCGAACGACAGCGCCGTGAGTCCGAGGTCCCACGGCTCGCCGAAGCAGTTCGTCACCGCCGGCGCCGCAAGACCGGTCACGAACGACAGCGCCATCGGTCCCGACGTCGGGATCATCGGCGCGTCCCAGATCTTCAGGTCGTCGTAGAAGTAGGCGCCCTGCGCGAACGCGGCGGAGCCGCCGATGTCGAAGCTCGGTCCGACCTGCGTCGTCCAGTGGTCGTTGACGGTCTTCGCCGCGAGCACGCCGTTGACGTAGATCCGCATCGAGTCCCACGTGCCGTCGATCCCGTAGCGGTCCCACACCGCCGTGGCCTTGATCCACATGCCGACCTGTCCCGCGATGTCCGCCCCCGGCAGACCGTCGGTGAGCGACATCGGAACGGCCGCCGTCACCGGCACGTCGTCCGAACGGATCGTGAAGTACACGCGGATGCCGGCGTAACCGCCGGACGGTTGCAGATAGCCGCCGACCGAGAACAGGAACTTCGAATTCGGGTTCTCCTCGTACGGCCCGTCGATCAGGTGCAGGTAGTTCCAGAAGGCGCCCGGCGCTCCCGGCGGCGTGACGAGCCGGAACACCGCCTCGGCGGTCCCGCGGTCGGCGTTCACGACGTTCGCCGAGTTCGACAGCCGGTAAAGCCGGTTGCGTCCGAACGTCGTGTAGTCGTAGGGGGGCTGGACGCCGCCGAGCGAGACGGCGCCGCCGTCGAACCCCGCCCCGAAGACCGGGTTCGCGACGACGTAGAGGCCGTCGGCGCCGGTCTGCGGCGTAAGACCGGGACCGACGACGCTCGTCGCCGCCTCCGCGGCGCTGCCGAGCGTGTTGTGGAAGACGAGGTTCTGCGCCGTCGCGACGCCCGTCGCGACGAGCGCGCACAGCCCGTATCTGAGGGTGCGCTTCATGACCGTTCTCCTTCTCGCGACGCCCGACGGCGCCGTCCGAAAAGAACGGCCGCCGCGGTCGTCTGGGCGGCGGCCGTTCGCCCGAAACGCTCGAGCGGCCGCCTGAGCGGCGGGCCGCATCCGCGACCCGCGGCGCGCCGAAACCGTGCGCCGCGCGGCTGTAAGCACGGCCCATACCGCCTTCCGCCGGGCATCGGCGGTTCGGGACGCCAAGTGCCGCGTCGCGTCCGACTTCGACGCTTCGCGTGCGGTGCGCGCCGCGCGCGCCGCGAAACCCCTGCGACCGGTTTCGCGCAAACAGGTCGAAACGAGCCCGCCGCGCCGCACCGTCGGCGCGACCGGAGGTCGCGCGGA
>JBPOIU010000184.1:0-19793 GCA_052034255.1 Planctomycetota bacterium | reverse complement strand
GAAAGAGTCGGTGAGGCTCTCCGGTCGCGGAGCGACCGGATTCTCCAGACACGAAGCGATCGTCGTTCGCAGCCGTTCCGACGCCGCGGGGGCCCAATTCATGAGATTCACGGCCTCCCAGCGCGGGCTTTGCCCGCAACCGAAAGAGCCTGCACGTTCTCACGGTCTCGCCGGACACCCGTGCCTGTTGAACGGGGCGGCGGCTGCCGCCGCCTCGGACACCTTGTGCGGGATCAACTACGTCCGAAAGTCGTCGCTGTACGCGACGACTCTCAGACGTAGTAGATCAGCGCCGACGCGATCCGAGACTCGAGCCAGTGGCTGGCGCCGTCCGCCGGTCCTCTTCGCGCGCCATGCGCTCGGCTTGCGTGGACCGGCGACCATGCACGCCAAGCCGTGCGGTGTCGATCGCATCGTGTGTCTCGGCGGGTCGAGCACGTACGGCCACACCGAGTCGTCGGACGACACCACGTGGCTGGTCAAGCTCCGGGGCGTCGTCAATGCGGCATTCCCCGGTCGCAAGTTCGAGTCGCGACGACATCGTCCGGTTCAAGTTGGTGCAGTGACCTCGCGCGAGGAGTCCGCCCGATGCTCGTCCGCCATTTCATGAGCGCAGGTGTCTTCTCGCTGTCGCCCGATGCTCCGTGCGCCGACGTCCTGAAGATGTTCCGCGCGAAGAAGATCCGCCGCGCGCCGGTCCTCGAGCACGGCAAGCTCGTCGGCATGATCAGCGAGCGCGACCTGTTGCGGATCCTGCCGGGCACGGCGGGACAGCTCGACACCGAAGCAGGCGCGCTCAGTCTGTCGGTCCCGGTTCGGCAGATCATGTCGACGCAGGTCCACACCGTTCGCCCGCAAGACCCGCTGCATTCCGCGGCTCAACTCATGCTGCAGCATCGCATCGGTGGCCTGCCGGTCGTCGAGGGCGACGAAGTCCGCGGCATGCTGACCGAATCCGACGTGTTTCGCGCGCTGTGGAGCGTGCTGTCGCCGGACGCGGGCGCCTGCATCGTGATCGAGGAACCGCCGAGCGTGGCTCAGACCGACGCCATCGACTTCGCCAAGCTCGCTGTCTTGCATGGCTGTCGGCTGCGGGCGCTGATCGACGTACCCCAGCAGGACGGCGGACGTTACGTCCACGTCTGCGTCGACGGCGCGAAGCTCGACGCGTTCGTCGACGCGGTCTGGAAGAAGCACGCGCGCGTCATGCGCGTCGACAAGCATGGGGCACCCTGAGCGGGCTGCGGACCCGCCGTCGCGCCACCCTTTTTCTCTCTCGGGCGGTCCTTTCACCCTCGGTTAGCATCCGACCTCCTTTTTCCTTGGGTCGGATCGCGATGACCACGGTCGCCTCGACGTCTCATTCCTTCCTCACGCCGGATGCCATCAAGCGCGCGGGCGACGATCCGATCTTCTTCCTGAACGCGGAAGCCAATCGGCGCAAAGCCGCTGGCGAACCCGTCATCAACGCCACTCTCGGCGCGCTGCTGCAAGACGACGGCACGCTGGCGGTGATGCCCTCGATCGTCGAGGCGTTCCGCGGTGTCGACGCCAAGGCGTCGGCCGCGTACGCGCCGATCGCCGGGGACGCGCCGTTCCTGAAGGCCGTGATCGGCGATCTGTTCGGCGCTTCGCCGCTCGCCGCACAGGCGACCGCGGTCGCGACGCCCGGCGGCAGTGGGGCGCTGCACCTCGCGCTGACGTCGTTCCTCGAGGCCGGCCAGTCGGTGCTCGTCCCGCATTTCTATTGGGGCCCGTACCAGACGATGGCGACGCACACGCGCCGCCAGATCGCGACCTTCACGATGTTCGACGCACGCGGCAACCTCGACCTCGCCGCGTTCGAGCGTGGACTCGACGAGCTGCTGACGCGCCAGGGCCGCGCGCTCGTGCTGTTCAACTTCCCCTGCAACAATCCGACCGGGTACTCGCTGAACGAAGCGGAGTGGAGCGAGACCGCGAACATCCTCGAGCGCGCGTCGCGCCGTGGACCGATCGCGTTCGTCGTCGACCATGCGTACGCGCGCTTCGGCGGTCCGGCGGCGGATGCGTGGATCCCGCACGCGCAGCGGCTCGTCGGCAAGGTCCTCGTGCTCGTGGCGTGGACGGCGTCGAAGTCGTTCGCGCAGTACGGAGCGCGCGTCGGCGCGCTGGTCGCGCTGCATCCGGACGCCGACGAGCGCAAGCGGATCCAGGGAGCGCTCAGCTTCTCGTGCCGCGGCACGTGGTCGAACTGCAACCACCTCGGCCTGCTCGCGATCGCGAGCGTCTTGAACGACCCCGAGCGCCGCCGCGTGGCCGATGCCGAGCGCGCGCAGCTCGTGAAGGTGCTCGACGAGCGCGTCGCGACGTTCAACCGCGAGGCGAAAGCCGCTGGCATCGCCTATCCGCGCTACGAGGGCGGCTTCTTCGTCTCCGTGTTCGCCGCCAACGCCGAAGCGACCGCCGCGCGCATGCGCGACGACGCCGTGTTCGTCGTGCCGATGGAAGGTGCGGTCCGCATCGCGCTGTGCTCGACGCCCGCGAAGGACGTCCCGCGGCTGGTCGCGAGCCTGAAGCGCGCGCTGGCCTGAAACCTTCGCCGAGACTGCCTGTTGAGACCCGTCGCGCGGCGTGCTTCGATGCCGCGACTCTTCAGACAAGAGCGAAACAACGCGACCGAGGGCTTGCACCGTGACCGAGCAGAAGCAGTTTTCGTACGACGAGAAGGCGATCAAGACCCTCGACGCGCTGCAGCACATCCGGCTGCGCACGGGCATGTACATCGGTCGCCTCGGCGACGGGTCGAACCCGAACGACGGCATCTACGTGATGCTGAAAGAGGTCATCGACAACTCGATCGACGAATTCATCATGGGCGTCGGCAAGCGCATCGAGATCCAGCGCGACGGCGCCTCGATGAGCGTGCGCGACTACGGCCGCGGCATCCCGCTCGGCAAGGTCGTCGACTGCGTCAGCAAGATCAACACGGGCGGTAAGTACAACACCGACGCATTCCAGTTCTCCGTCGGCTTGAACGGCGTCGGCACCAAGGCCGTGAACGCGCTGTCGTCGGAGTTCGAGGTCTGCTCGTGGCGCGAGGGGCGCTACAAACGAGCGAGCTTCAAGCAAGGCAAGCTCAAGGACGAGAAGGACGGCAAGGACACCGAAGGCCAGTCCGGCACCTGGGTCAAGTTCACGCCCGACCCCGAGATCTTCAAGACGTACACGTGGGACGAGACGTTCATCGGGCATCGCCTCGCGTACTACGCGTACCTGAACACCGGTCTCTCGCTGGTCTACAACGGCCAGACCTTCAAATCGAAGGACGGCCTGAAGGACCTGTTGCTGAAGGAACTCGGCGACGAGAAGCCGCTCTACGACATCGTCCACGTGCGGCAGGACCGCATCGAGTTCGCGTTCTCGCACACGCACAACTACGGCGAGACGCTGTTCTCGTTCGTGAACGGTCAGTACACGAACGACGGCGGTACGCATCAGAGCGCGTTCCGCGAAGGCGTGTTGAAAGCGGTCAACGAGTTCGCCGGCCAGAGCTTCGCCGGTGAGGACGTGCGCGACGGCATCGTCGGCGCGATCGCGATCAAGCTCCAAGACCCGGTGTTCGAGAGCCAGACGAAGAACAAGCTCGGCTCCACCGAGATCCGCCCGGAGATCGTGCGCGAGGTCCAGAAGCACGTGCTGCTGTGGCTGCACCGCGAGAAGGACGCGTCGACGCGCCTGCTCGAGAAGGTCAAGGCCAACGAGCGCATCCGCAAGGAACTCGCGTCGATCAAGAAAGAGGCGCGCGAGCGCGCGAAGTCGGTCGCGATCCGCATCCCGAAGCTGACGGACTGCAAGATCCACCTGACCGACGGCGACGAGCGCTCACACGAGAGCACGATCTTCCTGGTCGAAGGTGATTCGGCAGGCGGCACGATCGTGCAGTGTCGCGACGTGATGACTCAGGCCGTGTTCTCGTTGCGCGGCAAGCCGCTGAACTGCTACGGGCTGAAGCGCGACACCGTCTACAAGAACGAAGAGCTCTACAACATCATGCAGGCGCTCGGCATCGAGAACGGACTCGAGGGCCTGCGCTACAACCGCGTCGTGATCGCGACCGATGCCGACGTCGACGGCATGCACATCCGCAACCTGCTGCTCACGTACTTCCTGCGCTACTTCGAAGAGCTCGTGACGACGGGCCACGTGTTCGTGCTCGAGACGCCGCTCTTCCGCGTGCGCAACAAGCAAGAGACGCACTACTGCTTCAGCGAATCCGAACGCGACGAGAAGCAGACGAAGCTGAAGAACTCCGAGACGACGCGCTTCAAGGGACTCGGCGAGATCAACGCCAAGGAGTTCAAGTACTTCATCAACGAAGGCATGCGCCTCGAGTCCGTGCTGATCGGCACGCTCGGCGAAGTGACGAAGTCGCTCGACTTCTTCATGGGTAAGAACACGCCCGAGCGCAAGCAGTTCATCATGGACAACCTCGTCAGCGACGTGTTGTGACGCCGATGGACCACAGCGCGTCGAAACCGTTTTCCGGCGACGTCGACAAGGCTCTGACCTTCGTCGTCACGGCGCTGACGCCGCTTGGATTTCGCGTCGAGAAGCAAACCAGCGAAACCGTCGACCTCATCGGACCGCCGATGCAGCGCACGCGCCAGAGCGCGCTCGTCGGCGCGTCGAAGCTCCGCGTCGCGCATCGCAGTGGGCAGCTCGCAGTCGAGGCCGAACTCGGCGGGGTACGCCGCATCACGCGCTTCGTGCTGGTGTTCCCGATCGCGGTCTGCGTGTTCCTCGGCATCGTCTTCAGCGTGATCAACCTGGCGACGGGCCAGGTCGGCGCGTGGCTACCGGTCGGCGTGGCCCTCGGCGTCAACGTGCTGGTATGGATCGTGGTCGGTCCACTCGTCGTCTCGCACTTGAAGAAGAAGACTCTCGCGGGTTTGGAGACGTTGCTGTCGAATGCCGTCGCCGTCGGTTCACGCTGACGGTTGGATTCTCGGCTCGTGCGTGTGGGGCACCACGCACATGAAGAAACGTCGGGCCGCGTGCCGCGGACGACGAGAACGGGGGGTGCGATGGAATGGTGGATCTGGGTCTTGGCCGGCGTCGGTCTGATGGCGCTCGAAGTGCTGGCGCCCGCCGACTTCTTCCTACTGTTGCTCGGTGCGGCCGCGGTGACGACCGGTGGTGTCGTCGCGATCGGCTCGCTCGAGACACCGTCGACGCAATGGCTGACGTTCGCCGTGCTGGCGATCGCTTCGCTCGGCCTGCTGCGTCCGGCGTTGCGCAAGAAGCTCACGACCGGCCCCACCGTTGGCGACCTCGACACGCTGGTCGGCTCCGTCGCGACCGCGACCGGAACGGTTGCGGCGGGGGAGATCGGCAAGGTCGAATTGCGCGGCACGCAATGGGCAGCACTGAACGCGGGGACGTCCGGGCTCACGCCGGGTGAGCGCTGCGTCGTCTGCGACGTCAACGGACTCACGGTCTCCGTCCGATCGGAGAAAGAGGAGAAGCGCGCATGAACCCGTTCGTCACGTTCGCGGCGATCGAACCGTCGGTGATCGTCGGAGTCGCGGTCGCGTTCCTCGCGATCCTCATCGTCGTCAAGGGCGCGGTCGTCGTGCCGCAGCAGAACGTCTACGTCGTCGAACGGCTCGGTAAGTACTACGCCTCGATGAGCGCGGGCTTTCACGTGCTGATCCCGTTCCTCGATTCGATCCGCTACCGCTATTCGCTGAAGGAAACGGCGATCGACATCCCGGAGCAGGTCTGCATCACGCGTGACAACGTTCAGGTGCACATCGACGGGTTGCTCTACCTGAAGGTCCTCGATCCGCACCGCGCTGCGTACGGCGTCGCGGACTACGCGTTCGCGATCGAGCAACTCGCGCAAACGACGCTGCGCAGCGAGATCGGCAAGCTCGACCTCGACAAGACGTTCGAGGAGCGCGCGACCGTCAACGTCCATGTCGTCAGCGAGCTGGACAAGGCCAGCGAGTCGTGGGGCGTGAAGGTCCTGCGCTACGAGATCAAGAACATCACGCCGCCGCAGGACGTGCTCGCCGCCATGGAGAAGCAGATGCGCGCCGAGCGTGAGAAGCGCGCGCTGATCCTCACGTCGGAAGGCGAACGCGACGCGGCGATCAACTCGGCGGAAGGCCGCAAGCAGCAAGTCATCAAGGAGTCGGAGGCCGCGCGCCAGCAACAGATCAACGAGGCGCAGGGCGAAGCGTCGGCGATCCTCGAGGTCGCGCAGGCGACGGCGGACGGGTTGCGCAAAGTCGCCGACGCAGTGCGCGTGGACGGCGGATACGAGGCGATGCAATTGCGCCTCGCGGAGAACTACATCGCACGCTTCGGTGAACTCGCGAAGCAGACCAACACGATGATCGTGCCGACGAACGTCGCCGACATCGCGTCGGTGCTGGCGACCGCGACCCAGGTGATCGCGCGCCCGAAGCCCGGGGGGAAATGACCGCGGCCAGCCCCGTGAAGGCTGGCTTTCCGATCACGACGTGGGGCAGACTGCGGGCACTTGTCCGGGAATGACCCCGTTGGAGATCGAAACATGCATCCATCCGTGCGCGCATCCGTGTTCGCGGCGCTCGCTCTGCCGAGTGCCGCCTGGGCTTCCGACCCCGCGATCGTTCCGGTCACCGCGGTGATCGAAGGTCAGTCGGTGTCCGGTGTCGGTCTGGTGACGACGATCGACAACCTCGTCGTCAACTCGTTCGGCCAATTCCTGGTCGAAGCGGATACCGACAACGCGAACACGAACGTCGACGGCGTGGTCGTCGACGCGTCGGGGTTGCGCTTCCAGGAGGGACAAGTCCTGTTGCTGCCGGCTGGCGCGACGCTCGACTCGTTCGACGCTCTGACGCTGAACGACATCGGCAACGTCGGTTGGAACCTCTTCATCGCCGGCACGACGACGTCCACGGACTCGGGCATCTACTTCAACGACACGCTGACGTTGCTCGAGAGCACGGTGTCGACGTCCCCGTCGTTCACCGCTCCGACGCCGTACATCGGCTTCTTCGAAACGAAGACCAACAACAACGGCCAGGTCCTCGTGATCGCGAGCGTGGACGATCCGGCGATCGCGTCGACGGTCGATCGCGCGTTGGTGATCTTCGACGTCGATGGCGTCGGAACGCTGCAGAGCGAAAGCGTCGTCGCGAAGGAAGGCGACGTTCTCGCGGGGCAAACCGCACCCGTGGCGGACTTCGGCACCGGCCCGCACAACTTCGCGTTCAGCGAGGGCGCCGACGTGATGTTCTTCGCCGACACGACGGACGCGACGACGGTCGACGGCAACGTCTACCTGAACAACACGCTGCTCGCGCGCGAGGGCTCGCCGTCCCCGGTCGCGTCGCGGACGTGGTTGAGCTTGTCGAGCAGCCGCATGGACCTGAGCCCGAACGGACAGCACACGGTCTACACGGGCCAGCTGTCCGCGCCGACGACCGACGATCAACTCGTGGTGCGCGATGGCGTGAAGTTCATCCAGGAAGGCGATTCGCTGCCCGACATCGCGCCATTCCTGTTCACGGCGTTCGGCACCGGCGGGATCCGCATCACCGATTCCGGCGACGTGGTGTGGATCGGCGACTGGGACGACCCGAATACGGCGCAGGACGTCGGCCTGTTCTACAACCACAAGCTGCTCGTCCAGAAAGGCGTGACGCAGATCAACGGCCTCACGGTCGAGTCGATCTCGACCGTGCAAGACGACCTCGCGATCTCGAGCAATGGGCGCTACATCGCGTTCGAGGCCACGCTGACCGGTGGCTTGAACGGCGCGTTCCTGATCGACCTCGGGCCGTGGACCGACCTCGGCGGCAGCCTGGCGGGAGCCAACGGCGCGCCGCGGTTGCGCGGCGCCGGCGCGTTGGTGCCGTCGCAATTCGTGTCGTTCACGGTGTCCGAAGCCGCGCCGAACGCGCAGTTCGCGCTCGTGCTCGGCTTGACGCCGGCGTCGATCACGCCGTTCTACGGCGGCACGCTGCTGCCGGCGCCGCAGCTCGTGATCTCGGGCTTCTCGACCGACGCGAACGGCAACGTGCTGCTGCCCGGAGTGTGGCCAGCGGGCTTCCCGTCAGGTGGAGCGATCTACGCGCAAGCCCTCGTCGCCGACGCGGGAGCGCCGTTCGGCGTGGCGATCAGCAACGCGGTACTCGGCATCGCGCCGTGAGGCGAGACGGGTGACCGCGGCGCGGGGGTCCTGAACACCGGATTCGGGCGTTCGGGGCTCCCACGAACTGCGTCCCTGATCTCCTGTCGTCCTGATTCCCTGATTCCCTGCTCTCCCTGCTTCCACTGCTCACTGCATACCTCGTCCCCTGCCTCCCTCTTCGATCGCGTCGGGCGGGAGGCAGGGGACGAGGGGTGCAGTTCGCAGTGGAAGCAGGGAGAGCAGTGGAAGCAGGGAGAGCAGGGATCGCAGCGCAGTACCCGGTCTCTTCGCTCCCGACGCTCGACCCGGGCCAGCACCCGGGCCGCGTTGCTCGGTGAGAGCTTTGCGAGACTTCGGCGGACACCGGCCGCGCTTGGCGCTAGTCGCAAGCGAAGCGAGCTTCTTAAGAATCCGTTCCGCTTCACGCGCGCTGTGGTGTCTTGAGATCCGGATCCTCCGCGTCGGATCCCTGGGAGGCCGCAATGGGATCGGGATCGTCCTTGGATGTCGCCGCGTTGCTCGCGCATCGGTCGTTCGTCGCGCAGCTCGCGCGCAGCTTGCTGAACGACGGCAACGACGCCGACGACGTCGCGCAACAAACCTGGCGGAGCGTCGTGGAGCACGGTGACGAGCCGATCGCGAATCCTCGCGGCTGGCTCGCGCGCATCACGCGCCACCACGCGTTCAATCTCGTGCGCGGCCGCAACCGTCGTCAACGGCGCGATGCGGCCGTCGCGGGAGCGTCCTTCGCGGCCTGCGATCCCGCATCGATCGCGGAACGAGTCGAACTGACCGAACACGTCGTGCGCGCCGTCCTGGCGCTGGAAGAGCCGTATCGGGCGACGCTGCTGCTGCGGTTCTACGACGACATGTCGACGCGCGCGATCGCGCAGGCCCACGACGTGTCGATCGACACGGTGCGGTGGCGAATCGAGCGCGGGCTCGAACGCTTGCGCCGCGGTCTCGATGCGCACCACGCGCCCGGCTCGAAGCGGTGGCGCAAAGAGCTGGCGATCCTGATCGGAGCATCGAGTGCCGCGGCGACCGCGACCGCGGGCTCGTCGGTCCTCGCACCGCTGGTTCTCGCGGGGATCGTCGTCGGAGGCTTCGCGATCCTCACGCAGGTCGCGCGCGAAGAGGATCCACCGAGGCAACCGACCGCTGGATTCGTGCCCACCCGAACGGTGCCGGACGAGGAAGATCCGAGCGCGGCCAGTGCGACGATCCAGCCCGAGGAACCGACGCGCGTCGAGCAGAGCCAAGCCCCGTCGTCGGATGTGCGTGCCGGTGAGATCGTGCTGCACATCGGAGACGGGGCGCGCTTCGCCGAATCGACGACGCTGCCCGGAGTCCGCGACCGGGTCGATCTGTACTGCTTGGACCTGCGCGACTCGTGGCTTTCGCTCCACGTGCCGTATGGCGCCGCACTTGCGAAACGGCCGAGCAACGCGGTTGGAGTGCCCAGTTCGCCTGCCGAGGCAGCGCGATTCGTGGACGCCGCGCCCGAGGAACTGCCCGAACACGAAATCTCCGTCAGGCTCGTGAGCTCCGGGCGCGACCTCGCGATCTTCTTCGTGCGCGACCGCAATGGGGCGACCTACCGCGTACACGTCGCCGAGTTCGTGGACGACGCGGACGCGCTCTTGCGCTCCGTGCGACTGGGATTCGACCCGGTCCCGACGGCCGTCGATGCGGGAGTGCTCAGGCTTCCGGTTGCCGACGGACATCCGTCCCCACTGATTCGCGAGGCCATTTCGCGCGCGGTCGCGCTGGGATCCGCATTGCCAGAGGACTCGTACGCGGACCAGCTTCGTCGCGACTTCGTGACGTCGTCACAACTCGATCGAGCAACCGCGCTCCGAGTCGATGTGCCCACGGTCGTCGGCGTGCCGCTGGATGCCGAACTCCTCGTCGACGGGCATTCGGCCCTGTTCGCCGCCGCGGGAGTGGGGCCCGACGGGGCAGTGAAGCTGGGGAGCTTCGGTGCGGTCGGCGTCCTCGGCGCGACGTACGGCTCGATCGATGTGAAGTCCCACGGCTTCGTGTACTTGAGTGGTCCGCTGTACGGCAGCCTCGCACTCGCAGCGCACGCCACGGTCGTCCTCGAGAGCGATCTGGTCGGAACGTTGTGTCCGGGGAGCGACCTGAGGCTCCTGCTCCGCGGCCGTGTTCCGGGCACGATTCGGGCGGGAGAAGGATCGGGCGACTTCTGGTTCGACGGGTATTGGACGCGTGCGGAGCTGGAACGACTCGGGACGGATGCGCATCGGATCACGCTGCACGTGCGTGAGTCCGATCTGCCGAAGGGCGAACACGAGGGGTTCGGCGGTTGGCGGAAGGTCATCGTCGGGGAGCAGCAATTCGAGCGGTTCCCGCGGTGAGGTCAGGACGATCGCGGAGCATCGGCTGCGCCCGGCATCCCTGAATCCCTGCCCTCCTGTCTCCACTGCTCTCCCTGCTTCCACTGCTCACTGCATACCTCGTCCCCTGCCTCCCCCTTCGATCGCGTCGGGCGGGAGGCAGGGGACGAGGGGTGCAGTTCGCAGTGGAAACAGGGAGAGCAGGGGAAACAGGAATTCAGGGAGGCAGGGAAACAGGGAGGCAGGAACGTGCCACGCCGATCCATCCATTCGGCGTTCCACCCCGCCCGTTGACCGGACGCCCTTCCTTGCCATGATGCGGGCTTGCTCCGCGCGGCGGACCCACGCCACCGTCCGCCCCCCCCGAAGACTCCGCACCGAGGACCGTCCGTCGATGGCACAGCTCGAACCGCTGATGAAGCGCAACTTCATCGAGTACGCGAGTTACGTCGTGCTCGATCGCGCCATTCCCGATCTGCGCGACGGCTTGAAGCCGGTCCAGCGCCGCATCCTGCACACGCTGCATGAGATGCACGACGGTCGCTTCCACAAGGTCGCGAACGTGATCGGCGAATGCATGAAGCTGCATCCGCACGGCGATGCGGCGATCTCCGACGCCCTCGTCACGCTCGCGAACAAGGAGTACTTCATCGAGCGGCAGGGGAACTTCGGCAACGTCTTCACGGGCCACAGCGCGGCTGCTCCGCGTTACATCGAGTGCCGCCTGACCCCGCTCGCGGTCGAGACGCTGTTCAACAAGCCGCTGACGACCTGGGCGCGCAGCTACGACGACCGCCGCGACGAGCCGGCGTACCTGCCGGTCAAGATCCCGGTGCTGCTGATGCTCGGCGCCGACGGCATCGCGGTCGGCATGACGACGCGCATCCTGCCGCACAACTTCGTCGAACTGCTGAAAGCGCAGATCGCGCTGCTGTCGTCGAAGGAAGTCCGCGTCTACCCCGACTTCTTGCAAGGCGGCTTCGTCGACGTGCGCGATTACGACGACGGTCGCGGCAAGGTCACGGTGCGCGCTCGCATCGAAGCGCGCGACGACAAGACGCTCGTGATCTCCGAGATCCCGTACGGCACGACCACCGAGAGCTTGATCGCATCGATCGAAGCCGCGGCCGAGAAGGGCCAAGTCAAGATCTCGGGCATCTCCGACTTCACGACCGAACACGTCGAGATCGAGGTCTCGCTGTCGCGTGGCGTGTACGCCGACGAGGTCATTCCGCAGCTCTACGCGTACACCGACTGCGAAATGGTCCTGCAGTCGACGATCGTCACGATCGTCGAGGAGAAGGGCCGTCAGCGCCCGGTCGAGATGACGGTCACGCAAGTGCTCGGTTACCTCACCGATCAGTTGCTCGAGCGCATCAAGGCCGAACTCGCGCACGAGCTCGCGCAGCTCGAGGACAAGCGCCACTGGATGACGCTCGAGCGGATCTTCATCGAGAACCGCGTCTACAAGCGCATCGAGAACGCGAAGACCGAAGCCGCGGTGCGCAAGGCCGTCTGGGACGGCATGAACGAGCATTCGCTGTACTTCGCGCGCCCGATGGTCGAGGACGACGTCGATCGTCTGCTCGGCATCAAGATCCGCCGCATCTCCGCGTACGACATCGCGAAGTACAAGGACGACCTCGACGAAGTCCTGGCCGCGATCAAGGACCGCGAGAAGAAGCTGAAGAACCTCAAGAAGACGGCGATCGGCTGGCTCGAGGAGATGATCGAGAAGTACGACGAGAGCTACCCGCGCCGCAGCGAGATCCAGAAGTTCGAGACGATCGACAAGAAGGAAGTCGCGCGCGCCCACATCAAGATGGCGTACGACCCGCAGAGCGGGTTCTTCGGCTCGAAGATCTCGGGCGACAAGTTCCAGGTCACGGTCAGCGAGTACGACCGCGTGTTGCTCGTCTGCCAGGACGGCAGCTACCGGATCATCGGCGCCGAGGACAAGGTGCTGATGCCGAGCAAGCTGCTGTACGGCGCGATCTTCGATCAAGAGAAGGGCAAGAACTTCATCGTCGTCTACCGCGACAAGCAGAAGAACCCCTTCGGCAAGCGCGTGAAGATCGAGAAGTTCATCCGCGACAAGGAATACCTGCTGATCAAGGATCGCGAGGGCAAGGTCGACTTGCTGCTCGAGGATGCCAAGCCCGGCCGCATCCATCTCGAGTTCGCGCCGGCGAAGTACCAGCGCCTGCACGACGCCGAGTTCGACCTCGACACGCTCGAGGATTGCGGCGTCACGGCGCGCGGCACGCGGCTCGCACCGAAGCCCGTTTCGAAGATCACGCGCATCGATGACGCCCGCGGCTGAACCAGGTCCGAGCGTCGCGATCGTCGGCGGCGGCCCCGCCGGTTTGATGGCGGCGCTCGTGCTGACGCAGGCGCGCATCACGGTCGACGTGTTCGACGCGATGCCGACGCTCGGTCGCAAATTCCTCGTCGCGGGCAAGGGCGGCCTGAATCTCACGCACAGCGATCCGCCCGAGACGTTCGCGCGGCGCTACGGCGTCCACTGCGCGCGGTTCTTGCAGATGCTCGGTCGGTTCTCGCCGGACCATCTGCGCGCATTGGCGTACGGGCTCGGCGTGGAGACGTTCGTCGGCTCGAGCGGGCGCGTGTTCCCGAAGGACTTCAAGGCCGCGCCCTTCCTGCGCACGTTGATCCAGCGACTGCGCGATGCGGGCGTGTCGATCCACGGGCGGCATCGATTGGTCGACATCGGACCGGGACCGCGGCTGTGCTTCCGACGCGCCGATGGGTCGACGTGCGAGCACACGCCGACCGCGGTCGTGCTCGCGCTCGGGGGCGGCTCCTGGAAGATCACGGGTTCCGATGGCGCCTGGGTGCCGATGCTCGAGCGCGCCGGGGTCGCGGTGCACCCGCTGCAGCCGGCGAACTGCGCGTTCGCCGTGCGCTGGTCGGCGCAACTCCTCGCGCGCGCCGAGGGGCGTCCGCTGAAGAACCTCGCGGTCTCCACCAGCGGGGCCAGCGCGGTCGGTGAGCTGGTGATCACACGCTTCGGGCTCGAAGGCAATGCGCTGTATCCGTTGAGCGCTCCGTTGCGCGCCATGCTCCGGGCGCGCGGCCGCGCCGTGATCCGCGTCGACTTGAAGCGCGATCTGCCCGCCGACGAGGTGCGCGAGCGGCTGGCCTCCGGCCGAGGCAAGAAGTCGACGTCGGAGTTCCTGCGCCGCGAACTCCGACTGTCTCCCGCGGCCATCGCGTTGTTGCGCGAGGGCGCGTCGACGCACGAACTATCCGATGTCGGCCGACTCGCCTCGCGCGTGAAGTCGTGCCCCGTCGAGCTCTGCGGCTGCGCGGAACTCGACGACGCGATCTCGTCGGCTGGCGGCGTGTCGTTCGACGCGGTCGACGATCACGCGATGCTGCGCGCACTGCCCGGCGTGTTCGTCGCGGGCGAAATGCTCGATTGGGAAGCACCGACCGGCGGTTACCTGCTGCAAGGGGCGTTCACGACGGGCTACGTCGCGGGGCAAGGCGCGGCGGAGTACGTGCGGGGAAGAAGCTGAAGAACCCGCGGAAAGGGCTCACGGCCGGTCTGTGCCCCTGTCTCCCTGCTCTCCCTGCTCTCCCTGCTTCCACTGCGACCTGCACCCCTCGTCCCCTGCCTCCCCGTTTCGTTCATCCGATGAGGTCGGGCGGGAGGCAGGGGACGAGGGGTGCAGGTCGCAGTGGAAGCAGGGAAAGCAGGCTTGCAGGAAAAGCAGGGATGCGGGCTTGCAGGCTTGCAGGAAAAGCAGGGATGCAGGCTCGAAGTGAGTGAGCAGCACGCGGCAATCCGCGTGCTCGCGTGGGCTTTACTTCCTCCGGCCGAACTGTTGAAACCCACGGCCGGCGAACCGAAGGAAACCCGAGCTCCCATGGCCGACGCAATGAGACGACATCTCGAGTCCGAGTGCGCGACGCAGCTCGACGACATCCTGTCCGTCGGACCGACGCAGGCGCGCGCCATGGCGGCGGAGTTCGTCGAGATGGCATTCCAGGCCTCGAAGGCCGAGCAGACGTTCGACTTACCGCAGGACTACGGCGACCGCCTGATCGCCGACGAAGCGCGCGATCCGGCGGCGCGCGCGCGCTTGGCGTCGCGACGCCAGGAGGGCGTCCGAGACGAAGACTTGCGCTGGTGGTGGAACCGGCACGACGTGCAGCGTCGACTCGCGGTCGTGCTGGACGCGGTGATGAAGTCCGCGGCGGTGCGCTTCTTGCACGAGCAGCAGAAGCTGCCCGAAGCCGAAGTGCTGCGCCGACTCGCGCTGCTCTATCCGGACTACAGCGATTCGCTGGACGACCCCAACATCGGCGTGGACGCCGATGCGCCGCTGCCGATCGAGTTGAAGAACCGCGTCAGCGACTACCTGGCGCGCGAGGCGGCGGGGCCGGAAGGGCGCGTGCCGCGCTTGCTGAAAGGCAAGTCGTCGCTGAACGCGTTGCTGCGCGAAGAGCTGCGGGCCGGGAAGATCTGAGCGCACGATGCCGACGATCCTCGAAGTCCTGCGCGGCCTGATGCCCGAAGCCAGCAACAACACGCTGCGCGGCCTGGTGAAAGACGGTCGCGTGACGATCGCGGGGCGCAAGGCCAAGACCGCGAACGACGAAGTCGAAGCCGGGGCGCGCGTACTCGTGCTGCAAAAGCGTGCCGCGGTCGAACACAAGCTCGCGCCGCTCGAACTGGTCCACGAGGACGACGACATCATCGTCGTCGACAAGCCGCGCGGCCTGCTGACCAGCACGACCGCGCGCGAGAAGCGCGCGACGGCGCTGCAGCGCATCGAGGAGTACCTCCACGCGACCGATCGCACGAAGCGCGTCGTCGCCGTGCATCGCCTCGATCGCGACGCGTGCGGGCTGCTCGTGTTCGCGAAGTCGCCGCGCGCGGTCGAACGCTTGAAACGGCAGTTCTTCGAGCACACGGTGGAACGGCAGTACCTCGCCATCGTCCGCGGCCATCCGGATCCGCCCGAGGGACGCATCGATCTCGCGTTGTTCGAGCGCGCCGACGGCGTCGTCCGACCGGCGCGGCCAGGGGATCGCGCGAAGGAAGCGTCGACCCGCTACCGCACCGTCGAGCGCCGCGGCGAGAACGCCGTGCTCGAAGTCGAACTCGAGACCGGCCGCAAGCACCAGATCCGCGCGCATCTGTCGGCGATCGGACACCCGCTGGTCGGCGACGAAGCGTACGGCGGCGGCAAGGGCGTGATGCTGTTGTGCGCCGTGTCGCTGGCGTTCGATCATCCGACGAAGCCGAAGCGGATGCGCTTCGAACGCGAACCGCCGCCGGAGATGCAGGCCGAGAACGCTTGAGTCGACCGCGCGCGCGTCACTCGATCGCGTCGCGCAGGCGCTCGATCCAGGCTTCCACCCATTGGCGTTCGAGCGGTTCGTCGGGCAACGGATGCGCGAGGTCGTGCAACACTTCCTCGAGGGCGTCCTCGCGGCCGGGTTCGAGCGCGACGTCGGGGCGCCCCTCGATCAACGCCGCCCATTCCTCGATCTCGCGATGGTGGAGCGCGCCGTCGAGCCAGCGGCGCAGCACGCCGATCGCGTCTTCGCCGGTGAAGGTGACGAGCGGGGTGTCGTCTTCGGGATCGGTGACGTACAACTCGGACGCGATCTCGTCGAGCGGCCGCTTGTACGTGATCAACGCGCGCAACAGCGTCCGGCGCGCGCGGATGTCCGGGTGTTTCGTCATGCGGCGGAGAATAGCGGTCGAGGATGCGCTTCAAGTACCGAGACCTGGCCAGTGAAGTCGTCGTGCGCTGTCCCGCGGGCCATCCGCTGGTGCTGCGTTGCCATCCCGTCCGGCGCGGAAAGGGCGGGCTCGTGCCATTTCCGACGCTGTATTGGCTCGCGTGCCCGACGGTCGCGGCGGAGATCGCGCGGCTCGAGCACGACGGCGCGATCGGCAGGCTCGAAGCGCGGATCGCCGCGGATCCGGAATTGCGCTCCCGCATCGCCGCGGATCACGACGCCTATGTCCGCGAGCGCAGCCAAGCGCTGACGCCAAACGAGCGCGCCGCGATGGAAGCCAGCGGGTTGTGGGACGCGTTCCAGCGCCGCGGCATCGGCGGCATCGTCGATCGCGCGACGGTGAAGTGCCTACATCTCCACTTCGCGCATCACCTGGCACGCGGGAGCACGATCGGAGCCTGGATCGAACGCGAGGCGGTCATCGCTCCGTGTTCGGCCGCTCCGCGAGCGGAGAGCAGCGGAAAAATCGAACGCGGGTGACACCTCGCCGCGCGAGGCCGCGCATGCACGGCGGTACCCGCTGCTCCCGAATCGACCGAGGGCTCGACGCGCTGTCGCGAGCTCTCCGAGGCCCCCCCAATGCTCACCCGATGGTCCGTCGCCGCAGGTCTTTGCGGCGTTCTAGCACCCCTTTCCTTCGCTCAGTTCCAGGACTTCGCGACGTGGACCGGCTTCGACGTCGGCACGACGGCGCAGATCCGTTTCCCGAGCGCGTTCGAACTCGCGGACGTGGATGGCGACGGTCGTGACGACCTCGTCGTCGTGTCGAACGAGTCGCTACCGCGCCTGTGCGTGAAGCTCGCCCTCGGCGATGGCACGTACGGCCCGGGTGCGTTCCACGTACTCGTGAAGGGGGCGGTCGACCTGGCGGTCGCCGATCTCGATGGCGACGGGGATCGCGACATCGCGGTCGCCGAGGGCAACGGCACGATGGGCAACGGCAACACGGTCGCGGTGTTCAAGAACTCGGGCGCCGGAATGTTCGCGCTGAGCCAACGCGCGACCGCCGGAGCCGGCCCGGCCGGCATCGCCGCGGCCGACTTCGATCTCGATGGCGACGTCGACCTCGCGATCGCGAACTACGGCGTCGTCGGCAGTGGCACGCAAGTGCGCCTGATGACGAACTCGGGCACGGGCTCGTTCGTCGCCGGTCCGACGCGTGCGGTCGTCGCGGCGCCGTGGGCGCTCGAGGTCGGAGACCTGAACGCCGACGGCCGGCCCGACGTCGTCGTCGCGCACGAGGACAGCGACGCGGTGTCGATCCTGCTCGGGCAGGTCGGTGGGCTGGCCGCGCCGCAAGCGTTCGACGTCAATGCGTCGACCGCGGGCGGCTCGGATCTCTTCCCGTGCGTCGCGCTGTTCGACGTCGATCACGACGGCGATCTCGACGTCGCGTTCTCCGACAACAACCACCAGAAGTTCATCCCGCTGCTGCGCGGCGTCGTGTCGACGGTGCGCAACCTCGGCGGTGGCAGTTTCGCGCTCGGCAACGACATCGTGCTGCGTCCCGGCGCGACGGGCTTTACCGACATCGCGTTGGCGGACGTGAATCACGACGGCTGGCAGGATCTGCTCGGCGTCGATCGCCAGGACTGGGACTTCGTGCTCAGTGACGGAGTCGGCGGCTACGTGGTGCCGACGGCGATCAACTACGGCTTCCAAGCGACCGACGAGCCGATCGCGATCGGCGCGCAGGATCTCGACGCGGACGGCACGCCCGACGCGCTCGTGCTCGGCAGCCACTCGAACGCGATCTCGATCCATCGCTTCGTCGGCGGCGCACCGCAGCAGCCGCAGATCGTCTCGCCTGGCCCACAGAGCAAGCTCGACGCGGCGGATCTCGATGGCGACGGCGATCTCGACGTGGTCGGCGGCGGCACGTCGATCGGCGTGTTGCTGAATCAGGGCGGCGGAACGTTCGCACCGGTCGTGAATTACCCGAGCGTCGCGTTCAACGGCCCGGCCGGCGTCAAGTTGCGGGATCTGGACTCCGACGGTCGGCCCGATCTCTTGCTCGGCACGCTGGCGGGGTTCAATACGCGCTTGAACTTCGGCAACGGCAGCTTCGGCGCCAATACGCAGTGGAACGTCCCGCATTGCGGCATCAACGACATCGACGCCGCCGACTTCGATCAGGACGGCGCGCTCGACGTGGTGTTCGCGGAGTTCGCGGGCTGCCCGTCGGTGCCGCAACCGCGCGTGTTCCTCGTGCGCGGCAAGGGCGACGGCACGTTCTTTCCGCCGACGACGTTCGTGCCCTCGGGCTTCACGCAGACGCTCGACCACGCGGATCTGAACGGCGACGGCATGCTCGATCTCGTGCTCGCGCAGAATGCCTGGCTCGAGGTGTACCTCGGCAACGGCGACCTGACGTTCCAGCCGAAGATCGTCGTCCCGGCCGACTTCGCGCCGTACGGCATCGCGATCGCCGACTTCGACGCCGACGGCATCCTCGACCTCGCGTCTTGCAACTACGGCAATCTCGACGACGACGGCATCGAGGAGTCGATGACCGTGATGCTCGGACACGGCGACGGCACGTTCGAGCCGCGCCAGCTCCACGCCGCGAACGGATCGTGGGACCTCGGCTCGACGCGCGCCATCGGCGCGGCCGACGTCGATCGCGACGGGGACGTCGACCTGTGCGTCGTGAACTCGGATTCGGGCGATGTCTCGCTGTACCGCAACCGTGGGGACGGCACGTTCCTCGAACACATCCGCATCGGCGGCAGTCTCGAACCGAACGATCTCGTGCTCGGCGACTTCACGGGCGACGGCATCGTCGACCTCGCGCTGTCGGGCTCGCCGGGCCTCGCGGCTCAACCGGCGCTGATGCTCGCCCCGGGCCTTGGCAACGATCCGTGGATCGCGGTCGAACCCGGCGTTCCCGGCACGTTCGGCGTCCCGCGCATGAATGGCGACGGCGCGATCGTCGGCGGCAACACGCTGACGCTGCGCGTCGCGAAGGCGCGCCAAAATGCGTTCGGAATGCTGTTCGTCGGCTTCTCGTCCGCGAATGCCCCGCTGTTGTCCGGGACGCTGTACCCGACGCCGACGCTCGCGCTTCCGATCGCGACCGACGCGGAGGGTGAGTTCGCGCTGACGGCGCCACTGCCCGCGCTCGTCGCCGGCGGCTTCACGCTGATCGCGCAGACGTGGATCGCCGACCCGGTGAGCCCGACCGGCATCGCGGCGGCGACGAACGCGGTGTTCGCGACGGCGCCGTGAGGCCGCAGGTGGCCGCAAATCGGGACTGTCCCCTTTTGGCCTTGTTGGTCAGCGGCTACTGACGAGGTCGCGCAGCTCGACGATCGTCGAGAGTCGTTCGATCACGCGCTGCGCCTGCTTCGCGGAGCCGGCATCGGTGAAGTGGACCGAGTCGTTGAAGTGCTGGTCGTCGGCGGGGGTCGAGTCCTCGCCGGCGACCACCACGACGCCGTCGGCCGTGGCCACCACGCGGATCACGCGGTTGTAGGCCTCGA
>JBPOIU010000087.1:0-8773 GCA_052034255.1 Planctomycetota bacterium | reverse complement strand
GTGAGGCCATCCGACGAAGCGATCGTCGTTCGCAGCCGTTCCGACGCCGCGGGGGATTTTTTCACGGCCTCTCAGAGCTTGTTCGCGCCGAGCAGCAGGGCAGCCTTGATGCTGCTCGCGAGGACTTGCGCGTCCGCCGGTTCGACGCCGTGACGTCGCACGTCGAAGTCAACGACGAACGCGCCGTCCTTACCCGCGAGCTTCTCGCGCTCCTCGCGCAACACCGTCGCCACCGGACGGCGCCACGCGTTGGCATCGAAGGCGTGGCACTTCGCGCAGGTCTGGAGCACCTCGCCCTCCACGACCTTGTCGGCGTCGGCGGCCTTGCCTTCGGCGATGCTCGCCAGCGCCGAATCGACACCGGTCTTCATGCCTTCGAGATACGCCTTGTAGGCCGCGATGTCTTTCGGCTTGAACGCTTTCGTCAGGTGCGGAACGAGCTCGCTCGCGCGATCGAGTTCGGCGCGCAGCGCCTTGAGATCGGCGTCGATCGGACCGGAGGCCTTCCGCGCCGCCTGGATGCGCGCCTCGATCTCTTCGAACTTCCACATCTGCGTGCGCTGCAAGAACAGCCCGTAGCGCAGCTTCTCGTCGGGCTTCAACGGCGGCTTGGTCGCGTTCGTGATCGAGTCCCGCAACTTCGTGACGTCCCCCATCGGCTTCAACGACTCCGACGACAGGCGCACCGAGTACTCACCGCGGAACTGTCCGAGGAACCCGTCGAACTCCTTCGTCACCTTGCCGAACTCGTCACTGATCGACACTCCGGCCAAGTCGCCTTCCGGGCTGACGGCGACGGCGAGGCGCGCGGGCTTGCGGCTCCACGCGAGATCCATCAGCACGACGCGATACGTGCCTTCCTTGCCGTCGAGTTGTACGTCGTAGACGTCCATGTCCTTCGTCACCTCGTTCGAGATGCCGGAGGCCGACAGCAGCGTCGCGAGCTTCGCGGGCAGCAGATCCTGCTGGGGTGTCACCGCGCGCGTCTTCTCCTTGAACAACCCGCGCAGTCGATCGCCGTCCCCTTTCGGTCCGGGCGCGAAGGCGAACGCGCAGACGGCGGCGCATGAGACGAGGCTGAAGACGACGGACGAGCGCATGGACGGGCTCCGTGATGAGTTCGATCGAGGGCGACGCCGAGGAATCGAGTGGCTGACCGAGCCGGGATCCTAGGGCTTCGTCCGGCGGCGCGCGGGCAACGCTCGCGACATCCCTGCGATGAACAACGGCCCGACCAACGCGGCCGAGATCGCGCAGGCCAGCAGGCTTTTGCCGATCGCGCCCATCCCCATGGCCGCCGCGATGGCGATGACTGCTCCGAGCCCGGTCATCGCAGCGCCGGCAAGCAGCGCGCGCCGCCGACCTCGCTGCGGTACCCGCGCCGCAGCGCATGCAGCCGCCGCGGGCAGCAACAGGAATGCGACGGCGAGCACGCGTCCTTTCGGCACCTCGTGGGCTCGGAGGATCCCGAACAGTGCGATCGGCATCAACGCGAACGGCGCGACGGAAAACACAGCGACCGCACGCTCCGCCCACGCCAGGAACCGGCGCTCGTCGCGGCGCAACAGAGCGGGCGCCAATGCGAGCCCGGGCGACAGCACCAAGACACCCCAGACGGTCGCTACGGCGAGAGCGACCAGACCTCGAAGCGTGGAGACCGATTCGTCGCGGACACCATCCGCCAGCCTCTTCCCGATCGCATGGGCTTGGACGGCGCCCAGTAACGTGCCGAACGTCCACAACCATCGGCGCTTCACGAACGATGCCGACAACGCCGTGAACGCCCGACCCCACCACGACATCGATCGTTGCGCGACGACGACCGCGCGCCGGGCGCGCTCGTCCCCCGGCTCGATGCGCAGGACGTCGATGAATCGTGCCCGTGCCTCCGCGGGTCGGTGCGTGGCGACCGCGATCGAGCCGAGCAAGCGATGCGCGAACACGCTGTGGGGATCGGCGCGCAACAGGCTCTCGCACGCCGCACGCGCCGCCGTAATGTTCTCGCTGAGGTATTCCGCACGGGCGAGCGCAGCCAGACAGCCGTCATGCGACGCATCGATGCGCAGGCCGACCTGCGCCGTGGCGATCGCGGCCGCGTGATTTCCTGAGCAGGTCTCGATCCAAGCCTTCAATCCCAACCAGCCGGAATCGTCGGGCCGACTCGGCAGCGCTTCCTCGATTACGCGCAGCGATTCGTCGAGCCGCCCCGCGTCGAGCAGGATGCGCGCCAACGAATCGATCGCGAATGCGCAGGCAGGATCGAGCCCGACCGCGCGCCGCGCGCATTGCAGCGACTCCTCGTCACGGAGTAGCGCCCACGTCGCGCGCGCCAACATCGCTGTCGCCTCGGCGTCTTCGGGATGCTCGGCCAGCACGGCCAATGCGGCCGCGCGCGCGAGATCGTGGCGACCGCTCTGGAACAGCAACCACGCGCCCTGGACCGAGGGTTGCATTTCGGCCTCAGCGCTTGGGCCGCGCGCGGACCAGGAACGGGAACACCCAGGTCGACAGCGCGGATCCGAGTCCGGCGAGCGACAGCGCGAGCAGCGCGTCCCCCGGGATCGGCGCGCCGTGCGTCACCGAACGGATGATGCCGAGCAACATCAGCAGCGCGAGCACCGACGTCACGATCAGCGCGACGGAGCGCGGCCAGCCTTCGGTCGTCGCTGCCGTCCCACCGATCGGCACGACCAACAGCAACGTGATCAGCGCCGCGTACCACGCATCGCCGACACCGCAGAGCCCGAGCGTCGCGCCGAGCAGCGCGACGGCCACGCAAACCCCGGTCGCGACGGCACCGACGAGTTGATCGCGATCCATCGAGCGCCGGCCGAAGCGGTTGAACGCCAGCAGCATCTCGAAGTACGAATCCGCGGTCCACGTCATGTAGACGAAGCCGATGTAGGCGAAGCCGATCGGTCGCAGCACGAAGGACCACTCGGGCGTCCTGCGTTCGACTTCGCGCACG
The DNA here is from genome assembly GCA_052034255.1 of Planctomycetota bacterium. GTDB lineage: Bacteria > Planctomycetota > B15-G4 > B15-G4 > JADJEK01 > JADJEK01. The sequence continues at coordinate 5,805 of JBPOIU010000087.1, read as the reverse complement.
ATGCGAAACAGCACGTACGCGCCGATGATCAACCCCCAGCGCGCGCGCGGACTCATGCGCGTCAGCCAGAGTTGGAATGCGAGCACGACGCGGAAGACGCGGTACTTCGCCTTCAGCGCTTCGACCAAACCGACGCGCGCCCAATCGAGCGACGGGTCGTGGCGCAACGCCTCGGAGAAGTGCTGCAGCGCGCGCTCGTGGCGACCGGAGTGGAGTTCGACCCATGCGAGGTTCGCGTGGGAGAACGCGTTCTCGGGGTTCTCCGCGAGGACACCGCCGACCGTCAGACGGGCCTCGTCGAGTCGACCGAGGTGCAGCAGCGCCTGCGTGCGCACGTTCAAACAGCCTTCGTGCGCCGGATCGAACGTCAGGCCTTGATCCGCCGCGGCGAGCGCTTTGCCCCACTGCTGCTTCACCAGATGGACTTGTCCGAGCACCGCGAACGACTGCACTTCCTGGGGATCGAGGCGAATCGCTTGCTGGATGGCCGCCTGCGCGGCGTCCGGATCGGAGCGGTCGAACAGGACGATCGCCAACGCACGGTGCGTGGACGACTCGCCCGGCTCGCGCAGAACGGCTTCGCGCGCGCAGCGTTCGGCCGCGTCGTATTCCTCGAGCTGATCGTGCGCGAGCGCCATGATCGTGAAGCAGTCGGCCGATTCGGGCTCCAGCGCCAGTGCGCGCTGCGCCGCCGCGATCGCGTCGCGATGGCGGTCGCAGCCGAACAAGTACCAGGCTTGCTGGAGGTGGCGCTCGTAGCCGCTGCTCACGCGCTCACAATCCCATGTAGCGGGCGACGTCGTCGTACATCCCGCTCTCGTTCGAGTAGAGCACGTAGTTGCGCGCCGTCGCGAACCACTCCTTGGTCGACGGCTTGACGCGCTTGAGCGCATCCAACAGATCCGAAGTGACCAGCGGTTGCGGCTTCCCGCTCTTCAGCGCTTCCCTCAGCTTGCCCTCGATCGCGACATCGATGAGTCCTTTGAGATCGGCGCCGGAGTAGCCGTCGCACTTCTTCGCGACCTTGGCGAAGTCGAGTTCGGCCGTGGGCTTGCCGGCGAGCAGAACGCGCAGGATCTGGGTGCGCGCGACCTCGTCCGGCGGCGGCACGAACACGAGGCGATCGAAGCGGCCCGGGCGGCGGAACGCGGAGTCCACCTGCCACGGAGCATTGGTCGCGGCCACCACCAGGACACCGTCGTTCGACTCCCTGGCGCCGTCGAGTTCGTCGAGGAACTGGTTCACCAGTATGCGCATGCCGCCGTTCGACATGCTCGAGCGCGTGCCGCCGAGCGCGTCGACCTCGTCGAAGAACAGCACGAACGGCTTGTGGGAACGTGCGCGTTGGAAGATCGCGTGCAGATTGCGCTCGCTGTTGCCCATCCACATGTCGAGCACGTCGTGGATGCCGACCGCCATGAAGCCGGCGGAGACTTGGCCGGCCGTCGCGCGGGCGAGGTGCGTCTTGCCGCAGCCGGGCGGTCCGTAGAGCAGGATGCCGCCGCCGATCGACTTTCCGTAGGCGCGGTACAGCTCCGGATGCAGCAGGGGCTGGATGATCTTGAGGTCGATCTCCTGCTTCACCGAGTCCATGCCGCCGACGTCCGCGAACGTGATCTTCGGCCGCTCGACGAGGCGATTGGCCTGGTCGTCGGAGACGGCTTCGTCGTCCGGCTCGTCGCCCGCGCGTACGCGACCGTCGGAGACCGGGCCGTCCGCGTGCGCACCCACGCCGAGTTGCTCCGACAGGGCGGGGTCTTCGACGCTTGGATCGGTTTCGATGGCCTCGCGATACGCGCTGACCGCTCCAGCGACGTCGCCGCTGCGGACGCGCAGGCGCGCGAGCAGCACGCGGGCCGCGGCAGAAGCGCCTCCCTTCGCGAGCATCGTCTCCAACGCGACGCTCGCGTGGCTGAACTTGGACTGCGCGTAATAGATCTCGGCCAGGGCCAGGTAGAGCGCGGCGTCCGTCGCGTCGAGCTTCAAGCCGTCCCGCAACAGTCGTTCGGAATCGTCCAAGCGACCGCGCTCCCGCAGCAGCTTCACGAGGTGCAGGCGCAGCTTCGCGTTGGTCGGAGAGAAGGCGAGCGCCTCGTCGAGGGCTCGGAGTGTTTCGTCGTCGTGCACGGGGTCGTTCCAGTCGGGACGGCGCGAGTGTAACACCGGACGTTGGAATCATTTGCGGTCCCGGAAGACGCCATCGCGCGCGGGCCGGACTTCGCGGTCGGGCGCATCCCTCCGGGCGATTCCCCGGATCCGCCCCTATGATCCCGCGCTTCGATTTCCCGACTGGCGGGTTCATGAGCGGCGCAGCTCCTGGCAAACGTCTCGCGGCACTCACGCTCGGGGCGCTCGGCATCGTCTACGGCGACATCGGGACGAGTCCGCTCTACGCGATGCGGGAATGCTTCGCGCCGGCACATGGCCTCTCCCCCACGCACGATCACGTCCTCGGCATCCTGTCGATGATCCTGTGGTCGTTGATCCTCGTCGTCTCGATCAAGTACCTCGCCCTGGTGTTGCGCGCCGACAACCACGGCGAAGGCGGCATCCTCGCGTTGCTCGCGCTCGCGCAGGACACGATCGCAAAGCGGCCTCGACTCGCCTTCGCCGCGGCAATGGTCGGCCTATTCGGCGCGGCGTTGCTGTACGGCGACGGCGTTCTGACGCCGGCGATCTCGGTGCTGTCGGCCGTGGAAGGCCTGGAGGTCGCGGCGCCCGCGCTGCACGACGTCGTGCTTCCGGTCACGGTCGCGATCCTGATTGCGTTGTTCCTGATCCAGAAGCGCGGCACGAGCGGCATCGGCGCGTTCTTCGGACCGATCACCGCGTTGTGGTTCATCACGCTCGGTGTCCTCGGCATTCGCGGGATCGTGGCGGAACCCGCCGTGTTCGCGGCGTTCGATCCGCGTGCGGCGATCACGTTCTTCTTCGAGGCGCCGGAGCGGTCGTTCCGCGTGCTCGGTTCCGTGATCCTCGCGGTCACCGGTGCGGAGGCGCTGTACGCGGATCTCGGCCATTTCGGCCGCGGCCCGATTCGTTTGGCCTGGTTCGCGTTGGTGTTGCCGTGCCTCGTCCTGAACTACCTCGGGCAGGGTGCGTTGATGCTCGGCGATTCGTCCGCCGCCGAGAACCCGTTCTATCTGCTGGCGCCGGCCTCGATGCAGCTCGGCTTGACCGGCCTGGCGACGTGCGCGACGGTCATCGCGTCGCAGGCCGTGATCTCCGGCGCGTTCTCGTTGACGAGCCAGGCGATCCAACTCGGCTTCCTGCCGCGCATGCGCGTGGAGCACACGTCCGCGCAGGCGATCGGCCAGGTCTACGTCCCGACCGTCAACGCGCTGCTGTTGCTCGGGACGTTGGCGCTCGTGTTGATGTTCAAGTCGTCGAGCGCGCTGGCCGCGGCCTACGGCATCGCGGTGTCGGCGACGATGGTCGTGACCACGATGTTGCTCGGGCTGGTCGCGGTGCATCGATGGAACTGGCCGGTCGCGCTCGCGATCCCGGTGATCGGCGCGTTCCTCGTGATCGACGTCGGCTTCATGGCGGCCTGCGCGCTGAAGTTCGTCGAAGGCGGTTGGCTACCGGTACTCCTCGGCATCGGCATGTGCGTGCTGATGGCGACGTGGCAGCGTGGCCGCAAAGTGCTCGACGAGCGCATCCGCGAACGGCGCCTGCCGTTGCCGATCTTCCTCGCCGACGTGAAGAACTCGTCGCTTCCGCGGCGGCCGGGGACGGGCGCGTTCTTGTCCGGCAACCCCGATGGTGTCCCAGTGTTCATGCTGCACCACCTGCTGCACAACGGCGTGCTGCATGAACGCGTGCTGCTGATCTCCTTCCGCTCGGAAGCCGTACCGCGCGTCGCGGCCGACGGGCGCGTGGTGCTCGAGGATCTCGGCGGCGGCTTCTGGCGCGTCATCGCGCGCGTCGGCTTCTTCGAACGCCCGAGCTTGCCGGAGGTGTTCGCCGAACTCCGTCGCCAGCAGTTGGACGTCGACGTGATGACGAGCAGTTTCTACCTCGGTCGCGAATCGCTCGTGCGCGGCGCGAATACGAAGCTGTGGCGCTGGCAGTTCAACGTGTTCGACTTCTTGTCGCGCAACGCGCTGCGGGCGTCGATCTACTTCGACATCCCGGAGAATCGGGTCATCGAGATCGGCGTGCAGATCAAGCTGTAGGCGGCGCAGCCGCCGGACTCCTGTGGGCGGCGCAGCCGCCGGACTCATCAGGTTTCGCAAGGCGCCGATCCGGCCGCTTGCGGCCGAATCGGCGCCGTCTCGCAGCGCTCGGTCGTGCCGAACGCGCGAACCGATCCGAGCGACCCCGCACTCACTTCATGAATTCGAACGCGAGCGGGTACTTCCACGCCTCGCCATTGTTCGCCTTGATCGCGGCGATGACGGGGAACGCGAGCGAGATCAAGCCGAGCACCCATAGTCCTGGGATGCCGATGATCGCGCCGATCACCGTGAAGATCAGGACGATGCAGGCCACCGCGAAGATGAACGCCGTGATCATCCAGTTCACGGCGTTCTTGCCGTGACGGTCGAGGCCCGGGAATTCGCCCTTCTTCATCTGCCAGATCACGATCGGGATGACGTAACCGCCGAGCGGGATGAGTGCGCCCGCGAGCATTGAGAGGTGGAGGATCAACCCCCACGTCCGCGCCTGACCCTCGGGCAACGCGCCGTCGCTCTGCGTTTGGTTGAACATGTCGCTCATGGGGAAGTCTCCCGTCATCCGTGCGTAGTGCGCTCGTTTCCAGCCTGATCCGCAAGCAACGTACCGAGTCACGCGCTCGCTGGGGCACACGTGAACATTTCGTTACCGCGCCGCAGGACGAGCGTAGTCCCCGATCCAAGCGAGCGGGTGAAGTGAGGAGGAGACTCCGAATGCGCGCGAGTGCGCTCCTGCTCGTGGTCCTGGTCTTCGGCTCGGGCTGCGCGATCTGGCCCACCGATCGAGAAGTCTGGCGCGTCGAAGTGCCGACGGCACGCACGGTCGCGTTCAGCGAGTGTGGCCGGTTCGCGTTGTTCCAGGACGCCGACGGCGACGTGGCGGCGATCACGCGACTCGAAACGGGTGAGACGCTGCGCCCCCGCGATCGCTCCTCGTCCAAGTTGACGCCGTGGCCGAGGCTGCAGCAGGTCTTCGGCTGGACGTCGATCGCGAGCGCGCCGACGACCCTACGGGCCGACGAACAGAAGCACCTCGATTGGGTCGCGTCGCACTTCACCGCGCACGACATGGCGAAGCCGCACGTCCTCGCGGATGAAGCGTCGCTCGAATCTCTGGACCGCGAGTCCCGCCGCTATGCGGACTTTCGTAAGCGAGTCGCGGAGCTGTCGTACGACGACGTGCCGGTGATCCTCGAGTTGGTCGTGAGCCTCCACGACGTCACGCTGCGCCTCCGAGGCGCCGACGCGCTCGAACCGGAGGTGCGCTGGCGAGCTCCGATCGTCGAGCACGATCTCGACGGTCCGGTCGCGACTCCGCTGCCAGGAAGCGCGTCGGTGATCGCAAAAGAGAATGGCTTCGTCGTCCGACGCAGGTGAGGGGGCCGACCCCACGATCCCTGCTTCCCCTGCGATCCCTGCTTCCCCTGCTTCCCCTGCGATCCCTGCGATCCCTGTCTCCACTGCGATCCCTGCGATCCCTGCCCACCTGCACCCCTCGCCACCTGCCTCCCTCTTGTGCGACGTCAGCAAGGAGGCAGGTGTCGAGGGGTGCAAGGTGGGCAGGGATAAGGAATCGCAGGGATCACAGTGGAGACAGGGATCACCGGGATTGCCCGCCTGCAAGCAA
>JBPOIU010000081.1:0-9475 GCA_052034255.1 Planctomycetota bacterium | reverse complement strand
TGATCGATCAATGCTCCGCGCGCCGTGTTCACGAGGTACGCCGTCGGCTTCATCCGCGCGAGTTGCGCGGCGCCGAGCATCCCTCGCGTCGCGTGCGTCAGCGGCGTGTGCAAGGTCACGACGTCCGCGCATGCGAGCACGTCGTCGAGCGGCAGGCGTTCGAAGCCGGCGTCCCCCGCCTGCGCTCCATGCCGCGCGACGACGACACGCATGCGGAACGCGCGCGCGAGCTCCGCGACGCGTCGGCCGATGTTGCCGAAGCCGACCACGCCGAGCGTCAGCCCGCCGAGTTCGTTTCCGGCGTATCCACCGCGATCGTTCCACCGCCCCGCGCGCACCGCAGTCGCCCAGCGCGTGACGCCGCGCACGACATCGAGGATCAGCGCGATCGTGTGCTCGGCGACCGTCGCGGCGTTCATGCCGGGTGCGTGGACCACTTCGATCCCACGAGCCCGCGCGGCGTCGACGTCGATGTTGTCGACTCCCGCCCCGGGCCGCGCGACGACGCGCAGTTTCGGACAGCGCGCCATCAACGCAACGTCGATGCGCCCGCGACCGCGAGTCAGGATTGCACGCACGTCCGTCAAATCGCCCTCGACCGCCGTCGGCGACGCCGCGCGCACGAGCGTGTCGCAACGCGCGAGACACTGCTCCGCCTCGCCGTGCAACGACTCGAGCAGCAGGATGCTCATGCGTTCTCGTGCCCGCCGCGCGTCCCCGGCGGCATGCGGAACGTGCCCGGCTTCGGCTCGACGAGCGGATCCGCGAACAAGCTCGGCTCGATCGTCGCTCCGGCCGCACTCGCGATCTCGATCAAGTTGCCCGACGGATCGCGCACGAACATCTGCATCTTCCCGTTCGGCAACTGGCGCACGCGGCCCCACGTCTCGGTCTCGAGGACGCCCGCCGCCTTCGCGCGCCGGAACACGGCCATGAAGTCCGGCACGACGATGCAGAAATGCCCACGCTCACCGCGCGCGTCGGGCATCTCGTTCATGTGGATCTGCTGCGTCGCACCAAGCCGGAAGAACTGCGACGGAAAGCCCTGATCCGGCGTCGCGTCGAGCGGCAAGCCGATCACGTCGCGATAGAACGCGACCGCGGGCCCGAGCGCATCGACGTTGACGTTGACGTGATGGATGTGGAACTCGTTCGTCATCCCGAGCCTCCGTGCGTGTACCGCGCGACGAAGTCGAGATCGAGCTCGACGCCGATGCCGAGCCCCTTCGGCGCCGCGAGCGCGCCGTCGCTGAGCGCGAGGTCGATCGACGCCATCTGGCGCAACAGCGGCGCGCCGCCCATCGGGACTTCGACGTAGACGCCAGCCGGACTCGCGCATGCCAACGTGCGTGCCGCCTGGAACGAGATCGCCGATCCCCAACAATGCGGAGCGAGTTCGAGCCGGTGCGCGGTCGCGAGCGCGGCGATCCGCAAGCCCTCGCTGAGTCCACCCGCGATCGCGAGATCGGGCTGCAAGACATCGATCGCGCGCCGCTCGACGAGTTCGGCGAAATCGAATGCCGTGAACTCGCTCTCGCCGGCAGCGATTGGCATCGCGCTGGATGCGCGTACCTCGGCGAGCCCGACGCGATCGTCCGACGGCACGGGCTCTTCGACGAAGCGCACGCCGAGGTCGGCCGCGCCGGCACAGAAGCGCTTCGCCGCGCCGACGTTCAACGTGCCGTGCGCGTCGACCATGATCTCGACGCCGTCGCCGAGGGCCTTGCGCGCCGCGCGCACGCGTTCGAGACTCGCGGCGACGCTGCCGTCCATCGCGCCGATGCGCATCTTCACCGCGCGAAAGCCCAGACCGACGTAGCGGCCGAGCTCCTCGCCGATGCGCTCCGGCGGTGCCCAGCCACCGCTCGCGTACGCGGCGACGCTGGGTCGACTCGCGCCGCCGAGTAGCGCCAGCACCGACGTCGCGTGCGCCTTGCCGAGCAGATCCCACAACGCGAGATCGACGCCGCTCATCGCCGCGACGTGGATGCCGCGTCGACCGAGCACGGGCATCGCGCGACCGAAGCGCTGCGCCAACGCCGCGCGCGAGCCGTTGTACATGCGCGTCCACAGCCGCCCGATGTCGCGCGGATCTTCGCCGACCAACGCCGGAGCGAGTTCGTTCTTCACGATCGTCACGAGCGCCGAAGCGTCGCCGGCGCTGCCGACCGCGGGCTTCGCTTCGCCGTAGCCGACGAGCCCGGCGTCCGTGCGGATCGTCACCAGCACCGCATCGAACGCCGTGATGCGCCCGAAGTCCGACACGTGCTGCGCCGCGGCCTCGAGCGGGACGTGGAGCCACGCGGCTTCGACGTGCGTGATCTTCATGCGCGTCCTTCGATGATGGGGACTAGCGGATCAGCGGCAACAGCGTCTTCGCCGAGGTCTCGTAGAGCATCGTGTAGAAGCTCTCGGACAACAGGCTGCTGCCGTGGTCCTGGATGAACTTGAGTTGCTCGGGCGAGATGTCGACCGGGTTCTTCTCGACCTGGTTCGGCCACGGGCTGACCGGCGTGCGATCGACCGGCGCGACGACTTCGAGCGTCAGTGCGCCTTGGTATCCGATCTCGTTCAGCGTCTTCACGACCGCGGCCCAATCGAACCGCCCCATGCCGGGCGCGAGGCGGTTGTTCTCGGCGACGTGGAAATCGACGAGCTTCGAGCCCACCGCACGAATCGTCGCGTGCAGGTCTTTCTCCTCGATGTTCATGTGGAACATGTCGAGGCAAACGCCGCAGTCCTTGCCGACCGCGTTCGCGAGCGCCAGCGCCTGATCGCCGCGATTGACGAAGTACGTCTCGAAGCGGTTCAGCGGCTCGATCGCCATGCGCACACCGCACGTCGACGCGTAGTCGTAGACCTCGCGCAAGCCGTCGACGACCCAGCGCCACTCGTCCTCAGGCGTGCCGTCGGCGACGATCTTGCCGACCGTCGCCGGCACGATCGTGATCTCGTGACCTTCGAGTTCCTTCACCATCGTCACGACCGACTTCACGTACGCGACCGAGTCGGCACGCTGCTTCGCATCGGCCGCCGCGAGGTTGCGCTGACCGAGCGTCAGCGTCACCGCGCCCCAGCAGCGGATGCCGTACTGCTTCAGCAGCGCGCGCGAGGTCTTGGACTCGTACTGCGTCGGCTCGCCGCTGATCTCGATGCTCTCGAAGCCGAGCTTCTTGATGCGGCGCAACGTCACTTCGAGCGGTTCCGCCCGCATCCAGTTGTGAGTGGACAGGTGCACGGTGAGTTCCTCGCGTGGCCCGGGGATCGAGGGCGCGAGGGTAGCACGGAGGCTGCCCGAACGAGCCCAACGGCGATGACGCTCCTCACCACCCCATTCCGCGCAAGAACTTCACCGCCTGCTGCAACTCGCGCATCCCGAACTTCGGGTCGACGTCGAGCACGACCGGCATCGCCGACGGCAACGTCTCGCGCAGACTCTTGAAATCGAGTTCGCCGGCTCCCGGCGGCAAGCGCGTCTCCGACCCCGCGACGTCGGTCATCGTCGCGCCGAGCGTGCGACTGGCGTGTTCGCCGCTCCACGCCGACGGTTGCGCCAATCCGTACAGTTCGAGCATGCGCGCCGCGGCCGCGTCGTGCCAGTAGCCGAGAGGCTTGCCGCGGAATTCGTCCAGCACCGTGCGACAGGTCGCGAGCGTCGGGAAGCCCAACGCGGAACGCGGCGTGGCGATCGCGAAGCGGATGTCCGGGGCGGTTTTCATACAAGCGAACAGTGCGCGACATACGCGCTCGAGCAACGCGTCGTGCCGGCGTTCGACTTCGTGTGCGAGTTCCTTCGCGAGCTTGGTGACGGCGTCGCTTTGGCCTTCGAGGCGCAGCTTCGCACTGAGTTCGGCGTCGCGCTCCGGTCCTCGGTCGACGTCGATCGTGCCCAAACGGATCACCACGAGATCGCAGCCGACCGCGCGTGCTTCCGCAGCGTTCGCGCCGATCGTGGCCATGGCCCGGCGCACGGCTTCGGCGGACATCGACAGCAGGGACGTGGCGGCTTCTCCGTGGCGAGCGGGCATCGCTTCGCAAGCCGCGACCCGAGCTCCCACTGCGCGCAGGCCCTCCCCGAGCGTGGGCGGCAACGGTCGAACCGATTCCGCGGCGACGGCGATTTCCCGCACTCCGGCGTCCCGCTGCAGATCGAGCAGGGCATCCACGGCGAACGGCCGAAATCCGAACCAAGACGTAGAGATCCCGAGACTCATCGGTCGATCATCGGTTCAATCGGTGTCTTCGACCCGCGGTAGCGTCGAGCCGACGAGGGCGACGTTGCGTGCGGATCCATGTTCAAGATGCCCGAGCATAGCTTCGGCATCGGCCCGACCGTGATCCGCGGCGGTGAACGTGCGTTTCCCGGATCACCCGACGTGCTCCCAGCCGCTGGCTGGATTTGGGTGCAAGAAGCGGGCTTCCGCACCGTCCTCCGGCCTCGGAGCCGGGTGCCGATCCGGTCCGCACCCCGAATCCACCGGCAATTCCATCGCCCGCGCTGCGCCGACCCGCATTGCCAGAAGGAGAGGAACCCCATGTTCATTCGCGCGTTGAGTCTGCTTTCCGTGTTCGCGCCCGCCGGGCTGGCCGCCGTCGGCCCCCAGGCCGCCGCGATCGTCGTCGCCGCTCCCGGCGGCTACTTGGGTGTGCGGGCTTCGTCGTCCGACGACGGCAAGGTCGTCGTCGACGAAGTCGTCGCCGGCTCGCCTGCGGAGAAGTCGGGGCTCAAGGCCGGGGACGTGGTGGTCTCGATCGACGAGTCGCCGATCGGCAGTGTGGATGGGCTGTTGACGTTGCTCGGCGGCAAGAACGCCGGGGATCGCGTGACGGTCAAGTTGAAGCGCGGCGCCGAGACGATCAGTGCGGTCGTGAACCTCGCCCAGCGCCCTTTGAATCTCGACACGACGCAAGCCCCCGCCGCGCCGCCGGTCGAGTCCATGCCCGTTCCAAGTTCCCCCGCCGAGGACGCACAGCCCGCGCAACGCGGCTGGCTCGGCATCTACTACGCCGACGCGCCCGATGGCGTCGCGATCGAGAGCGTCGTCGATGGCGGGCCGGCACAACAGGCCGGCCTTGCCGCCGGTGACGTGCTGACGTCGGTCGGGAAAACGCAGGTCGGCAACTCGGCGGACCTGATCTCCGTGCTCGAGGACCTGCGCGCCGGCGACACGCTGACGTTCAAGGTGAAGCGCGGAGCGGAAACGCTCGATGTCGCGGTCACGCTGGGTTCGCGCGTCGACGCTGCGGCGCCGCGCACGTCCGGAATGGACGAAGCTCCCGCGGCGCCTGCCGCACCGGCGACACCGGCGGAGCCGAGCATCGACGAGCCCGCAGCCGGGCAACGCGCGCCGGCCGCTCGCATGAATCGGGCACGCCGCGCGGTTGGCCGGGTCGCTTCGGCTCAGGTGGCCGAGAAGGGCCCGGGCCTCACGTTGGCGCCGGGCCAGGAACTGAGACTGCGCGCGGTGCACAACGAGGACGGCACGCTCGGAGTCGAAGTCGTTTCCGGCAAGGAAGTGCACCAATTGAAGGTGCCCGCGAAGGGCACGCGTGGCTTCACGATCGAACGCGACGGTGACAACGTCGTGCTGCGCATGGCGAACATCCCCACGGTTCAGCCGCTGCGCGTCCGGGTCGGAGGTCAGGGCAAGGGTCTCGGCGGGCAGACGCCGCCGGCTGCTCCGTCGGAAGACGACACGCCGCCGATGGGCGGTGGTGGCATGGCGTTGTTCGCGCCGGGCTCGAGCGAAGACCTCTCCGCACTCGAAGACCACATCGACGCGATCGTCGCGCGCGCGGCTCCCATGGCCGCGACGGTCGATGCCGCCGGCGGCGAGGACGACGCGGACGAGTCCGAAGCCGACGATGATGAGCTCGACGCGGACGACGCGCCGTTCGTCGTGACGACCGATGGCGCGACGATGATGTTCGAAACCACCGACGACGGCGTCACGGTGATCGAACCCGCCGACGAGGGCAAGTCGCGCTGGAACGTCATCAAGAGCTCCGACGACGGCGAGGGCTCGATCGAGTTCTTCGTCGCGCAGGCCGGAGACGACGATTCCCCGAAGCCCCGCGTGGAACGCCTGAAGATCGCCGGGACGAAGGCGAAGGACGGCGCGAAGGCGAAGCGCGCGAAAGTGGAGCGCAAGGCCGCGAAGAAGCCGAAGAAGGCCGCGCAGCAGGGCGCGGACGAATCGCCGAAGCACCCGGCGAAGCGCGCGTTCATGTTCCGCGGTCCGGCGGGTGGTGAACTGCGGGGCTTCGTCGTTCCGGGCACGCCGGCCATGCCGCGCATGCCGGGCATGGAAGGCCCGCGCGGCGGGATGCGCGCGTTCGGCGTGCCGTTGCTCCGCGGCCAGTGGCTGCAGAAGATGCCGGGCGAACGTGGCGATGCTCCGGCCGTCCCGGGCGTACCGCTCCTTCCGCGGATGCACGCAGCCCCTCGTCAAGCCGACGGGCCCCGGCCGCATCCGCGCGTCATCATCGAAGGGGATCGCATCCTGATCTTCGATCGCGGTCACGGACCCGACGCGCCGGCGCACGACGTCGTCGTCGAAGGCATGCCCGCGAACGTCGAGTGTTGCGCGAATGTCGAGTGCTGCGACGGGGACGCGTGCTGTGACAGCGGCGCATGCTGCGAGTCGACGCCAAGCGCTCCGAAACCCGACGTGAAGTAATCCGATCCCGGAACGACGAGGGGCCGGCGCTCGCGCCAAGCGAGCGTCGGCCTCGCGTGTTGCAGAGCTCGACGAGACGCGCGACGAACGGGGTCTGACCCCGTCTCGCCGTCAGACGCGGACTTCGCCCGTGAGACCAATGACGTCGCGGTACGGCGCGATCACCGGATCGACGCAGGTCGTGAGGAACTCACCGACCTGTTCCCGCGCCCGACCGATGAAACGCTCCGCGCGCGTCAGGTCCTTCAGGTGACCGTGCACGACGCCGAATGCCGCGTCGCCCGCGATCCGATCGAACAGGTCGTTCCGGCCACCCGCCTTCACGAGATCGATCGCGGCGAGCGAGTGTTGCCGAATCCGCTCGTGCAGATGCTGACGATCGCCGCCGGCCTTGGTGGCGGCCATCAGGATCTCCTCGGTCGCCATGAACGGGAGTTCGCGTTCGACGTGGGCCGCGATCACGGCTTCGTGGACGACCAATCCGGACGTGACGTTCAGCACCGTCGCGAGCATGCCATCGGTCGCGAGGAACGACTCCGGCAGGATCAATCGGCGATTCGCCGAATCGTCGAGCGTGCGCTCGAGCCACTGGTTCATCGCGGTCTGCGCCGCCGAGTCGACCAACGACGTCACGAAGCGCGCGATCGAGCAGATGCGCTCCGAGCGCATCGGATTGCGCTTGTAGGCCATCGCCGACGAGCCGATCTGATGCTTCTCGAACGGCTCTTCGACCTCACGCTCGTGCGCGAGCAGGCGCATGTCGGTCGCGAACTTCGCGGCGCTGATCGCGAGTCCGCCGAGCGCGGACAGCACGTCGTAGTCGAGCTTGCGCGGATAGGTTTGCCCGGTGACGCCGTAGTTGCGTTCGAACCCCATCGTGCGCGTCACGCGCCGATCGAGCTCCTTCACTTTCTCGTGATCGCCGTCGAACAGCGCGAGGAACGACGCCTGCGTACCGGTCGTGCCCTTCACGCCGCGGAAGCGCAATGCGTCGCGCACTTCGCGCAGCCGCGCCAGGTCATCGACGAAGTCTTGCAGCCACAGGCACGCGCGCTTGCCGACGGTCGTCAACTGCGCGGGCTGGAAATGCGTGTACGCGACGGTCGGCAACCCCGCGTGCTTGCGCGCGAACGCGGCCAGATTCGCGATCGCCGACGCGAGCGGCGGCAACAGCAGATCGAGCGCGTCGCGCATGACGATGAGGTCGGCGTTGTCGGTCACGTAGCACGACGTCGCACCGAGATGGATGATGCCCTTCGCCGACGGCGCGACGTCGCCGTACGCGTGCACGTGCGCCATGACGTCGTGTCGGAACTTCGCCTCGTAGTCCGCGGCCTTCCCGAAATCGATGTCGTCGACGTGGGCTTCGAGCTCGGCGAGCTGTTTCTCGGTGATCGGCAGCCCGAGCTCACGCTCGTGCTTCGCCAACGCGATCCACAGCTTGCGCCAGGTACGGATGCGCGTGCGCGCGGAGAACAGCGCTTGCATCGCTTTGCCGGCGTAGCGCGCGCCCAGAGGGCTTTCGTAGGCGTTGGTCATGGTCCAGCTCCGAACTCGAAAGGACGCGTCGCGAGCCATGCCGACAGCGACGCCATCGCGACGAACGCGGTCAGCCGTAGCGCGGTGTGGAAACGGGAGACGTCGCCACTGCGTCGCAGCCAGACGACCGCCGCTCCGATGCCGGCCAGATCGGTGACGAGATCGATGCCGTCCGGTGAACGCGCAGCGACGAACGACTGATGGAACTCGTCGAGCAGCGCGTAGCCGAAGCATGCGGCGACGGTCAGCGCGGCACCGCGTGGCGCCAACGCCGCCTTGCCCGCGCGCATCGGAACGACGAGCGCGGAACCGACGAGCAACGCGAGCCCTCCGAACAACGGCGCGTGCGCGACGTTGTAGGCCCACGCCGTCAGTCGCCCATGCTGCGGTAGCGACGAACCCGGCAACGACGACAACGCAAAAATGCCGAGCGCGTAGGCGACCGCGAGCGTGCAGAACAGGACCGGACGCGGCCGTGCCGGCGGCAGCGGCAACGCGTTCATCGCTTCAACACCAGCACGATGCGCGTGCGCCCGTCGGGGAGGGATTCGGCGCGCACTTCGTCAGCGCGCGTGGCCATCAAATGCAGGCCGCGCCCGCGTTCGACGTTGGCATCGGGGACTTCGACGCCAGCTTCGGCGAGCAGCTCCGCCAGGTCATCGACGGGAGCTTCCGCTTCCAGCACCGCGTTGTCGACGGCCGCTTCGGCGCGATCGGCGAGCAGGTTCACTTCGAGGTCGATCCCGGCCTCCGACCCACCGTGATCGAGCGCGTTGAACAACGCCTCGGACAACGCGAGCGCGAAGCTCGCGATGCGCTCCGTGGCGAACCCGTGATCGCGAAGCAGCGATTCGACGGATTTGCGCGCGGCGCGGACATGCACCGAATCGGCGGGAACGTGGATGCGGATCGTCGACGACACCGAACGCTCACCTGCGGAAGGAACGGCGGGATGGTAGCAGCCTAGCGCCCGGCGGACGGTCGCCGAACCGAGGTCGAGCGCAACACGAGCCCCCCGGAGGAACGGCGTCGGCAGCCGACGCGCTCAGAGGCCGTGAAAGAACCCCCCGCGAGCGGCGGAACGAGCGAGAACGGCGAGCGCGAGCAGGATGGCCGAGGCGACTCAATCGAAAGAGTCGGTGAGGCTCTCCGGTCGCGGAGCGACCGGATTCTCCAGACACGAAGCGATCGTCGTTCGCAGCCGTTCCGACGCCGCGGGGGCCCAATTCATGAGATTCACGGCCTCCCAGCGCGGG
>JBPOIU010000040.1:0-31349 GCA_052034255.1 Planctomycetota bacterium | reverse complement strand
TCCTGCCGGTCGTGCGAAGCACGATCGCGAGCTCATGCGAGCGAACACGGTCCGCGCCGCGCGGCCGGTCGGCGCGCAGCGCGCCGTCGGTCACCGGGTCTCGGTGATCGGTCACCGGTCACCGATCACCACTCTCGCCCTCGACCCCAGGTCCACCACGTCTCATCCTCGCTCGCACGCCCTCGCCCGCCGGGCCTCCCTCGTGCGATTGCCCGCGGTACCCACGATCGAATCGAATCACCGAGCCGCACCCGCGACTCTTCGACTCCGCAGCAGTCCCCATAGGACCAGGGTCACACACGACAGCGCCGCGAGGAGACACGTAGTCGACGGCGATTTGGGGACGCGTGGCTGTTGCTCCCCGTGCGAGCCAAGGATCCAGATGGCGATGCTCATCGCGGCGAACGCCACGATCCACGTCGATGCCAAAACACCGATCGCGTTCGATCCTGGTCTCACGATCCACGGGAGTGTCGCGAGAACGACTCCGAGCGCGATCGAACTCGCTCCTACCGTCGTTGCGACGATCACGATGTCACGGACGTGCGTGTCCCTCGGCGGAAGGCCCCACCACTCGCGAATCGAGACCGACCACTCGTGCGGGCCGTCCCACTGCAGGAACGCGAGGACGGCGAACTGCGCCGCACAGAGTGCCACGGCGACGTCGATTCTCCGGAAGGCCGCCCGGTCATCGCGGGGAGGTCGCGCCAGTGTGCACAGTGCGCCGATCGCCGCGAGTAGGCATTTGGTATGCAGCAAGCGCGCATCGTGAACCCGCAGCACGGGCGCCGACGTGCACTCCCCCACGGCAGCGGTCACGAGTTCGCCCACGGTCCCCAGCGCCAGGAGCTCGAACCAACCCAGCGTTCGCTCTGCCCCCGCCGTTGCGGAAGTGGTGTGCGCCGGCGACGCGCGAGGGGCAATTCGGGGGTTCGCGATCAAGATCCCGGTGACCATCGCGCCGACCAACGGCAACTCGGGACCATCGACCCGAGGTAGCCAGAGCCACTGGAGCTCGGTCGCGCCGATCGCGGTCCACATCCCCGCGAGGAAGGCGACCCACTCGCCGATCGAGTCACGATTCGATGCGGCGCGCGCGGAGAAGGTCGCGAACAAGCGCGGTCCGACGACCAGCGCACCTGCGCCGAGGATCGCCGTGATCCACTTCCGTTGATCCGGCGCGTGCAAGAGCCAATGAACCGAGCTCGCGACGACGATCACGACGGCGGCGAAGCACCATCGACGGACGATTCGGTCTTCGCGTCGGCGACGGGAACCGCCGACGAATCCGTACACGACCAGCACCAACAGGGCGAGCGGCGACCACTCGCTCACACCCCAGTACCGGAGCACGTGGTGGTTCACGAGCTCGGCGACCGTCGTGTACGAAGCCGCGAAGCCGAACGCCACACAACCGCCGATCCCGGCACACGCGAGAAAGTTCGCCGAGCGCCGCCACACCGCGGCCGTCACGTCGCTCGCCGCTTCGCCAAGACCTCGAGGTGGCTGGCCCTGCCGAGCGCCGATGGGATCGAGTGGAGCTTGCGCTCGAGGTCGAAGAGCTCGCGACGGACCTTCGGGTCGTCGAGGTGGTCGCGGAAATCGCGCAACGGCAGGACGGTCTTGCCGACGACGTCGACGACGTCGAAGCCCGCCTTGTCGAACACGTCGCGGATCTCCTCCGCGGTGTACATGCGCGTCGCGAAGCGCTCGTCCTTGGTGCCGCCGAGCCACACGGTCTTGCCGTCCTTCGCGAAGCGCGCGAGCGCTTCGAGTTCGCCGCGCTCGAGGAAATGCCCGAGGCCCGCGAGCTTCTGGTCGACCGTGCCAAGGAAGACGCCGCCAGGCGTCATGCGCTTCGCGAGCGAGCGCAACGTGCGCACGGGATCGTCGACGAACGAGAGGATGTCGCCGATCGCGAGGACGAGCGCGTACGTCTTCGTCGTCAGCGTCTCGACCTGCTCGAGTCCGCCGTGGAAATACTCGGGGGCGACGCGCGGCTTCTCGGACTCCATGCGCGACCGCGCTTGATCGAGCATTCCCTGCGACAGGTCGAGGAAGTCGACCGCGAACCCCGACTTCGACAATCGCGCACCGAACCATCCGGTGCCGCATCCCGCGTCGAGCAACGGATGCGCGAAGTCGCGCGGCAAGTGCGGCTTGACGTGCGCGAGCGTGAGGTCACGCAGCAGCAGGTGATACGGATCGTCGTCGTAGATCGCGTCGTAGCGACCGGAGATGCGATCGTGGAAGCGTTCGTTGGTGTTCTTGGGCATAGGGGTCAGAAGAACATAACGAACTGCTGAGCCGGTCGCGGTCAGTCGGCTACTTGGAACACGAACCGTCCGCGCTCCGAACGCGACGTCGTGCGGAAGTGAGCCTGATGCGTGCGGACGCCCGCTCCGCTTGCGTCCTCGAGCAGATCGATCTGAACCTCGAAGTCTCGATGTTCGGGGAGCGCGATCGTGCAGCCGGCAACCGTGAGGACCGACCTCTCGTACTCGGTCCGCGGATCCGTGGGATCGACGAAGCGACAGCGCGCGCCGACGATCGGCAACCCATCACGATTCATGACCGAGAGCTCGACGAGCTGCGCTGGATGCATCACGAGAGTGACGCCGTGCATCCCGTGCTCGACGCTCGCGGTAGCCGCGGTCATCGGTCGGCTGTCCACGTACGGGCTGCGTACCTGCGCCGACAACTCGTACGTTCCCGCCTTCAATCGATAGAGGCAGAAGGAACCGTCGGATCGGGTGAAGACTTCGACGTCCTGCGCGGCGGGAGTGCCGGGCCGATGCGCGGTCACCGCGGCGATATCGACCGGTGCGCCAGTGGCGTCCCTCACCCACCCACTGATGTCGGGCCGGACGTCGATGTGAGGTTCGAACATCGCGGAGCGCTGCGAGGCCTCGGCTCCGACGATCACTTGCTCAAGGAGTCCATAAGCGGGGTCGAACAGCCGAAGCAAGACGTCGCCGTAGCCGAGCGTGCGGAAGCAGAACCAGCCGTCCGAGTCGGTCCGCGTCGTTTGGACGTCGACCGCGAAGAGTCCATCCAAGCTCTCGTTGGGTGCGATCTGTCGCAGCAGCGGAGGGTGCGGGATCGCGAACACGTCGATCCCGGGCAAGGGTCGATCCGCCGCATCCAGGACTCGGCCGTAGATCGTGCGCGCGTCCGCGAACACGACAGTACCGACGTCCTCGTCCGCGAGGTCGGCACGACGCGCGGGAACCAGCGTCGACTGCGAGGCGTATCGCGCATCGTCGGGCAGCAAGAAATGCCGCGTGTCCGGCCGCAAGTTCCCGAACTCGAATCGACCTCGATCGTCCGTGACCGCGATCCGCAGATCGGCCTTCGGGAATCCGTCGGGGTATTGCTGCGTGGGATGCTCAGCGTCGGGCTGCTCGGACCGCGCGAGGATTCGAAGTCCCACGATCGGCTCGCCCCTCTCGTCGACGGCCTGACCGCGCACGACTCGCGCGGGCTCGAGTTCCACGAGGAGTTCGACGTCGCGAACCTCGCCCGGCGAGAGCGTGGGGAACAACGTCCGGTAGCCGTACCCAGGTGCTTCGAGCCAGAGGTATCCGAACTCGAGCTTCTCCGCAGCGAAGTACGTCGTCCGGAACCGTCCCTCCTCGTCGGTCCGTAGGGCGATCGTCCCGTTCAGCATGCCGAGTTCAGCTCCGGCGATGGGATCGCGCGTGTGCGCGTCCACGACGCGACCATGCAGCTTCACGGCGTTGCCGAGCGTGACGTCCAACACGTTGGCGCGTCCAGGAAGCGGCGTGATCCCGACCGCGTTGAGTTCGAATCCCTCCGCGACCACGATTGCGAGGAGACGCGCGTTCGGGAGTCCGTCGACACGGAATGCGCCGGCGGCGTCGGACCGTGTCGACGCGAGCCGTCGCACGTCGGACACGCTCGATCGCATGAGTTCGATCGACGCGCTCTCGATCGGTTCACCCGTCGCTACCGACTTGACGGTCCCGACCAGACTCGCGGGCGGCTGCAACGTGATCCGATCGCGATCCCCACTGAGACGCTGACGCAGTCGTTCGGTCGGGTAGTTCGGGGCTTCGATCGAGACGTCAAACATCAAGCCGCGTGGACACTCGATCGACGCGAACCCCGACGCATCGGTCGTTGTCTCACCCAGCCGGCGCGCGATCGGACTGGAGTTCTGCACCAACGCGAGGATGTCCGGTCGGACGACATGCCACTCCGCGCGGACCGTGGCGCCTTCGACGGCACGTCCCGCGTCGTCCCGGACGACGACTTCATACGCAGCGAGCGGAGTACCGGGCGGCGGGCCGACGTCGCTCTCGACAGCGCCGCTGCTGCGAACTCCAGAGTCCAACCCCATCGGTGCGGAAGGCGCGGAGGCTGCGGACTCCACGCTCGGGACGTCGCGTGCTCCGTCGAGCGTTGCCAAGCTTCGGTCGGGTTCACGATCCGCCGGGCCGAACAGGAGCCATGCGAGGAAGCCCACGACGGCGATGAACGCGATTCCGCGCAACACCCCACTTGGCGATCGCACCGGCCCCGCGTCTTCGTGAGCCGCACCCTCCACCCCCGCCGCGTTCGCCGGCACCCCGCCCACCCCATCCCCCGGCCGCTTCGCCAACGGCAGCAGCATCACGATCCACGCCTTGCGCTCCCCGTACTTGCGGTCGAAGCGCTCGCGCAGCTGGTCGAGCCCGCGCTTCAAGCGCGAGCGCACCGTGACCTCGGGCGCGCCGAGGCGATCGGCGATCTCGGGGCCCGACAGGCCCTCGAAGTAACTCAGCAGCACGACGTCGCGATAATGCTGCGGCAGCTCGAGCACGAACTCGACCAGCAGGCGTTGCGCCTCCGCGCGCTGCGCGAGGTCTTCGACGGGCTCGGCGGCCGCGGGCGGCGGCGACGCCTGCTCACGCCGCGCGCGGCGTTCGTTGCCGCGGGCACGCTCGCGCACGAGGTTGCGCAGGATCGTCGCCAGCCATGGTTTCAGCGGCCCCTGTTGCTTCGGCGGCGAGCGCAACGCCGCGACCCACGTATCCTGCGCCAGGTCCTCGGCCAGGGCCGGGTCGCGCACGAGCACGTGCGCGAGCTTGCGGATCCACTCCGCGTGCTCGAGGAGTTGTTCGACGGTCCAGGCTTGCGACATCGACGCGCCTTCCCGGTTACGGAACCAACGTGACCCCGAGCGGCATCGTCGCGAACGTCGGCACTCCGCTACTCGGGTCGTACGTGATCGCCGAGTGATGAATCGTCCATCCTGCCAGCGATGGACTCAGCCCCGGAGGCAACACGAACGTCGACGTCCCGTCGCCGTACTGGTCGAGCACTCCCGGATTGCCGATGAACACGAAGAACGGCGTGGTCGCCGTCAGCATCGTGTACGCATCGAGCGCGAGCGGCACGCGAACTCCCGCGAGATCGAACGATGGTGACGTTCCCGATGCCGAACCGAGGATCCAGAACGACTGGGAAGCTCGCGGATGTCCCGCGTGGACGTTCAGGACCTGGGAACCGCCGGTGGTGAGCGAGATCGTCTTCGTCGGACTCGTCAGCGAATCGATTCGGAACACGCCCATCGCGGCCTGCACGTTGCCGGCGAACTGCAAGAAGCCGGTGTTGCAGCCGACGAACAGACGGTCGTTCGCGGCGAGCAAGGCCGTGATGGAACCGCTGAACGACGGCGTCCAACTCGCGACCGAACCGGTGGCGCGATCGATCGCCGCGAGACGCGGATGCGAGATGCCGTTGATTTTGCTGAACGTGCCGCCGACGAACAGGTACTTGCCGGACGCCGTGAGAGTCGTGACGAGACCGTTGTCCACGACGGGAGCGAACGGCGTCAGCGCTCCGCTCGCCACGTCGAACTCACACACGCGCCGTCGCCAGATCGGTGTGCCTGCGGCTGGACCGGAGAACTCGAACTCCCCACCTGCGTACAGCGAGCCGCCGACTCGCACGAGTTGCCGGATCGGAGCATTCAGGTCCGGGTTCCACGCATCGAGCGCGAACGTGGACGTGTTGATCGATGCGCCGAATCCACGGGACACGATTTGCGGATTCGAGGGCCCTCCTGTCGAGACGACGTTGAACCCACCCCCCCAGAACAACGTGGTGCCATCAGCGCTCGAGGCGAGCGACCGCACCCAGAGCGACGTTTCGATCTCGTTCGCACCCATGTCCAGTTTCGCTCCGGTCCACGGATCGAGCGCCGCGAGATCGTCCGCTCCTCCGAGGTTCGTCGCGAACAGCGTCCCATTGACCACTTCGACGTCGAACGCACCGTTGTCGCTGGGCGTGATCCCGGCGTCGAACGTCGACACGGGATCCCCCGACGTGCGGTCGATCGCGACGAGCTTCGGACGCTGGATCCCGTTCACTCGCTGGAACGACCCACTGACGATCAAGCGATCTGCGAACGGAGCGACGTCGAACGTGGTCCCGGGTTCATCAGGTGACGAACTCGTCGTGAACCGGGGGGCGAGATCTTCGAGCTCTTCGGTCGTCAGGTCGATCGCCGCGAACGAGAACCGCTCGCGCCCCTCCACCATCGTGAAGTTGCCGCCGAGAAGGACGTCGCCCTGGCTGACGATCATCTCCGTGGCATGACTGGCCTCGGGACCCCCGACGTGGCACGTCCACGCCTGCGCGGCGCCGGTGATCCCGTCCACGCGAGCCAGGCACCAGCGTCGATCCGCTCCCGCATTCGCGAAGCAACCGGAGAGGTAGACGTCGCCCGCATCGACGACGAGGCGCCGCACGATCGGTCCGTCCCCGTCGCCACCGGAGATCTGTGGGTCGAAGGCCAACAATTGCCCAGTCGCGTCCAACGCGGCGGCGCACGACCGCGGTTGGCCTTCGACCATCGAGAACTGGCCGGCGACGTAGACCGTGAACCCACTCACGGCCACGTCGAACACCGTGCTGTTGATCGACGTCTCGAACGTCGACACCGCGTGCGTGACAGAATCCACGAGCGCGACCTTCGAGCGCGGGACTCCATCGAACGACGTGAAATTGCCGGCGAAGAGGACGCCGCCGACAAAGTCCTCGAGATCCAACACGACGTCGTTGGGTGACGGATCCCAACCCGTCGGCGCGGCCGTGGCGAGATCGAGCGCGACGAAATTGCGTCGTTGGTCCGCCGTGCCGAAACGACAGTCGAACTTCCCTCCGACCCAAAGCTCCGAACCGCGCACGCTCAAGCACTCGAAGCTCTCGCCCGTCACCGGCTTGTCGATCGTCGTGGGAATGGGATTCCAAGGCAGCAACTGACCCGTCGTCGCGTCGAACGCCGCGAGGCCGTAGCGCGGAGCGGCGGGTTCCTTGCCGAAGCCGTTGTCACCGGCCACGTAGATGACGCCATTGTGGACCACGATGTCCTGCGCGGTGCCTTCGGTCTCCAACTGGAACGGCCCCACGCTGCCGTCCGCAAGCACATGAGCGAACCGCTTGCGGACGAGTCCCCCGACTCGATCGAAGGATCCCGAGATGAACGTCCCGCCGTTGCCGTCGGGTTCGATCGCCGTCACCGTGCCGTTGACGAGTGGACCCTCGATCGACGTTCCCGTTGCGGAGTCGACGCGAGCGAACGTACCGGTCGGGCGGCCGACGAGTCGGAACGACCCCGTGACGTAAATACGGTCGCCGTCCTGGACGAATCGTTCCACCGGACCGTCGGTCGTCCACGCGAATGGCGAGGGTGTGGACGAGAACGGCTCATCGGCCTGAAGGTGAGCGCAGGCGAGGAACGAACCGACGGCGAGATGCAGCGACATTCGATGCATGAGTTCCACTTTCGGGGCGGGGAGGGGTGACGCCCAGCATGCCGCAAGCCCCCTCGCCGTTGCCGACAAATGCTGCCTCCGAGTCGACGGCGCGGTAAAACCCCTCCACGATGGCTCTCGCATTCCTTCTCTGCGCCCTGGCTTGGCTCGTCGATCCGCTGGCGTTCGACGCGTTGCGCTGGAAGACGAGCCTGCTGCTCGCGCTCGCGCCGTTCGCGTTCCTCGCGTCGGCGGTCGCGGGACGCCTGAAGACCGCGGCCGCCGACGCATTGCCGCGCGCGTTCTTGTGCCTCGGTGCGCTCGTGCTGTGGTCGATGTTCGTCGCGATCGTCCGCGTCGACCCGCCGGGACTCGCGGCGCGGCCGATCGCCACGTGGGTCTGCATGCTCGTGGTCGCCGTCCTCGCATGGTCCGACGGCTACGACCGCGCCACGCGCTGGCCGCTGGCCGCGCTGCTCGCCGGGACACCCGTCGCGTTGCTCTGCATCGCGCAAACTCTGGGTCACGATCCGATCTTCGGCGACGCGAATGCGCAGCACGAAGCCGTCGGTACGTTCGCCAACACCAATGCCGCGGGTGAGTTCCTGGCGCCGCTCGTGCCACTCGCCGCCGGCCTCGCACTCGGCCTCCGAGCGAGCGCGTGGATCGGTCGCTCCGCACTGCCGGTGCTCGTCTGCGGCGTCGTGCTGACCGGAAGCCGCGGGGCCGCGCTCGCCGCGCTGATCGCGAGCGTCGCGGTGCTCGGTTTCGGCGCACGCCGTTTCGCCGGTGACGCACGCCGCCGCGTGCTGCCGATCGTGGTCGCGCTCGGCCTCGGCGCCGTGTTGCCGTTCACCATCGGCGGGACCGGTGCGTACGCGTTCAAGAGCGCCGACGACGCGCCGCAGGGCGTGACGTCACCGGACTACCGACCGAACGTCCAACGCTGGAAGCTCGCACGCGCGGCCTGGTCGATGGCCGAACACGCGCCGCTGCTCGGCGTCGGTCCAGGCCGGTTCGAGGCCGAGTTCCCACCGTTCCGCGACCCCGAGGAGGCGAAGCTCGTCACGGCGTTCGGCGCGGCATCCGAAGCCGAGGACCCGCACAACCTTTATTTGCTGCTGCTGTGCGAAGGCGGTGTTCCCGCGGTCGTGCTGCTGCTCGCGTTCCTGCTCGCCGCGTTGGCGAGCGCTCGCGCCACGCGCATCCTCCCCGTCGACGATCCGCGCATTCCGATCGCCCTCGCGGTCGGTGGCGCACTGTTCGCCGTCCTCGGCATCGGCATGTTCCGCGGCACCTCGTCGAACCCCGCGCTGCTCGTGCTCGCGTTCGCATGCGCGGGCCAGTTGCTCGCGTTCTCCGACGGCCCGTCCACGTCCAGTCCCGCGCTCGGCAAGAAAGGCCTCGTCGTCGCGCTGCTGTCGTTCCTCGCGATCGCGACGCTCGGTGTCCGCGGACTCGTCGCCGACGCGTACTTCCGCTCGGCCGCGAACGTCGCCGGCAAGCCGGCCCTCGACACGTTGGTCGCCGAGCTCGATCGCGCGCAGGCCTGGGATCCCACGCAGACCGATGCGATCGAATACCGCGGCGCGCTGCTGACCCGCTTCGCGACCACGACGAAGCAACGCGACGCCGCGCGCGCGACCTGGATGGACCTGTTGCGCCAACGCCCGTATTCGCTCGCCGCGCATCGCGGCCTCGCGCAACTCGACGCGTTGGCGGGACGACTCGACGCCGCGTGGCGGCACCTGCGGATGGTCCATCGGCTGCGAGAAGGCTCGATGCCGCGCCGGCGCGACGCCGCGCTCTCGACGTTGCTCGCGAGCGACGAACGCGCGTACGCGGTGCTGCTCGCCGATGCGTTCGCGCGAGGCGCCGCCGACCTCGCCACGCTCGACGCGCTGGCAAAGGAGTACGAGGAAGGCACTCCCGTGCGCAAGGAGGCCGCCGCGACGCTGCTTGCCGCGTGGCTCGCCAAAGCGCCTTGGAATGGCGACGTCGCGTATCGCCTCGCGACCGTGCTCACGGAACGCAGCGAAGCCGCGGCGCAGGCCGCGTTCCACCGCGCCCATCTCGCGTTCGCGCTCGACCATCTGCAAAACGCACGCACTGCCGACGCCCGCCGCAGTTGGAAACTCGCGCTGCGCTACGGCGATGGCGCCGAAGCCAAGTTGGTCGAGGCCCTGTGTGACGCGGTCGAGGCCAACGCGCCGCTGGCGGCCGACGCGATCGCGCGCTGGACCGACTGCGAGACGACGTTCCGCGAGCGCGTGCTGTTGCTCGATGCGAACCCGGCGCTCGGCCCGGCGGTCGCGGCGCTCGCACGCAAGAGCTGAAGCGCCGGCGCACGCCGAGCCGAGCCGCAAGCGCGCTACAGGGTCAGAGTCCGTACTTCGCGATCAGCTTCGCGAGCCACCGCGTCGTGATGCCGAGTTCCGCCGCGGCCGCCGCTCGCTGGCCATTCGCGCGCTCCAACGCGGCCACGACCAACTCGCGCTCTCGGCGCTCCAACGCTGCCTTCAACGAGCCGCCCTCGGCGCTTTGCATCCCGGCGTCTTCGTCCGAATCCGCGCCATCGGCATTCGAGCGCGGAGCGGGTGCGGGCGTCGGGATCGCGGCGCTTGCGCCATCGGCCGCGGCGAACCCGCACGCGGCGAGGTGCGACAGGTCGACGACCGGCCCATCCGTCATCGCGACCACCGCATTCACGAGTCCTTCCAGTTGACGCACGTTGCCGGGCCACGGCGCGGCGACGAGTTCGGCGAGCGCGCGCTCCGTGAATGATTTCGGTGCATGTCCACTGTCGGCGGCGGCGCGCGCCGCGAACGTCCGCACCAGCAACGGCACGTCGCCCCTACGCTCGCGCAACGGCGGCAGGTCGATCTGGATCACGCGCAGGCGATAGAACAAGTCCTGCCGGAACCGCCCCGCCGCGACCATCTCCGCGAGCGGACGATTCGTCGCCGACACGATCCGCAACTTCGCGCGCTTCGGCTTCGCGGCGCCGAGCGGCAAGTACTCGCCATCCTGCGCGACGCGCAACACCTTCGCCTGCACCGCGAGCGGCATCTCCCCGATCTCGTCGAGGAACAGCGTGCCGCCGTCCGCCGCCGCGATCAGGCCGTCGTGGTCCGTGATCGCGCCCGAGAACGCCCCGCGCTTGTAACCGAACAGCTCGGCCTCGACCAAGCCGTCGGGCAATCCGGCGCAGTTGACGGCAACGAAGCGCCGCCGCCGCCGGAACGACGAGTGGTGCAGCGCGCGCGCGATCAGCTCCTTGCCGGTGCCGGGCCCGCCTTGGATCAACACCGACGCATCGCTGTCGGCGATCCGCTGCACCATCTCCAAGACCTCGAGCATGCGACGATCCGCCGTCACGCACTGCCGCGTCGCGTAGCGGGCTTCGAGGTCGAGGCGCACGCGCTCGAGATCGCTCTTCACTTCCTCGAGTTCTTCCGAACGCGCGGCGACGTCGCGTTCGAGATCGCGGCGCAACTCCTCGATGTGGTTCAACAACCGCGCCTTGTCGAGCGCCAGCGCGGCGTGCTCGGCCAGCGCTTCGAGGTGCTCGCGCGCGTGTTCGTCGAAGCGGTCGACGCGCGTCGGGTCGTCGACGTAGATCGCGCCGACGACGACGCCGCGACTCTTCAGCGGCGCGCACGCGACCGACAACAACGCGAGTTCGGAGATGCTGCGCACGGAGCGGAAGCGTTCGTCGACGCGCGCCTCCGAGGTGACCATCGTGCGCCCCGTCGCGAGCACGTCCTCGACGATGGACCGACTCACCTGCAGCGCTGGGTCGAGGATGTCCTCCCGCCGCAAACTGCGCGCGGCGACGAACGCCAGCGGTGCTCCGGGCGCCTCGCGCACCACGACGAATCCGCGGCGCGCGCTGGCCAGCTCGATCGCTGCGTCGATGATGCGCGAAAGCACGTCGCGCACCGCGGTGGCCTCGTTGATCCAGCGCGTCGCTTCGAGCACTTGCTTCAGCTTGCGGTTCTGTCGCAGCACTTCGGCGCCCGGCGCCGCGCTCTCCTCCGCGGCGATCAGAGCGGCGACCAGCCGGCGCGCGGACTCCTCCGCATGGCGATCGGATAGGCGGCGCGCCAAGCGCTCCGCGTCCTGCGCCGCGCCGCGGCCACCACGCGCCTCGCTGCCGTCGCCGCGCGTGAACGCGAGCAGCGCCAGCCGCGCATGCAGCAAGTGCACGTCCAGCGCCGCCGCCGGCTCGAGCTCGTGCGCGTGCATGCGCGCGAACAAGCGCTTGGCCTCCGCGCCGCGTCCGCGCAACAACAGCAGTCCGGCGCGCAACGCCACCGCCAACGCCTGGTCGCCGCGATGCCCACGGCGCCGCGCGCTGCGGTGCAGGCGCCGCGTCGCCGTCAGCGCGTCCGGCCAAATGCCGGCCTGCAACGCCGACTCCGCGACCAGGCCCGCCGCGCGCGCGGCTTCCTCGTCGAGACGCGCCACCTGCGCCGCCGTCAGTGCGCGCTTCGCGAGCACGCGCAGGCGGCGACCATCGCGCTCGCGAGCCGCCGTCTGGCACACCGCGAGCAGGAACACCGCGCGCACGTCGGCGCGGCCGGGGCCCCGCGCGAGATGCAGCGCCTTGCGCGCGGCGCGACGCGCCGCCTCCAGGTCGAGGCGCGCCACGTGCGCGCGGTAGAGGTTGACTGCGGACAAGCCCGCCCCACTGAACGCGCCGACCGCTTCGCGTTCGACGACGCTGCGCTCGAACGCGGCCGCCGCGTGTTCGGGATCGCCGAGAGCGAGCAGGACCGTGCCGATGCCGTTGTGCGCCCAACCGAGACCGCGCCGATTGCCGACCTTCTCGAACAGGATCTCGGCGCGATGGAACGCTTCCAGCGCCGAGCGCGCTTCCCCGGCCGCGAAGCGCATCCAGCCGTAGCGCATCAGCGTGTCCGGCAGCAGTCTGCGATCGTCGACGCGCTCGAGCGTCTCCAATGCGCGGCGCACGCGCTTGCGACCGCGGGCCACGTGCGCGCCTTCGAGATCCCACACGCCGATGGTCGAATCGAAATGAGCGACGCGTCCCGCGCGCCCGAGGCTGCGTGCGACGCGCCGCGCCGCGATCGCGGCGGCGCGCGCACGGCGCGTGTCCGCGAGCCTCCAGTACACGGCCATCGCGGTCGCGAGGACTTCGAGCATCGGCGTCGAACGCTCCAAGCCCTGGCCGGGTCGCAGCAGCGCATCGAGCCGCGCGCGCGCTTCCTCCTTGTCGCCTTGCCCAAGCGTCAGCCACGCGCGCAACGCGATCAGCGCCCGCGCGTCGCCCAAGTCCCGCCGCGCGAGTCCGGCGTCGATCACCGCGACCGCATCCGCGGCGCGCCCGGCCCGTTCCAGCAGCTGTGCGCGTTCGAGCACCAACTGGACGGCGCGCTCGCCGGTCGCCCCATGCGCGGCGGCTTCGAGCGCGGGGTCGGCTTCCGCAGCCGCGCCGAGCGCCGCGTGCGCGAGTCCGAACAGGCGCGGCGCCCACACGTCCCGCGCGACGCGCGTCCCGTCGAGCGCACCGAGCCGCGACAACGCGTCCAGCGCAGCCGCCGGCTGACGCGCGTCCATGAACGCCCGCGCGGACTTGCGCCACAGCGCGTACGCGCCGCGACTCGTCACTTCCGTCGCGAGGCGGGCCGCGGCCGCGAGTCGCTCCGGAGAGCGCGGCGCTCGCGCGAGCCGCGCGGCCAAACGGCGCAGCGGGGCGCGCTCCTGCGGCAGGGTGCGGAGCAGCCCCGCGCGGTCGAGCGGGAACCGCAGGGCGAGTCGCGGCGTCACGCCGCCGTCGTGACGCACGAGCCGCAATCCCGCGAGGTCGAGCGCCGGACGCAACAGCTGCGGCACGTCGATCCCCGCCGCGTGCGCGAGATCCGCCAGCGCAACGCCACAACCCGCGGCCGCGACCAGGCCGAGCAACGTGCGCGCGTGCGGCGAGAGCTTCGCGGTCGCGAGCTCGAACCCGATCCCGGCCTTCGTGTCGAACGCGACGCCATGGAGCCGATCGAGGTCGGCGAGCCAAACCCCGCTGGCGCGCACGAATCCATTCGCCGCCGCGAACCGCGACAGCAGCGCGCGCGTCGCCGCCGGGTGACCACTGGTGCGCCGTACCGCTTCGAGCGCCAACGCTTCGGGGGCGACCAATTCGGGCAGCGCCGCCTTCGCGAAGCGCGCGACGTCGCGCTCCGTCAACGGCTCGAGCATCGCGACCGAACGCGGCCCGAGCACGTCGCGCGGCAGACGTAGCTCGCACTCGTCGGCCTCGCCGGCGACGGCCACCCACGGGCGATCCGCGCGCGATCTCGCGAGCAACGTCGCGACGAATTCACGCAGCTCCGCGGACGACCGGTCGAAATCGTCGATCCCGACGACGAGCTGTTCCGCCGCACCGTGCGACACCGTGGCCCGCAGCCGCTCGAGCCGCGTCCGCGCCGCGTGCACCGCATTGGGCTCGTCGCCGCGCAGCAACAACGCCGGTTGGCCGCGCGCGTGCGCGAGGTCGATCAACGCCTCGAGCGCGACCGATTTGCCGGCGCCGGCGCCACCGCCGAGCACGAGCGGCACGCGATCGCGATCGTCGAGGAACGCGAACAGCCGTTGCGTCGTCGGCGGCGGCAATGCGGCGCGCGCGCGATCGATCGCGTCGGCGGCGTCGACCTGTTCGGGCGCTGGACCGCGGGCGAGCCCGCGCTCCAACCACGCCCGCGCTTCGGTCGCGTCGCGCGGCCGATGCGCCGGCTCGCGCGCGAGGCACGCCGTAAGGAATGCGGCGAGCGGCTCGCCGGCCGCGACGGCGGGAGGTCCGGATTCCTGCGCACGCACCACGTCGAGCGCCGTGGCGCCGAGGAACGCGTCCTGGCCCGTGACGGCGCGAAACGCCAACGCCCCGACCGCGAACACGTCGGCGGCGGGGCTCGGTGGTGCGCCGAGGCGGCGCTCCGGCGCGAGGAACTGCAGCGTGCCGAGCGGTGCTTCCGCGTCGCCCGGCACGACCGGATCGATCAAGCGGGCGCGCCCGTCCGCATCGACGACGACGTTCGACGGCGCGACGTCCCCGTGCGCGAGGCCGCGCGCGTGGAGCGCCTCGAGCCCGCGCAGGACGTCGAGCACGATCTCGAGCGCAGCGGCGCGATCCAGTTCGTCCTGGCGCTCGGCGTACGACGTGCCGTCCGCGAATTCGGCGACGCTGAACGTGCCCGACGCCGTGACGACGAGTTCCACCACTCCGGCCAAGTGCCGGTGCATGAGGCCGACGAGCAACTGCGCCCCGGCCCGCGCCGTCGGCGTTAGCGGGCGCAGGACGCGCAGCGCCTTGGCCTCGTGGTCGAACGCGAGCCACGCCGCACGCGGCCCCGCGCCGAGGGCGCGCTCGACGCGAAAGCGAGGGGGAAGGGCGATCTCGGCCATCGGCCAGACGATACCGGCTGCACTGCGGCTTCTCGTGGGTCGCACCCGTTTCCGTCGCGAGCCACGGTGTCCCCGATCCGCCGCCGTCCGACTCCGCACGCAAAATCCGCGAATCGATGTCGTGCCCTCCCTCGGCATTGCGTGGAACCGATCGAAGTGTCATCCACGAAGGGATTCCTCATGTCGCTCGTGCTCTTGGCGTTCGCTCTCTCGGTCGCGTCAGCGGAATCGCCGACCCCACCGTCTCCGTTGCAAGCTCTCGCCACGCTGCCGCTGCTGACGGACGTGGACGCGGATGGGTCCGTGTTCGCGCGCGGCGCGGACTGGAAACTCGCGTGCACGAGTGCCGGTGCGTCGTGGATGCCCGTCCTCGGCTCAACGGCTCCCCGAAGCCCCCGACTCGGGCTGTCGCCGGAAAGCGTCACGCTCGCCGGAGCTGCGGTGGAGTGGTCGCGTGGCGCGCAACCGCGGCTGGTCGGCGACGTCGTCGAGTACGACCGCGGACCGTGGCTCGAGCGCTATCGGTTGAGCCGCGAGGTCGTCGAACAGACCTTCGTACTGCCCGCACCGCTCGGTGCCGGCGAACTCGTGCTGCGACTCGCCACCGGCGACGAACTCGTCCACCTCGGGCGCGATGGCGGCCTCGTGTTCGATGCCGATGGCCGCGCACGCGTGCGCTACTCCGATGTCGTCGTCGTCGACGCGAACGGAGTGCGCACCGCTCTCGAGTCCCGCTGTGCGGACTCCCGCATCGAGTTGCGCATCCCCGCGGACGTGCTCGCCGCCGCCCGGTACCCGTTGGTCATCGATCCGGTGATCGACGCATTCGACGTCGACGTCGACGCCGATACGGACACGGATCCGGCGATCGCGTTCACGAACGGCGTCTACCTGGTCGTCCACGAGGACGCCACGAGCGCCGTCGATCGGGACTTGATCGCGAACCGGTTCGACTTCGACGGCGTGCTGCTCGACACGGTGGGTGTCGAACTCTCGACGGGCGACACCTTCGACCCGGCCGTCGCCGGCGCGAACACGACGTTCATGGCCGCGTGGATCCACAAACTGTCACCCGCCTCCGATCCCGCGGTGCGCGGGCGCCGCCGTACCGCGACGAACACGTCCCAAAGCGCGACGTTCGAAATCTCCACTGGATCGACCGCGGAAGCCCATTGCGACATCGGCGCCTCGCCGAATCCCGTGACGCATCCGTTCTTCGTGGTGTGGCAGCAGGCGGGTGCTCAGACCGACATCGTCGGTCGCCGCGTCTCGACGACGGGTAGCTCGACCGCCGAGATCGTCCTCGACGGCGATCAGAACCCCGCGATCAACCCGAGCGTCTCGAGCTTCGCCGGCGCCAACGGGATCTGGAACGTCGCGTGGGAGGCGACCACCGTCACCGATCAGCGTGCGCTCTACCGTGCCGTGCGCGACGACGGATCCTTCGTGACGGCAGCGACGGTGGCACACCTCAATCCGACCGGCGTCGCCGTGAATCCGGATATCGACGGGGATGGCGCCCAGTGGATCCTGGCGTTCGAGCGCCTGGATCCGAATCAAGCCAGCGCGCGTGACATCGGCGCGTCGCTGTACGTGTTCGATCCGACGCACAACCCGCCCGTGTTCGCCCAGGACTTCAGCATCAATCTCTCGAAGCTGGAGCTGGGATCTGCCGACGCGCTGTCGCAGACGAATCCGGTCGTGGCCGCGGAAGGCAATCGATTCACCTACGCCTACCGTTCGAAGAACCCGTTGCTGCAGTTTCCGCCCGGGTTGAGCCTGGCGTCGTTCGCATTCGATCCGGAGAACGGGAGTGAGTTCGTCTTCACGCAGAGCGGCGTCGCGATCGCGAGCGGATTGTCGGCCCAGCCGCAGAACGCGACGATGACGTCGACGCGCTTCCAGGCGGTCGGCCGAGTCGCATTGGCATGGGATCAACGTCCGGGTGCCACGACCGACGTCGTCGGACAACTTCACGACGTCCTGGGGAGCGGGGGTGTTTCGCTGCAACAGACCGGTTGCGGCTCACCCGAGCCGTTGCTCGCGGTCGTGGGCACGCCTGCCCTCGGAGCGCCGTTCGCTTTGACTCCGCTGGGCGCGGTGCAGCCGCTGCTCGCCATCGGCCCACCGCTGTCGATTCCGTTGTGCACGGGCCAAGCCGGGTGCGTCCTCGGGGTCAATCCACTGCTGCTGTTCGCGGCGCCCGCGGGCATCGCTGGCCCGTTGCCGACCGAGCCCTCTCTGCTCGGCTTCACGTTCGCGGCACAAGTGATCGACGTCCTGCCGCCCGGAACGGTGGGTCCGCATTGCGGCCCGCCCGTCTTCTCGCAGACCTTCCGCGTTTCGGACACGCGGATCATCACCGTGCAATGACGTGACCTAGAAGCCAGGACGCGTCGGCGCGAGTTCGGCTCGCTTCGCGACCTGGGCGCCGCCTCGGACACCTGGTGCGGGATCGACTACGTCCGAGAGTCGTCGCTGGACGCGACGACTCTCGGACGTAGTCGATCAGCCGGCGTCGTCCTGGCACTTCTTGCACAGGCCGAACATCTTCAGCGAGTGCGACAGCAAGCGGAACTTGTGGCGCGCGGCAGCTTCGGACTGTTTCGCTTCGATCTCGTCGTCGCTGAACTCGAGGATGTCGCCGCAGCGCAGACAGATCATGTGGTCGTGGTGCTCGCGCCCATGCACCGGTTCGTAGAACTTCGCCTTGCGCGCGCCGATCTCGAGTTCGTCGAGGAAGTGCGCGTCGACGAGCAGCTTCAGCGTGCGGTAGACGGTCGCCTTCGAGACGTACGTCTTCTCGCGTCGCAACACGAGGTAGAGATCCTCGGCGGCGAAGTGCTTCGGCATGGAGAACGCGCGCTTCACGATCTTCAGCCGCTGCGCGGTGTGCTTCAGGCTGTTCTCGCGCAAGAAGCGCTCGAACAACTCGTCCACCTTGTCGGCGTCGACGTTGCGATCTCTGCGGCTCACGGCTGGCCCCCGGGGACGAGTACCGCTCGTCGAACTCATCGGCGCGTCGACGCCTCGGCGTCCTGCCGCCCGATGTCGGAGCGGTACTGGGCGCCTTGGAATCGAATGCGCTGCACGGCGCGGTACGCGTTGTCGCGCGCTGCATGCAGCGTCGACCCGAGCGCCGTGACACCGAGCACGCGCCCCCCGGCCGTGACGATGTCCGCACCCTTTTGCCGCGTACCGGCTTGGAACACCATGACGTCGGGCGTCGGCGAAGCGTCGTCGATGCCGTAGATCGGATATCCGGTCGCGTACGGACCGGGATAACCCGCCGAAGCGAGCACGACGCAGACCGCCGGGCGCGGATCCCAGTCGAGTTCGTCGGCTTCGTCGAGTCGACCCTGCGCCGCGAGATGCAACAGGTGCAGCAGGTCCGACTTGAGGCGCGGCAGGATCACCTGCGCCTCGGGATCTCCCATGCGCACGTTGAACTCGAGCAGCTTCGGGCCGCCGGGAGTGATCATCACCCCGGCATAGAGGAAGCCCTTGAAGCCGCGGCCATCGCGGCCCATCGCGTGGACCGCGGGCAGCACGATCTGACTCTCGACCTGCGCCAGCAGTTCGGGCGTCAGCGCGGCGGACGGCGAGCACGTGCCCATGCCGCCCGTGTTCGGGCCGCGGTTGTCGTCGAAGATCGTCTTGTGGTCGCGCGCGGTCTCGAGCATCGCGATCGTGCGGCCGTCGACCATCGCCAGCACCGATGCCTCGACGCCCTGCAAGAACTCCTCGACCACCAAGCGGGCGCCGGCGTCGCCGAGTTCCTTGACGATCATGAAGCGCTGGATCGCGTCGTCGGCTTCCTCGAACGAGCGCGCGATCACGACGCCCTTGCCCGCGGCCAGACCGTCGGCCTTCAGCACTTGCGGATAGGTCGCCTCGCGCAACCACATGCGCGCCGCTTCCGCGTCCAAGAACGTCCGGTACGCAGCCGTCGGAATGTGGTGCTTGCGGCACAGTTCTTTCGTGAACGCCTTGCTGCCCTCGAGTCGCGCGCACGAGCGCGTCGGGCCGAAGATCGACAAGCCCGCCTTCTCGAACGCGTCGACGATGCCCTTCACGAGCGGCGCCTCGGGCCCGACGACCGTGAGGTCGATCTTCTCGTCGCGCGCGAACCGCAGCAGCGCGTCGACGTCGTCGGCGCCGATGTCGACGCACGTGCCGAGTCGCGCGATGCCGGGATTGCCCGGGGCCGCGTAGAGCTTCGTCAATCGTTTCGAACGCGCGATGCCAGCGGCGAGCGCATGCTCGCGGCCGCCGCCACCGACGATGAGGACACGCATCGAGTCACCGAATCGAAGAAGCAAACCGAGGGGGCCGCGAACGACGCAACACCAGCGCGACCGGGCGTGACGCGACGACGACTTTGCCGCGAGGCAGAGCAGCGTCCCGTCCGTGGCCCACGCTCGCCTGCGAAACCATCGCGGAGTCGAGAGTCGCGAGGACGCTACCAAGCCGAAAAAAGCGGGGTCAAGGCGCGGCCCATGATCGCCGAGGATCGTCCGCGTTCGCTCGCGAGTCGACGTGCGCTGCGTCCCTCCGATCGCCGGAGGAAAGTCCAAGTCGAGGGGAGCCGATCGCGGATCCGTGGGTTAGGCTCTGCCTGCCGGAAGTCACGCACCGGCGCCCGTCGCCTTCGGCAGCGACGGAACTCGCACCTAGGTACCCGCCCCACTCGCCCCCCCGCTTGGATCGCCCCGCTGCATGAGATTCGTGCGCATGCTGCCGCTTTGCGCGAGCTTGGCCCTGTTCACGCCACTCGCCGCGGACGCCCAGACCACGTTCACCCCGGGTCGCCTGTTCGTGGCGTCGCTCGGTGACGACGTCGTCATCGAACTCGATCCGAACGGCGCCGAGATCCGCCGCATCGGCGCGGGCACGTTGCAGGACCCGCGCGGCATCGCGTTCGGCCCGGACGGCAACCTCTACGTCGCGTCGAGCACGCGCGTCCACGTGTTCGCCCCCGACGGTTCGCTGCTGCGCAGCCTCGGTGCGGACTCGACGCTGAGCGCCGCGCGCGGCATCGCGCTCGGCACGCACGGCGAAGTGTTCGTGACGTCGGCGGACCGCGTGCTCGTGTTCGAGCTCGACGGCCCATTCCTGCGCGAGTTCGGCCAGAACGACGACCTGACGGTCCCGGCCGGGCTGGCGATCGGCGCGAATGGCCACGTGTTCGTGTGCTCGTCCGCCGACAACCGCGTGTTCGAGTTCGACCCCGCCGGCGTCAAGGTTCGCGAGCTCGGCGCCGACGGCGATCTGTCGATCCCGATCGGTCTCGCGTTCGGTCCGGATGGACGGCTGTGGGTGTCGTCGCTGTTCGCCGGCAACGTCGTCGGCCTCGACATCGACGGTGAAGTCGCGTCCGGCGCGGTCGTATTCGACGACGCAGCGTTGGCCTTGCCCACCGGTCTCGCGTTCGGTCCGAACGGCAACTTGTTCGTCGCGTCGCTGGTCGGCAACGGCGTGCGCGAGTTCGGGCTCGACGGCTCCTACCTCGGTTCGTGGCCGTCGACGACGACCGCGCCGTTCCCCGAAGGCGTGGCGTTCGCGCCCCACCGCTTCAGTGCGCGCGTTTCGGGCGAGCTGGCGCGGACGGGGCAGAAAACGATCAAGCGCAAAGAAGACGTCGTGGTCTCGTTCACGCCGGGTTCGCGCACGTTGATGCTGGCGCTGACCGACGTCGAGACGAACACCTCCGATCTCGCGACCGAGTTCGGCACGCGCTGGTACGTGCTGCACGGGTTCGAAGCGTTCGCGACTCCGGTCGCGACGTCGCGCGTGTACCAGGGCTTCGGTTTCGTCGAGCCGGTCCAAGAGGCCGGGGTCGTGTCGATGCCGATGCGCGTCACGGGCGTCTTGCAGTCGGCGTATTTCGCCTCGCGCTTCGTGCCGAAGAAGGCCGCGGGTTCGCTGCACCTCGCCGATGCGACGGCCGTGTTCTCGGGCTCGGTCAAGACCAAGAAGGCCTTGAACTGACGACGCCGCGCGCTTGCGCACACGGCTCGATCCACATCGGCGAAAGCAAGTCGAGTTCGAGGCTTCTTCGGACCGACGGGCCGAACTAGAGTGCGGCTTGGGCTCGGCTTCGGCTGCTGGAACAAGTCGCCCCACAGGTCTTCGACCACATGAACTCAAGCGCGCCCGGAGCGCACGACATCCAACCGGCTGAACGCCCGGGCGTGGTCCATACCATCGTCGCGGTGGCCCTCGGTGTGCTCGCGGCGGCGTCCGCCGGCGCGCGCGTCTACGAGAGCGCTCAGGTCCGCGGGAGTTCGATGGCGCTCGCGCTGGCGATCGCAGGCGCGGGTGCGCTGGCGTTGGTCGTGGCGCGCGTGCGCGGCAATCCGATCTCGTGCGGCTGGGTCGCCGCGGCGCTCGCCGCGATCGGCGTGACCGTCTGCGGATTGCCGGAGCTGCCGGCCTACGCCAGCATCGATTCGTTCGGGCGCAGTCCGTACTTCGCGTACGTGAACCTCGTCGTGCTCGGCGTCGCGCTGGGCGCGGCGATCGGTGCGACCCGGCGCGGGCAGGGCGACGACATGTTGCTCGTGTTCACGGCGTTCACGGCGTTCGGCGGACCGATGTTCGTCCGCGACGCGCAGGAGTACCACGGACATTTCCTGCTGCTGTGCGCGATCCTGCTGTTGTGCGCGCCGACGCGCAGCGGTCAGCGCCTGCGCGACATCCCGTTCCTCGGCCTGTGCGCGACGTTCCTCGCGTGGAGCCTGTGGTGCACGCGCTCCGCCGTCGACGTCGATCGTCACCTCCAGGGCGTGGCGCGCGCGGCGTGCGCGTTCGTGCCGCTGCTCGTGCTCGGCGTCGGCTCCACTGACCTGAACCGCGCGCGCACGATGCTGTGGGCGTTCGCCGGCATGATCCTGGCGGGGACGGCTTGCTCCGCGATCACGGTGCTCGAGGCCGGTCAGGCGTTCTCGTTGCCGCATGCGTTGAACGCGCGCCTGCAGCTCTTCGGCGCGCACCCCAACATCATCGCGCCGTTCTTCTCGGTCGCTCCGCCGCTGTTGCTCGCGCTGCTCGTCGCCGCCAAGCGTCTGCCCGCGCGCATCGTGTTGCTCGCGGCGCTCGCCGGCGCGCTATGGGCGTTGAAGCTGACGCAATCCCGCGCGGCGCTGCTCGGGGGCGGGCTCAGCATCGCGGCATTCGTCGCGCTCGCGGCGTGCGTCGCGGTCTGGCGCAGGCGGCCGCGCGCCAGCACCGTCGCCGGACTGCTCGCGGTTGCGTTGATCGTCGGTGCGAGTGGCGCGTACGCGGTGCGGCACAAGATCGCTGCCAAACTCGAAGACCCGTCGATGACGTTCCGCGTCGAAATGTGGAAGACGGCGGTCGACGCGCTGCGGGAACACCCCGTCGAAGGCTACGGCTTCCTGACCGGCTCGCCGTTGATGTCGCACGCGAAGTCGTCGGAACTCGACGGGCGGTCGAAGGACACGCATCCCCACATGCTCGTGCTCGCGATCGGCCTCGGCACCGGTTGGCCCGGCATCGCGCTGTTCCTCGGGCTGATCGCGGCGTTCCTCGTGCGCACATCGATCGCCGGCGCGCGCCTCATGCGCGTCGAGGACCGCGCACTGGCGATCGGCGCCGTGGCGTCGGCGTTGGCGTTGATCGCCGCGAACACGATCGACCAGGGCTTGGCACTGAACACTCCACTGCCGTTGCATTTCGGCATCCTGCTCGGCTGCGGCGCGCTGTGCGTGCGCGCGGCGCGCCACGAACGGCTTGCCGGTTCGGATGCGATCCAGGCACCGGCGGCCGCCACGACACCGTCAGTTCCCTACGGCGCCGTCGTGGGCCTGCTCGCCGTGTTGATCGCGTTCGTCGCCGGGCGAGGTTTGATCGCCGCGCGCTTCTCGGAGCTCGCTCAGGCGGCGCTGCGCAACCGCGACACCGATGATGCCGTGCGCTGGTACGCGCGCGCGCGGGCGGTGAACCCGTCGTCGCTGGCGGTCGCGATGGACTACGCCGAGACGCTCGACCACGCCACGCGGCGCGAGGAGGCGATCGCGTCCTTGTGGCACACCACGACCACGCATCCGCTGGCTTGGCAGCCGTGGGACCGCATCTCGACGATCGAGGCCGACCGCCACGAGGAGATGCTCGCGCTGCAAGCCGTGAAGAACGCGCAACGACGCGATCCGACGGGACCGATCGCGGCCGAATGGGCGCTGCGCTGTGCGCGCCTGCAGATCCAACTGCGTCAGCGCGAATCGGCGATCGCCGAACTCGCGAGCGCGCTGCGTTTCGACTTCCACGCGGCCGAACGCGTGCCGTGGCGCGTCGACCCGTCGAACGGCGAACTGTCGTGGGTCTGCCCGCCCCCGCTCGAACCGATCACGCTGCGCTCGATCCAAGAGCGCAACCGCGACTTGATGCGTGCCTGGACCACGACCGATCCCGTGCGCGCGCGCCGCGTCGCGAACACCGTCGCGCGCATCTTCATCGACTTCAAGATGTACGACGACGCGCGCGCGGTCATCGCCGAGTTCGAATCGACGAACGCTCCGTGGCTCGGCATCCAGTTCCTGAAGATCGAGCTCGACGCGATCGCGAACCAGGACGCCGCGGCGGCCGCCAGTGCGGCAGCGAGCGCGTCGACCGTCGCGAGCCCGTCCGACGAGTCGTTCAGCGGAGTCGAAGGCCAAACCGGCCTGTTCTACGCCGAGGCTCGACGCCAAGTGGCCGCCGGCGATCATCGCGGCGCCATCGCGGCGGCCGAGCGCGGCGTCGCCGTCGTCTACGACATGGTCTCCGAGTCCGAGTACCTGCGGCTCCTGATCGACATCGCCTTCGAAAGCGCCTGCGCGCTCGAGGACGCGACTCTCGCCCGTCGTTGGTTCTCGCCGAGCCTGTACTTCAACATCCAGCCGCAGGTGCGCGTCGATCGCCACGTCCGCCTCGCGCAATGCCTCACGGACGCCAAAGACGCGGACGGCGCTCTCCAAGCGCTGAAGAGCGCCGCGCCGTACTTCGCACGCCTCCAACCCACGCCCGAAACGGTCGCCTCCGTCCTCCGGGCCGGCCACGCGCTCGGCAAACTCGCGCAACCCGCGGACGCCGACGCCGCCACCCACGCGCGCGCATGGCTCGCCGGTCTGGGCGACTCGCCGGCCGAACTCCTGATCGCCGGCATCGCCCACACCGACCTCCGCGATGCGGTCGCGGCCCGCGTCAAGTTCCAACGCCTCAGAGCGACCGACGCCGTCTGGTTCAGCGAATCCGTGAAACGCGGGAATTGACGAGCGCCGGGCGACCTGGACCGGGCTCACCTGTCGAAACCGCGTCAGCCCGCTGGCAGAATCGAACGCCGAACGACCTCAAGAGCGCCCGTAGCTCAACTGGATAGAGCATCGGATTTCTAATCCGACGGTTGCAGGTTCGATTCCTGCCGGGCGCGCCATTCCGTTCGCGGCATCGTGCGGCAACGTCGGGCACAACACGGCAGTCGCAGCGGACTTCGGATTGCGGGTCGAGACGACGCGCGCTTCAACCTCGCGGCAAGGTGCGGCATCGTCGGGAGTGTCGCGGTGCGGTGAATGCTGGCGTTTCTGCTGGCACCCCTCGGCAGAGTCCGCGCCGTCCGTCCCGGTCTTGCGCGCGACTTCCGTACTCGACGTCTTGGGAGCACCGATCGCCGGAACGTTCGCGAGCACGCGCGCGAGGTCGTGCCGTTGAACGTGCGAGTAGACGCGGAACGTGAGGTCGGGCGTCGCGTGACGCGCGAGCGCTTTCACACGACGCCGTCGCAGAGCGTTCTGTTGATGACGGACTCGTCGACTCGAGACTGCTTCGCGAGGATCGCGCGCTCGTCCCGTCGAATCGTGCCACGGCCATCGCGAAGACGTCGCAGTCGCTACGTGCGAATCCCGGTCACTGCCTCAAGCACTCGAAGCGGGAGCCGTCGCGAGCGATGCACGAATATGCGTAGTCCGGGCGGTTGTTCTCGTCTCCACGTCTTCGGAAGGAGGGTCATTGGTGGATTCTCCGAACAGCACGGACGGCACGGACAGCAATTAGCTGAACCTGGAATCGTGAAGCACTTGGGCGGAGGCGATGGCGCTTTATGAGCCGCCGCCGCGTTCTCGCACGCTTAGAGTTCGTTTGGGCCTCGACGTGGCGTGTCCGACGCCATCTCGCAAGTCACGCGACGGGCGACGATTCCGACGAGTCGTCGAGCTATTACGCTTGCCAATCCGCAGGCTGGGATTCCGGGACCCAAGGGGGGCGACAATTGGGCCGTTGCGC
Source organism: Planctomycetota bacterium (assembly GCA_052034255.1). Classification (GTDB taxonomy): domain Bacteria; phylum Planctomycetota; class B15-G4; order B15-G4; family JADJEK01; genus JADJEK01. Next base: position 5,889 of record JBPOIU010000040.1, on the reverse strand, counting down.
GCTCGCGGTGTTGTCGGATACCGTCCATCATCGAGTGCTACCGGAACGAAAAACTGGGGGTCGACATGGGGTTGCTGATTCGTGTGCTCCTCGGAGCTACCGGAATACTGTCCGTGCTGTCCGTGCTGTCCGTGCCGTCCGCGAACGCGCAGTGCGAGAACAAGCAACTAGCCAAGCTCGCAGGGGCGTGGGGCGATGAACAGTTCGGCCAGGTCGCGCGACTCGATGCCGACTGGGCGCTGATTCAAGGTCAGGGGAACGGCACGACGTCGTACAAGTCCCCGCAGGTGTGGCGTCGACAACCAGGCGGGAATTGGGCGCTTGACACGACGCTGAATGGAGAGGCGAGCGGTTACCTCGATCAGTATGGCTACTCGATGGACCTTGCAAATGGACGAATCGCCGTCGGGGCGCCCGTCTGGATGGGCACCAGTACCGTCGCCCAAGGGGCCGTCTATGTCTTCGCGAAGACGGGGAATAGTTGGGCTCAAGAGGCGAAACTGACCCTAGCCCCGACGCCGACATTTCAACACCTCGGTGACCGAGTAGCCCTCGACGGTGCAACTCTCCTGGCATACCGCAACGAGAACCTCGTCGAGTTGTTCGAGCGAACAGGGACGAGTTGGGCCGCTAAGCAATCTCTCGCACCTATCCTCCCGCTTCCTGGGAGCGGATTTGGCTATGCGCTCGATGTCGACGGTCCGATTGCGGCGATCGCCGCCCCGAACGACTCCCCGTCAACCTACGGAACTGGCACTGTCTACGTGTACGAACGCGACAGCACGGGAGTATGGGTGCCAACCGCGAAGCTCCTGCCGGACGTTGAAGCGTACTATTCGAATTTCGGAACCAGCGTGTCTGTAGAAGGAACTCGAATTCTCGTCGGGGCCGGTGGACTCGCGGTTGTGTTTGAACGGATTGCTGGGTTCTGGGCGCAAACCGCCGTGATTACGACTGTACAGGGAGTGGGTGGTTTCGGGCAGAAAGTAAGCCTCGGCGTTGACGTCGCAGTAGTTAGTGCTCCGACACTTGGTGTTCAGGGCGGGCTGAGTAATTCCGGCGCCGCATTCGTCTATAAGCTCGAAGCCGGCAGCTGGACTGAGCGCATGATGCTCACCGCTAACGACCCCCAATCGCAGATGAATCTCGGCCTATCGGTTGACGTTTGGGGTAATGAAGTACTGCTTGGATCGCCGTCGTCACCAACCGGCGCAGCGTATGTCTTCAACCTCATTCCCAATCCCGTTTCGCAGTATGGTGCAGGATGCGCGGGTAGCGGCGGCGTAACTCCCAGCTTGGCAATGAAACAAACCTACGACGGGTGCAAGCACGCCGGGGAGTCGGTAACTCTTGACGTCAAGAAAGGCTTGGGCGGCAGCTCAGTGCTTCTCGTCCTGGGCGCGCAGGCAAGCTCCTTGCCGCTTCAGGGTGGCTGCTCGCTCCTTCTCGTACCGACTCCCGCGAACGCCCTACTCCCCTTGTTCGGAAGCGGCTCCGGTAACGGCTCGATCAGCGTGAACGCGTCGATTCCCGTGGGCTTCCCCGCAGTGTCAATCTTCATGCAAGGCTTCGTTTTCGATCCCGGCGTGGCGCAGGGTTACTGCGCGACAAATGGGCTTCGTCTGTCAGTCTACTGACGGGGGAATACATTGAAAGTCTGGTTTATCGTCGCACTCGCATTGCTTTCGATCATTTCAAGACCGACGCACGCCCAGCAGCAACTGTTCAAGCTCCTCGCGTCCGATGGCGGCGCGGGCGACTGGTTCGGCGCGTCCGTCGACATTGACGGCGATCTTGCCGTGGTCGGCGCATACGACCACGATCACCTTGGCCCAGGATCGAACACGGGGGGCGCGTACGTCTACAGAGTGTCGACGGGCCAGCAGCTCTTTGAGTTGGTTTCCACCGATCTCGCGCCCGTCGATTTGTTCGGCCGTTCGGTCGGCATTAGCGGCTGGCGCATCGTCGTCGGTGCGTACAACGCGGCGGGCGGATCCGGGTCGGCGTACGTCTTCGACGTGAATTCGGGGCAACAGGTCGCGAAACTCGTTCCTTCGGATGGCGCTCCGGGAGGCGGGTTCGGGCTAGCGGTAGCGATCGAAGGGAACATCGCTGCCGTGGGGACACACGCAGCGGGCGTATACGTCTTCAACGTCACGACCGGCCAGCAGTTGCACAAACTCGTCACAGGCGTCGGCGCATTCGGTGGAAACGACTCACTCGCGATGGACGGGGGTCGACTAATTGGCAAGTCCGGCGGCACTGCCTATGTCTTCGATGCCGCGTCGGGGCAACAAATCGCCACGCTCGTCCCGAGCGGCGCGAGCAGTCACTTGGTCGGCATCAAAGCCGACCGTGCCATCGTCTCCGGCGGCGGTCAAACGACGGCGTACGTGTTCAGCGTCAGCACTGGACAAGAGCTTTTCACGATCACGTCACCAGGTCCCTCATGGGTTGACCTGTCGGCAACGCGCGTGTTCATAGGTGCCCAATCGCAGGGAAACGGCGCGGTCTACGTGTTCGACGTCGCGACGGGCCAGCCGATCACGACGCTTGCTCCGACCGACGCGACCTCGTCTTTCGGGTTCTGGGGTGCGGTGGATGGCGACAAAGCGATCTTCGGCGCGATCGGTGACACCACGCTCGGCTCGCCCCCTGCGGGCGCCGCGTATCTGTTCGACGTCGACAAGCCCGATCCATTCGTGTCATACGGAAGCGGTTGCGGTGGTACCGGGGGCGTAGTGCCGACGCTTGCAATGACCGGAGGCGCAAATCCCGGCGGACAAGTTCAGGTCGCGATCACCAATTGCGTTGGCAGCGGATCCGCGTTCTTGGTCATCGGGACTCAGCAGGCGGCGCTCGCCATGCGATACGGTTGCACGCTCAACGCGCATCCGCTTCTCCCGGCGATCATCGGACCGCTCCCCTTGTTTCCAATCGGAGCACAAGGCCCGGGGGCCGGTTCGATCAGCTTTCCGGTGAACGTCCCGACGAACATCGCAGTTCCAGTGTCGGTAACGCTCCAGGCGTTCGTCGTCGATTCAGGCAGCCCGGCCGGATACTCAAACACTAATGGCGTCGAACTAAACATCGAGTAACGGCGAACTCGCAAATCGAACAGGCGCCACGCACCGAGATAACAAATGCATAAGCCCAGACGAGCACTAATAGCGTTTGCGGTCGCGCTTGCAGTTGTATTCCTTGTCGCGCCATATCGATCCAGATATGACAAGACCATCGAAGGATATTATCCCGTCTTTTATCCGCCGCGCGCTTGGGGCTGGGAATACGACCCGCTTCCAGCGTCTAGCGCGCTCGCTCCGGAACTATCAGTTTCACTGAATGGAAAGACGCTCACGCGGGACCCTCGCGCATCCACGTACAAGGCTCATCTAAAAGAGCGCATCGAAGCATCGTTCGGCGATCGAAAGCCCACGAAGGACGAGCTGCGGGCCATTATCGCAACTATGCTCGCGAGCGATCGTGAGTTGGCATTTCCTCCTCCGCACGCGCGTTCCGGGCATTCGGTGAAGCTCCCGACGTCCCGCGCCGACATCGAGATCGACAACGCTCGGTATCTCGCCCAGATTGTCGGGACGATTCTCATTGGAGCTCTATTGATCGCCGCACGTACCAGGCGCGCTGGATCGCATGTATCCAGTGCAACGCCTACTGGATCGGGACACCCCCAGGGGGCCCATGACGTGCGAACGCTTCTTGCAACCGACCCTCTCCCCGGCGAACCCTCGCCGACGCTTTCTGCGAGGCGTTCGCGATTACAAATCGCCTCCGGCGTCGCCGTTGTCATCGCGATGCTCGGCATCATCGCTTATGCGTACCGCGGTGCGCCAGTTCTCGACTCGACGGACGAAGTCGAGGCATTGGCTCTTCGCGTTGATCGCCTGGGACGGGTGCTCGATTCGCTCGAAAAGACCGTGCTCGGCAACCGCTCCGGTCTCTATGGCTACGGCTCGATCGTTGATGATGTTGAGACGATGCAATCCGAGATCGCCTCACTCACAGACGAGTCCGAACAGTTGCGGGTAGAAATCACACAGCTTCGCGACGATGTCTCCGACATCCAGTCGGACATCGTGGACCTCAAGGACCGGTGAATCGAACGTGCGGTCGCCCCCGACTTACTCCAAGTCGCGAGTCAGGCCCAGGATCGCATTGCGCCGCTTCTGCGGCATTGCGACGAGCGCCGCGACTGCGCGAGGATGCGCGCGCGCTCATCGTCCGCGAGCCCACGAAGCGCCGCGTCGAGCGTCAAAGCTGTCGCATCCGAACTCGCAGCGGAGAACGGTTCCGAGCCTTGACTACGGGGGATTTCGCGGGGGGCCGCGATAGCCTCGTCGCAACTCGCGCCCGCTTCACTAGTTCCGGAACCGCTTTGCGGATTTCCAATCCGACGGTTGCAGGTTCGATTCCTGCCGGGCGCGCCATTCGACGGTCGAGTCCATCAGCCGACGGCAAACAAACTCCTCTCCGTCGTCCCGTTTCCGGTCACCGTCGGGTCAGTCGCACGTGACTCTCCGTTCGCGGACTCCTGTCGCCGAATCGTCGCCGTACCATGCCCCGCGCGTCCGAGTCTCGTTACGGGGGAAACCATGCCCGAGTTCGCCGACGTTCCTCAGCGCCCGCATGTCTACCGCGGTCCGTTGGCATTCAACCAGCGGTCCGTTCTCCAAGCGATTCGGACCTTGGACGGTCATGACGACACGGGGCAGCCGTTACGCGGGCGAGAGATGTCGTTGCTCGAACTTGCGAACGTCTTGCTCTTGCTCGAATCCCTGGCGATGTCGAATGCCATGTACGTCGATGGGACGTTGCCGCCGAAGGACCTCGAACTCCTCGCCGCCGCTGAAACGGCAATCAAGAGCGCAACCGGAGTCGATCTTCGGATCGATCGCATCTCGCCTCGTCGTGAGGACCTCGGCTACTTGTTCCAGGAAGCGGCGGAAACGGCGTGTTTGTCGATCGAAGAACTGCTGACGCGACCAGAACCACCAACGGATCGCCCTCTTGAAGGTGACATCACACGCTTCGTCGCGGACCTGAAGCGCGGCGCTACGGACCGTATGTTGGGAAATGAGATCGCGAGCCAGATCGCGGACGACGCCGCCTCCGGCCGGGAAACCTACCGAGGTTCCAAGTGCGTGGCCGGAGTACTGCTCGCAAACGTCGTCGACGGTCCGGACATCTGTGCCTTGGCGGCTGAACGCCTCGGCGCGGCCGACGACGCGGCTGCGCGTCGGCTCGCCGGCGCCCTGATCAATCGTTTCCGCATCAACTACTTGAATTCGATCGCCGGCTTTCGCGACGCGGCGTACCTCGCGGACGTGAGCATCGAGAGTTTGAAGGCGGCACAGGTCGTGATGTTCTGGCGCTTCCTGACGCGAAAGCTCGCCGAGCGTCACAAGATCCAACTCTCCGATACTCCACTCGGTGCGATGGACAAACAGCTCGCTGCAGCGCCTCTCGGCGTCGCAATCCTGATGAACACTCGCGGAGGACGGCCCGCCGATCTGCTCATCGAAGCACTGCGAGTTCGCGACTACGGGTTCGTCAAGTTCGCTGCGGAGACCACCCCGCAGCTCCGCCACGTGCACGAGCTTTCGGCGTCCGAGTTCGAAGGATTCCAGGACTACCTCTTCCGCGGCCAACTCGGGGACCTACTCGATCGCTCCGTTCGCGAGAAGGTGACCAAAGCGCATTGGAGACAGCTGTTCATTCCGGCGGCGTTCGGCGCCAGTGTGGGAGGAGCCGTTGGCTCCCTCGCAGGTGAATCCCTACTGCGATCGAGCGCCGGTGCCGTTGCCGCGATGTTCTCCGAACGACTCACGGCGAACCTGCTCGAAGGAAAGTTCGGTCGCGCCAAGGCACATT
>JBPOIU010000011.1:0-1974 GCA_052034255.1 Planctomycetota bacterium | reverse complement strand
GGTGGGAATGCTCACGAACGAGCGGAAGGAACACCCCTCCGTCTCCCTCGCGGCACATCACCGTTCGATCCTCGGACGATCACGTCGTTTCGCGTCGTCACCGAGCCCTTGCGATGCGGCGGGGAGGCGCGTGACACGAAAACGAAGAGAATCCGCCGCGAGCCGACGCCCGCCGCTCGCCCCGCCGTCACGACTTGCGGGTATCCAGGACCTCCCGCACCTTCGAACACAAGGCTCCGGGCGTCAGCGGTTTCTGGATGAAGTGAACGCCCTCGTCGAGCACGCCATGGACGAGGATCGCGTCGTCGGTGTACCCCGACATGAACAACAAGCGAATTCCCGGCCGCAGTTCCTCGATGCGCTGCGCGAGTTCACGACCATTCAGCTGCGGCAACACGACGTCGGTCAGCAGCAGGTCGATGGGTTCACGCGCGGCGCGCACCATTTCGAGCGCTTGCACCGGTGAGTTCGCGCTCAGCACGCGGTATCCGGCCTGGTCGAGCACGCGGCACGCGATGGCTCGGATGGCGTCTTCGTCCTCGACGACGAGGATCGTCTCGGACCCGCTCGATTGGGGACCCACGGGGGGCGCCGTCGCGGGGATGCCCGACGGCTCGACGCGCGGCAAGTACACCTTGAACGTCGTGCCGGAACCGAGCTCGCTGTAGACCCAGATGTGACCTCCGCTCTGCTTGACGATGCCGAACACCGTCGCGAGTCCGAGGCCGGTGCCCTTGCCGATCTCCTTCGTCGTGAAGAACGGTTCGAAGATGCGCGCGCGCGTCTCCTTGTCCATGCCGTGGCCGGTATCGCTGACGGAGAGCATCACGTACGGACCCGGTTGGACCTCGATGTGGTCCTTCGCGTAATCGGGCTCGATCGTGACGTTCGACGTCGCGATCGACAGCGTGCCGCCGTGCGGCATCGCATCCCGCGCGTTGATGGCGAGGTTGACGATCACTTGCTCGATCTGCCCCGGATCCGCATGGACGCAACCGAGTCCGGACTCGAGCCCTACCTTCAGTTGGACGTGCTCGCCGAGAAGTCGCTCGAGCATGCGCACGACGCCGTGCACGGATTGGTTCAGATCCAGAACTCGCAGCGCGAGCACCTGCCGGCGCGAGAACGCGAGCAGCTGCCGCGTGAGATCGGCGGCGCGCCTTCCCGCGCGCACGATCTCCTCGACGTTCGCGCGCATCGCGGGGCGATCTTCGGTCTCGTCGAGCATGAACTCGCCGTAGCTGAGGATCACGGTCAGCAGATTGTTGAAGTCGTGCGCGACGCCGCCGGCGAGGCGCCCGATCGCTTCGAGCTTCTGCATCTGCCGCCGTTGTTCCTCCGACTTGCGCAGGCGCTCCTCGGTCACGCGGTGCTCGTTCGATTCGCGCACGAGTTCGTCGTTCGCGCGTCGCAGCGCGGCCGTGCGCGACTCGACGCGGGACTCGAGTTCGGCATGCAGTTCACGCAAGCGGCGATTGGTCTCCTGGATCTCCTGCGCGCGGCGCAAGATCTCCGCTTCCATGCGGCCGGCTTGAGACCGCAATTCGTTGCCTTGGCGTTGGATCCGCACGAACTCCGTGACGTCCTCGACGCAATGCAGGATCAGCTCGACGGCACCATGGGCGTCGAAGACGGGGACGTTGATCGGGCTCCAATGACGCTCTTCGAATCCGCCGCCTTCGCTGTCCGGGCGCCGGATGTCGTACTTCTGCACGGCCATCGTGTCCGCCGAGCGCTCGTCGAGGACGTGCTGCAGCGAGCGTCGCAGCGTCGCCACGCCGGTCGCCGATGGATCCGCGGGGTTGTCCGGGAACACGTCGAAGATCGATCGACCGAGGATCGCCTCGCGCCGCGTCATCGTCGCGGCCAAATATGCCTCGGTCACCGCGACGATCGCGAAGGTCGGGTTCAGAACGAGATACGCGCCCGGCACGGACTCGAACAGGCGTCGAAAGTCCGGCGCGGGAACGCTGG
>JBPOIU010000226.1:0-5945 GCA_052034255.1 Planctomycetota bacterium | reverse complement strand
CTCCATGGACTCGGCGAGGCGGTCGGCCTCGCTCAACAACCGTGCGAGTTCGACCAAGCACACGCGTCGACGGGGATCACGGCACAGTGCATCGCGCAATGCGACTTCGGCTTCGTCGGGCATCGTCGCGGGGTTCTTCGCGAGCGCTTCGGCCATGAGCGCCGCTCCCTCCGAGCACTCGGGCCGCATCTCGCGATACAAACGCAGCGTGTCGAGCGCCCACGCGGAACGCACGCGCGTTGACCCCGTGAACGCCCGGTTCTCGACGCGAGGCCGTCGGCACGCGCGCCGTGCGCGAGGATTCACCCGCGCACGGCCGAGCTCTGGAGCAAGCACGCTCCGCCGCGACCCGAACGGGTTCTCCGGGTTCACACCCGCGTCCAATGCATGACCCAGCTGTCCTCCCAGGTCTTGCCGTCATCGCGCGAGACCGCCTGACACCAACGGCACGAGCGCGGCGTGATCTGGTCCCACGCGCCGCGCACGATGATCGGCGTCTCGCCGTCCTTGTCGTCGCCGTCCCAGCGGAAGCCACGACCTGAACTTCGACAGTCGCGCTTCGAGTCCACGATGTTCGTCGACGGCGGCGACTTCGGCGACGCCGTGATCGCGTCGGAGCTCGTCGTGTTCGAAGTCGACCCGGTGTTCAAGAACGTCGAACAGCAGTCGTGAGGTGAGCGAACGGTCGAGAGCGGACGGAGCGGACGAAAGCGGCGGCTCCGCTGCCTCGAACAGGAATCAACTGGGGGCAGACCCATTGGGTCCGCTCCCAGTTGATTCACGTGACGTCGGTCACGGTGAGACCGCGACCCGTAGACCGTTCGTCACTCCGGACAGCCCGGTCGACGTCGATGGATCGGCCCAGATCGCCTGGAGGTAGAGATTCGCATCTTGCGCTAGGGCCGGGACCGGACTGCTGATCGTGAAGGAGCCCGCTGGATTGGCCACGATCGGAACGATCCAGGTCGAAGATAGCCCGACGAGTACGGCGCAGCCGCCGGCTCCGGGGATCGCGAGATCATTCGCCTGCGCAGCAACGAAAAGGAGTGCCTGCGCGTTCGCGGCCCCACCGTTCGCCTCGATACCGATGACCTGCCCAGCCTTCGGAATCCCGGTGCCGTGGAGAATTGGAATCGCACCGCCGACGATCGAACAGCCACTGCCGTAGGTCGCGAACGACGGCGTCTTGTTCCAGCAGACGTATCCAGTGTTGCCCGTGACGTCAGTGCCGGCAGCGTTTGCTCCGCCGACCAGATCGACGTCGAAATCACCGTCGAGGTCGGCAGCGGTCAACGAACGCGGCTCGATCGGCAGTGGGACCGTCGACGCGGAGACCGTGAACGCGCCGCTCCCCGAATTCACGAGCACGTACAATTTCCGCCCGACGATCTCTGCGATGCCGAGGTCGATGTCCCCGTCCGAGTCGAGGTCAGCCGCTGCGATTCCGTGCGGAAACCCGGGGATCGTCAGCGTCTGAGACGACGCGAACTTGTTCCAGCCGGCGCCGACACCGCCCTGGTTGTGATGGATGGAGACGGAGGACGACGCACTCGTCACTGCGAGATCCAGCGTTCCGTCACCGTTCAGGTCCTGTAGCACGAGCCCCTGCGGGGACGTGCCGGTCGCGACCAGGACCGGCGTCGCACCGAAGCTCGGCGCGCCGTTGCCCACGGTCGTGTTCAGGAACACCTTCACGTGACTCGCAGCCGTGGATCCGACCGCAAGATCCGGCGCGCCGTTCCCGTCGACGTCGGCACAAACGAGCGCGTTCGCATTGCTGACGGTCGCGAGGCTCGAAACGAACACGAACGAGAGTGTTCCGCTCGGGACCTTCCGATTCTCGTAGATCTCGATCGAGCCACCGGCGTACGTCGCGAACGCGACGTCGTCGTCGCCGTCCGCATCGAAGTCGGCAGCGACCAGACCCGCAGCAACCGGAAACCCTGCGTTCAAGAGCACGGCCGACGCGAACATGCCCGTTCCGTCCCCGAGGAATACTTCGAAACCCGAGGCCCCGGCGGCGATCCGATTCACCGCGAAATCCAGATAACCGTCGCCATCGAAGTCCGCCCAGCGAAGAATGCCGTAAGTCACCCCTGCGGACGTGTGGGTCCAGGTCGCGGTCGCCGGGAACGCACCCGCGCCGTCGTTGAGCCGAACCCACAGTTGCCCCGGCCCGTTCGAGTTGCCACCGGCAGTGTCGATGTCACCGTCCCCGTCGATGTCAGCGACCGCCACACCACTGCAACCCTGTCCGTTGACCGAGAACGTCGAGGGTGCGGAGAACACGGACTGACAATGAGCGGCGGGTATCCACGCGACGGCAGCGAGGCACGCGGCAGCCAGCGCAGTCGCGCGCACGAAGGAAGTCGTCTCCCTCGGGTGCGTGCCGCTCATCCGGCGCGACCGCCCAACGCGCTCGACGACGATGGCCAACCAGTGGTCACGAGTGGGATTCGACGAGACGTACGGCCGAAGATGCATCAGAGCCTCCAAGAGTGAGTAGTCGGCGACCGATGCGCCGATGCCTCTCGGAGCGGAGATCCGCCCGCGCAGGATGTCGGATTCCGGGAATAACGATCCGAACGGCGTCCAGAACGACATCTCGCGGCGATCCCGCGAAGCACGCGTCGCGGCGATGCACGCGCGGAGAACTGCGCCGGAGTCAGACCCGTCCGCGGACGCCGACGCGAGCAGGCTCTCGATCACCTCCACCGCGCGACGGGGTTCTAGGGATCGCCACCAAACCGCGCCGACCTCGGCGAGCAGTACCGAGTACGCCAGGTTCGACGGTCGTAACCGCGCCGCGAGCGACAGGCGAATCACGGCCTCGTCCAATGCTCCGCGCTTGGCCAACAGAAGCGCTCCGTGAGCCGCACTGCGCGCGTCTTCGTGGCGGATCCACATGAACTCGTACTTCGCGAGTGCCGCTTCTTCGTCCCCGTCGAGCACGGCGATGTCCGCCTCGATTCGCCGGTTGCGATCGAGTCCGTCCGGACGCGACAGCCCTTTCGACCGCGCGAGCAGCCGCCGTGCATGCGCGACGTCCTCGTTGCGTAACGCCGCGTCTGCGGCTGCAAGCGCGACGAAAGCAGAGTTCGAGAACTCCTGCGACGCATGGTCGAGACGTCGCGATGCAACGTGGTTCTGCTCTCGTGCGAGGTGAGTCAGACCGAGCGCCAGCTCCCCGAATGGATCCATCGGGCCGTCCGCATCGACCGCACCGAGCGCGCGTTCTGCGAGTTCCGCGTCTCCCAGGACGAACGCGAGCAGACCGAGCGCTCGCAGTTCGTCACGTTCGAGTCGGCCGATCCGCACGTCAGCGGCAGCTCGCCGTTGCGATATGGAATCCCATGCCTCGACGATCGGACGGACCCCCGATATCCAATGCGACGCGGGCAGTCTCGCCTCTCGACCGCCGCCTGCTTCGATCAACGCCAAGGCAGTTGCAGCGACCTCCTCCTCCAAGCGCGCGGCGGGAACTAGATCTACGCCGAACTCGCGTGCGGACGCGTAGAGGGCGACGGCTCGACGGAGGCGCGCATCGAGCCGCGGCTCCGATGTGTTCGGCACGTCGTACAGGTCGTTCCGGGTCGCTTCATGGAGCGCGAATTCGCTGTAGCCGGGATCGAGCAGCCACTCGCGCGCTTCTGCGATCAGGCGCGCGGATCGCTCCGTTCGCCAGTCGTCGAACACCTGGAGCGCGACGAACGACAGCACGGCGAATACCCCGCACGCCACTCCGGCAAGCACCAGGCGGTGGCGACGCACGAAGAGCAGAGCCCGACGCGCAACGCCGGGTGGCCGAGCCTGGATCGGTCGCGCATCGCGGAGCCGCTGGAGGTCGTCGGCCATCTCGTCGCCATCGCGGTAGCGGCGTGCCGGATCGGGTTCCATCGCCTTGGCGATGATCGCTTCGAGGTCCCGCGAAAGCCGTCGGTCGATCGTGCGGAGCAACGGCGCTCCTCCTCCTTCGATCGCTCGCAGGATCGCCGCCGACGACTCGCCCTCGAGCGGGAGCCTGCCGGTGGCGATCTCGAACAATGTCGCGCCGAGGCCGTAGACGTCCGACCAAGGGCCGACGCACTCGTGGTCGCCCCGGAGGACCTCCGGAGCGGCGTACGCGGGAGTCCCGACGATCTGACCGGTCAGCGTCAGCCGAGGGTCGTCACGACCTCGCGCGAGTCCGAAGTCGGAGAGCAGGATGCCTCCGTCGTTCGACATCAATACGTTCGACGGCTTGACGTCCCGATGCACGACGCCAGCTCGGTGCACCTCGCCGAGCGCACGCGCGATCGCGATCCCGACGTCGAGCGCCAACGCTGCGCGAGCGTGCGACTCACCGAGCGATCCATGAGCGATGCGCTCCCGCATGGCGTCGGCCAGCGAGTCGCCGTCGATCCAGTCCATCACGAGCGCGCAGAGCCTCGGAGTCTCGATGACGTCATGAATGCGGACCACGTGAGTGTGGCGGACCTGCGCCAGCGTTCGGGCTTCGCGGACGAAGCGCCGGCGCGCCGCTCCCGCAGCGAGTGCTCCGTCGTGCATCACCTTGATCGCGACGACACGCGACCCGAGCGCGAGCTGCCTCGCCAGGTAGACGGTCCCGCCCGCCCCGCTGCCGAGCCTCGAGACGAGTTCGAACCCCTCGATCCGCGGAGCCGTTCGTTCGGGACGCACTCCCAAGTCCGCAGCGAGGCGAACGCACGCCTCGATCCGGGACCGCAAGTGGAACCGCTGCGCGACGATCGATGAGACGTCGAGTGGTTCGCCTTCGTCATGACTCGACACGGCTCGATCGAACAGTTCGTCGAGAAATGCTTCGTCGTCCACGGTCACTCCGAGCTGTTGCGACTCCGAACGCAGAAGCGGATTCACCGTGGTGGACGATTCGGAAATCCCCTCACGATCCGGATCGCGTGCGGAGAGCGGCTCTCAGTCGACGGTGATACTCCTCGGCTCCTCGGCGGAACCGGCTCTTGCAGGTTGCGAGGTTCATCGAGAGCCGCATTGCGATTTCTTTCAGTTCGAGCTCCTCGAACAACCTCAATCGCACGATCTCGCGTTCGTCCTCATCCAGAGACGCAAGGACCGTCTCCATGAGTTCCGCTTGTTCGTCGTACACGGCGATGCGCCCGGGAGTCGCCGAACTCAGGACTTGGTGGAGAGTTTCGATCGTTCGCACGACTCCTTCGGGCGTGCGCTTCTTCGCCGTCTCGCGATCGACGACCTCGCGAATCGTGTTCTCGACGATGCGAAGCAACCAAGCCCGGAACGGTCGCGGACCGTGCCAAACACACTCCGCGCGCCCCGTCCAAGCCTTCAGTAGCGACTCCTGCCAAACATCGGCGGGAGTCGTTCGGGCCAGCAACGATCGACTCATGCGGGCACGAATGACGACGAGGATCGACGACGGACCGGCGAGTTCGATGAGCTCGTTCCACAGGTCCGCACCACTCGGAATCCGCTTTCCGATCACGAGGTCTTCGGTACCGCGCATCTTGGTCGTCCCTCCCATCCACGACGGCTCGCCACAAGCACACGTCCGCGAGCTGCAGGTTGTCGGCGCGCTCAGGGAACAGCACGCGGTCTCCGAAGTCCAGCGGACGGGTCGACACGCCCACCCGTCCCGCCGCATCCTCACTCGCTTCGGCGTGATTCGTTCATGCGCCGACACTCGGCGAGTGTCTCGACGAGCAGGGCTCGATCTTCGATCCGGTCCTCCCGATCGCGCAGGAGCTTCTCGGCACGCTGCGCCTGACCGGCGCGCATCATCACCTTCGCCGCCTCGAACCAGACGGCCTCGTCGTCTTCCCCTGCGTCGATCGCCCGCTGATAGAACTCCATGGACTCGGCGAGGCGGTCGGCCTCGCTCAACAACCGTGCGAGTTCGACCAAGCACACGCGTCGACGGGGATCACGGCACAGTGCATCGCGCAATGCGA
>JBPOIU010000170.1:0-3397 GCA_052034255.1 Planctomycetota bacterium | reverse complement strand
GCGACGTACATCGAGAAGCCGGCGTTGAACGTCTCGGGCGCCTTCTCGTGCGGCACCAGCAGGTAGCCGGCCATCTCCGTCGCGCGCGGCGGGCGCCGCTTCGGGAACAGCAGCGCTTCGGCGAACGCCTTGCCGATGGGCGCGAGGATCTTCGCGGCGCCGAGGTAGTGATATCCGCCGTTCGACACGCCGGCTTCGAGGCGCTTCAGCTCGGCGGGCTCGAACTCCTTCGCGATGGCCTGCTCCCGTGCCTTCTGTTTCGCGTGCTCACTGCGCTTCGGATCGTTCTCGAACTTCCGATCGATGGCGTCGTTCAGGCGCTCCATGCGTTGAGCGAGCGCATCCAGATCGGCGTCCCAGAACGGCGACGTCTCGACCACGTGGACGTTCCCGCGGAACTCGTCCCGCGTCGCCGGCTTGCGCTGCGCTTCGCGGAAATGCTGCTGCGGAGCCTTCGCACCCTCGGCGTCACCGCCGATCCCCATCACGCCGATCACGAACGGCAGGTTCGGCGCGGACAGGTCCTTGCGGACGTCGCGGATCAGGTGCTCGAGCAGATCTGCGTACTCGTCGTAGCCGCCTGGACTGCCCTGGTTCGGATACGACCAGTCGTCGACGAAGTCGTTGAAGCCCTGGAACCAGACGAATCCCGACAATGCGTACCCCGCCTTCGGGTCGTAGCCGGGCACGACGCGCTTCGGGTCGTCGAGCACGCGCTTCACGTGCTCGATCATGTGCCGATAGAACACGCCGTTCAGTTCGCGTTCCTGCCGCGCAGCCTCGGCGTCGGGGTCGAGCCCGCGCTCCTTCCAACGCTGGCGGATGCTGTCGCTGAACACGCGAGGACCGGCGCTCGGCGGCCGGAAGTCGGTGATCAAGCTGCGCCCGCCCCACGCCGTCTTGATGATCAGGATCGGGCCGTCGTCGAGGTGCTTCTCGAGCGTCAGGGCGAACGTGAACTCGGGGCCGATCTTCTGCTCCGGCGCGCCGAAGCCCGCGGTCAGCTTGCCGGTCGCTTCTTGCAGGTCCGAGTACGCGTCGCCGAGACAGCCGATCGACGAGATCCACACGCGCTCGCACACTCGCGGCTTTCCGTTGCGCGTGCGCATCTCGGCCAGCAGCGGCGCGGTCTTCGGATCGGTCGCCATGCTGTCGAACGTGCGGATCTCTGCGTGGCCCTGCATGTTCGATTGACCGGCGAGGACGTAGACGCGCAGCGGCTTGCGCGGCGCGACGACCGCCTCTGCGGGCTCGGGCGTCGCGAACGCGGCGGCACTCGACGCGGCCACGAGGAGCGCGAGTCCGGCAAGAGATCGGCTGCGCAGGTTCAACATGGTCGTGCCTTTCGGTGCATTCGGTCGTCTGCGGTGCGTGGCGTCACGCGACCTCCGGGGGCGTGGGCGATGCGACGTCGGCTTCCGCGAACGTCGAGCCCGTGAGTTTCAGGAACACGTCGTCCAACGTCGCGTGGCGCGTGCGCAGTCCGAGCAGCTTCGTGCCTTCGCGCTCGAGTCGCTCGATCAGCGCGGGCAGGAGGCGGTGGACCTCGCTCGTCTCGATCCGCAGATGACCGTGTTCCTCGCGTGCGGCGACGGCGCCCGGCAGGCTCGAGAACGTCGTCGCGTCGAACGCGCGGTCGAGCTCGACCTCGACGACGGCTTCCGCGCCGAGCGAGAGGACCAACTCGCGCGGCGATCCGAGCGCGATCACCTTGCCCTTGTTGACGATCGCGATGCGGTCGCAGAGCCGCTCGGCTTCTTCCATGTAATGCGTCGTCAGCAGCACCGTTCGCCCGCGTCGCTTCAGCCCGAACACGATCTCCCACAGTGATCGCCGCGCCGCGGGATCGAGCCCGGTCGTCGGCTCGTCGAGGAATACGAGCAACGGATCCCCCACCACCGCGCACGCGACGGCGACGCGCTGCTTCTGGCCGCCCGACAGCGTCTTGATCCACGCGTCGCGCTTGTCCGTGAGACCGACGAGCTCGAGTACGACGTCGACGTCGAGCTTCACCTCGTAGAACGACCGGAACGTGCGGATCGTCTCCTCGACCGTGAAACGGTCGTAGAGCTGCGTCTCCTGGAGCTGGATCCCGATCTCGCGTCGGATCTGCCGCGCGTTCTGCTCCCACCGCTTGCCGAGCACTTCGACGTCCCCGGAAGTCGGCGCCTGCAACCCTTCGAGAATCTCGATCGTCGTGGTTTTGCCGGCCCCGTTCGGCCCGAGCAACCCGAAGCATTCGCCCTCGCGCACCTCGAGATCGAGGTGATCGACGGCGACGGTGGACGCGAATCGCTTGACCAGGCCACGGACGCGGATGGCGGGCATGGCGGGGTTGTAGCGGGTTCTGGGCCGCGGCACGCGATCTAGACGTCAGGGGATCGGGCGCTGGATCACGGCGCGAGCTGGATCAAGCGCTGCGCGCGCACCCCTCCGGCTTCAACGTCCGCTTCGTCGCCGCGGGGTACTTCGCGAGCATCGACGCCGGTCGTCGCGGCCGAGCGACGAGCTCGCCGCCGCAGTTCGGGCACTTGCCGGCGAGCGCTCCGTCGGCGCAGGACGCGCAGAACGTGCATTCGAACGAACAGATGCGTGCCTCCGTCGATTCCGGAGGGAGGTCGCGGTCACAGCATTCGCAATTCGGGCGGAGTTCGAGCATGGGGCGCGGTGCTTTCCACGTGCTGGTTCATCGATCGTGCGACCGTCGTTGGAGTGCGCGGGCGTAGACGAAGTACGCCCAGGCACTGCCGTAACTCACCAGCGGCAGGATGACAATCCGGACGAGGGCGATCAACTGGACCTGCTCCGTCGTCAAACCTCCGTCCACGGCGCGCATGCGATACGGCATCACGATCACCATGAAGATGAGGCCGGCGACCACGACTCCACCCGCTGCCACGTGCAGCGCGACCTCCTTGGGAGGCAGATCGATCGGCATGCGCCGCAGCGCGATGAATATCGCTACCGCCGTTCCAACGACCAGTCCCATCAAGTGCTTCGTGTTGTCGGAAGCGAAGAACGATCGCGCATCTTCGGGCGGAAACAGCACCGTCGCCAGACAGCTTGCCAATGCGTAGACGATGGCAACGCGTAACGCGCCTGCCTGAAGCGCTGCCGTTCTGGTGACGCGTTGATACTCCACGCGCGGGACGGGAACCGTCGGTACGGCCGGACGCGGCGGAGGGATGAGACCGGGCACGACCATCGCAAGGATGAGGACGAGCAGAACGACCGCGGGAACGGCCGTGAGCAGAAACGATGCGATGTTCGGAGGCTCTTCAGGAATCTGTGTGGGTACGGAATGAGGGACAAGCGGGCGGGCTCCGCCCTCACGCCCCCGCACTATGGGTGAGGGGCGCGAGGGCGGAGCCGCTGTTGGATGCGTGTAGGCTCGCCC
>JBPOIU010000051.1:0-8525 GCA_052034255.1 Planctomycetota bacterium | reverse complement strand
GTCGGCCAGCTGGCCGACGACGGCGGGGGGAGGCGGTCAACGCCCGGGCCGTGCGCCCACCAAGCGCGCGGACTGCGCTTCGAGGGGGCCGCCGCGCGGGCCGACGTCCCGTTCCTTCAGCCGTTCGATTTGCGGTCCCCAGCGCGGGGGGAAGTCCAGAAGGGGGGCCGCCGCGCTTGCGCGGTCCCCCTTCTGGCGCCGGCCGCGCAGGCCGCTACGCTCCCTCTTTTCCCCTCTCAAGGCGGAGCCTCTCTTCCATGAAGTCGCCCATTCGCGTCGCCGTCACCGGAGCTGCTGGTCAGATCGGCTACAGCCTCATTCCGCGCATCGCCCACGGCGACGTGTTCGGGAAGGACCAGCCGGTCATCCTGCAGTTGCTCGAGGTCCCGGTCGACAAGGCCCAGCAGGCCTTGAAAGGCGTCGCGATGGAGCTCGAGGACTGCGCGTTCCCGTTGCTCCATGGCATGGTCCTGACGGCCGATCCGGCCGTCGCGTTCCGCGACGCGAACTGGTGCCTTCTCGTCGGCAGCAAGCCGCGCGGCCCAGGAATGGAGCGCGCCGACCTACTGAAGGACAACGGCAAGATCTTCGTCGGCCAGGGCCGCACCATCGATGAAGTCGCGGCGGACGACTGCCGCGTCGCGGTCGTCGGCAATCCGTGCAACACGAACTGCATGATCGCGGCGGCGAACGCCAAGCGCCTGAAGCCCGAGCGCTTCACCGCGATGACGCGCCTCGACCAGAATCGCGCCGCGTCGCAGCTCGCGAACAAGGCCGGCGTGTTGGTGTCGGACGTCTCCGACATCCTGATCTACGGCAACCACAGCCCGACGATGTACCCCGACTTCTTCAACGCGAAGATCAAGGGCAAGCCGGTCACGGACGTCATCACCGACCGCAAGTGGCTCGAAGAGACGTTCATCCCCACCGTCGGCAAGCGCGGCGCCGCGATCATCGAAGCGCGCGGCGCGTCGTCGGCGACGTCCGCGGCGAATGCGCTGATCGATCACGTCCGCTCGCTGATGACACCCGGCGCGATCTTGCATTCGGTCGCGGTGCGCAGTGACGGCAGTTACGGGTTCAGCGACGGCGTGTGGGCCTCGGTCCCCGTCCGCACCGTTGCGCCGGGCACGTACGAGGTCGTGAAGGGCTTCGCGCTCAACGACTTCGCCAAGGACAAGATCGCCAAGACCAACGCCGAACTCGTCTCCGAGCGCGACACGGTCAAGGACATGCTCGGCTGAGCGCCTCGCCGCCGGTGTCGGAACCCGCGGGCTCGCAACGCGCCATCTGGCTCGCGATCTTGGTCGCGGCGCTCGGCTACTTCGTCGACATCTTCGACCTGGTGCTGTTCGGCGTCGTGCGCAAGGCGAGCCTCCTCGACCTCGGCGTCGCCGCCGACCAGATCGGTCACGTCGGAGAACTGCTGATCAACTGCCAGATGACCGGCATGTTGGTCGGCGGCGTGCTGTTCGGCGTGCTCGGTGATCGGCATGGTCGGCTGTCGGTGCTGTTCGGATCGATCGTGACCTACTCGCTGGCGAACATCGCCAACGGCTTCGTCGAGTCGATCCCGGCGTACGCGACTTGGCGGTTCATCGCTGGCGTCGGGCTCGCGGGTGAGCTCGGCGCCGGCATCACGCTCGTCTCCGAATTGATGAGCAAGGAGACGCGCGGCATCGGAACCACGATCGTCGCCGCGGTCGGTCTGCTCGGTGCGCTGGCCGCGTCGCTGGTCGGTTCGACGCAGCATCTCGACTGGCGCCATGCGTACTTCATCGGTGGTGGCCTCGGTCTCGCGCTGCTCGTGTTGCGCGTCAGCGTCGCCGAGTCCGGGTTGTTCGCGCGCGTCCGCGGTACGCACGGCGTCACCCGCGGCAACTTCCTCGCACTGTTCTCGTCGAGGAAGCGCCTCGGCCCCTACCTGCGCGTGATCGCGATCGGGATCCCGATCTGGTACGTCGTCGGCCTGCTCGTGTTCTTCTCGCCCGAGCTCGGCACCGCACTCGGCATGACGCCGCCGCCCGTCGCGGCCGACGCGATCTTCTGGTGCTACGCCGGGCTGTCCGTCGGCGACCTGTGCAGTGGCCTGCTCAGCCAGCGCCTGAAGAGCCGCAAGCGCGCCGTCGCCCTCTTCCTCGGCCTGATGGTGGTCGCGGTCGTCTACTACTTCACGGTCGGCCCGCGCTCGGTGCTCGCGTTCAAGATCGGCTGCTTCCTGTGCGGCCTCGGTTCGGGGTACTGGGCCGTGTTCGTCACGATGGCGGCCGAACAGTTCGGCACGAACCTGCGCGCGACCGTCACGACGAGCGCTCCGAACTTCGTGCGCGGAACGGTGCCCCTGTTGATGATCGCGTACGAGCTCCTGCGCGACGCACCGATCGTCTCGAGCGCGGAAGCCACGCGTGGCTTCGGCCCGGTGGGCGCCGCCGTCGCTGTCGGCGTCGGCGTGCTGACGCTCGCATTCCTCATGTTGGCCGGGTTGCGCGAGACGTATGCGCGCGATCTCGATTTCGTCGAGCACTGACGCATGCCGCTCGCCGTTCTCGCGCTCGGCGCATTGCTCGTGCTGGTCCTCGGCTACGTCGGCTACGGCCGCCTCGTCGTGCGCGCGCTCGGTCCCGAGCGCACTGCCCGCACGCCGGCGCAACGCCTGCGCGACGACGTCGACTTCACACCGACGCCTCTGCCCTACTTGATCGGTCAACACTTCTCGGCGATCGCGGCCGCGGGACCGATCGCCGGACCGATCCTCGCTTGCACGCAGTTCGGCTGGCTGCCGTGCCTCGTGTGGATCCTGCTCGGCGTCGTGTTCATCGGCGCGGTCCATGACTTCACCGCGCTGTTCGCGTCGGTGCGCCACGACGCCCGCTCCGTGGCGGAGATCGCGCGGCAGTACCTCGGGCCACGCGCCGGCGTGTTGCTGCTCGTGTTCATCTGGCTGGCGCTGGTCTACGTGGTGATGGCATTCACCGACATCACCGCGGGGACGTTCGTCGGCGCCGCCGACGAGCTCGCGGGCATCACGCAATTCGATCCGGGTGGCGCGGTCGCATTGAGCTCGACGCTGTACCTCGCCGTGGCGATCGTCATGGGGCTCCTGCAGCGTCGATTCGCGCCGCGCCTCGGACTGCTGACGCTGATCTTCGTACCCGCCACGTTGGTCGCGGTGTGGGCCGGCACGCAGGCATCCACGTGGCTCGTCGCGTCGGCGCGCACATGGCAACTCGGGATCCTCGTCTACTGCGTCGTCGCCTCGCTGCTGCCCATGTGGGCGCTGCTGCAGCCGCGCGGCTACCTCGGCGGGTTCGTGCTCTACCTGGCGCTGGCGGTCGGCACGCTCGGCGTCGTGTTCGGCGGCCACGTGATCGATCGCCCCGCGTTCACGCAAGCGCCGTGGTTCGGACTCGACGGCGCACCGCTGTTCCCGTTCCTGTTCGTGACGATCGCGTGCGGTGCCTGCTCGGGCTTCCACGGCCTGGTCTGTTCCGGGACGACCTCGAAGCAAGTCGCGAACGAAACCCACTGCAAGCCCGTCGGCTACGGCGCGATGTTGGCCGAGGCCTTCGTCGCGGTCCTCGCGCTCTGCACGGCGCTGGTCGCGACCGATCCGAAGGCTCCGCCCGGCGTGATCTACGCCGACGGGCTCGGCCGCTTCCTGACGCAATGGCTCGGCCCCGAGCACGCGGCGTTCGCGCGCACGTTCGGCGCGATGGCGTTCTCGACGTTCGTGTTCGACACGCTCGACGTCGCGGTGCGGCTCGGGCGCTACATCCTCTGCGAGTTGTTCCGCTGGAAGGGTCGCGTCGGAACCGTCGTCGCGACGCTGTTGACGGTCGGCGCTCCGGCGGCGCTGCTGCTGTGTTCACCGCCGAACTCGTACCGCGAGTTCTGGGCGCTGTTCGGCACGTCGAACCAACTGCTCGCGGCGCTGACGTTGCTGTGCTTGACCGTATGGCTGAAGGCCAGCGGCAAACCCACGCGCTTCACCGTCACGCCGTTGCTGTTCATCCTGGGCGTGACGTTCACCGCCCTGCTCTTGCAGACGGTCGGCGCGACGCGCGCCGCCTTCGCCGGCCCCGCGGTGGACGGCATCAAAGCCGCCAACGCGCTGGCCGCGTTCCTCTTGCTCGCGCTCGGCGTTTGGCTCGTCGTCGAGGCCGTGCTCGCGCTGCGGCGCCGACCGCAACCGGTGCGCTGACCGTGCGTCTGTTGATCGCCGTTCCACCCGGACTCGAACCGATCGCACGTTCGGAGGTCGAACGGCTCGGAGTCTCGGCCGTGTCCATCGCGCACGGGGCCGTGTTCTGCGATGCCGACGCCACGACCGCGTACCGCGCGAATCTCGAGTTGCGCGCGGCGTCACGCGTGCTCGAGGTCGTGTTCCACGCCGAACGCGGCGCACCCGACGTCGAATCCGTCATCCAGTCGATTCCGTGGGCGGAACAATTGCGTACCGACCGCGACGTCGAGGTCCACGTGCAGGACGCAGCGCTCCAGCCCGCGCAGGCCGAGCGCGAAGCAGTGGCATTGCGTCGCATCGTGCTCGCCGCCGCACGCGTCGCGCGCAAGGCGGATGCACCCGATCCGCACGCGATCGCGATCCGTGTGCATCGGCATCGGGAGCGGTTGACGGTCGGGCTCGATCTGAGTGGCGCGCCTCTGCATCGCCGAGGTTGGCGCCGCGCGTCGACGCACAAGGCGCCGCTGAAGGAGAACGTCGCGGCCGCGCTGCTGATGGAACTCGGCGTCGACGGCTCGCGGCCGTTCGTCGACCCGTGCTGCGGTTCCGGCACGGCCGTCATCGAGGCCACGTACCTCGCGCTCGACAAGGCACCCGCGATCCACCGCAAGAAGGGCGAGTTCGCGTTCGAATGGCTGCGTGGCTTCGACGCGCGCGCGTTTCGCGCCGTCCAAGAGGCCGCGCGCGCACGACGCAAGCCGGCGCCCACGCACGTCGCACGCGGCTTCGACCTCGATCCCCGCGCGATCACGGAAGCCACCCGCAACGCCGAGCACGCGCGCATCGGGCACCAGGTCCAGTTCGCCAGCGGGGACCTGCGTACGCTCGAACTCGGACCACCAGGCGACCTGTTCGCCAACTTGCCGTACGGCGTCCGGCTCGAACGGGGCGCGGATGCCGAGGAACTCGCGCGGGCAGTCGGTCGCCGCTTGCGCGCCGAGTGGGCGATGTGGCGCGCAGGCATCCTCGTGCACGAAGCACTGCTGGACGCACTCGGCGCACGACCCGCGCGCACGCTGCGCGTGAAGAACGGCGCGCTGGACTGCGTGTTCGCGATCTTCGAACCGTCACGCTGACCACGCCCGTCGCGCCTCAGAGGCCGTGAATGAATCCCCCGCTTAGAGGAAGTGACTCACGGCCGAACTCAGAACGCGTCCGAGGCAGCACCCCGGTCGCGAAGCGACCGAGGTCTTGACCGCCGCATGCACACGTCGTTCGCGTCATTCAACGCCGTTCGCCCGTGCCTGTTGAACGGGGCGGCGACTGCCGGCGCCGAGCAACACTTGTTGAGGCCGAGACCGTGAATCAATCGGATGGATTCACGGTCTCTCACGCGTGGTCGTCGAAGTCCTTGCGGATGCGCGCCAGTTCGAGCTGCGTGCGCTCGACGTCCGCTCCGGTGTCGGCGAGCACGCGGCGTGCGAGAGCGATCGCCGCTTCGCCCTCGTCGATCACCGCGGCGCGCAAGTCGAACTGTCGCAGCACGCCGGCATCACGCAAGTAGCGCACGCGCACGAGCACGTGCAGGCGCGGATTCAGCGCCTTCGCTTGCGCGGCGACCTCGGCGCGACGCACCGAGTCCGGTGTCGTCAGCACCAAGTGCGACGCGCGCCGCACGCCCGCGGCGTCGAGGATCGCGGGATGCGATGCATCGCCGAAGATCGCGCGCTCACCGCGCCGCAGCAGACCTTCGATGGTGTCCATGTTCAGATCGACGACGACGACCCCCAGCCCCGCATCCGCCAGCAACCGATGCACGTGCTGCCCCACCGGCCCGTAGCCGACCACGATGGCGCAGGCTTGGTCGGAGTCGTGCGGGACGAACTCCGGTTGCACGCTGCGCGCGGCCTGTTTGCGTTCGTAGCGCCGTGACAACGACGCCCACAGCCACGGTGTACGCGTCAGCCGCCGCTCGATCCCCTCGAGCCCGCGCATCCACAGCGGATTCAACGTGATCGACACCAGCGCGCACGCGACCAGCACGTCGTGACCCGCGTCCGGCAGGATCGACAGTTTGCGCGCGACGTCGCCGACGATGAACGAGAACTCGCCGACCTGCGCCAGGCCGATCGCGACCGTCAGCGCGGTCCGCGGCGCATGGCCTAGCCATGCGACCAGCGCGAGCGCGGTCAGCGGCTTCACGACCAGCACGATCGCGAGACCGGCGGCGAGCATGCCCGGTTCCTCGAGCAGGACCTTCGGATCGAACAACATGCCGACCGACACGAAGAACAACACGGCGAACGCATCGCGTAACGGCAGGACGTCGGCGGCGGCTTGCTTCGACACCGGCGACTGCGCGACGACCATGCCCGCGAGGAAGGCGCCGAGCGCCACTGATGCGCCGAACACGACGGCCGCGCCGGTCGCGACCGCGATCGACACCACGAGGACGGTCAGCGTGAACAGTTCGCGGGAGCGCAAGCGAGCCGCGAGCACCAGCGCTTTCGGGACCAACCGCGAGCCGGCGACCGCGACCAGCGCCACGAGTGCCGCGAGCTTGCCCAACGCCCACAGCAGCGACTGCAGCGCGCCGCCGTCCGCCCTCGATTCCTCGGCGCCCGCGAGCGCCGGGATCAACACCAGCACGACGACCGTGATCACGTCTTCGACGATCAGCCAACCGACGGCCACATGTCCGGCGGGGCTCTCGAGGAGGCGTGCGTCCTCGAGCACGCGCATCAACACGACCGTGCTGGCGACCGCCAGCGCGACGCCGAGCACGAGGCCGGCGGACGCGGTCAAGCCGAACGCACTGAAGATCAGCAGGCCGGCGAGCGTCGCGACGGCGCTCTGTCCGAGGGCGCCGGGGATCGCGATCGCGCGCACCGCCATCAAGTCCTTGAACCGGAAGTGCAAGCCGACGCCGAACATCAGCAGGATCACGCCGAGTTCCGCGAGTTGCGATGCACCGCGCACATCGCCGACGAAGCCCGGTGTGTGCGGACCGATCAGGATGCCGGCGAGCAAGTAGCCGACGATCGGCGACAACCCGAGCTTGTGCGTGACGATGCCGAGCGCCCACGCGGCAGCGAATGCCGCGGCGACGGTGAGCAGCAGAGGGAAGTCATGCATCGATCGGTTCCGCCCCATCCGGCCGATTCGAACGGGGGCGGAACCATAGCCGCGGTGCCACACCGCGCGTTCGCCGATCTCCGACGTCGGATCGGAAATCGCCGCGCCGACGGCGTGCGCGTCACACCGCGGCGACGGTCGCGGTGTCCGCGCGCGTCGCGAGCTTTTCGGCGGCGAACAACGCCAGCGAGCATCCGACCGGGAACATCAACTCGTTGACCGCGAGCGACAGCACCATCGTGGCCGTCAGATCCGATTTGGTCAGCGTGACGAGGGCGCCGAACACGACGCCCACGAGCAGCCCCGTTCGCAGGTAGTGCATCACTCCCACGTTCGCACGCCGCGCGAGCCGAGCGAGCAGGATGCCGAGTACGAGGTACTCGAGTGCCCGCGTGCCGACGAACACGAACGGCAAGAGCGAGGTGTCCTCCGCGAGCCCGAGCGCGGACGCCGTCGACTTCTGGACGACCTTGGCCGCGGTGGCTGCCAATGGCGCGCCGAGCAGCCCGGCCAGGCCCATCGCTCCTTGCGCGGCGCTGCTCAACGCGCGCGCAACCGCGAGCGCGGAGCACACGAGCACCGACCACGAGATCTTGCCGGCGAGCTCCGCCGCCCACTCGCGCGTCGGCGGGCTGGCTTTCAGCCCGAGCAGGATGAGCTGCATCACGATGCCGAGCCCGACCGCGAGCCATGCCACGTGGAACAACTCCAGCGGGCGGCGCGGGCGAGCGAGGGTTACTTCGGTCATGGGAGAGCCTCCACGGCGATCGGGGGCCGGGAGAGCGGTCGATCGCCGTGAACGAACACGCGAGATCGCGAGATCGCCGACATGAATTCTCGGCGCAAAATGCGGGGTCTGCCTCCCCCTTTCGTTCGTCCGATGAGTTCAGGCGGGAGGCAGGGGACGAGGGATGCAGTTCGCAGTGGAAACAGCGAGAGCAGGGAGAGCAGGGAGAGCAGGAAGCGGCAGGGCAAGGCGGACAAACGGTGACTCAACTGGGGGCAGACCCGACGGGTCTGCGCCTCGTTGATTCACGGGATCTCAGCGCGGGCTACGCCCGCAACCCTATGAGTCTGCGTGTTCTCACGGTCTCGCCGGACACCTGTGCCTGTTGAACGGGGCGGCGACTGCCGTCGCCTCGGACACCTTGTGCGGGATCAACTACGTCCGAAAGTCGTCGCTGGACGCGACGACTCTCAGACGTAG
>JBPOIU010000058.1:0-12227 GCA_052034255.1 Planctomycetota bacterium | reverse complement strand
GGGCGCGAGCGACGACATCACGCTGACGAACGCGGTGAAGCTGCAGTTCCAGAGCTGATCGTCGCGGAACCCGCGTGATGACACGACGAGGCCGCGCATCCTCCGAGGGTGCGCGGCCTCGCGCGTTCGCGGGAGTGAACCGCGCGACGCGACGAACTCCGTCAGTCGAGCTCCACGCGCTCGAGGTAGCGCGGCGTGTAGGTCGGGAACTTCAACTCCCGCTGCAAGCGATCGGCCATCGCTTCGAGCGCCTCGGGTTCGCCGTGGACCAGGAACGTGCGACGCGGCGGCCGATCCGTCGTCTTCAGCCAGCGCAGGATCTCGTTCGAATCGCCGTGAGCGGACAAGCCGCGGATCGACGCCACCTTCGCGCGGACCGTGACGTCCTCGCCGAACATGCGCACGTAGCGAGCGCCCTCGATCAGCGCCCGACCGCGTGTACCGACGGCCTGGTACCCCACGAGCAGCACGAGGTTGTTCGGATCGGGCAGGCGTTGCGCGAGGTGGTGGACGACGCGCCCGCCACTCGCCATGCCGCTCGACGAAATGATGATGGCGGGGCCCTTCAAGCCATTCAGGCGCTTGCTGTCGTCGCGGCTGCGGACCAGTTGGATGTCGCGCGTTCGAATCGGGCAGAGATTCGCGTCTTCGAGCACTTCCTTGCGCACGTTGAGCTCGTCGCAATAGCGCGCGTAGATCTCGACGGCGTCGGTCGCCATCGGGCTGTCGACGTAGACCGGAGCGGTCGGGATCTTGCCGGCCTCCATCAACGTGCGGAGCCAGTACAGGACGATCGTCGTGCGTCCGATCGCGAACGCGGGGATCACGACGACTCCGCGATTGCGCAGGACCGGCGCCAGTGCTTGCTCGAGCTGGGCCGCGATCGGTGTCGATTCCTCGATGCGGCCCCCATAGGTCGATTCGACGACGAGGTGGTCGATCGCCGCGGGCAGGGGTGCCGGAGCTCCCATGACCGCGCAGTCGTAGCCGCCGACGTCGCCGGAGAACACGATGCGCCGGCCGCCCGCTTCGATCTCCGCATAGGCCGCGCCGAGGATGTGCCCGGTCGGGCGCAACGTGATGCGCATGCCGCGCACGAGCTCCGAGGGTGCGCCGTACGGAACGACGTGGCGCTTGCGCAGGGCCTGCTCGGCTTCCACTTCGGTGTACAGCGGCAGCGCGGGGCGGTGCTTCGAGTAGCCGCGCTTGTTGGCGAAGGCGGCCTCTTCCTCCTGCAGCCGGGCGCTGTCCGGCAGCGTCAGCGCCAGGATGTCCCCGGTGGCGGGGGTGCAGAACACCGGACCCGCGAATCCCTGGCGGACGAGCCGCGGCAAGTATCCGCAGTGGTCGATGTGCCCATGCGTCAGCAGCACGGCGTCGATCCTGGACGGGGCGACGGGCAAGTCGTCCCAGTTGCGACTGCGCAGCTCTTTCAGGCCTTGGAACAGCCCGGCATCGACCAGCAGGCGCTTGCCTTCGTGTTCGAACAGGAATCGCGAGCCGGTGACGGTGCCAGCCGCGCCGAGGAAGTGGATCGACGACTTCATGGCCGCGGAGTCTAGGCGGCACCGACGGGCGGACGATCATCGCAATCGCTTGGCGCGGTTGCCCGCATCCCGACCTCCGCTACACAACGGCACGGCCGGCCTCTCGGTGTCTTGATCCTCGCCGATGCGACCCCTAGAGTTCCGCCGCCTTCGTCCCGGTCCAGCAAGTGTCGAGCGAAGTGCTTGTGTTCCGGTCACCTACACCAAAGGGTCCCCGGGCATCGGCCTCGTCGGCGTCGGCAACGGGACGAGCTGTGGTTCTCGCGTACTTCGCGTACCTAGGAGTCTCGGAATGCGGTTCAGTGTGACGCTCCCGTCGGTCGCGGCTGTTTGCTTCGTCGCCTCGCTCTGCGCGACGTCTTCCGCGGCGGAGTTCAAGAACGATCGGGACCGCGTGCGCGAGCTCGCGAAGACCGTTGCCACCGGCGAGTGGACCGAGCGTCAAGAGGCGCTGGGTGCACTGGTCGACGAGCACGGCCCGTTCGCGGTGAACGGCCTGTTGCGCTGGATCGGCACGAACGCCGACATCGATGCGCGCGAGAAGGCCGTCTACGCGATGCGCCGCCTGAAGGGCGACGCCGTACTGGCGATGCTCGCCGCGCTGCACTCCGACGACGCGATGGTGCGCCGCAATCTCTGCCTCGTGCTCGAAGCCGCTGGGGACGCGCGCTGCGTTCCGGCGCTGACGGCTCTGGCCGCGAACGACACCGACGTGATCGTGCGCCAGATGGCGTCGGCCGCGCTGGCGAAGCTCGGCGGCGGCGGCACCGATGCGGCATCCGCGTGGAAGCAGCTCGCGGCGCACGCGCTCGGCGCGCGACCGGCCGACGACGGCGCGAACGCGGTGTTCTTCTGGAACGGCAAAGAAGTCGCGAACCGCGCCTGCACCCCCGAAATCTACGGCCCTGCCTACGCGCGCTTGTTCGCCGAAGAAGCGGTCAAGCTCGCTCCGTCCGACGTCGATGCGCAGCGCACGCTGCTCGCGGCGTATGCCGGGCTGCTGAACGCGATCGCTCCGCTCGGTCCGGCTCCCGAAGCCGCTGCCGACGAAGGTGGAGCGGCCGAAGAGACGAGCGAAGAGGGCAGCGGCGAATCCGAGTCGATGGAGGGCGAAGAGCCCGAAGCCGACGGCGGCAATGGCGGCGCCCAGGACGAAGGTGACGACGCGCAGGACGAAGGCGAAGTCGTCGCCGAGGAAATCGTCGAAGTCGAAGGCGAAGCCGAAGTCGCCCCGACGGTCGAACTCAACGACGCCGACGCAACCGCTTGGCGTTCGCTGCAGCCGATGATCGCCGACCTGCTGCGCCTCGGTGGCGCGATGGGCCCGCGGAACAAGGGCGCCGCGGACGACATCGCGGTGGAGCCGGTCGCGGGTGCGGCCGACATGCTGCGGAGCCCGGACAAGCGCTACCGCTACATGGCGGCGCTCTCGCTGGCGCGCGGCGGCGCGTCGACGGACGTCGTCACCGCTCTCGCGGACGCGATCGCCGAGGGCTCGATCCGCCAGGTCCTCGTGATCAGCGACAACCCGGCCGAGATCAACGAACTGGTCGCGATGGTCGACAACCGCGAGCGCGATGCGGTCGGCGAGAAGACCGGCGCGATGGGCATCGTGCGCGCCAAGGAGAGCCCGAAGGATTGCGTGATCATCCGCACGTCGATCAAGGACGTGCCGGCCGACCACATCGTCGGGATCCTGGCGCGCGACGTCCGGACCAAGGACTGCGCGGTGGTGCTGATCTGCGCGGAGTCCGAGCGTGAGCGCATCGCCGGCCTGTTCGGTGACAAGGTCGCCGCGGTGCTCGCGGCTCCGGTTTCGAAGGGCATGCTGGAACCGGCGCTCGCCGCCGCGTTCGAAAAAGCCAAGTTGAACGACGAGCGCATGGCGGCCGACGATTTCGCGCGCAAGGCCGCTGAAGCCCTCGCGAAGCTCGATGCTTCCGCGTTGCGTCCCGCGACTTCCGCGCTGATCGGCGCCGTGGGCCGTGAGGACGCGGTGCAAGTGCCGGCTCTGATGGCGCTCGCGAAGCTCGGCGCCCCGGAGGCCGAAGGCGCGGCGCTCGGCGTGTTCCTGAACAGCGCGGCATCGGGTGAGGCGCGCGTTGCCGCGGCCATGGCGCTCGGCGGCGTGCTGGAGGACAACTCCGGTACCGCTGGGTCGATCACGGCATTGCGTGCGGCGCTCGACAGCGCCGACGCGGCGCTGCGTGGCGCGGCCGCTCTTGCGCTCGGTGGCGCGAAGGCGCTGTCGGTCGCGGATCGATCCGCACTGCTGCTCGCGCGCGCCGTCAAGTACTGACGGATCGGTTCGGCGTTCGCGCCGAACGGTCGAAGGGGGCTGGTGCGGATCTCCGCACCAGCCCCCTTCGCTTGCATCCGGATCGCCGCGCGCAGGCGGGGCGCTTCAGGTCTGCGGCGGCGGAGAGCCGCCAGTTCCCCGGCCTCGACCGCCCCGACGGCGACGTCGGCGCGGCGGGCCGCCGCCGCTGGCATCACCTTGCTCGTGCGGTCCGCCATTTCCACCGGGATCGCGCGGCGCGTGGCCGCGGCGACCGTGACCGCCAGCATCGCGCGAATCGCGAGGTCGACCGTCGTGGCCGGTGCGCGGTTCATGGGCCGAGCCAGCGCCGCTGCTGCCCTCGCCGGTCGGGCCAGCTTGCGACTCGCCGCGCGGCGGGCGGCCATGGTCACGCGCCGGTCCCCGATCTCGCGGGCCGTCGAAGCGTTGCGGCCCCCCCCGACGCGGGCCGTCGAAGCGCCGTCCGCGATCGAAGCCGTCCGCACGCCCGTCGCCACGCGACGGCGCACGGAAGCCGTCGAATGTGCGGCGCTCGAACGTCTTCTTCAGCAGGTGTTCGATCGCGGCCAGCTTGCGCTCGTCGTCGGAAGCGACGAAGGTCAACGCATGGCCGGTCTCTCCGGCGCGCCCGGTTCGGCCGATGCGATGGACGTAATCCTCCGGCGAGCGCGGCACGTCGAGGTTCACGACATGGCTGATGCCATCGACGTCGATGCCGCGCGCGGCGACGTCGGTCGCGACCAGGACGCGATGTTCACCATGACGGAATGCTTCGAGGGCCTGGAAGCGCTCTTGCTGCGTGCGATCGCTGTGGATGACGCCCGTGGGCACGCCGGCGCGCACCAAGTCGCGCCACACGCGGCTCGCGCCGACTTTGGTCGACACGAACACGAGCACCGAGCTCAGGTCGCCATCCTCGAGCAGGTGCAGCAACAGTCGGATCTTGTCGTTGCCGCTGACGTGGACGACCGACTGATCGACGAGGTCGACGGGACGTGACGTCGGGCCGACGACGATGCGCAGCGGATCACGGAGGATCTGATTCGCGAAGCGTTCGATCGCCGGCGGCATCGTTGCCGAGAACAGCAGGTTCTGCCGCGTTTCGGGCAGGCGGCGCAGGATCTTCTCGATGTCGGGCATGAAGCCCATGTCGAGCATGCGGTCCGCTTCGTCGAGGATCAGCACTTCGAGCCGCGACAGGTCGGGCATGCCGCGGAACAGGAAATCGAGCAGGCGCCCCGGCGTGGCCGTGACGATGTCCGGCTTGCCCTTCAGCGCCCGTTCCTGCGCGGCATAGTCGGCGCCGCCGTAGACGATCGAGCCGGACAGTGGCGCGTGGTACGAGAGCCCGATGCGGTTGTCCTCGATCTGCATCGCGAGCTCACGCGTCGGCGCGAGGATCAGGCACCGCGTGCAACCGCGTTGGCTCTGCAGCAGTCGATGGAGCACCGGGAGCAGGAACGCCGCGGTCTTCCCGGTGCCGGTCTGGGCGATGCCGAGCACGTCGCGGCCGGTCAGGATCTGCGGAATCGCCTGCTCTTGGATCGGCGTGGGCTTGTCGTAGCCCATGTCGCGGATGCCGGAGAGAAGTCGGGGATCGAGGGCGAATGGTTCGAAACTCACGCGGGAACTCTCCGGACTCTGCCCGCGGAAGTCAAACGCCCAATCCACACGGCGTCTTCCGCGCACCGCTCGTTCGCGGCAATCTGCGGCCCTCGACCACCCCGAGGAGTCGTCCGATGGTCTCGGTCCTGGTGCCGCTCGCGGCGGGCTGCGAAGAGATGGAAGCGGTCATCGTCATCGACGTGCTGCGCCGAGCCGGCGCGAGCGTCGTGGTGGTGGGGCTGGAGGACGGCAGCGTCGAGGCGTCGCGCGGCGTCCGCATCGTCCCGGATCGTCGACTCGACGACGTCGACGCGGCCGCCTTCGACGCGCTGGTGTTGCCAGGCGGCGGCCCTGGGACCGCTCGACTGCGTCAGGACGCGCGAATCTTGCGCTCCGTGCGCGAGTTCGCCGCCGCCGACAAGTGGATCGCGGCCGTTTGCGCGGCGCCGACGGTGCTACTCGCGGCCGGCGTCCTGGCGGGCAAGCGTGCGACGGCGCACCCATCGGTCCACGCCGAACTGGCGCGCGGCGGCGTCCAGGTCGAAGCGGCGCAGCGCGTCGTCGTCGATGGCAAGCTGCTGACGAGCCAAGGGCCGGGCACCTGCTTCGAGTTCGCGTACGCGCTCGTGGAGCGCCTGTTCTCGACGGCGAAGGTCGCGGAGTTGAACGCCAGCATCCTCGCTCGAATCGGCGGGGAGTGAACCAATCCCTCGAAGCGAGGGATTCTCTCACGGTCTCTGAGGCGCGATCCCCGCGGCACGCGGCGGAATGCGCGAGGTTCGGGACTCGGGCGTCAAGTCGGCCCCGCTTCGCGTCGATGCACGCGGGCGGAGGCCCGATGCGACTCGTGACGGCCCGATGCGACTCCTGCGGCAACCGCTTCCTGCTCGCCCATCTGCGGCGGATGGTGTGGGCGCGGTTGTGCGTCGAGTGCGCGAAGCGGGCGACGAACACGCAAGCGCGGGCCGGGGTCCGGGCGCCGCTCGGAGCCGCGGGCGAGGCGGGCGGCGCTGAGTCCCAGGGGCTCCACGGCGGTTGGAGCGAAGGCTTCCGCAGCGCGGCGCTCGCCAGCGTGCCGTTCGCGGTGATCGGCCTGCTCGCGGCGTTCTCCGCTGGCGGGCTCGGCTCGTTCGCGGGCGGCGTGTTGTGGGCGCTGACGTTGACGTGGTTCGTGTTCGCGTTGCTGCGGGCGCCGTTCTCCGGGCCCGAGTTCGCGCTCGAATGCGCGCTCCAGGCCTTGATCCTATGGGTCGCCGGACGCGGTGAGCTTCCGGGCACGGCGGCGGTGGACCTTCCGCTCGCTGCGGGGTTCTTCGTCACTCTCGTCGCCCGGACGCTGTGGTTCGGCGTCCATCTCGCGGGGCTCGCCCACGAGGACGGCGAGTTCCTCGAAGGCGCGAAGCCTCCGCCGCTCACGGGTGGCCGTGTCCACCAGGTTCACGGCAGCTGAAATCAAGCCGTTCCACTCCGCCGGGATCGCGCCGCCATTCCGACCGTCGCGCGGCGTGGCATGACGTCGCGGCCGACGGCCTCGCGCTTGCCTGGGGTTTGGGGCCACGGTTGAATCCGCCGCTTCCCCGTTCGCCCGCCCTCGTTGGCCTGCTCAGGAGATCCCCATGCCGCTGATCGACGTCGTCCATGCTCGTGAGATCCTCGACTCGCGTGGCAACCCGACGGTCGAGGCCGAGGTGCTGCTCGAAGACGGATCGGTCGGCTCCGCCGCCGTGCCGTCGGGCGCATCGACCGGCACGCACGAAGCGGTCGAACTGCGCGATGGCGACAAGTCCCGCTATCTGGGCAAGGGCACGCGGAAAGCGGTCGCGAACGTCAACGGCCCGATCGCGCGCGCCTTGATGGGCCAGGAAGCCCTCGATCAGGGCGCGGTCGATCGCATGTTGCTCGAGCTCGACGGCACGCCGAACAAGAAGAAGCTGGGTGCGAACGCGATCCTCGCGGTGTCCTGCGCGGTCGCGAAGGCCGCCGCCGCCGCGTCCGGGCTGCCGCTGTGGCGCTATCTCGGCGGCGCCGGTGCGCGCGTGTTGCCGCTGCCGATGATGAACATCGTCAACGGCGGGGCGCACGCCGACAACAACGTCGACTTGCAGGAGTTCATGATCCAGCCGGTCGGCGCGACGTCCTTCGCGGAAGGCCTGCGCTGGGGCGCGGAAGTGTTCCACGCGTTGAAGAGCGTCCTGAAGAAGAAGGGCCTGGCGACCGGAGTCGGTGACGAAGGCGGATTCGCGCCCGATTTGCGTTCGAACGAGGAAGCCATCACCGCGGTCCTCGACGCCATCGCGGCCACCGGACTGACTCCGGGCAAGGACGTCACGCTGGCGTTGGACGTCGCCAGCAACGAGCTCCTCCAGAACGGCAAGTACATGGTCGACGGCAAGGCGATGAGCGCCGAGCAGCTGGTCGACCTCTACGAGCGCTGGTGCGCGCAGTACCCGATCCTGTCGATCGAGGACGGGCTCGGCGAGGACGACTTCGCCGGCTGGAAGCTCCTCACCGATCGCCTCGGCAAGAAAGTCCAGTTGGTCGGCGACGACCTGTTCGTGACCAACGTCGAACGCCTGCGCATGGGGATCCGCGACGGCCTCGCGAACGCGGTCCTGGTCAAGATCAACCAGATCGGCAGCTTGTCCGAGACGTTCGAGACCATGCGGATGGCCGGCGCGGCCAACTACGCGTGCGTGGTGTCGCACCGTTCCGGCGAGACCGAGGACACGACCATCGCCGATCTCGCCGTGGCGACGAGCGCGGGCCAGATCAAGACCGGCTCGCTGTGCCGAACGGATCGCGTCTGCAAGTACAACCACCTGCTGCGCATCGAGGAGCAGTTGGGCGCGAGCGCGGTGTACGCCGGGCCGGGGTTCTTGGCGCGCTGGCGGCCCACCGCGGCGGCCCCGCGCAAGGCGTCGGCGAAGGCGAAGCGCTAGGAGGCCGTGAAACAATCCCCCGCGGCGCCGGATCGGCTGCGAACGACGATCGCTTCGTGTCTGGAGAATCCGGTCGCTCCGCGACCGGAGAGCCTCACCGACTCTTTCGATTGAGTCGCCTCGGCCATCCTCCTCGCGCTCGCCGTTCTCGCTCGTTCCGCAGCTCGCGGGGGATTCTCTCACGGCCTCTGAGCCCCCCGGGGTGGGACCGTCGATCAGCGACCACTCGATGCGTGGAATCGACGCCGATGTTGCGTACCGTGCCTCTGAATGCGGGGCTTTGGCGCCTCGCGCATGAGCTCATTCGGGAAATGGAGCCACGATGCGCACCCAACTTCTCGTCACGTTCCATGCCATTGCCTGCGCCGCGATCGTTGCGTCCGCACACGCCGGCCTCACCACGCCGATCTCGCACGGACCGAATGGTCCAGCCAATGGCGGCATGCGACCTGTCGCTTGCTCGGCAGACGGCAATCGCGTCCTCATCCTGGGCAGCGCGACGAATCTGGCTGCCAGCGACACCGACTTCGAACAGGATGCGTTCGTGCGCGACATCGCCGCCGATACGTTGACACACGTCTCGATCCCGCCCGCGGGTGCCTCGTTCGGGCCGCTGACGCGGGTCGACGCGGCCACGATGTCGCGTGATGGGAGCACTGTCGTCTTCACCACGATCTTCCCTGCGGATCTGTGGCTGCACGATCTCACGACGGGGACGACGCAACTGCTCGTCGACGGCGGTCCGAACCCGCTCGCGTTCTCGCCTCCGAGCATCTCGGACGACGGCAGGCTCGTCCTGTTCGGGACGTCCCTCACGCACCTGGACCCGATCGACCCCACTCCTGACGTGGATGCGTATGTGTTCGATACGTCCACGCATACCGTCGCGTTCGCTGCGCTCGATGGTGCGGGCACGGAAGTTCCCGGGGAGACTCACGCCCAGCGTATTTCGGGCGATGGCAGGTTCATCACGTTCGGGACTCAGGCGCCGGTCCTCCCGGGCGACGTGCTCGGCATCGACATCGTTCGTCGTGATCTGATCACCGGCGCCGTCACCGCGGCCCACCCGAAGCGGAGTGGCGCGACGTCGACGGTCATGGTCTCGGCGATGTCGACCGACGGCAACTTGATCCTGCTCGAGTCCAACGAAATCAAGTTCCCGGGACTCGTCGTCTTCGACGCCAACGCGGGAACGTTCCAGACCGTGACGAACGAATTGGCCTCCGAGGTGCCGAATCCCACGATCTCGCGGAGCGCGATGTCCGGTGACGGACGGTGGGTCGAGTACCGATGGCGCCTGACCTCCAGCCTCAACTATCGAATCGAACTGAAGGACCAGCTGCTGAGCCGCGTCCACGTGGTGAATTGGGTTCTTAATTACGGGGCAGTCAAACAGGCTACGGTCGGCGGAGTCTCGGACTCAGGGACCAGGACCTTCTTCCAAGCCACCGGCGATTGGCCGGCGGCAGGGATCGCGAACGGACTCGCGAACGCGTATCGACACGACGTACGCGCGGTGATCGACTTCGGGTTAGGACTCGGTGGATCGGGCGGAGCTCCCAAGTTGGTCGCGATCGGCGCGAACGACATCGGAGCTCCGGCAACGTTCACGCTGTCGAACGCTCCGGCGTCGACCCTCAGCTGTCTGTGCTTCGTCCAGCTCACTATGAATACGAGCCCGAAACCGGCGCCCGGATTCGGCGGCACGCTCGCCGAAGCTCAGTTCTTCAAATTCTTCTTCATTCCGACCGACGCGACGGGCGGCTGGACCTTGTCGACGACGATTCCGATGTACACACAGACCTCGAACCTCGTCCTTCAGACGGCGATCCTCGACCCCACGGCGCCCGCAGGTGTGGCTCTCTCGAACGCGCTCGTGATCGCGTTGTTCTGATGCGTCGCGGCACCACCGCGACGGCGGTGGGAAAAGGACTGCCGGCGGCTCGCAGCGAAGGAGCGCCTGAAGAACGTCGTCATCCCTGAATCCACCGAGGGGAAGGTGGGTGGCGCTGACCATCGAGTCGAAGTGGCGGGCCTACGACCGCATCGCGGGCGCGCTCGCGAATCTCGGGATCAAAGTCACCGCCCAGACGGTCGGCAACATCCTCGAGCACAACGGCATGGCTCCCGTGCCCGGGCGCGAACGTACGACGACGTGGACCGAGTTCATCAAGACCCAGACGAGCGTCCTGGTCGCGACCGACTTCCTGACCGTCGACGCCTGGACGATGCTGCGCCGAGTGGGGTAGGACGTGGAACACGCCGAGTCGAGGTCGCCGAAGTTACGCGTCATCCGACCGAAGAGTGGATGGCGCAGATCGCGTGCAACGTAACGATGGAAGGGGTGGGCTTCTTGAGCGGCATGAAGTACCTGCTGCACGACCGGGATACGAAGTTCAGCGAGCACTTCCGCCGACTGATCGGGGACGGCGGCGTGCGCCCGGTGGCGATGCGGGCCCGCAGCCCGAACCTCAATGCGTTCGTCGAACGCTGGATCCGGACCGTGAAGGACGAGTGCATCGGCAAGCTGACCTTCTTCGGCCGGGCATCGGTCGAGCGGGCGCTGAATGCGTACGTCGATCACTACCACGCAGAGCGCTACCACATGGGGTTCGGGAACGTGATGCCGATGCCGAGGGCGGAAGACGATGTGGGGAGGAAGGAGGGCAGGGTCGTGCGGAGGCGATCGCTCGGTGGACTACTTAGCTTCTATGTCCGGAGGGCTGGATGAGTATTTGGACCATACGCAGGGCGGGGGCGGGCCTTCCACTGGAGGAGCCGGTGGGCCTGTGACGCCAGTACCCCCAATTCACGTAAACTAATAGAGGGCGCATACTTACATGAATACTCCGTCAGCGCGTGTCGTCTTGGTCCTGGCCGCGCTTTGCATCGATGCATCAGTAGCGCGTGCGAGTTCGACGGGGATTCAGTCTGAGAAAGCTCATTCAACTACTAGAGCAGACATTATATTACGCCCAAAGAGTGACATTACAATTGCGGTCGGAACAGAGTTTCATGACTCGCGATCAACTTTACGCGATATTTGGATCGAAAGATCAGTCGATGCCGACGAGCACTCGCCCAAGAAAAAATATGTTGTGCACTCCGTTGGCGATGAACAACCTCTTCTCGCTTGCGCAATTGCAGAGGACGAGTTTGTTGTTGTCGGAAATAGCACGTCTTCGGTACTCGGTTCGGCTGAGGGCGTAGTTTGTGGAAAACACGTTTTTGTCGCATGGATAAAGCTATTAACGGATAGCGTAGATGTTACATCTATTTCTCTGTCCGACTCTAGTCGATTCGATGTTCGAGACATGGCCGTCTCATCGTGTGGCTCATACGCCGTAACGTGCGGTCGTAAAGACGTCGCGGGCGTCGGATCTGGTTGGTATGCCGTTGTCGACAAATCCACGGCGATCGCGACCTGTGATTATATTATATCAGATGCGGACGCTATGTTCACCAGCTGCAGCGTCGATGGGGATGCGTTTGCCATCGGTGGGAATTTCAGGGGGAGCTGTCAGCTAGCATGCTTAGGTCCTGTGAAAACAGTCAATGGTAGCGATTGCCTGCTGGCATTTGGCGATCTGAAGACAGGCGAGCTTAACGATGCTACGCAAGTCGGCGGACTTGGCGATTCGTACTTATACACTATCGCCATGTCGCATGACCGTACTTTATTCGGTGGATGGACGGAATTGCCCGTGGGCGTTATACAGAGTTATAAATTAGAAATGCTCCCGGAGCAGTTCGGCGGGAAGCTCGGCGGAGTCGATGGCTTTGTTGGGCTGCTTGAGTCGCGTCAGGATCAATCAGCGCAGATGAAGTACTTTCAGG
>JBPOIU010000242.1:0-19092 GCA_052034255.1 Planctomycetota bacterium | reverse complement strand
CCGGACAGGATTGCCGGCGGCTACTTCGTCCGGGTACGCGGGGGCTTCCGGGCTAAGCTCTGCGGCAGTCGCGACTTCCCTCCCCTTCCCCTCCCGAGTCCTGCCCATGGTTCTCGTTCCCTCCACGATGGCGCCGCTTGGTTCGCCCGCACCCGACTTCGCCTTGCCCGACGCGCATGGGACCCTCTGGAAGCGCGACGACTTCGCCAAGGCGAAGGCTCTGCTCGTCGTCTTCTTGTCGAACCACTGCCCGTACGTGAAGCACATCCGCCACGAGTTCGCGAAGTTCGCGAAAGAAGCCCAAGCCGACGGCGCCGCCGTCGTCGGGATCATGTCCAACGACTTCGAGAAGTACCCCGACGACCGCCCCGAGAAGATGCTCGAGGAGATCGAAGCCGTCGGCTACCCGTTCCCCTACCTCGTCGACGAATCACAAGCCGTCGCCAAGGCCTACACGGCGGCGTGTACGCCGGACTTCTTCCTCTATAACGCGGACC
Organism: Planctomycetota bacterium; assembly: GCA_052034255.1. Lineage (GTDB taxonomy): Bacteria > Planctomycetota > B15-G4 > B15-G4 > JADJEK01 > JADJEK01. The sequence continues at coordinate 18,595 of JBPOIU010000242.1, read as the reverse complement.
GCCGCCTCGTCTATCGCGGGCAATTCGACTCGAGCCGCCCCGACTCGGGCATCCCGGTGACCGGCACGGACCTGCGCACGGCGCTCGCTGCCGTCCTCGCCGGCAGTCCCGTCCCCACGACCCAACGGCCGAGCATGGGCTGCAACGTGAAGTGGCGCCCCGGCAACGCCCCGCCGTACTTCGGATGAGCCGCGCGATGGGCGCACGATTGGCGCACGCTGGGCACATGACGGGCGCATGAGGGGCGCGTGATCCGCCGCGGATCGACTCGCGATCGAGTCCAGCGCGAACGATGCCGGATCGTCCCCCGCGGCGCGTCGCCTGTCGAACGCGGTGCGAACGGCGTCGCTTCCCGTCCGCGACCTCTATGGTGGCTCCCCGTTCCCTCGGCCGGCGCACGCACGAGTAGACCCCGAACATGCTCCAAACAGCGATCTCCATCTTCGCGGTCGCACTGCTGGGCGGCTGCCTGCCGCTGATGTTCCGCTGGAGCGACCGCGTCAAGCACGCGATCCTCGCGCTGTCGGCCGGCATCTTCCTCGGCGCGGTCTTCTTGCACCTCTTGCCCGAGCTGTCCGCCCTCGAACACGAGTACCAAGCCAACCTCGCCGCCGAGGAGGCCGCGCATCCGACGCCCGACGCCCCCGCGCACGTAGACGAGCACGACGCGTCGCACGACTCCGACCACGCGCATTTCGACCACGCGCACGGTCACGGCTCGCTGTGGTACTTCGTGCTGCTCGGAGTGCTCGGCGTCTACCTGACCGAAGCGCTGCTGCTGCGCCACCACCACCACGACGAAACCCACCGCCACCGCACGACGAGTCTCCACGCGCTGCTCGGTCTCTCGATCCACTCGTTCACGAACGGCATCGGCCTCGGCGTCAACCTCGGCAACGACGTCGTCGCGCAAGCTCTGTTCATCTCGATCATCGCGCACAAATCGGCCGAGGCCTTCTCGCTGACGACGCTGTTCCAACTCGCGTCGTTCAAGCGGCTCACGACCCTGCTCATGCTCGTGCCCTTCTGCGCCGTGACGCCGACCGGCATGTTCGTCGGTCACCTCGCCTCGACGTGGCTCGGCCCCTACGGAATCGGCGTGCTGACGGCCCTCGCGTCCGGCACGTTCCTGTTCGTCTGCCTCTGCGAGCTCCTGCCTGAAGTCTTCCACCACCGCGAAGACAGCCTGCTGAAGCTCGTGCTGCTCGCGGCCGGCATCGGGCTGATGGGCTTGATCCACGAGGGTTGCGCATGATCGAGTTCCTCAGCGCATGGATCTACGCCTGCTGGACGATCCTCTGCGAGTCCGCGCCGTACCTGCTGCTCGGCTTCCTGATCGCCGGCCTCATCAAGGCGCTGGTGCCGGACGACAAGATCCTGAAGCACCTCGGTGGCAACGATCTGCGTTCCGTCGTGATCGCTTCGGCGATCGGCGCGCCGATGCCGTTGTGCTCGTGCTCGGTGCTGCCCACCGCCGCGCAACTGCGCAAAGGCGGCGCGAGCAAGGGCGCGACGACCGCGTTCCTGATCTCCACTCCCGAGACCGGCGTCGACCAACTCGCGGTCACGTGGTCCTTGATCGACCCGATGATGGCGTTCCTGCGCCCGATCGCCGGAGTCGTCACCGCGACCACCGCGGGCGTCATCATCAATCTGTTCGTCAAACTCGGCTGGGACGTCCGCAACGGGCAGGACACGCTGCAAGACCCGAACTCCGCGCTCCCCGAAGCGGACGCGTGCTGCGCGACGACGCCGGTTGCCCCGGCCCATGCGCACGACCACGGTCACGACCACGGTGTTGCGGCGGGTCACGCACACGACCACGACCATGCGCATGACCATCCGCATGACCATGCGCATGCTCCGAACGCACTCGGCGCGACGCCACGCCGCCCGCGCACCGTCGTCGGAGTCCTGCGCGAAGCGACGCAATACGCGCTCGGCCCGATGCTCGACGACCTGTCGCGCTGGTTCATCCTCGGCTTCCTCGTCTCCGGGCTGATCACCGTTCTCGTGCCGCCGAATTACTTCGGCGAAGTCATCCCGAACGGCTTCGTCGCGATGCTGCTGATGCTCGTCGTCGCGACCCCCATGTACGTGTGCGCGACCGGCAGCACTCCGGTCGCCGCCGCGCTGATCGCGAAAGGCCTGAACCCCGGCGCCGCGCTCGTGCTGTTACTCGCCGGCCCCGCGACCAGCATGGCGACGATCTTCGTCGTCCGCCGCCTGCTCGGACTGCGCTCGACGGTCGTCTACGTGATCACGATCGCCGTGTTCGCGCTCGGCTTCGGCCTCCTCGCGGACAACCTGTACGCGTGGTTCGATCGCGATCCGCGTGCGCTGGTCGAGGACTTCTCCAGCGCGCCGTCGCCGATCGCGCAAGCGTTCGCCGTGCTGCTGTCCGCCCTCTTGCTGCTGTCGGCGCGTCGCACGCGCTTCGTCGCGTGGATCGGCGACGCGCTGAAGTCCGCCAGCGCCCCGTTCGGCTTCGATCCGACCGGCCGCGTCGGCAAGACGGTCGGCGTCCTCGCACTGCTTGGCGTTTGGCTGTCGACGGGTTACTCGGCGGTGAATCCGGGCGAGACCGGCTTCGTGCTGCGTTCCGGCAAAGTCGTGGACACCCGCACCGAGCCCGGCGTCGTCCTGCACCTGCCCTACCCGTTCAGCAAGGTCGTGACCGTCCGCACCGACGAAGTCCGCAGCGTGGTGTTCGGTGCGGAATCGACGAACTACGGCGAGAACTTCGACCTCTTCGCCGACGTCGAGGGCCTGAACAAGAGCAACGAGGACGAGCTCGTCACCGGCGAGGAGAACCTGCTGCGCATCTCGTTCGCCGTGCATTACCGCGTCCGTGATCCGCGGATCTGGGCGTTCGGATTGGCGGAGCCGGAGCGCCTGTTGCGCGGCTTCGCCGAGTCGTCGTTGCGCCGCTACATCGGCCATACGCGTTCCGACGAGAGCCTCATCGCGAGTCGCGAAGTCATGGAGGCCGAGATCCTCGCGATCCTGGCGCGCGACCTCGACGCCATGCATACCGGCATCGAAGCCGTCGCCGTCCACATCCTCGAGCTGCATGCGCCAAGCGCCGTCCACTACCAGTACCGCGACGTCGCGTCGGCGCTCGAGTACCGCACGTATCGCGCGATGCGCGGCCGCGGCTACGCCACCGAGCGCCTCGCGCGCGCGCGCGGCGAGTCCGCGTCGATCGAGACCGAAGCGCACGCGAAGGCGGCGCAAGTGCTCGGCAAGGCGCGCGGCGAAGGCAGCGCGTACGCGAACATCAACGCGGCGTTCCAGAGTCATGCGCCGCTGACGAAACTCCGACTCGAACTCGAAGCGCTCGGTCGCGCGCTGAAGAAGTCCACGCTGGTGGTCCTTCTCGGCGATCGCGTGACCGTGGATCTGTGGAAGGGCCGCCCCGGCTCGAACGCGTCGCCCATCGGCGCGTCGAACGCGCCGCGCCTGCCGGAACTCCCGCAGGAGGACGAAGACTGATGTTGAACGGATTCCGCCTGTTGCTGCTGTCCGCCGTGGGCGCGTTGCTCGCTTGGGCCTGCTGCGTCCAAGTGAACGAAGGCGAGGTCGTCGTCGTCACGCGCTTCGGCGATCCGCGCCGCACGCTCGACGAAGCCGGCCTCTACTTCACGTGGCCGGCGCCACTCGACACCGTCGTGCGCATCGATCGCCGCGTGCAGATCCTCGATCCGGGCTCGGGCGAGTACCTGACGAAGGACAAGAAGAACGTCATCGTCGATCCGTTCATGGCGTGGAAGGTCACCGACCACATGCGCTTCATGAAGACGGTCGGCTCGATGGACGGCGCGGGGCTGCGCCTCACCGACGTGCTGCGGTCGATCACGGGCGACGTGCTCGCGTCGCATCCGTTCTCGACGCTGGTGTCGATCGAAGGCCACTCCGAAGCACTCGACGCGATGCTCGAGAAGCTGACCGCCGCGGCCAAACGCAAATGCGAGGACAGCTTCGGCGTCGAGGTCGTCGTCGTGCGCTTGAAGCGCTTCAACTTCCCCGCGCAGAACAAGCAGGCCGTGTTCACGCGCATGCAGACCGAACGGCAGACGATCTCGGACCAGTACCGCGCGGAAGGCGACGCGGAGTTCCAGAAGATCAAGGCCGAGGCCGATCGCCAGGTCGCCGAACTCGTCGCGGAAGCGCAGCGCAAGGCGACCGAAACGCGCGGCAACGCCGACGCGGAGGCCACGCGCATCTACGCCGAGGCGTACGGCAAGGACTCCGAGTTCTTCGCGTTCACGAAGGGCTTGGAAGTGTTCGAGACCATGCTGACGAGCCAATCGACGCTGGTCATTCCGAACGACCATCCGTTGCTGAAGCTCGTGGAGCTGTCGGTCCCGAACAAGTCGCGCACCGACGACGGCGCGCCGAAGGACCACTGACGTCATGCGCCAGTCGCGTGCGTTGTTCGTGTTCGGTCGCGCGCTCGCGCTCCTGTTCTGGCTCGGCCTCATCGGCTACGCCATCGGTGGCGGCGTATTCACCGTCGCGCAGAGCGAGCTCGCGCTGGTCTACCGCTTCGGCAAGTTCGTCCGCGTCGCGCCGCCGGGCATGCACTTCGCGTGGCCGCCGCCGTTCGAGCGCATCGTGCGGATCCCGACCGAAACGCTGCGCATGCCGGTCGGCTTCAGCTTCAACGACCGCATCCGCAATCTGCTACCGACCGAAACCGAATCGCAGTGGCTGACCGGCGACACCAACATCGTCGAGCTGCAAGCGATCGTGAACTACTCGCTGCAAGACCCGCGCAAGAGTCTCGCGACGCTGAACGAACTCGAGCCCGGGCCGACGGCCGCGCAGCTCGGGTTGCGGTCGTTCGTGATCCGCATCGCGGTCGAGACCGCGTTCTCCGAGCTCGCCTCCGGCATGACGATCGACGAGTTGATCTCGGGCGGCAAGACGCAACTGCAGCTCGACGCGCTCGCGCGCGCGCAGGCGTTCCTCGACCGCCTCGATTCCGGCATCCTGCTGACGCAGGTGAACATCACCGACGCGAACCCGCCGGTCGCCGCGCGCGAGTCGTTCACCGACGTCCAGTCGGCGAAGGCGGAACGCGAGCGCCGCATCTCCGAAGCCGACGGCGAACGCCGCAAAGCACTGCCGGACGCGCAAGCGGAAGCGGAACGCCAGATGCAGAACGCCGTGAAGTACGCGTCGGAGACGCTGTCCGAAGCGAACGGCGAAGCGAAGCGCTTCACGACGCTGCTGGAAGAAGTGTCGAAGAACCGCGAGCTCGCGAAGCACCGGCTGTGGCTCGACGCCATGGCGCGCATCCTCGCGAAGGGCGAGAAGATCTTCTACGAACCGGCGCCCGACGGCACGAGCGTGCGCGTCTGGCTCGAGAAGTGAGCGACGCGCCGCGATGGTGCGTCACGCACTCCCCGACGAAACGTGGCCGACGGCGGCGGAAGCCGCGACCGCGCGCTGGTTCACGCCGTGCGCGCTCGGTCGCCACCGTCACGCGCTGCGCCGCACGTGGGTGCCGGCGATGGTGCCATGGCGGGCGAGCGGCGACGGCGTCGTCACGCAGGACGTCCTCGACTGGTACGCGCGGTTCGCCCGCGGCAAGCCCGGCGTGCTCGTCGTCGAAGCCACGGGCATTCGCGACGTCCCGAGTGGGCCGCTGCTCCGTGCGAGTCACGACCGCTTCGTCGATGGGTTGAAGCGCCTCGCCGATGTCGTGCGCGAAGAGTCGCACGGCGAAACGCTGCTGTTGATCCAGCTGATCGACTTCCTCGCGATCAAGCGCCGCCCCGAGCCCGAGACGTTCTTCACGCGCTTCCTACGAATCGACGACCCGTTGCGCGAGCGCGTGCTCGCCTACACCGGCGACGCCACCATCGCCGGGGCAGTGGAGGACGCGCTGCGTGCTTGGTTCGTGGACGCCCCGCGCGCCGCGATCGACGCGACGCTCGACGCACGTCAGCGTGAGGCGCTGGACTTCGGCGCCCGCGAACGCGTGACCGATACGCATCTGCCGCACGTACGCGTGCTCCCGCGTGTCCTGCCCGAACTCTTCGCGGCGGCCGCGGAGCGCGCGCAACGCGCCGGTTTCGACGGCGTTGAACTGCACTACGCGCACGCGTACACGATGGCGTCGTTCCTGTCGCGGACCAACGAGCGCCACGACGGCTACGGTGGATCGCTCGCGGGCCGCCTGCGCTTGCCGCTCGAGGTGTTCACCGCGGTTCGCGCACGCGTCGACGCGCGGTTCGTCGTCGGTTGCCGCTTCCTCGGCGACGAGGTGATCGACGGCGGCTCGCCCGTCGACGACGCGATCGCGTTCGGCGTGGCGTTCGCGCGCGCGGGCATGGACTTCCTGTCGATCTCGAAGGGCGGCAAGTTCGACGACGCCAAACAGCCGAAGGTCGGCGAGGCCGCGTATCCGTACACGGGACGCAGCGGACACGAGTGCATGCCGACCGTGACGATCGACGAGCGCGGGCCGTTCGCGCGCAACGTCCCGCTCGCGGCCGCGATTCGGGCGGCGGTCCGCGCGGGCGGATGCACGACGCCCGTCGTGACGGCCGGGGGCATCGCGACGTTCTCCGCGGCGGAGGACATCCTCGCGCGCGGCGATGCCGATTTCGTCGCCGCGGCCCGTCAGTCGCTCGCCGATCCCGACTGGTTCGAGAAGGTCCGGCTCGGCCTCGGCAGTTCGATCGCGCGCTGCAAGTTCACGAACTACTGCGAAGCGCTCGATCAGCAGCACAAGCAGGTGACGTGTCAATTGTGGGATCGCGCGTTCGACCCGGCGGATGCACGGGTGGCCCGCTCGCCCGACGGGCGCCGTCGCTTGGTCGCGCCCGAATGGGACGACCGCCCGCGGGCGTCGTGAACCGTCTCCGGACGGCGGGACGTCGAAAAGTCCCGAGAATCTCCGCGACGAAGCGCCGACTTGCTCGAATCACGGCCCGGCCCGCAACCCATGCCTCCATGAACCCTCGACGAACAAGGAACCCGTCATGATCCGTGTCTCATCGCTCGTCCTCGTCGCCGCATCCGCCCTCGGTCTCGTCGCGCAGAACCCGCCCCATGCGAATCAAGACGTCGACCGTGCGCTGTCACGCGTCGTGTTCTTCGATTGGGCGAAGTCGGACGGCTCGAGCTCGAAGCTCGTGCGCAGCGAGGTGTTCGTCGAGTACGGCGCGCCGTCGTGGAAGCCCGAGTTCGAAGCCGCAGCCGGCCGCATCCCGGCGGGCACCCGCGTCCGTCTCGGCAAGGACACGTGGACGATCCTCGAGACGTGGAACGACCTCGACTTCGGCGGCGTGACGTTGCCGGCCGGCAGCTACGGCGTCGCCCTGAAGAAGGGAGACGGCGACGCGTGGTCGCTCGTCGCATTCGAGCGCACCGCGCTGTTCGCGCAGCGCCTCGAAGCCAACTGGCCGGCCGAAGCCCGCGGGGGGATCGAACTCCCGCTGACCGTGACGCGCTCGGAGACCGTCGCAGCGACGATGGAGTTGCACCTGGTGCCGGCCGCCGACGTCGACGAGTCGCACGCGGTGACGCTCGCACTCGCGTTCGGCCCGCTCCAGGCCCAGGCCGAGTTCAAGGTGCTCGGCCTCTAATCGTTGGACGCGCGGACGCAAACCATCATCCTGTAAAGACTTGAACCGGACAAGATTGCCGCCGGCAAATGCGTCCGGGTAGCCGGACAGGATTGCCGCCGGCAAATGCGTCCGGGTAGCCGGACGAGATTGCCGGCGGCTACTCCGTCCGGCTGGCCGGACAAGATTGCCGGCGGCTACTTCGTCCGGCTGGCCGGACAGGATTGCCGGCGGCTACTTCGTCCGGGTGGTGGTGCTCACTCGGTTGCGGGCCGGGCCTCGGGCTTTACACCTCGTGTTCGTCTGGGTTCGATGCGCGCCTTCCGGTTCCCCTCGGCTGGATTCCGTGCAGGACACGACCGACCCCGCTCAATGCCCTCGCGTCGAGCCGACGCGCGTGCGCGATGCCACCGAAGCGTGTCTCGCGTTGCGCCATGAGTTCGCCTACACGGCGGCGCTCGACGCACTGCGCGGCGCCAGCTCGGTGCTCGAAGTCGGCTGCGGGGAGGGCTACGGCGCAGCATTGCTCGCGAAGGCATTTGCGCGCGTCACCTGCGTCGACATCGGCGCCGACGTGCTCGAGCGCGCGCGTCGCGCCACCCCGCGATCGAACGTCGAGTTTCTGCGCTACGACGGGGCCCGCTTGCCGTTCCCGGACCGCGCGTTCGACGGACTGGTGTCGTTCCAAGTCATCGAGCACGTGCAAGACCCCGTCGCGTTCACCCGCGAACTCGCACGCGTCCTGAAGCCGGGCGGCAAGGCGGTGCTGACCACGCCGAGCCGCACGTATCGGCTCGACCCCGGACAAGCGCCCTGGAACCGGTTCCATTTGCGGGAATACGCCGCCGCCGAGTTTTGCGCCGTGCTGCGGACGGCCTTCGCGACCGTCGAAGTCCTCGGCATCCGAGGGTCGGAACGCGCACAGGCGCTCGAACACGCGCGCGTCCGCCCGGCCCGCGAAGGCAAGCGTCGCCGGCCCGAATCGCCAGCCACGGGCTGGAAGGGACTCGTCGACCGGGTCCGGAAGACGCTGCGAAAGCCCGCGCCATTCGGCCTCCAAGACTTCCGTGTGATCGCGAACGACGTCGACCGCGACGCGTTGGACCTGCTCGCCACCTGCGCCACGGCCCGCTGAACCCGCCGCTGGCGTCGCGCCGCTTCGATTCCTAACTTCGGTCAGCGCGTGGCCTCCCCCCGTCACGGGTGAGGAAGCCCGACGCCAGCGCCTGCACGTTCGTCCCACCCGCGTTTCGAGGAACAGCACCCCATGCGATCGCTCGCGAAAACCCTCTTGTCCGCCGCGGCCGCCGTGCTGCTGAACTCGTGCTGCACCGATCCTGTCGACGCGACGACCTACTTCTGCCTCGGCGAAATGTCGGTCGAGGACGAACTCGGGCTCGGCAATCAGTACGCGCCGAACATCGTCGCCGAGTACGACGGGCCGTACCACGATCCCGAGGCCTACCAGTACTTGAACGGCCTGATCATGGAGATGGTCACGCACAGCGTGCGCGCGAAGGACTTCCCGTGGAAGTTCACGATCCTGAACTCCTCGACGCCGAACGCGTTCGCGGTGCCCGGCGGCCACATCTACATCACGCGCGGCCTGTTGGCGGCGATGGAGACCGAAGGCCAATTCATCTCGGTGATGGGCCACGAGCTCGGCCACGTCGAGCATCGCCACAGCCACCAACAGATGGGCCGCCAAGCGATCGGCTCGGTCGTGGTCGGCGCGATCGATACGGCAGAGAGCTCGCTCGCCGGCGGCGCGACGCAAGGCGTCGGCGCGCAGCTCGGCGCGATCACGACCCAGCTCCTGCTGCTGCGCTACGACCGCGGCCAGGAAACCCAGTCCGACCTGCGTGGCATCTACTACGCCGCGACGATGGGCTACGACCCGATGGAAGGCAAGAAGACCTTCGAGTACTTCCAGAAGCTCGAGGACGAGATGGGCGCGGACGAGGTCGAGTTCCTCCGCACCCACCCGCTGAACGCGAACCGCGTCGCCGAGATCGATGCGCAGGTCCGCACCACGCATCCGGAACTCGTCGACAAGCCGAAGGACTCGTTCCGGCCCTACAAGGACAAGAACACGAAGTTCGCGGTGATCGCGAAGCGCATCGCCGCGGTCGAACCGACCTACGAGACCTACGACAAGGCCATGGCGGCGCTCGGCGAGGGCCTGCAAAAGAGCGACACGAGCAAGGTCCAGACGGCGCTGAGCGCGATGCAAGATTGCGCGTCGAAGGTGCCGAACGAGCCGCTGTTCCTCACGGGTGTCGGACTCGCGCAGTTCGCGCTCGAGGATCTCGGCGCCGCGAAGGCGTCGCTGTCGAAGGCCGTGCAGCTCGACGAGGGCCGCGGTCAGTCGTACAAGCTGTTCGCGCCGAACTACTACCTCGGCCTCGTGCTGCATGACGCGAAGGACTTCAGCGGCGGACTCGCGGCGCTGAAGAAGGCGTCCGCGCTGTTCCCGATGAACCCCGCACCGCTGTTCTTCTGCGGCGTGTGCGCCGAGGGGATGAAGCAGACCTCCGAGGCTTCGAAGTACTACCAGCAGGTCGTCGAACTCGAGGGCAACCCCGAGGGTCAGTACACGAAGAAGGCCAACGAACGCTTGTCCGCCCTCGGCGTTGGTGCATCGAAGTCGACCGCACGCTGATGTCCGACGCGTCCCGGACGCCGAAGCGATCGAAACCGATCGCGCTCGCGATCGCGACTCCGCTGCTGCTGGTCGCGCTGGTCGAGTTCATCGTCGTCACCACGGGGATCGCCCCGCCCTCTCCACCCCCGCTCGAGATCTGGAATCGAAAAGAGGACCGAGGCCTCGCGTCCGGAGCCGACGTCTTCCAATTCCGCCACGAGTGGTTGTGGGAACCGCGGCCCGGCGCCGAGTTCTGCGGGGATCGCATCAACGAAGACGGGTATCGCGGCCCGCGCGCGGAGCTGGCGAAGACGCCCGGCCGCCTGCGCATCGCAACGCTCGGCGATTCGACGACGTTCGGCTTCGGCTTGCTCGAGCGCGAGAGCTGGTCCCGCCAACTCGAAACCGCATTGCGAGCCCGCGGCGTCGACGCCGAAGTCCTGAACTTCGGTTGCGTCGGCTTCACGATCGCGCAAGGCACGGCTCTGTTGCATGGGCGCGTGCGCGCGTACGCCCCCGATCTCGTGATCTTCGCGTTCGGCGCGGTGAACGAACAGTTCGCGGCAAGCTCGGATTTGACCGACGGCGAGAAGATCCTGCTGCTGTCGTCGACGAAGGCACGAATCGCGACGTTCCTCACGCGCTATGCGACGGTGCGCTGGCTGCGCGCGAGGTTGGCGCGCGGCGGCCCGTCCTCGAACACGGACGAGTTCAAGACGAAGGCCCGCGTCCCGCTCGCCGAGTTCCCGGCGATGTTCGCGATCGCGCGCAACGAACTCACCGAGGGTGCGAAGCTCGTCCTCGTCTCACCGCCACGCCGCGCCGATGGCGAGCACAACATGCCCGCGACGTTGGACTACACCCACGCTCTCGTCGACACCGCGCAGCGCATGGGTCTGGTGTGGGCGAACGTCTACGACGCGTTCCGCGCGCGCGACGTCGCGACATTCGGCGCGGTCGACACGAAGACTCTGCCGCAGCACGCGACGTCGACCCTGTTCATCGATCCATGGCATCCGTCCGCGGCAGGCCATGCGCTGTACGCGGAAACGGTGCTGACCGCGCTCGAGCAGGGCGGGCTCATTCCGAAGTCATGAGGCCGGTGGAACGCGGCGCACGGCGAGTTCCGTGATTTGTCGTTCCGCGCTCTCAGCGCGGGCTACGCCCGCAACCGAATGAGACTGCGCGTTCTCACGGTCTCGCCGGACACCTGTGCCTGTTGAACGGGGCGGCGACTACCGTCGCCGAGCAACGCCTGGCGAGGCCGAGAACGTGAATCAATCGGATTGACTCACGTTCTCTCACTCCTTCGCTTCGATCGGCTCCGGCAGACCGAGGCCCGAAAGCTGCGCCCGGATCGACGTCGCGTCACCGACCAGCACGAGCACGCCGCGTTGCGGAGCGACGAACTCCTTCGCCAGCGCGTTCAGCATCGACGCATCGAACCGCGACAGCGCGGCCAAGTCCTCGGCGAGCGCGCTGAACGGCCGGCGCTGCAGTGCGAGCTCGGCCGCCGACGCGGCAACGCCGGTGATTTCCTGGAAGTCCTCGACCAGGCCGTTGCGGACGGTCGCCATCGCCTTCGCCGCTTCGTCCGCGGAGATGTCGCCGCCGCGCATGCGGTCGAATTCGAACATGAACTCCTTCAACGACTCCCCGGTCACGTCGGCGCGCACCGCGGCGCCGGCCACGACGGTGCCGATGGTCCGCTCGGTGCGCACGCGGCTGCGCGCGCCGTAGGTGTAGCCCTTCGATTCGCGCAAGTTCTGCATCAAGCGACTGGTGAAGCTGCCGCCGAGGATCGTGCCGAGTAGCTCGTACCCGGGCCGCCGCGGATCGGCCGCCGTGACTCCGGGCCACGTGTAGCCGACGACGGTCTGCACCGCGCCGGGACGATCGACGAGCACGAGGCGCAACGTGTCCGCCTGCGGCACGTCGACGATCGGAGTGCCGGCGAGTTTCGGCGCCGACGGCGCGACGAAGCGCGCGAACGCGGAATCGAGCGCGGCCTTCGCGTCGGCCGGTGCGATCGAACCCACGACGAACGCGTGGCAGGCGTCGGGTCGCACGATTCCGGCGAACGCTTCGCGCACGTCGTCGAGCGTCAAGGTCGGCACGGAATCGAGCGTGCCGCCCGCGGGCGTCCCGAGCGGGTGATCCGCGCCCCAGTACATGCGCGCGCCGACGAGCTGTCCGACGACCTCGGGACGATCGAGTGCCTGCTTCAGACCTTCGAGATGCAGCGCCTTCGCGCGCTCGAAGTCCTTCGGATCGAAGCGCGGCTTCGTCAGCACGTCTTGCAGCAGCGCGAGACTCGGCTCGAGGTTGCGGCGCAACGCCGTGAGCCCGATCGTCAGCGTTTCGTGATCCGCACCGACGTCGAGATCGGCGCCGAGGACATCGAAGGCTCGCGCGAGTTCGTCGGCGTTGCGCGACCCCGCGCCTTCTTCGAGCATCGCGGCCAGCAGTTGCGTACGGCCGGACTTGCCATTCGGATCGAGCGCCCCGCCGCACTCGAACTGCAGCAAGACGTGGACCTGCGGCACGCTGGCGCGCTCCCATGCTTCGACGTCGATGCCGTTGCCGAGCTCGAAGCGCGTCGGTTCCTGCGGCACGAACACCGTCGGCGCGAAGTCGGCCGGACGCGTGTCGCGCGGCGATCCCGCGCGTTCCGGCTGATCCGGCAATACGCGCAACACCAAGCGATCGTCTTGCACCAACGTGCGACCGACCGCCTCGCGGACGTCGTCCGCGGTCGCCTTGCGGAAACGCTCGAGGTCCGCGCGCAGCGAGTCCGGCTCACCCCAATAGAACTGGTACTCGTTCATCAGGTCCGCGCGCTCGACGAGGTTCTGGATGCGCTCGGCACGCGAACGCTCTTCCTGTGCGGCGGCGGCCGCGAGTTCGTCGGCGGTCGGACCTTCCTTCGCGAGCTTGGCGACCTCTTCGTCGACGATGCGCTCGATGGCGCGGAGATCCGCTTCGGGCTTCGCGTAGACGTCGATCTGGAACATCGAGTCGATCAGCAGCGAGATCTGTTGCACCGACACGTCCACCGCCAGTCCATCGTCGACGACGAGACGGCGATACAAACGCGACGAACGCCCGTCGCCGAGAACGGCGGCGGCGATCTGCATTTCGGCGTCCCCCGGCGCGTACGCCGCGGAACTGGCCCACGTCATGCGCAGCGCCGGCAGTTGGACCGCATCGGTCACCGTCACGCGGCGGACGCCGGGCGTGCGCACGGTGGGCTTCGACGCATGCACGGGGTCCGCACCGCGCGGCAGCGTGCCGAACAGTTGCGCGATCATCGGCTTCACGGCAGCGGGATCGAAGTCGCCGGCGACCACGAGGCTCGCGTTGTTCGGCACGTAGTACTGCGCGAAGAAGTCCTTCACGTCCTGCAGCGTCGCCGCCTCGAGATCCTCGTGCGAACCGATGACCGAGTGGTGGTACGGATGGTCGGTCGGGAACAACAGCGAACCGATCATCTCCTCGGACTTGCCGTACGGCACGTTCTCGGTGGTCTGGCGCCGTTCGTTGCGGACGACGTCGCGCTGCAAGTCGAGCTTCTCGGTCGTCATCATGCGTCCGAGGTCTTCGAGGCGGTCGGCGTCGAGCCACAACAACGTCGGCAGGATGTGCGACGGACCCGACGAGTAGTAATTCGTCCGGTCGTAGTCGGTGGACGCGTTGTTGTGTCCGCCGCCCACTTCCATCAGGAAGTCGAACTGGCCGGTCGGCACGCGCTCGGTGCCCATGAACATCAGGTGCTCGAAGAGGTGAGCGAACCCGGAGCGCCCGACGGCTTCGTCCTTCGAGCCGACGTAGAACCACGTGTTGATCGCCACCGAAGGCAGCGTGTGGTCGACGTGCAGGATCACGGTCAGACCGTTGTCGAGCTTGTACTTCTCGTACGACAGCTCTTGCGCGGGCGCGGACACGCACCACAGCAGTGACGTGCTGAGCGCGATCGCGAGGTGGACCTTGGCGTGACGCATGTGAAAACACTCCGAGCAAGGAGGGCGGCGCGAAGCGGGGGATGTTACCGGGGCAACCAGGGTGTCCACGGTCCGTAGGGCCGGGGCCGGATCCGGCCTTGCCCTGGGGAGGGCTCGGGGATGCCCACTCGAAAATCATTCCTGCAACCGTCGAAGGACTCGGCGCCCGACCGGCACAGTAGTTCCACCATGATCCCGTCGTCCTCCCCTTCCCACCCCGACCTCGACCTGAGGAACCGCGCGCTGCAAGGCGACCGCGCCGCGGCCGAAACGCTGTTCGAGCGCCACGTCGACACCCTCTTCGAGTTCGTGTTCTATCGGGTGGGACGCGACGTCGGCCTCGCCGAGGCGATCGTCCAAGACACGATGTTGACGGCGTTCCAGAGCTTGGCGGGGTTCGAGGGCCGCTCGGCGTTCCACACCTGGCTGTGCGGCATCGCGAAGAACAAGATCCGGACGCAGAAGCGCAAGAAGCAACCGATCGCGTTGGACGATCTGCTCGACCAGGCCGACGCGGAGATCGACGTCTTGTTGATGGGCGTCGAGTCCGAGGACATCCCCGACCACGTCCTCGAGCGCCGTGAGACGCGCGAGCTGGTCGGCGCGGCGCTGTCGTCGTTGCCGCCCGACTATCGGCGCGCGTTGGTGTCCAAGTACGTCGACGAGCTGTCCGTCGCGGAGATCGCGCGCCAGGAAGGCCGCGGCGAAAAGGCGATGGAATCGCTGCTGACCCGGGCGCGCGTCGCGTTCGCGCGCGTCGTCGAACTCATCGCGAAGAAGCGCGGAGGCCTGTGATGGCTCCCGATCCGCGCATCCTCGAACGCAACATCGCGAAGCTGCTTTCGCGGTCGTACAAGCCCGCGCAGCCGAAGCCCGCGTTCCGCACGCTGCTGAAGCAGAGCGTGCTCGCTCTCGTCGAAGAACCCCGCCTGCTGCGCCGGACGCAAACGCGTCGCCTCGTGCCCATGCTGGCGATCGCGGCCGGCTTCGTGTTGGCGATCGTGCTGTGGCGTGCGCTCGTCCAGGACGGGGACGCGACGCCCGATGCGCTGCTCGCGCGCGGCGAGATCGCGTTGCGCACGGAACCGCAAGGCCTGTGGCACGCCGCCGAGGCGACGCGCACGATCGCACCCGCGAACGCATTCCTCGAAGTCGCCACGCCGACCGGGCGCACGTTCCACATCGAGACTCTGACCGGAGCGTGCGAGCTGCGCGAGGAATCGCGCCTGGAGCTCGCGACGACCGCGGGTGGCAACCACGATGCGCCGACACAGGCGTGGCTGCATGCCGGGGGTTGCGCGTTCGTGATGCGGTCGCCGCTCCGCGTGGCGACGCACGAGGGAGCGGTGCGCTTCGATGCGGGCGAACTTGCGCTCGCCTACGCACCTAGCCCCCTGCCCGAGACGGACGCGGGCCGCGACGTCGTGCGCCTCGACGTCGCACCGAGCGCCAACGCAGTTCGGGTCGATGACGCTCCGCAAGCGCTCGCCGTCGCCGCGGGCGCGTGGGTGCTGTTCGAGCGCAGCGTGCGGTCGTGGCCGGGCGCCGACGACTCGACCACCGTGACGACCACCGCATCCGCACCGACGCGCATCGATCCCGCCGCGAGCGAGGTCGAGTCTTCGCCCGACCGCGACCTGAACGATCCGGGGCTGATCCGCATCCGCGTGACGGACGCGCGCACGCGCACCGCGTTCGATTCGGTGACGTACACGCTGCTCGAACTCGAGCGCATCCTCGGTGACGGTCGACGCGTGCCGGCGTACGGGCAGCTCGTGACCGCGCGCACCGAATCGACCGACGAGGGCGTGCTCGAGCTCTACGCACCGGAAGACGGCGTCTACAAGCTGTTCGTCCGCGCACCGGGTTACGCAACCTGGCAGTCGGAACGCTTCGAGGCCACGTCGACGTCGCCGGCGCGCACGTTCGACGCCGAGCTCGACGCCGGCGCATCGGTCTCGGGTCGTGTCGTCGATGCCCGCGGCGGCGCACCGATCCCGAACGCTGTGGTGTTGTCGGAGGTCGACACTCCGGCGCTCGGCGTCCCCGTCGATCGCCATTGGTATTCGATGTTCGGAATCGACCGCGTGACATCGACCACGACGACCGCGGAAGACGGGAGCTTCGTGCTCGAACACGTCTCGCGCGGCGAACAACGCTTGCGCGTGATCGCGTCCGGCTTCGGCTCGCAGCAACTGCGCATGTCGGTGCCCGCTGCCGGCATCGATCTTGCGCCGGTGGTCATCGAACTGGGCCAAGCCGCGACGCTGTTCGGGCGGGTCACCGATCGCGACGGCAAGCCGCGCGCGAACGAAATGGTCGTCGCCGCGGGACAACATCAGGCGGTGAACGAACTCGCGGCTCCACTCGGTTTCGCGATGACGGACGCCGACGGTCGTTTCCGCATCGTCGATCTCGCCGCGGGCGCGTGGATCGTCATCCACATGGCCGACGCCGACGCCGGCCCGCTGACGGCGGGTCAGAGCGTGCGCTCGGTCGGTGTCGATGCCGGTGAGAGCGTCGAGGTGAACTTCGGCAGCGGCAAGTACCGCGTCCGCGGACTCGTGCTGCAGGCGAATGGCACGCCGTTGACGCAAGCGACGCTGTCGCTGTCGCACGAGACCGAGCTCGGTCCGGAGAACTGGATCGGCGTCAACACCGACGACCAGGGGCGCTTCGAAGTGGGTCTCGATCGGACGGGCGAGTACTCGGCGGTCATCGTCGAACTCGCGGGCCAGCGCATTTCGGTGATCGGCAAGTTCGACGTGCGCGACGAACCGGAATGCGACGTCACGCTGCGCATCCCGACCGCGACGATCAGCGGTCGCGTGCTGCGCGCCGAGACCGGCGACCCCGTGGCGTTCGCGAGCCTCGTGATCCTCGAATCGAAGGACGGCCGGTGCGAGTTCTCCGGAGTGGTCGTCGCCGACGCGGAGGGACGCTTCCAAACCGCGCCGTTCGCCGCGACGGGCACGTACGACTTGATGGCGGTGTCGTCGACGGAAGCTCTGGGCATCGGACTCGCACGAGGCATTCAAGTGACGATCGGCCAGAGCGCGACCGGCGTCGAGTTGCGCATGCCGCGCGGCGGCTCGCTGGTCGTGGCGCCGCAGGACGAATCCGGCGCCGCGATCCCGGCCGCGAAGGTCGAGCTCGTCGACGCGCGCGGTGTCGTGATCGACCTGGCCCAGACGACCGCGCGCGACGAGAAGCGTTTCGCCGGTGTGGACGCCACGCGCTGGACCGTGCGCGTCACGGCCGACGGTTTCGAAACACTCGAGACCCACTGCGACGTCGCGGTGGGCGCGGAGGCGCGCGTCGTCGCGCGACTCGTCCGCAAGGAACCGTGAGGCGCGAGGCGTCCGCCGCGCACTCTGAACACTTCGAACTTCGATTTCAGGTCTCCACACTCCTTGGAGGATTCGCGATGTCGTCTCCCGTGATGTCCGCCGTGATCGCCGCTCTCGTCGCCGCTGGGGTCGGCGTCGTCGTTCCGCAATTCCTCGCCGAGCCGCCCGCGCACGCGGCGGCCGCACCCGACACGTCCGCGATCGAAGCGCGCGTGGCGAAGCTCGAGTCGAGCGTCGCCGCGGCCGTCGAGCGCATGGACGCGGCGACCGCGGCCCTCGAGGCCGCAGCGATCCAGCGCGAGGAGCAGCGCGCCAACGCCGCCCGCGCCGCAGCGGCGACGGCCGCACAAGAAGCATCCAAGGACGACGCGAACGCGGACTCGACCGAGGCCGACGCATCGATGACCGAAGTCGAGCTCGCGGGACTGATCGGCCAGATGCTGCGCTCCGACACGAACTACGAAACGAAGGAAGCGCTGTGGGCGAAGATCAAGGCCGCCGGCCAACTCGACGCCGCGATCGCCCAGATCGAGGAAATGGTCGGCGACGACCCGCAGAACGCGGATCTGCAGACCGACCTCGGCGGCGCTTACCTCCAAAAGCTGTTCACGATCACCGAGGACCCGCAGAAGGGCGTGTGGGCCATGAAGGCGGACTCGGCATTCGACGCCGCGCTCAAAGTGAATCCGCAGCATTGGAGCGCGCGCTTCTCGAAGGCCACCTCGCTCGCGTTCTGGCCGCCGATCTTCGGCAAGCAGGGCGAAGCGATCTCGAACTTCGAGACGTTGGTGCAGCAGCAGGAGGCGTCGGGACAGACGCAGCCCGAGTACGCGCAGACGTACGTGTTCCTCGGCAACCTCTACGAACTCCAGGGCAAGGCCGACAAGGCCAAGGAGATCTGGAACAAGGGGGCGGGAAAGTTCCCGGGGAGTGGCGAGCTGAAGAAGAAGCTCGCGAAGTGATGCGGGGAGGGAGAGCGCGGATTTCAAGGTGAGCGCGGCCCGAGCGGAGGAGGCTCCG
>JBPOIU010000113.1:0-4621 GCA_052034255.1 Planctomycetota bacterium | reverse complement strand
TGGCCTGCGGTGAGCACGATCGGCGACCTCCTCAAGCGCTACGGCTTGACCAAGCCAAGGCGCCGTCACCGCGCCGGCATCTCGTCGACTCCTTCCCGCTTCGTCGCCGAGCAGCCCAACGATTTGTGGCGCATCGACTTCAAGGGCTGGGCGCTGAGTGGTGACAAGAAGCGCTGCGAGCCGCTGGGGGTCACCGACCACGTCACGCGCTTTGCGATCACCTGTGACTTGTTGCCGAACAACCGGACCGAGGGGGTCTCGATGGCTCTCGAGCCCGCGATGAAGGAGTACGGCTTGCCACTCGCGATCCTGTCCGACAACGGACCGCCGTTCGCGATGAGCTACGCTCTGGCCGGATTGAGCAAACTCGCGGTCCGATGGCTTCGATTGGGGATTCGGCTGATACGCATCGACCCGGGCAAGCCGACGCAAAACGGCGGACACGAGCGCTTCAATCTCACGATGCTGCGCGAAGCGATGACGCCGATGGAGAGCACCAGAGAGGCGCAGGCGCAGCGCCTTCGAGAGTTCCGGCGGATCTACAACGAAGAGAGGCCTCACGAGGCCTTGGGCGACAAGCCGCCAAGCTCCGTCTACGTGCGCTCGCCGCGGCCATTTCCTGACGAGATCCCGCCATTCACGTACTCACCGGCCTTCATTCCGCGCACGGTGACCAACAAGGGCATCGTGAAAGTGCGGGGCAACACCGTGTACCTGAGCGAAGCGCTCTGCGGCGAAAGCGTGGGCCTGGAGTACATCGGCAGCTCGCACTGGTGCATCCATCTCGGACCGCTCGAGGTCGCGCTCTACGACGAGATCTCCAAGCGCGTGCTGCGCTACGACACGTTGGTGTGGTCGGCGGACGATGACGAAGGCGCTGACGACGATGCTGAAGCCGGGCTTGAGCAACCATGAGATTCCACAGGTTGTTCAACTCCTTCCTCGCGCTCCATCCTCCCGGGGGGCTTCGCCCCCCGGAACGCCGCCCTCCGCTCAGCCAGCCTGAAGGGCTGGCTTCGGGCGGCTCCCCCCTCGAAAGTCCCCGCCCCGATCGCCATCGTCGGCGACCGGGGCGCATCAAAGTGTCACCCATGTGCCCGGACGGGCACTGTCACCTATGTGCCCGGACGGACAGGCCCCTCGGCGTCCCCCGCGTCCCTACTCCACGCTCGCGGTCTGCTCCCACATCACGACGCCCCGTCGATCGACGACGCGCACGACGTACTCTCCGCTCCTCAAGAGCAACGGCACGCGCTCGTGCCCGGGCCCGATGACGACCTGATCCATCGGCACCGCGTCGCCCCCCTCGCCGGCGACGATCGCTTGCATCAGCACGACTTCCGAGGCGACCACGCTCTCGGGCACCGGCCACACGCGTTTGCGGAGCCCGCCGAGTTCGAGCCAATCGGGCCGACCGTCGACCATGCGCGTCCGCGGGAAGAACACCATTGCGTCGATCGAACCGCGCAATGCGCTGTACGCGTCTCCGTTCGCGTCGAACAGCATCACGGGCCGGTCCTTCAAGAAGCCTTCGTCCTGCGCTTCGAGCCACGCGGGGTGATCGTCGATGGCGCGGCCGCGCTCGGTCAGCACGATGAGGTCGACCGTCAGTGGATCGACGCCCGTGAGTTCCGCGAACACACCGGCCATCGGCGTCCAGTCGCCGGGTTCGGCGGGCTTCGCTTCCGAGATGTGATGCCGCCCCGCAAACACGACGACGCGCGCCGACGGATCGTCGAGCAACGTCGCGAGCTGCTTCGCCTGCGCGACCTCGCGTCGGTTCGTGGCATCGTTTCGCGAGGTGTCGTCGGGTCGCGGGCGAGCCTCCTCGGGCGGCGCTTCGTACATCGCGAACGTGAATCCGAGCGCATCCGCGCGCCGCAGCAGATCGCCGTAGAGCGGGTCCTTCGCGTAGTAGCCGCTCGTCATCACGGGATGGCCGCGCTCGTTCAACGCGCGGTCCTCGGCCAACGTCTCGCACGCGAGATGCGTGAACCCCGCTTCGCGAAGTCCCTCGAGCAACAGGTGCATGAACGCGCGCTCGCGCGACGACAGGTGCTCTTCGTCGAACATGACGACGCGACGATCGCGCGCGAGCCGCAACACCGCGTCGACCGCGGGCTCGGCGCGCCAGCCCGCGAAATCGGGGCGCGCGCCCGCTCCGCGCGCGGGCGTGCCGAGCACGTCCATCAACTTCGCACGTTGTTCGAGCGCCGCCGCGTGCTCGCCGATCCATGGAGCGATCGTGCCGAGGAAGTCGGGGACGAGCGGCGCCGCATCGCCCAAATCCGGCGTCGCTGCGGCACGTTCGGAGAGTCCGAGCCATGCCGCGAGATACCCGCGATTCCCGAGCTCTTGGAATGGCTTCGACGCCGCTTCGACGGGCCAGGGCACGTCGGGGACGGCGACGTCCTGAACGCGACCAGCCACCACGAGAACGCCCGCCCAGAGCACGAGGAACGTCGATGGACCGAGCATGCGAGCGACTCCAGCGAGCGGCGACTGCTTCGACGCGCGCGCACCGTCGGTCCGCCGCGCGAATCGAATCAGCCGCCCGACAGCGCGGCCACGATCATGACCTCGTCGGTCGCAGCGACCGGCTCCGCGAGCGAACGCGCGAGTCGGCCACCCACGAACAACTTGATGTGCGGCCGGATGCGATCTTGCTCGTCGATCATGCGGAAGCGGATGCCGGGGTGGCGCCGCTCGAGATCGTCGAGCACGGCGGCGAGCGTCGCGCCCTCGGCTTCGACTTGCGTGCGCGATCCCGTGTACGAGATCAGCGGCGACGGCACGCGGACGTTCATGACGGCAAGCGCGCGGCGGTCACCGCGTAGACGTGCGGCAGATGGCGCGCGACGTTCGACCAGTGCGCGCCTTCGTCGGTGCTCGCCCAAACCTCGCCGCTCGTCGTGCCGAAGTACAGGCCGACCGGATCGATGTGATCCGTGCACATCGCCTGACGCTTCACGGTCCACCACGCTTGCTCGCGCGGGAAGCCGACGTCCTGGCGCTCCCAGCTCTTGCCGGCGTCGCGTGTGCGGTAAACCGCGGGCTTGCCCTCGATGCTCGTGCGCGGCCACACGGTTTGGCCGTCCATCGGCATCACCCACGCGACGTCCGGGTTCTTCGGGTGGACGACGATCGAGAAGCCGACGTCGCCGACCTCTTTCGGCATCGCGTTGCCGATGCGGTCCCAGCGCGTCGCCGGGCGATCGATGCGGTAGATGCCGCAGTGGTTCTGCTGATAGAGCCGATCGGGCTGCGCAGGGTGCTGGACCACGCAATGCGCGTCGTGACCGAACGCCGCGTTCGGATCGGGCAGGAAGTCGGCGGCAATGCCCTGGTTCAGCGGCGCCCAGCTCTCGCCGCCATCGTGCGACTCGAACACGCCGCCGCTCGACATGCCGACGTAGACGTGCTTCGCGTCGCGCGGGTCGACGTTGATCGAGTGCATCTTCGGCCCGTCCGGCGTGCCGTCCTGCGGACCACCGGTCCAAGCGCCGTACATCGCGTTCTCGTTGAAGCCCTTCACGCCATCCCACGTCGCGCCGCCGTCGTGCGATTTGAACAGCGCCTGCGGCGAGGTGCCGGCCCACCACACGTTCGGCTCGCTCGCGTGGCCCGGCGTCAGCCAGAACACGTGATCGACGGAGCGACCGCCTTCACCGACCTTCGGGAATGCGGGCGGCCGCACGGCCTCGGCCCAAGTTCGCCCCCGATCGGTCGAGCGGAACACGGTCGGCCCGAGGTGCCCGGTCTTCGCCGCGGCGAGCAGCGTCCTGCCATCGCGCGGATCGAGCACCACGTGGTGCACGATGTGCCCGAAGAAGTGCGGACCGGAGATCGCGAAGCTCGACCGCTTCGCATCCCCATCGAGGAACCAGGCGCCCTTGCGGGTCGCGACGAACAGTTGGACGCGGTCGGACATCGGGACGACTCCAGGTGCAGCGGGGCGAACGGTGCCGGGCGCGAGCGGAGCATGGTAGCCACCGCCAAGCAGCCGACGCAGGACGCCGGGGAGTCGTGGATTCGAAGCGAGGAGCGAATCGTCGGCGGAGAAATCGGGACCCTGGGTCCAGTGCGTCAGCTCCCGCCCGCGCGCGCGATTCCGGAGGCGCGAACCAAAGGGGACACATCGGGGACAGACCCGCCTCCGTCCCCGTCGCTGTCGGGGGACACATCGGGGACAGACGCGCCTCCGTCCCCGTCATGTGCCCGTCCTGTGTTGCACCCAACCCACGGTCCGCCGCGACCTAAAGGTCGCGGCGGCTCCTCTTACTCCCACAGAACGCGGGCGTCAGCCCGCGCATCCCAACGAAGGCAAGCGGCCGCTAGCCGGCCGCATCCAAAGCCGGTTGTCCGAGATGCACCAGGGTCGAGCCCACGCGCAAGAACCGCCGCGCGCCCCAGCCCGTCCCGAGCTCGACCGAGCCCCCGCCGCGCGACGGCCCCCTCGCCAACGCGCGTCGCGCCCGCGCGCGGCATTCCTATGGCGGACAGCACCAGGGCGCACAGAGGACCTCCCCCCGGCGGGGGGGGGGGGGGGGGGGCGGGGGGCGCGGGGGGGGGGGGGGGCGGCCCCCCGCGGGGGCCGCCCCCCCCCCCCCGGCGCCGCGGG
>JBPOIU010000066.1:0-6225 GCA_052034255.1 Planctomycetota bacterium | reverse complement strand
GCGCGGCGCCTGCTGCGCGGCGCCGGCAGGGGTGACGTGCCCCGTGTCTTTGACGGGCTGGGCGTGGGGGGGTATCGCGCCCGCGCCGCCCACCCGCACGACGCCTTCGGCCGTGGCCACCTCGCGGATCACGCGGTTGTAGGCCTCGAAGCCGCGCAGCAGGCCGTCGGTGCTCATGTACGGCATGTACAGGAGCGACGTGTTCGCGCTCGCGAGTCGCTGCGCGTCGGTCTGCGACGCGCGCATCTTGGTCGAGAACGTCACCAGGACGACGACCGGCGCGATCGCGCGCGCCTCCCGCACGAGCCCCTCCAATTCGGTGCGGAAGCCGCGGGCCAGCGCATCGGCGTCGTACTCGAGGCGCGCCTGGCCGGACTTGGCGTCCCGCGTGCGCGCCAACACGCGGAGGTTCTTCTCGATCAAGTCCCACGCGACGGAAATGCGAGCGAGTGCGCTGCGCTCGTCGCCACTCGCGATGAACAGGCCTTGCTCGTCGGCGAGCTTGCGCGTGTCGCGGGACAGGTCGTTCGTCGCTTCGTAGATCACGATGACGTCGGGCCGCGTGGCCTTGACGCGCACGTCCAGGATGCGGCGCAACTCGCGAATCCCGATGCCGGGCAGCGCCGCGTTGACGACGTCGCACGGGGCCCCGAGTTCCTTCGAGAGCGCGGCCGCGACGAGCATCGGCCACGTCGCCTCGTCGGACGACGCCTCGGCGCAGAACGTCGTCGAGCCGCCGAGGAACGCGAACCGCAGCGCGCCGGCCGGCTTGTCCCGCGGGATCTCGGGACCGCGGAACCCGAGCGCGTTGATGTGCAGGAAGCCGTAGTCCTGGCTGGGCAACGGCTGGCTCGTGCCGGTCGCCGGATCGAACTCGCTGGCGTAGATCTCGGTCGTCGCGCGGCCGTACTTCATGTGCAGCCGAATGCGCGCCGCGACCTCGCAGAACGTGGCGCCGATGACCACGACGCACGCGAGCAGCGTGAGCTTGCGACCGAGGGAATAAGGCGATTTGGCGGTGGGCGCGGACGGCATCGGGCGGGAGCCTAGCAGCTGACCGCGCGCATCACTCCAACTGGAACTTCCGCAGAACATGGCTCTTCGAGTCGATGGCGAGCAACTCCGTCCCGTCCGGAGACAGCCCGATTGCGCCCGTCGCGTCGTCGGTCTCGTCCGCGACCGTCACGATCTCCCAACGATCGGTCGTGAACGAGTAATGCATGGCTCTGGGCCAATCCGCGACGAGCACGTGATCGCCGTTCCAGGCGAGTTGGGACAGCATCCTGATCGGATTCGGCAACGGGAGGTGGTGCGTCGGCGCCCCGTCCTCATCGAGGAACACGACGGATCCGCCGATGAGCAATGCGCCGCGACCCTCCGCGTTCAGGACCGCGTCGTGTGAGCGCCCAGTCCAACGCCCGTCCGGAGTCTTTTCGTACTGCGCGACCGTTTCGCCATGACCGTCGAGGATCGTCAGCGGTCGGCGAGAGGACGAGGTGACGAAGCGGTCGTCGGCCAATTCGAGAACACACGCCGAGTTGGACGCCGGGGTACGACCGACGCGTCGCCCCGTGGCTTCGAACCGGACGCTCGGCCCGAAGATGCCGATCCCCGCCGAACTTCGGTGGACGAGGATGCCACCGTCGGGTCTCGACACCACGAAGTTGCCGTAGCCCAAGGGCTCGCCATCCTCGGGGGCGAATCGCGCGACCCACAGGCGCTTGCCGGCAGCGTCGAAGCCATGCAACGCGTCCGCGCGTGAGGCGTGGATCCAGGCCCGTCCGAGCGCGTCGATCGCGATCGCTCCCGCGTGCGTCAGGGCATTCGGATCGTCGGCTGGCCCGATCGCGCGCGTCACCGTGCCCGCGTCATCCAACACGAAGAGAGTCCCGTCGTCGCGCGTCCAGACCGTTCCATCGGGCGCCACTTCGACGTTGCGCGCGAGTGCCTCCGGTCGATGCCCGCTCTCGAGCTGCGGCGTGAAGCTCGCGCGCAGCGCCCCGTCCCGCGTGACGAGGCGCGCGGTCGTCGCGCCGTGGAAGTCCTCGATCAGGAAGCCACCGTCGGGATGCGCGTGGATCTCCGTTACGTAGTTGGGCTCGCCGCCGAACGTCTGTTCGAGATCGATCGTCCTGACGAAATGGCCGGTGCCGTCATAGAGCTTGACGTCGTTTCGGATGTTCTCGAGGACGGCGATCGTGCCGTCGGCAAGCACCGTGACGTCGACCGGCGAGAACACGGCTTCCTCGAAGTCGTGGCGTTCGTCGATGTGCCACGACTCCGATCCGTCGGCGGCGACACGCACGAGGCTCGTCAGGATCGTCGATCGGGTGCTGACCTTCACGATCGCGACGAAGCCGCCATCCGCGGTTCCGCGGGCCGCGATCGCGTCGCGTGCGTACTTGCCTTCGGCCTCACGATCCAAGCCGTCGAGCCGCCGCAGCGTGCCGCTTGCGCCATCGACGAGGAACCAACTGCTCTCGGCGTGATCCCAGGTCCTCGCCGAGACGAGCCAACGGCCGGCGCCGAGTGCGGACAACTCGACGCTGCCGCTGCCTGTTCCGCCGGGCAGAGGCTCCCAAGGAACCTCGCGCGGTGCGCCACCCTCCGCGCCAAACAGCACCGCAGTGAATCGACCTGGACCGTCCCGACGAATCGCGATCGGGTCGCCATCTTGTCCGAACCCCAATTCGCACAAGTCGCGCAGCGGCGGGGGCGGCGCGTCCTCGAGCAGCGGGATCGCTGCCGTCTGTTCGAGGCGTCGCGTGGGCAATGTTGGCCACCGGGCTTCTTCGAGTGCCTTGATGTGCGCGGGGCCATCGAATGCCTGCCTAGACGTCTCGATCACGCGCGCACCCGCCGCCGCGGCGACATCGACGCGGTATTCGACGCGTTCACCGCTCTTGATGTGCCACAGCGCGAACGTCGGACCCGGTCCAACGGCGAGGATCGGACCGATCCGGTCATAGGCCCCCTCGAGCGCGACCCCGTCCGCGTCCCCGTCGAATTCGTAATCGTCCGGCAGATCGATCCGCCACGACTCGGCGCCGGTGCGATCGATGACCGTGAATCTGCCGCCGACTCGCATGCGTTGAGAGTCGCTCACGAAGCAGCGCCAGTTGACGACGAACCACTGCGTGTCGGGGATCACGCGCGCGTCGGAGAGCCTCCCGTCGAACGAATCCTCGAACTGGCGCTGCGGCACGACGTCCTCGCGCGCGTCCGCGGTCGTGACCGGGAAGTTCCACCACGTCTCGACGCGGCGATTCACGTCGGGGTCGGCGATGCGAATGATGAACCAGCGGCCGAGCGGATCCACGAGCATCCCTTCCGGACTCGGATTCGGCGGGCGGTGCATGAATCGACTCGCGACTCGCTCCGTGCGCTCGTCGCGTACGACGGCGCCTTGAGGGCTGACGACGCCGACGACGAATTCGCCGCCGCCGAATGGCCCCGAGTCGGTGCGGCCGTGGCCGACGACGAATCCGGAGTCGGTGATCGCTGCGACCTCGAACGTGAACGACGGTCGTGCGTGGGCCACGACCTCGCCGTCGCGTTCGATCGCGATGTCGCACGGGCCCGTTCCGTTGCGGTCGCCCGGCGTGATCCGAGCGCGCCACGCCCCGGACGGGGACGTGACGACTTGCGGTTCGACCTCGAATGGGGGTTCCCATTGCGCGAACACGGCCGAAACGATCAAAGCCGCAATGGGATGGACCATGGCCTGCCTATGCTCCGCTCGTCATGTTTCTGAACGACTACGCCAGGTCGATCCTGCTCGGCGCGACGCTCGAGGACAAGCTCCGCATGCCGCCGCGCGAGCTTCGTGACGGGGAAACTCCAAGTTCGCCCGTCCCGTCCGTCCCGGCCCGCGACGCCTCGATCGCCATCGCGACCGATCGGCGCGCCAAGCGCAAGGTGCCGTCCGCGATCGGCTTTCGCGACAAGGCGCAGGCCGCGCGCATCCTGCACGGACTCGCGAACCACGAGTTGCAGGCGGTCGAGCTGTTCGCATGGGCGCTGCTGCGCTACCCCGACGCGCCGCCGTCCTTCCGGCGCGGCCTGCTGCGCATCCTCGGCGAGGAGCAGATCCACCTGCGGCTCTACCTCGGTCGCCTCGAGGCGTACGGCGTGGAGTTCGGCTCCGAACCGCTGTCCGGGTACTTCTGGAGCAAGGTCCACGAACTGACGACGCCGGCGCGCTTCGTCGCCGCGATGTGCTTGACGTTCGAGAGCGCGAACCTCGACCACGCGCTGTTCCTGCGCGAGCAAGCCCTCGCCGCACGCGACGCCGCGACCGCCGCGGTCTTGCAGCGCGTCCACGACGACGAGATCGGTCACGTGCGTTTCGGCGCGATCTGGCTGCGCCGTCTGGCCGGTCGCGAGCGGCCGTTCGTCGACGTCTGGCTCGAGCACCTGACGCATCCGCTGCGGCCCGCGCTCGCGCGGGGCGACGTGTTCGTCGAGGAGTCGCGCGTGAAGGCCGGGCTCGATCCGAACTACATCGACGCGTTGCGCCGCGCGGAGCGGCCGACGGCGCTCTACCGCTTCGCACGCTCGACGAACGAGCGGGGCCCGGCATGACGCCGTCGAAGCCCGCGCCGCGCTCGACGCTGGTCGTCGCGAACCTCCACGCGGAAATGCAGTGGGCCGGGCATGGCACGACCTCGGCCGCGCTGAAGTACGCGGCTGCCGCCGGTACGTTGATGCGCGTGCTTGCCGGGCCGACGGATCCGCTGTGGTTACCGGCCGCGATCGATCCGGCGCGCCTCGTCGAACACGAGCGCTTGCCGCGCCCGCCGCTCGTCACGGGCTCGTTCGACACGATTCGCGGCTACCACGCCGTGACCGCATGGGCCGAGACGCAGGACGTCGCGCGCCTGCGCGCGAAGCGCGGCTTCCCGGTGCCGGTGCGCTGGGACGTCGCCGCGCGCGCGAATCACCGCGGCTTCTTCCTCGAGGTCGCCGAGCGCGCGGGCCTCGCGCATCCCGGCACCGCGTTCGTGACGTCGATCGACGCGCTGAAGCGCCACGTAGCCAAAGCCGGCCTGCGCACCTTCGTCGCCAAGGAACCGCTGTCGGCCGCGGGCCGCGGCAAGTTCGTGCTGTGCCCCGAAGAACTCGACGACGCGATCAAGGTCAAAGCTCTCGGCGGTCGCATCGCCGCGTGCGGCGGCATGCTCGTCGAGCCATGGGTGACGAGAACGTTCGACTTCGGCGTCGCCTGCGAGACCACGCCGACGGGCGGCGCGCGCGTGATCGGACTCCATCGACAGTTGGTCGACGAACGCGGCAAGTTCCAGGGGCTGCGTTTGCGCACGTTCGAGAGCGAGCCCGAGTGGCTCGATGACCGCGGCCGCGAGCGAGTCACGATCGCGGTCGACGTCGTCGCCTCCGCGCTCGTGCGGCTCGGGTATGGCGGACCGTTCACGCTGGATGCGTATGGAGTGCGCGGGGACGACGGGTCGGAGAGGGTGCACGCTCTAGGGGAGATCAACGCGAGGTACACGATGGGGCGGCTCGCGCATGAGCTTGGGGCGAAGATGGGGTGGGAGAGGGAGTTCGAGTTGCGGGTTGGGGATGGCGAGGGGTGTGAGGTGGTGTTGTTGGAGGCCGGGGAGGAGGGCGTGGGGATGGGGGTGAGATGGATTGCTGGGTCGAAGTGAGCGATTGTTCGATTCGCGAGTAGAAAAAGAGCATGAGCAACTGGGGCGCCCGGAGAACGGAGCGTGCCGGCTTTCGTTGTCTCACGGGTCCGTCTATCGTGCTGATGCTCTCGAAGTGGGTCGGGCCATAGTAGCCGCGAGCCGACGGGGTTATCAGTAAGGTAGCAAGAAGATGGGCCGGAACTTGGCAGAACGTGTTGCGGCGCTTAGTGGTGTTGGGTGGACCTGTCGAACTCAAATCGGGCGGACGGAGGCATGGCCACGGCGAACCTGGCACGTCGGAACCTAGGGATGGGCACATCATGAGCGGCATTACACTTGACTGGGCCGCGGTTCGACCGCTGAACGGTGGCCGAGAGAAAGGCTTTGAGGAGCTTTGCTCACAACTCGCTCGCACGGAAGCACCGAGCGGTGCGCGTTTCGTTCGAAAGGGGCGCATCAGGAATCTGTGTGGGTGACATTGGATAGCTGAGGGTGGAGATCGAGGCCTCCGAGGTGGAAGTAGATCGCATTCCGGAAGCGGTCGCGGTTGCGGAAGCCACAAGCCATCTTCTTGATC